>JAXMBY010000022.1:0-91115 GCA_046349655.1 Planctomycetota bacterium
GAGCACGAGGACCTGGATGCGCTCGAGTTCCACGAGCAGCTGCATTCGGTGATCGGCGCGCTGGTGCAAGGAACGCCGGAGGCCCGCCGCCAGCAGCTGGTCGAGCAGCTCACCGAGCTGGCCGAGAACCGGATCCGGACCGAGGTCGGGCGGGTGCGCGGCGCCGAGCTCGAGACGCGCCGGGAGCGCATCTCGACGCTGGAACGCCGCATCGACAAGCTGAAGTCGGCGCTCGCCGATGCCGAGGGCATGGTCGAGCGCCTGCGGTCGGTCAAGGCAGCACAAGTGGACGACGGCGTCGCGTCGATCTATCGCGAGGTGCAGGGTTTGTCCGATAAGGAACCCGAGTTCAAGCGCAAGAAAGGGCTTCTCGAGGAGATCTTCAAGCTCAACATGGAGCTCAAGGATCTGGTCGGCAACGGCGCTCAGGGACATCGGCCGTAACACACGCTGCGATCCGGTCTTGAGCCCAGGTCCGAGCACGAGATCTGCAAACCTGCCTGCAAAACCCGGTGGACCGGGAAGCCGCAATGGGCTAGGGGAAGGACTGAACGATGTCGCAAAAGGTAGCGCCGATGGAACGTGAAACCAGTACCCACGACACCAGCACGAAGGAGCAAGGCGTCCTGTACATCGGGATGGACCTCGGCACGTCGCGCACCTCGATCGCCGCATCGAACGGCGTCCGCGAAACCGTCTACAGCGTGGTTGGCTACCCCAAGGACATCGTCGCGCGCAAGCTGCTCAAGGCCGAGGTCCTGTTCGGGACCGAGGCGCTCGCCAAGCGCCTGTCGCTCGACCTGTACCGCCCGCTCGAGAAGGGCGTGATCAAGTACTCCGACAATGGCATCGACAGCCCGGAAGCCAAGGCCAACATGCGGGCGGCGAAGGACCTCGTCAAGCACGCCATCGCGCTGGCCAAGCCGCGCAAGGACGAGCTGATCTACGGCGTCATTGGCTGTCCCGCCGAAGGCTCGATCAAGAACAAGCAGGCGATCATCGAAGCTGCCCGCGAGGTGCTCGACTCGGTGATGATCTGCTCCGAGCCGTTCTCGGTCGCCTATGGTCTCGACCGCCTCGACGACACGCTGGTGATCGACATCGGCGCCGGCACGACCGACCTGTGCCGCATGCACGGCACGCTGCCGTCCGAGGAGGACCAGGTCACGTTCTCGATCGCCGGTGACAGCATCGACGCGATGCTGTCGAAGCTCATCGGCGAGAAGTGCAAGGGCGCACAGTTCACCGTGAACATGATCAAGGAGATCAAGGAGAAGTACTCGTTCGTGAACGAAACGGCCGATCCGGTGGTGGTCACGTTCCCGGTGAACGGCAAGCCGACCCAGTTCGACATCACCAACGAGGTCCGCACGGCCTGCCGCAGCATCGTGCCGCCCATCGTCGATGCGCTGCAGAAGCTGATCGCATCGTTCGACCCCGAGTTCCAGGAGCGGCTGCGCAACAACGTGCTGCTGGGCGGCGGCGGCAGTCAGATCAAGGGACTCGGCCGCGCAATCGAGCAGGAGATGCAGGCGCGGCTCGGTGGTGGTCGGGTGCACACCGTCGAGGAGCCCATGTACGGCGGCGCGAACGGCGCTCTCAAGATCGCGCACGACATGCCCACCGAGTTCTGGGAGCGCCTCAAGTAGGCCGCACCGGAGAGCGCGCGCTCAGCAAGTCGCGCACTCCCGCCGGAAGCGGCCAGCCTCGAGCCGCGAGCGGAACTGGCGGTAGGCCTCGCCGTGCCAGATGTCCACGAACGGCCGCATGAAGATGTTGCCGAGGTTGAACTGGCGCGGATCGTGGAAGTTGCAGCACGGCGTCACATAGCCCTCGACGCTGATGTACACCCACTGCCGTGGCCACCAGCAGGCGCGCCGCTCTTCGGTGCTCATGTCGGCGAAGTAGAACTGGATACCGAGCCCGTTCCACTCGTTGCCATAGCGCTGCACCAGCTCGTGCGCCTGTTGATCCGGAATGCGCAGGTCCTGCCATTCCGGTGCGAGCAGGAAGCTCAGCTTGGTGAATGACACGTTGCGGATGTCGCTGAGCTCGCGCGCCAGATCGAGGATCAACGGGATCTCGCGCACGTTGCGCTGCGAGACCACCACCATGAAGTTCAGGTACGGGTGCGAGGTGCCGGCGCGCCGCTTCGCCGCGATCATGTGCCGCACGTTGTCGATGGTCTGCTCGAGCTTGCCGCCCGGCCGCAGCGCGGCATACGTCTCCGGCGTGCCGCCGTCCACCGAGATCGTGAGCGAGTGCAGGTAGGAGGCGATGATCCGGTCGCACAGATCGGGCGTGAGCATCGAGCCGTTGGTGAACGTGTGCACGTGGATCTGGCGCAGCGTTGCCAGCCGGATGATGTCGACCGCATCCGGGTTCAGGAACGGCTCGCCCACCCCCTGCAGCTCCATCTCCTTCAACCCCGGGATCTCCTCGAGCACATGGCGGAAGCGGTCCCTGGAGAGGTGGCCGAGGTTGCGCCGGTCGTAGCCCTCGAAGGAATGCATGCACGAGCCGCAGCGGAAGTTGCACTTCGCGGTGGTCTCGATCTGCAGGCGCGTCGGGAATGGCAAGACCGGCAACGGTTGCTCGAACATGGGTGTCGACCTGTCGTGTCAGAAGCCCTGGTCGCAACTAATAGCGCCGCGCCGGCCCACCACCAACCAAGTTGGCCCGACGCACCGCCTGTCTCGATTTCGACCGGCGGTGGGCTCGATCAGCGCAGAATCTCGCCCGGCAGCTCGATGCGCGCGGGCGCCGACAGCGCGGCGCTCGAGTCCGCCGTCTCGAGGCTGGCAAGCGCCGCGTACAGATCGCTCAGCTCGCCTGCTCGGCCGAGGCGGCCGAGACGAGCCAGCACCGTGGTGCGCGGCAGGTGATTGTATAGCCGGACCATGTCGGCCGTGAGCGCATGATCGGGTGCGGGCACCGCCCGCCCTGCCGCCCCCACCACGATCGGTCCCGCAGGCGCCGTCGCGACGTAGCGCAGCCCTCGCCTCATCCCGTGCTGGCGCGCGAAGCGAGCGAACTGGCCCAGCTGCGCCCTGATCGAGGCGACCACCTCGTCCGCCGCCTCGACCACTTGGCGCTCGTGCCAGCTGCGTGCAGCTGCCGCGACCAGCGCGAGCCACTCGATCAGATCGAGCGCCGGCGTGCGCAGGCGATCGATCAGGGCAGGCAGCTGGATGTCGATCAGCTTCAGGCTGCGCTCGCGCGAGTCGCGTCGCAGCATCATCCAGTACCGCAGGAGCGTGCGGAACGTGGCGTACAGCGGCAGCAGGCAGCGATCGTAAAGGCTGCGCGCGTGTTCCTGGAACTGCTCGAGCCCGGCTCCGGTCGTGGCCGCGGCGGATGGCGGCCAGGCAAGCGCACGCAGCGCGAGCAGGAACTCGCGCCCGCTGCCGCGACCGAACAGGAGATAGGCGCCACCGCACTGCATGAAGTAGTCCCGCAGGAAGGCGAGCGTCTGGCACAGCTCGACCAGCGTGTGGCTGCCGGCGAACAGCTCGCGCTCGAGGTACACCTGCAGCCGATGCTCGCGGGCAAGCTCGATCAAAGGCGCGCTGCGGAATGGCTCGGTGTCGTCGTCCGCCCACGGATCGCGGCCCACCACCAGCGTCTGCACGCCCGAGGCCCGCAGCGCTGGCAAGAGCTCGGGATCGAGCACGCTGCGGGTGGTGGCGAGCCCCAGATGCACGTCGAGCTCGCGCCGGCCGAGCTCGCGGCCGAGCTGCCGGAACCAGGGGACCGCATGCGCGCCGGGCGCGCTCGCTTCGAGACCCACGAGCACGAATCGCCGCACCCCGGTCGCGCGCATCGTGGCCTCCAGCTCGGCGCCGATCTCGGCTGCGTCGCGCGCTCGCCACTCGCGCCCGCTGGGCCGCCCTGGCGCGCCGTTGTCGGCAGCAACCTCGAGCATGCCGGTGAGCAGGCCGTACTCGAGCGACAGCTCGAGTACGGGTGCGGCGCGCGTCAAGGCGCCGGCGGCCAGCGCACCCGCGGCATCGGCAGGACCCGCTGCGCCACGCACGCTCAGGCCGGGGATGCTCGCGGGCTCGCCGCCAGCGGCGAGCGCCTGCAGCAGCATGCCGATCGCTGGGTAGGCGTCCGCCGCGAGCGCGATCGCCACGTCGCCGTCCTCGAGCACGCGCTCCGCCGCCGCCGGACCGACGGTGGTGGCGACCAGGCACGCGGCCGGCGCCGCGGCGCGCACGCGCGCCGCACTCGCAGCCACCTCGTGGCGAGGCAGGCCTGCGCAGTCGAGCACGACCACGGTGGGCGCGGCGAGCCGGAGCAGCTCGGCACCCTCGGTCGCAGTCCACTCCATCAGCCCACAATCGAGCAGCGCCACGCGGAATCCAGGCGCACGGGTCGCGGCGGCGAGGCGCGCAAGACGACTCGACTGCCCGCGCCGATCGGCGTGGTGCCCGAGTCCCGTCATGATGAGGGCATCGATCATCGGCATGGTTGCTCGCTTGTCGCGGCATTGTAGTCGCAACCGACCGCGCGAGTTTCACGATCGGCGATGGACGCGTCGGTGCGAGGCGCTAGAATGCGCCGCCGTGTCGACTCGACCGATCCCGAGAGAACCGACCGCCCACGTCGCCAGGCCGGCTATGGACAAGCTCTTTGCCCTGATCGAGTCGCTCCGGCCCAAGCAGTGGATCAAGAACGCAGTGGTGTTCGTCGGGCTGGTGTTCGGCCAGCGCCTGTTCGATCCGCACGCCCAGCTGCGGGTGGTGCTGGCCTGCCTGAGCTTCTGCTGCGCGGCGAGCGGCATCTACCTGCTGAACGACGTCGCCGATCGGGACGAGGATGCGCGCCACCCCGACAAGCGGCGCCGCCCCATCGCATCGGGCCGCCTGCCGGCGGCGAGCGCCATGCTCGGCGCGCTCGCCGCCATCACGCTTGCATTGGTCCTGGCGATCGCGCTCTCGATCGGCGCGGTCGCGCCGCGGCCGGCGGGCGAGCGGCCGCTCGAGTGGTGGGAGAGCCAGCGCGCGTTCGTGGCGTACGTGCTCGCGTACGTTGGCCTGAACGTCGCGTACTCGGCCGGCTTGAAGCACGTCGTGATCGCCGACGTGATCGCGGTGGCGCTCGGCTTCTTGATCCGGGTGGTGGCCGGGACCGCGGTGATCGATCTGCCAGTGTCGTCATGGCTGATCCTGTGCGCATTCCATCTGGCCACGTTCCTCGCGCTCGCCAAGCGCCGCGGCGAGCTCGCCTCGGCGACCAGCGAGACGCGGCCGGTGCTGGTGAAGTACGACCTCGCCCTGCTCAACACGCTGATCACGGTCGCCGCGTCGGCGTCGCTGCTGTCGTACTCGATCTACACCGCGGCGCCGGAGACCGTGGCCAAGTTCGGCACGCGCAACTTCATCTTCACGGTGCCGCTCGCGGTGTATGGAATCGGCCGCTACCTGTTCCTCGTGTACCGGCGCAATCTCGGCGAGGATCCAACCTCGATCGTGTTCAAGGATCGCGCGCTGCAGATGGTGATCGCCCTGTGGGTCGCGCTCGCGGTCGTGATCATCTACTGTGCGGGACGCACGGTCTAGCAGGTCGCGCGCGGCTCGCGCCACCCGGCCGAAACGGCTCGCAGTGGGTCGTGCCCTCAGATGGCAGATTCGGAATGCGGCAGCTCGGTGGTCAGGTGCGGCGCCGCCACCGTGCTGCGCAGGTTCCGGTGCAGGGCGTCGAGCCCAGCCTCGATCACATGAGCGAGCGCTTCGGCGAACGCCAGATCGGACTGGTGCGCGAGCGTCAGCACGGCATCACGCAAGCCTTCGGGAATCTCGGTGGCGACGTGGATCATGCGGTTCATGCTGGTCTCCTACGACAGTGTCGAGGGCAACCGTCCCTGAAGGCAGCAATCCAGATGGCGGCAATCCAGATCGCAGTTCGGATCGAACCGGTTCGCGCGTATGCTGCATCGCGATCGACGCGGCACAGCAACAGCGGCTGCCGATCGGTATGTAGCAGAGCGGCGCGGCCAGTGAGAAGCAGATTCCCGCGAGCGGCTCGTTGACCACTGATCCCTCACATGAACTTCACATCCGCCACCATCCTCTTCCTGTGCGAGCTGGTCGTCGGTTCGCTCGCAGCACTCGCCTGGTTGCGCCGCGCACAGATCGGCCGCGGGTTCACGCGGTTCGTGGCAGGGACCGCCGCCGTGTGCGTGACCATTGCCGGCACGCTGGCGATGGGCACCAGCCACGATGCGGAGCTGGCCGCTGGTCACGAGCATCGCCTCCTGCTGATCGCGCTGTGCCTCGCTGTCATGCTCTATCTTTTCTGTGCTGGACGGTCGGGCTGGGTCGAGGCTGGCGCGCTGTGGTTCGCGCTCGCCGTCGCCATCGGCGTCGTGGCGCGTCTCGCCTGCAGCACGCTCGGCCCCGATCAGCCGCGCGCGCTCGCGGTGGTGAGCATGCTGTGCGCTGGACTGGTGCTGGGCTTCGTTTCTCAGGCGATGGTGCTCGGCCACTGGTACCTGGTCGCGCCTGGCCTCGCGCTCGATCACCTGGGCCGCCTGAACCGCGCATCGCTCGCCGCCCTGTACGCGCGCGCTGCCTTGCTCGGCACCTCGCTCGTGCTGTTCGCCGACCGCTGGCTGCATCGCGACCTGTCCACATTCCGCCACGCCTACGACCTGTTCATCCTCGCCGCACGCGCGCTCGTGGGCCTGGCGATCCCGATCGTGCTCGGGCACCTGACGTCGGTCACGGTGCGGCTCAGGGCCACACAACCGGCGACCGGCATCCTGTACGCATCCACCGTGCTCGTGCTGATGGGCGAGCTGCTCGCGCTCATGCTCACGGACAGCCTGGGCATCCCGGCATGAACCAGCCGCTCCTCAGTGTCGAAGGCCTGTGCCCGCAATGCCGCAAGCGCTTCGAGGTGCGCGGTCTGCCGCCGCTCGTCTGCCCGGTGTGCGGGCTACGTCACGCCGCTGCGGCCCCGCCGGCGAGCGATGGCCTCGCCGAGTGTCAGCTGTGCGCATGCCCGCAGCTCTACCGCCAGAAGGACTTCAATCGACGGCTGGGGCTGATGATCGTGATCGTGGCCGCGGGGCTGGCGCTCGCCGGCTATGCCGTCGCGGGGTTCTGGGCGGGGACGTCGGTGCTCGTGGCGGCGACCGCGCTCGATCGAGTGATCTGGTTCAGCCGCGATCAGGTGATCGTCTGCTATCGCTGTCAGGCTGTGCACCGCGGCTATCAGGCCCACCCGAGCGTCGGCGGCTTCGACCTTGCGGTTCACGACGCCTACCGCGCTCGCATCGCCGACGCACCGCGCCGTTGATCGGGCTGAACATCGCGATGCCCGTCACCGCCGGCGTCGGCGCGGCTGACGGCGCCGTGCATGAGCGCGACCCGGCGGCGGCTGACGCGGCGGCGGCGCTGCGACCACCTCGCGCTGCAGCCGCTCGGTGACGGCGTCGAAGTCCGCCGGCGGCGGCGCCGTGATGCACAGCACGTGCGACAGATGCGGCGGCTGGAAACCGAGCTTGAACGCATGCAGCAGCACGCGGTTGTGCGTGGCGCGGGCGGCCTTGCCGATCGCGTACTTGCGCTCGCCCACGAGCGGGTGGCCGATGTGCGCGAAGTGCAGGCGGATCTGATTGTGGCGCCCGGTGTCGATCTCGACGCTGAGCAACGCACACGGGCCGATGCGCCGCAACGTCGCGTAGCGCGTGCGGGCCGGTTCGCCTGCCGCGCTGACCGCCGCCGCCGCGCCGAGATCGCGGATCGGGAACGCGAGCACGCCGGTCGCCGGCCTGGGCCAGCCCTGCACCAGCGCGAGGTAGACTTTCGTCACGGCACCGCGGCGGAACAGCGCGATCAAGCCGTCGCGAGTGGGCGCGTCCTTGGCAAACACCATCACCCCCGACGTGTCGTAGTCGAGGCGGTGCACCGGCAGGACGTCGCGGCCGCCATGCGCGAGGTGCTCGGTGAGCGAGCGCCCCTTGGCGCGCGCGGAGGCGAGGTCCGCCGGCACGGCCAGCATGCGTGGCGGCTTGTTCACGAACAGCAGGTGGCGGTCCTCGTGCAGGATGGGAATCGAGTCGTTCGGCATGAAGCGCGCTCTCTCGTCGCGAAGCAAGCGTCCGGTGCCTGGCAGAGGCGCCACGTTACCCGAGCGATGCGTGGCCCGCGATCTTTTCCGCTGGCGAGCGCGGACCAACGAGCGCGGGCGCGCGAGCTTCCCCGCGGGCGCCGGCGCACCGGAACCCACGCAGCACGCACTCTGCTGGGATCGCAGCCCGGAGCCGGCTATCATGCACCGGGTTGATCGCGCCGCCGTCGCGACGCGATTTGCGGCCGCCTGCCGTGAGCCACCAGATGCCCGCCACCGAGAGCTTCCTCTGCCTGATCACGCTGCACCGCGATCTCGACGAGCTGTTCCTCAAGCACCAGGAGGCCCTGCTCGCGCGTGACGTCGAGCTCGCCGGCCACCGCCTCGCCGCCTTCGAGGCCCAGCTGCTGGCACACATGCGAGCCGAGGAGGAGATCCTGCTGCCGGTCTACCGGCGCGCCGGACACGTCCTGCACGGACCGGTGGCGCTGTTCACGGGCGAGCACCAGCGCATGCTCGAGTTCCTCGCGCGCTTCTTCGTGGCGCTGCAGGAGATGCGTGCGCACCCGCACGAGCTCGATCGCCGCATCCTCAAGCTGTTCGACCAGCAGGCCACGTTCAAGGGCCTGGTCGACCATCATGACGCGCGCGAGGAGATGTACCTCTATCCCACGCTCGACCGCGTCACCACCCCGCACGAGCGCCGCGACCTCATCGAGCGGTGCGCTCGCGGGCCCGGGACTCCCGGGCGCGGTCGAGAGGACTCGAGCAGCTAGCCATGCCACGCCGTCATGACACGCTCATCCCGCTGTCGCACCAGCACCATCACGGGCTGGTGATGTGCCAGCGGGTCGAGAAGGCGGTCGCGCGCGGCAGTCGCGAGCCAGCGGCGCTCGAGGCGCTGCGCACCGAGATGGTCGCCTTCTTCGACTGCGACCTGGCGCCGCACTTCGCGGCCGAGGCGGAGGTCCTGTTCCCGGCGATCGAGCACGACCTGGGTCCGCTCGCGCTGGTCAGGGAGCTCCTGGGCGAGCATGGTCAGCTTCTGGCGCTTGCCGCCGAGCTGCGCGGCTGCGCCGACCCGGGCCCGCCGCTCGGCGAGTTCGCGGCGCTGCTGCGGGCGCACATCCGCAAGGAGGAGGATCTGCTCTTCCCCCGGTTCGAGTCCGAGCTCGACCCGGCGCGCGCGCGGGAGCTCGCCGCGCCGCTTCGCGCCCGCCTCGGGCGGCCTTGATGCGTCCGGGTTTGTGCGCAGCGGCCGGGCGCTCTGGCCGGCCGCGGTGAGAAACCAAGGCTGCGGGCCGAGCATCTCACCCGCCGTGACCGATGGGTCGCTGGTGGCACTCGCGGTGCTAGCCCTTCCTTTCCGCCTGGCCAGGGGGTAAGAAAGGCAGCCTTCAGCGCTGGAGAGATCCGCTTTCTCGCGCGACTCGTACGAAGAGAGGTAGTTCGCCCTGAACCTGATCGTTCACGGGAAGCCCCCGGTGAATGGGCGGGCTCTTTTTTGACACGGAGGAATTCGATGGTCCGGAGGGATTTCAACAAGCTGCTGGCCGCCGCGGTCGCTGGCATCGTCGCAGGTGGTTCGCTGGTGGGCTGCAACTCGAGCGATTCGAAGCCAGGCAGCTCGACCAAGACCGAGAGCACGGGTGCGAGCGCGAAGCACGCCTGCAAGGGACTGAATGCTTGCAAGAACCAGGGTGGCTGCAGCACCGGCGACGCCGGCTGCGCGGGCAAGAACTCCTGCAAGGGCAAGGGCGGCTGCAACACCGCCGACAAGCACAGCTGCAAGGGCATGAATGCTTGCAAGAACCAGGGCGGCTGCAAGACTGGCGACGCCAGCTGCGCCGGCAAGAACTCCTGCAAGGGCAAGGGCGGCTGCGCGGTGCCGGTCAAGCATTGAGCTGATCGGGGACGCGCTGCAACCGTCGTCATCGGACGGTCAAACGACCGAGGCAGGCGAGTCCTCCCACTCGCCTGCCTCGCCTCTCACCGGGAGCGCACCACATGCCGCCACGTCCACCCGCTCGGTGCAAGCCACCACGATTCGACTTCGCCAACCTGGGCTTCGGGCTGGGACTGCGCACCGTGCACTATGCCCACATCCTGAGCAGGTGGCCGGCGGTCGACTGGTTCGAGATCATCTCCGAGAACTTCATGGACACGGGCGGCCGGCCGATGTTCGTGCTCGATCAGGTGCGCGAGCACTATCCGGTGGTGATGCACGGCGTGTCGCTGTCGATCGGCAGCACCGATGCCCTGGATCGCGAGTACCTGCGCAAGCTGCGTGCGCTCGCCGATCGGATCGCGGCGCCATGGGTCTCGGACCACCTGTGCTTCACCGGCGTCGCCGGCCGCAACCTGCACGATCTCCTGCCGATGCCGTACACCGACGCGAGCTTGCGCCACGTGGTGCGGCGCATTCGCCAGGTGCAGGACATCCTCGAGCGGCCGCTGGTGATCGAGAACCCGTCCACGTACGTCGAGTTCAAGGCATCGCACCTCACCGAATGGGATTACCTGCGGGCCATGGCCGAGGCGGCCGACTGCGGCTTGCTGCTCGACATCAACAACGTGTACGTGAGCTGCTTCAACCACGGCTGGGACGCGATCACCTACCTCGATGCGATTCCGCACGAGCGCGTGGTGCAGTATCACCTCGCGGGCCACACCAATCACGGCACGCACATCGTCGACACGCACAGCGACCACGTGATCGACGAGGTCTGGGCACTCTATCGGTACTCGTGCCAGCGCAGCGGCGGCCGGGCGACGCTGGTCGAGTGGGACGACCAGATCCCTGCGTTCGCGGTGGTGCACGGCGAAGCGAAGCAAGCCCGGGCGCAGTGCCAGCGCGCGCTGAGCGCCGTGGAGTCGAGCCTTGTCCTCGCCCGCCGTTGAACCCCTCGAGCTCGCACGCCTCCAGCGCTGGCTCCAGCACGCGATCGTGGCGCCGCACGAGCGCGCGGCGCGCAAGGTGAGAGCGCGCGCGGCGCGCGCCGTCATCCTGCCGTCGCCGAGCCTCGCGCCCACGGCGCGCGTCGCGATCTATGCGGACGCCTACTTCATCCGGCTGCGGGACTGCCTCGCGGTCGACTACCCGGTGGTGCTCGCGCTGCTCGGCGAGACGAGCTTCACGCGGCTGGTGCGGAGCTATCTCGAGCGGCATCCCTCGCGCCACTACTCGCTCAATCGCCTTGGCGAGAAGCTGCCGCATTTCCTGGCAGGCAGAGCGGCCCTGCCGCGCCGGGCGCTGGCACACGACATCGCGCTGCTCGAGGCGGCGATGGGGTGGGTGTTCGACGCAGCGCCATCGCCGGTGATCGCCCGGCGCGACCTCGAGCGGGTGCCGGCCGACGCGTGGTCAAGGGTGCGGCTCACGCCGATCACCGCGTTCCGGCTGCTCGCCCTCTCGCACCGCGCGAACCTCATCGTCAGCGCGGTCAAGCAGGGCAGGCGCCTGCCCGACTGCGGCCGCCGCAAGACGTGGGTGCTCGTGTACCGCCGTCAGTTCCGGGTGATCCGCATGGATCTGACCGAGCCGATGTTCGTCGTGCTGCAAGAGCTGAGCGCCGGCAGGACCATCGGCCGCGCGCTCAGCGTGCTCGGCCGCCGCTTCCCGCGCCGCATCGAGCCGCTCGCCGCGCAGGTGTTCACCTGGTTTCGGGGCTGGGTGCAGGACGGCATCTTCCAGTCGGTCGCGTGGTGAAGCGCGGCGCTGTCCTCGCCGCCGCGCGTCCCGTACAATCGCCGCATGGCAATCGCCGCGCTGCTGCTGTCGCTGCTTGGTTCCGGCCAGGCACCGCCGCCCAAGGGCAAGGTGCTCGAGCAGGTCGTCGAGAGCTATCTCCTCGCCGACGAGAAGCGGCAAGGCGAGCTGCGTGCTCAGTACGATCTGGAGCTCGCACCGCTCAAGGAGCAAGAGCTCGAGAAGCTGCGCGCCGAGATGCTGAAGATCGCGATGAGCAAGGGGCCGAAGATCAAGAGCTCGCAGCGCCTCAACTACCTCATCGACGAGAAGACCCACCGCGGCAAGTACCTGGTCGAGGGCAAGGTCAGCAGGTCGCTGACGATCGGCCTGCACGACATCGGCACGGGCGGCGATGAGCTGGAGAGCGCGGTCAGCGCCCTCAAGGATCCTGCCGGCTTCGCCCTGTTTCCCGAGGTCGCCGACCAGAACAGGTACGGCTGGACCGATCCGAGCTCGGAGCAGTTCCTGGTGCAGCTGATCGAGGCGGCCAAGCGCACCGGCAAGGTCGATCCCGATCACATCTACCTCGCTGGCCTCGGCATGGGCGGCTACGGCGCGTGGACGCTCGGGGCACATCACGCCGACCTGCTGGCCGGAGCCGCCTCGTTCGCCGGCGCGCCGAGCGTCGTCGCACGATCGGGCGGCGATCCAAGCTCGATCGGCGAGGGCGTGATCCCGAACCTGTGCAACCTGCCGCTCTACTTCTTCCAGAGCCTCGACGACCCGCAGACGCCGCCCGCCGCCAACCGGTTCGCGAGCCGCGAGCTCCTGCGCTGGCGCACCGAGCATGGCGGCTTCGAGTTCCAGTACGTCGAGGTGAACGGCCGTGGTCATGGGCTGCCGGCGGCGGGTTGCCTGCAAGCGCTCGAGTGGCTCACGAAGCACGCGCGCAATGCCCGGCCGAAGCAGGTGCTGTGGCAGCCCATGCTCGACTGGAAGAAGCAGTTCTACTGGCTCTACTGGCATCAGCCGCGACGCGAGGCGATCGTGTCCGCGGTGGTCAGGGAAGGCAACGTGATCGAGGTGCAGAACCTCACCGATCCCAAGGTGTGCTCCAACCTCTCGTTGCTGCTCGGTCCGCCGATCGTCGATCTGAGCCGCGAGGTGCGCGTGAACGTCAACGGGCGCGAGCGCTTCCACGGACTGGTGCCGCGCACCTTCTCCACCATCCTGCTCACGCTCCCGCGCTGCGACCCGGGCTTGCTGTTCGATGCGCGCATCGATCTGTGAGGCACGTGCAACGCACGGCAGCGCGCGCTAGAGTGTGCGGCCGCGGCCCCTGCTTCAGCGCCATCCCGTGGTACGAACCTCGCCCATGCCCGAGATCCTCTCGTTCACGCTGGTCACGTTCTCCGCCGTGTTCTTCGTCGTCGATCCGTTCGCGGTCATCCCGCTGTTCCTGTCGATCACGCAGGGCGACTCGCCGGCGAAGAAGCGGCTGACCGCGCTCAAGGCGTCGCTCGCCACGGTGATCACGCTGCTCGTGTTCGCGGCTGCCGGCGGCTTCATCTTCCGGATGTTCGGCATCACGCTCGGCGCGTTCAAGATCGCGGGCGGCATCCTGTTGTTCCTGCTCGCGCTCGACATGATGCGCGCGCAGCGTTCGCGCGTGCGCACCAGCCCCGAGGAGGAGACCGAGGGCATGGGCAAGGACGACGTGGCGATCATCCCGCTCGGCATCCCGATGCTGGCCGGACCCGGGTCGATCGCGACCGTGACGGTGCTGATGAGCGAGGCGCTGCACTCGCTCGTGCACGTTGCCGTGGTGGTGGCCTGCATCCTGGCCACCGGCGTGCTCACGTACGTGCTGCTGCGCATGGCGGGCTACCTCGAGCGCGCGCTCAGGCAGACCGGCCTCAACATCCTGAATCGCGTGATGGGGTTGATCCTGGCCGCGGTGGCGGTGCAGTTCGTGGTGAACGGTGTGCACGACGTCCTGCCCCAGGTGGCGGCGGCCGCGGCACGCTAGCCGCGCGGATCGAACGCGTCGCGCAGGCCGTCGCCCATCACGTTGAACGCGGTGATCGCCACGCAGATGAGCACGCCCGGCGCGAGCACCCACGGGTGTTCCGCGATCTCGGCGATGTGCATCGCATCGGCGAGCATGTTGCCCCAGCTCGCTTCGGGCTCCTGGATGCCGAGGCCGAGCATCGACAACCCGGACTCCATCAGGATGTAGCCCGGGATGCTGATGGTTGCCGCGACCACGGCGTAGGAGACGGTGTTGGGCAGCAGGTGCCGGGTGATGATGCGCCATGGCGTCACCCCGAGAGCGCGCGCGGCGGTCACGAACTCGCGCTCGCGCAGCGACAGCACCTGGCCGCGAATCGCGCGGGCCAGGCTGGCCCAGTAGAGCGACGAGACGAGCAGGACGACGGTGCAGTAGAGCTGCGTGGAGCTCCAGCGCGTGGTGTCGGGCAGCGCGCCGCGGATCGCGAGCAGCACGTAGAATCCGGGCAGCATCATCAGCACCTCGCACAGGCGCTGGATCGCACCGTCGACCGCGCCGCCTGCGAAGCCCGAGACGCCGCCGACGATCATGCCGACGGTGAACGCGACCACCACGCCCAGCACGCCGATGGTGAGCGAGATGCGCGCGCCGTGCACGAGGCGCGAGAAGATGTCGCGGCCGCGGTAGTCGGTGCCGAGCAGGTGCACCCGCGGCGGTTCGCTGCCGCCGGCGTCGCCCGCGCCGAACAGGTGCACGCGGGTCGCGAACAGGCCGAGCAGCCGGTATGGCTCGCCCGGCGCGAACAAGCGCAGCGAGCACCGGCTGGCACGGTCCGGCAGGTAGGCGCGGCGCTGCGCAGCGTCGCGCGCGAACCGGTAGCCGTACACCACCGGCCACGGCGAGACATGACCGTCGGCATCGACCAGCGACACGTTGGGCGGATGATACGGCGTGCGGTCGCAGGCCAGATCGGGGTAAGGGGCGACGAACTCGGCGAACAGCGCCGCCGTAGAGCACGAGCAGCACCGCGAGCGCCCCCGGCACGCCGCGGGCGCGCAGCAGCCGCCGGCACGCGGCGCGCCCTGGTGAGATCTCGCGGCGCGCCGCGGCGTCAGCGGGCATGGTCGATCCTCGGATCCACGAACCGGAGCAGGATATCGGCCAGGAGATTGCCGAACACGAGCAGCACCGAGCCGATCAGCACTGCGGCCATCATCACGTGCAGATCGTGGCTGAGCGTCGCCTCGAGCACGATCTTGCCCATGCCGGGATAGGCGAACACGATCTCGACGAGCGCCGCGCCGGACACCAGGCTCGAGAGGCGCGAACCGAAGATCGAGAGCAGCGGATTCACCGCATTCAAGAAGGCGTACCGGTAGATCACCGTGCGCTCGGGCAGTCCCTTGGCGCGCGCCACCGTCACGTACTGCGCGCGCAGCGTCTCCAGCAAGCTGCCGCGCGTGATGCGCTGCAGCTCGGCGATCGACGCGCACGACAGCACCAGCACCGGCAAGACCAGGTGCTGGCCGCGATCCAGCCACCTCTGCCACGGGGACAGCGCGGCGGCGTTCGGCGACGCGGCGCCGCCGATCGGCAGGACGGCAAAGCCAAGCCGCTCGTTGACGTAGGCCACCGTCAGGTACAGCGCGAGCAGAGCGAGGAAGTAGCTCGGTACGCTCATGCCGACGAAGCTGAGCAGCGAGGACCCGCGATCGAAGAAGCCGTTCCTGTGCACCGCGCAGTAGGTGCCGAGCGGCAACGCCACGCCCCAGGTGAACAGCATCGCCAGCACTGCCAGCACCAGGCTGTTCGCAAGGTACGGCGCGATCAGGTCGAGCACCGGCAGATCGTACTTGAAGGAGCGTCCGAACTGGGGCGCACCGATCGAGAACTGAGCGCTGCACCGCGGGCGCGAATCGCGTCGAGGTAGACGCGTGCGCCCGGCGGCACCGATACCGTGAGCGCCGCCGGCTGCGGGCGGCGCACGCTGGTCGATGCGATCGGCTGCCAGCGAGGCTCGAGCACAACCGAGCGACCGTCGACGACAATGGTCGCGACCGACTGCGCGCGCGCCTGCGCCACCAGCGTCTCGCCCTGCTCGAGCTGCGGCAGCGCGATCAGCGCCGCGCCGCCATGCTCGCCGCCGTCGATCAAGAGCGAGCAGCGACCGGCAAAGCTGTCGAGCGCGGTTCGATGCCAGGCGGCGGTGCCCGACATCGTGATCCAGGCCGCGATCTCGGCGGGTGGTTGCTCGAAGCCGCGCAGCTCACGCTCGCGGTGGAAGATGCGGACGTCGCACAGCACGCCGCGCAGCCAGTGCAGGTACTGTAGCAGCACCGGCTGGTCGAGGTGCGCCCTGCGCTCCATCTCGCGGACCACCGCGGGGTCGAAGCGTGGATCGACCTTGTACTGGTCGAAGTAGCTCGTCCCGCTCACCTTGGACAGCAGGAACGCGAGCAGCGAGATCGCGAGCAGCAGCGGCACCGACACGAGCAGCCTGCGCGCGAGGTAGCTCGCCACCGCTGCCTCTACCGCCGCAGGAACAGCTCGTAGCTGTTCCAGATCTGGCTGGGCTCCGGCGCCGCGGGCCGGAAGTTGCCGAGCTCGGGCTTGCGCGCGAACAGCCGCTCGCGGTTGCCGAGGAAGATGATCGGCAGCTCGCGCGCGATGATCTCCTGCAGCTCGAACAGCAGCCGATGGCGCCGGGTGGTGTCGAACTCGAACGAGGCCAGGCGGAAGATCTCGTCGATGCGCGCCTCCCACGGGGTCGACGGCCTCTCTTGGCGCGGGTTCCACAGATGGTAGTCGCCGTTCGAGGACCACAGCGGGTCGTCGCCCTTGGGCTCGTAGTATGCGCCGCTGTCGCGCGACAGCATCGCCTCCCAGTCGTAGGTGCTGAACAGCTTGCGGCTCAGCGTGCTGCGGTCGGTCAGCACTGGACGTGCCTCGATGCCAACGTCGCGCAGGCGATCGGTCACGATGCCGACGATGCCCTCGAACTCGGGCTCCTCCTTGGACCAGGACAGCGCGAACGAGACGCGAACGCCATGCTGGTCCTCGCGGATCCCGTCGTGATCGCGATCGATCATGCCGAGCCCGGTCAACTCGGCGCGCGCCTGGTCGGGATCGTAGCTCGTGATCGGCAAGCCTGGGTGATGGAACGGGACCATGCGCGGGTACGGCGAGGCGTTCACCTGGGCGAGGCCGTTGAACACGTTCTCGATGATGGCGTCGCGGTCGATGGCGAGCGCGACCGCGCGCCGGAAACGAGGCTCCCGGAACCACTCGCGCTTGGCCGGATCAACGTAGGGCTTGCCGGTGCCAGGATCGGCGCGCTCGTTCTGGTTGAACATGAGGTACTGGAAATCCAGGTTGGGCCCGGCGTCGATCACCACGGCGCGCCCCTGCTTCTCGAGATCACGCACCAGCGGCAAGGCGGCGCCCGGGATGTCGGCGAGCGAGTCGAGCTCGCCCGATCGGAACTCGAGCAACGCGGTGTCGAACGAGTCGACCAGATCGATGACGATGCGATCGAGATAGGGCTCTGGCTGCAAGGCAGCGTCGCGGCGCCAGTATCCCGGCCGCTTCGCGAGCACGATGCGGCTGCCCTTCACGTACTCGGCAAGCCGGAAGGGTCCGGTGCCGACGATGCTCGCGAGATCGGGTGTGCCGACGCCCCAGTGCGACTGGAACGCGCCCTCGGCGAACACCCGGCGCAGGCGGTGCTCCGGGATGATCATCTTGCCGGCGAGCTTCTCGCGAAACGCGAAGTACGGAATCGGCTGGGTGAACTTGACGGTGAACGGATCGAGCTTCTCCACCTTGATCGGCACGCGATCTTCGCCCACCTGGTACTCGAACTCGCGCGAGGAGTACGACTGGATGCCGCTCGAGAGCATCACCTCGAAGGTGAACAGCACATCGTCGGCATCGAACCGTTCGCCGTCGCTCCAGGTCACGTCATCGCGCAGGTGCACGATCCAGACCTTGCCTGCCTCCTGCACCTCGTGCCCGCAGGCGAGCACCGCCGCCACCTGGCACGTCACCGGGTCAGGGAAGTACAGCGGCTCGAACACCTGCGTCAGCACTTTGTAGGAATTCAAGTACTTCGCGGTGATCGGGTTGAACGAGTCGAGATCGAGCAGGAGGTAGCTGTTGAGCGTGCCGCCGCTCGTGCCCGGCTCGGGCGCCGGCGGACGGTAATTGCTGCGGGTTGGCGCGGGTGCCGGCGGCGCGGCGCTCGGCCCGGCCGGCGATGGCACCCCCTGCTCCACCAGCGCACGGTAGTTGTCGGCGATGCGGTTCTGCTGGCGGATCTGCACGACCTGCAGGCAGATCACCACGAGCAGCAGCACCGGGACCAGGATTCTCGGCGGCTCACGCGTCATCACGCCCAGATTCTGTCGCAAGCGGGCGCGCGGGTAAACCGCGCGCGCAAGTGCCGCTCGTACGATTGCGATGCGCCGGGCCCGAGGCTATCACAGCCCGCGCCACAACCGCCGAGGATCATCACCATGGCCGACCCGAAGCAGAAGAGCCCGCTCAACGCGCCCGGCCGGTTCTACGTCGACAGCTCGTGCATCGAGTGCCTTGCCTGCGTCGACGCCGCGCCGGAGTTCTACGTCCACGACTTCGACCGGGGCGCATCGTACCTCAAGCGCCAGCCCGCCACCGAAGACGAGATCGCACGCTGTCGCGAAGGTCTCGAGGCATGCCCCACCGGGTCGATCGGCGACGATGGCTAGTGGTCGTATGGTCTAGGGACCGGTGCGCGCGGCATCGGGCAGGTCGGTCGAGGTGAACGGCCCGATGAACGTGAGCAGCGTGGTCTTCGAGAAGTAGGCGGCGCCGATCGCCTCGCCGGCGCTGAGCAGCTGCGCGCGGTCGGGAGTGCGGCATTCGGCGCGCACCCGGGCCAGGCCGCGCTGCGTGTCCTTGTCGTAGAGCGCGAGCGGCGTCGTGTCGGTGCCAGGAAGCGCCGGCGTGAGCGCGGCGAGGATCGCGGTCAGGAACGGGATGCCGATCGTGTTGCGGTCGCGATCGGTGGCGAGCGAGCTCACGAACAGCTGCAGCACGACATCGGCGCTGTCCGCCCCGCGGGCGACGCCGAACCCCTGGCGCATCAGCTCGCGCTCTGCCATCCGGCGCACGAAGTTCTCTTGCTCCGGCTCCTGCAGCGACACCTCGACGCTGTAGCGGGCGTGCGGGTTCGGCGGCAGCGGCAGGTCCACCATCGCCCGCTCGAGCGACTCGGCGATCAGGCGCTCCTGCAGCGAGCTCACGCCGGTGGGCGCGATCTGGGGGGAGAAGCAGCTCGGCAGGAGCACAAGCCAGGCAGCCCGGGCTGTCGATCGCTGCATCATGCGTCCGCCTCGACCGCACCTGGCCGCGGGATGGAACTGCGCAAGATAGCGGAGGAGGGATTTGAACCCCCGACACGCGGATTATGGATCCGCTGCTCTAACCAACTGAGCTACTCCGCCCCGTACGTCTCGCAAACGCGATCGGCCTCGCACCGCCCGGTCGAGGCCGCTCTCGAGTGGCGCCCCTTATAAGGTCCACCACCGGGCTTCGCAACCGGATTCGACCATGCCGCTCGGTCTTTCTAAACTGCAGGCCAAAAACGACTTGACCGCGTCAGCGGGAGCGCGCGGCAAGCCCCACACCGGGCCGGGCGCAGCCGTCGAGAAGTTTTTCCAAATCTGGGTTGCCAGCCGTTGATCACCGCGTAACATAGAGCACACCCGGGATGCAAGCCAGCTCCCGGATCGCTCTTTCGAAACGCAGAAGAAAATTTCATCCGACCAGGGTTGTGTGCAAAACACGTAAAATCAATTCCTTCTTCTTCCCCTTTTCCCGAAAAATCCTTGGTTGGATGATTTCTTTCCCGGCTTCTGCGTGAGTCGCACTCCAGCGACAAGCCCCTCGACCAAGGTCCCTTCCTGCGCTGTTCAGCGCCCGCCTCGCCGTTGGCAAAAACCGACCGTGGATCGCAGTGCCCTCTAGGATGCTGGGCGCGAGAATGTATGATCCTCGCGCTTCACGGACCGCGTTCATGGTTGGTGTTCGCCTCGGAGGAACAGGATGAACAAGGCTGAGTTGCTCAACGAAGTCGCACGGGACACAGGATCCTCGACGGCTGCTGCCGAGCGCCTGCTCAACGCCGTTCTCAAGGGAATCGAGGTCGGCCTGCAGAAGGACAAGATCGTCCAGCTCGTCGGCTTCGGCACGTTCGTGGTCAAGGAGCGCAAGGCGCGCACGGGGCGCAACCCGGCGACCGGTCAGGAGATGCACATCCCGGAGAGCAAGACCGTGTCGTTCCGCGTGGGCAAGGCCCTGAAGGAGAGCATCGGCTAGCACCGCCGCTGCTGGCAGGCGGAGGTCAGCTCATCCGCCGGCCGTCGCCACTGCTGACGCGCCCTTGGCCCGGATACTTGATCTCGAGTGTTCGGGCCTGGTTGTGTCGCTGGGGGAGCTCGCAAAGCGTGAGGAACTGAGTCCGGCTGGCGTGGCAGATCGCGAGCGCAAGCGCATCGGTGGCGTCGTGCCCGAGCTCGGTCTCCTCGGCGAGGCCGAGGTAATGGCGCACCAGGAACGCCACCTGCTCCTTGGGCGCGGCACCGCGCCCACACAGCGCCTTCTTGACCAGCGCCGGAGCATACTCGGCCAGCGGGATGCCGGCCTGGGCGGCGGCGAGCACGATCACGCCCCGACCCTCGCCGATCTTCACCAGGGTGCTCACGTTCTTGCCATGGAAGATCTTCTCGAGCACGATCACGTCCGGCGCGAGCTGTGCCATGTGCGCCACGATCTCGGCGTGAATCACGGCCAGGCGCTCGCCCAGCTGCGCGGCGGGCGCGCGGACGGTGCCGCTTGCCACGTGCTGCAAGCCGCCATCGCCGTGCTCGACGGCACCATAGCCGACGGCGTGCGTGCCTGGATCGATGCCTAGAATGCGAAGGCTCATGCAGATCTCGATAACCGCTTCGTCTCCCCACCGCGAGCGCGCAATCCGCGAACGTGGCGGCAAGCTCACGGCCTAGAGGATGGACCCAAGCCGCACCCCACCCAAGATCGCGACCATCGTCGTCGCCGCTGGACAGAGCCGTCGATTCGGCGCGGCCACACACAAGCTGTTCGCGCCGCTCGCCGGCAAGCCGCTGATCATCCGCACGCTCGAGATGGTCGCGCGCTGGCCGCTCTGCGGCCGGATCGTGCTCGTGATCAACGCCGCGCACCGCGACAGCTTCGCGGCGATGCGCGCGCAGCTGGAGGGCCTCGGCGTGACCGACGTCGTCGACGGCGGTCACGAGCGCCAGGACTCGGTGCGAAACGGCCTGAACGTGCTCGCGGGCGGCGACCAGGAGGTGATCCTCGTGCACGACGCGGCCCGGCCGTTCCCCGGCGCCCACCACATCGCACCGCTGTGCGCCGCCGCCCTGCATCACGGCGCCGCGATCCTCGCCGTGCCGGTCGCGGACACGCTGAAGCGCGTCGCCGCGGACGTCGTCGTGGGCACCGTGGATCGCACCGGGCTGTGGCAGTCGCAAACCCCGCAGGCATTCCGCAGCGACGTGTTGCGGCAGGTGATGCGGGCATCGTCCGAGGGGCTCGCGACCGATGAGGCGGCGCTGTGCGAGCAGGCGGGCGTCACCGTCAGCGTCATTCCCGGGAGCCGCGTGAACCTGAAGATCACCACGCCGCGGATCTGGAGCTCGCCGACGCGCTGTTCGCGCATGCCACGCGGAGCACGTCATGACCGAGCAGAGCGCGCTGCGCATCGGCCTCGGCTACGATCTGCATGCGCTCGAACGCGGCCGGCCGCTGGTCGTCGCCGGCGTGACGTTGCCCTGGGCGCTCGGTGCCCGAGCGCATTCGGACGGCGATGTGGTGTTCCACGCGGTGCTCGACGCCGTGCTGAGCGCGGCGGGACTGGACGATCTCGGCACCTGCTTTCCCGACGATGATCCGCGCTGGCGCGGCGCCGACGGCGCCACGCTCGCGCGCGAGGTGATGCAGCGGATCGGGTCCACGCTACCGCATCAAGGATATCGACGCGGTGGTGCTGCTCGAGCGACCGCGCATCGCCGCCCACCGCGCGGCGATGCGCGCCAACCTCGCACGCGCGCTGGCGCTGCCGGTCGACAGCGTCCGACTCAAGGGCAAGTCGGGCGAGGGCCTCGATGCGGTCGGCCGCGGCGCCGCGATCGCCTGTCACGCCGTGGTGCATTGCTGGCGGCGTCGTAATGCCGCTTCAGCGTGCGCACCATGCTGGTGTGGATCTGGACGACGTCCTCGATCCGGCGCGCGCGTAGCCGCCGGCAAGCACCACGGCCACCGGCAAGCCACGCGCGCGTAGCGCGGCGAACACCATCTCGTCGCGGCGCTCGAACCCCCGATGGGTGAGCTTCAGGTCGCCCAGCTGATCCTGCTCGAACGGATCGGCGCCCGCCACGTACACCACCAGGTCCGGCCGGTGCGCGAGGGCGCGCGGCAGGTGCGTCTCGAGCGCACCCAGATACTCTCGATCACCGGCACCGCCTTCGAGCCCGACATCGAGCGAGCTCTGCTCCTTCGGCACCGGATACAGATCCTCCTGGTGGATCGAGAAGGTGAACACCCGCTCGTCGCCGGCGAAGCAGCGTGCCGTGCCGTTGCCCTGGTGCAGATCGAGGTCCACACCGCCGCGCGGCCGAGCGCGCCCGAGTCGAGCAGGCGACGCACCGCAAAGGCGATGTCGTTGATGAAGCAGAACCCCTCGCCACGGTCCGGGAACGCGTGGTGGAAGCCGCCGCCCAGGTTGACCGCTGCGCCGCGCGCGAGCGCGCTGGCAGGCGAGCAGCGTTCCCGATGCGTGCCGCAGCACGGCGTGGATGACCTGGCGCGAGATCGGTATCTCGAACTCGCGCAGCGCGGCGCGCGGATCGCGTGCGAGCTCGAGCAAGCGCTGCAAGTACTCGGCGCCATGCACGCAGCGCACCGCATCGAGCGCGAGCATCGGCGGCACCTCGAAGTCGCCCGGCTGCGCGAGCCGCTCGGCGAGCAGACGCTCCTTCACCAGGCGGTACTTCGCCACCGGAAACACGTGGCCGGGCCAATCGAAGGCGTAGTCGTCGGCGTGAACCAGGGTGATCATCGCGGCGCACCAGCCTCGAGGAATCTCGCTCGCGCCGAGCCCATCCTGCTCGGCCGCACGCGCGGCGCGCGGCCGAGCGCGCAGCACGAGAAGGGCGTGCTCGAGACCGCCGAGCCCGGCATCGAGCACCATGGTGGAATCATCGCGCGGCAGCGCCGCACACTCCGCCGGCGCCTCGAGCGACAGGTCGACGAGCGCGCCGCGGCGCATCGCCGCGTCGAGGTCGATCACGGACGGCGCGCTCGCGAGCGCAGCGCGCACGGCCGCCAGCGTCGCGAGCTGCGGCGCCTCCGCGAGCCCGCGTCGCGCCACGCTGGCGACGATCCGGCGCGCTCGCGCGGTCAAGCTCGATGCGAGCAGGAGGCACCGGCTCGAGCGGCGCACGGCGCAGCTCACCTCGCCCTGGCTGAACGCGGCGGCGCACAACCGCTGGAGCTGCGGCGCATCCGCGTGCACCGCCGCGTGCACCGCCGCGCCGATCGCCGCGGCGCGAGTCGCCGCGTGCACCACCGAGACGAGCCGCGGCCGATCGCTCAGGTCCGCCGCACGCACGATCAGGAGCACCTCGGCGCCCATGTGCCGCAGCTCACGGACCAGCGGCGGATCGATGCGTGCCACGCCGCAGAGCACGATGCGACGCGGACACAACGCGTGCGCCGCATCGAGCAGATCCCACGTCACGTCGCGCGACGCGCGCGGATCGAGCAGCGCTCGGCATCGCCGAGCAGACCGACGATGCGATCTGCCTCGAACACCGGGGCCTGGTTCGCGGCCACGACCAGCACGCTCACCGCACCGCCTCGGCGAGCGGCGACGGCGCCGTAGAACGCCTCGACGGCAGCCGCCTGCGCCGGCAGCGAGAAATGCTCGGCCGCGTGGCGGCGCGCCTCGGCGCCGAGCCGCGCCCGCAACGGTGGGTCGTGCGCGAGCTGCACCATCGCCTGCGCGAGCGCGTCGGGCTGCACCGCGACGATCAGCCCACGCACACCGTCCTCGACCAGCTCGGGCAGCGGGTCGACCGGCGCGGCGATCACGGGCAGCCTGCACGCCAGCTCCTCGCGCACCGCCCGGCACGAACCATCGCTACCCGGCATCGAGGTAGAGCGCGAAGTCGAGTGCATTCAACGCCGCGACGTAGGCGGCGCCCTCGAGATAGCCGAGCCGATGCACCCGCTCGCCCAGTCGCAGGCGCTGCGCGGTGGCACCGGCGATCTCGTCGGCGAACGTGCCACGGCCGAGGATCACGAGGTGCAGCTCGGGCGCCGTGCGCGCCGCGCGTGCCAGCGCCTCGAGCAGCACCTCGTAGCGCCGGTGGCGCTGCACCCGGGCGACGATGCCGCCGAGCACCGCGTGCTCCGGCAAGCCGAGCTGCGCTCGCAGCTCGAGCGGCGATCGCTCGAGCACGCCGAAGCGGCCGAGGTCGATCGCGCCGGGCTGGATCGAAGAGCGCTGCGCGAACGAGGGATGCCGAGCGCGCAGCTCGCCGAGCGCCTGCGTCGAGACCACCAGCAGGCCGTCGGTGCGGCGCAGCTGGTGCGTGTCCCGCGGTGAATACGACCGCGGCAATCGGTCGTAGTAGGTGCACCAGCACGAACGGCGTGTGCGGCCGCTCGCCGCGGCCGCATGGTCGGCATCGAGATGCACGTGCACCAGGTCCACCTGGCGCACCCGCACCAGGTCCACCAGCCAGCGCGCGGCGCGCCAGACCTTGAGCGGTTCAGATGCTTGCAGCGCCGCACCTTCCACCACCTCGAGCGCGCGCTTGCGCGCCTCGACGGCCACCAGATTCTCCAGGTCCGCGTACGGGCAGGGTCCCACCGCCACGAGCACGTCGTGGCGCTCGCGCTGCTGCCACGCCAGGTTGATGGCGGGCTCTGCCGGACCGGTCCATTTCCAGTTGCCGAAGGCGTGGAGGATGCGCATGAGTCGTTGCCCGTGAGGATACCGGAACGCAGCTGATCGCTGCCAGTCATTTCATTACACTCCAGGCTCGACCCCTGGCGTGGAAACCGCGTGGCAACCCTGCGCATCCTGCACATCAATACCGAGCGCACCTGGCGTGGTGGCGAGCAGCAAACCCTGTCGCTCGCGGCCGGGCTGCAGCAGCTCGGCCACACCGCCGAGGTGTGCGCGCAGCCGGGCCGCGAGCTGCATCAGCGGGCGCTCGCCGCCGGCCTCACCTGTCACCTGATCGCGATGCGCGTCGAGTGGGACCCCATGGCCATTGCCGCGGTCGCGCGCCTGCTGCGCCGGCGCGGCTTCGACATCGTGCACATGCACACGTCGCACGCGCACACCATCGGCGTGCTTGCCTCGCACCTGCTCGGTCACGCGCGCACCGTCGTCTCGCGCCGCGTCGACTTCAGCATCTACCGGCACGCGGTCTCGTTCAGCGGCCTCAAGTACCGCCACGGCGTCGATCGCTACATTGCGATCTCGCAGGCGGTCAAGGCACAGCTGGTGCGCGACGGCATCGCCGAGCGCCGCATCGCGGTGGTGCACAGCGGCGTCGACCCGCTCCGTCTGCTGCACGGCGGTGCGGCGCTGGAACGCAAGCGCCACGGTCTGCCCGAGGCCGCACGCCTGGTCGGCACGGTCGCGCATCTCGCGTGGGCACAAGGGCCTCGAGCACCTGATCGACGCCGGCCTCGAGGTCGTGCGTCTGTTGCCCGACGTGCACTTCGTGCTGGTCGGCGACGGCGAGCTGCGCGCCGAGCTCACCGCCCGCGCGCGCCGCGGGCCGATCGCCGACCGCTTCCACTTCGTCGGCTTCCAGGCCGACGTCGCACCCTGGCATCGCGCGTTCGACGTGTTCGTCATGCCGTCGGTGATGGAAGGCCTGTGCACATCGATCCTCGATGCGTTCGCGCTCGCCAAGCCGGTGGTGGCGAGCGCCGCCGGCGGCATCCCGGAGCTGGTGCAGCACGAGCGCACGGGCCTGCTGGCGCCGCCGCGATGCGCTCGGCCTTGCCAGCGCGATCGTGCGCCTGCTGCGCGACCCATCGCTCGCGCACCGCTGCGGCGCCGCCGGGCGCGACCTCTTGCGGCGCGAGTTCACCATCGACGCGATGGTGCGCGGCACGCTCGCCGTTTACGGCGACGTGATCGGCGCGGGCGCGGCCGCGGTCAGCCCGGAGCCCGTGACACCCACGCGCGGGCAGATCTCGCGCAGCGCACAGCGCGGCACAAGGGCTTGCGCGCGTAGCACGCGGCGGCCGTGCCAGATCAGGCGATGGCCGAAAGCGATCCACTCCGTCCTGCGGCACGAGCTCCATCAGCTGCGTCTCGATCTTCTGCGGATCGGTGGCGCGCGTGAGGCCGAGGCGTCGCGACAGCCGCTGCACGTGCGTGTCGACGGTGATGCCGGTGGCGATCCCGAACGCGGTGCCGAGCACCACGTTCGCGGTCTTGCGCGCCACGCCCGCGAGCTGCAGCATCTCGTTCATGGTGCGCGGCACCTCGCCGCCGTGATGCTGCACCAGGGCCGCACATGCCTTGCGCAGCGAGCGCGCCTTGTTGTTGTAGAAACCGGTTGGCCGGATGTCCGCCTCGAGCTCGCCGGCTCCGGCCGCGGCGTAGTCCTCGGCGCTGCGGTACTTGCGGAACAGATCCATGGTCACCTCGTTCACCCGCGCATCGGTGCACTGCGCCGAGAGGATGGTGGCCACCAGCAAGCTCGAGCGGGTTCGTGAACCGCAGCTCGCACGTGGCGTCCGGGTAGAGCGCCGCGAGCGTCTCGATGATCACTGCGGCGCGCGCGCGTGCGCCCGCGGGCAAGCGCGCGGCAGTCTGCTTGCGCTGCGGCTGGCGCCGGCGACCCGTCACCTTCGCCGCGCGCCTGGCTCGAGCCGTCTTGATCCGGTGCATTGCGTACGCTCCCGCGGCAATGAGAATGGCTTGACCGCAACCCCGCGCTTCGTACACTCCGCGCGACCCAGACGCAACAGCCTCACTCGTGGAGCGGCGCATGAGACTCGCTGGCAAGCACTGCGTGGTCGCGGGCACCGGACCAGGCACGGGCCAGGCCCTGGTGACGCGACTGCTGCGCGAGGGTGCGCGCGTCGTCGCGCTCGCGCGCACGCGGCAGCGCCTGCTCGAGCTGCAGCGCTCGCTCCCGGCGCACACGCACGACCTCGCCATCGCCGCGGCCGACCTCGCCACCGAGGCGGGTGCGAGCGAGGCGATCGCGACCGCGCAGCGTTTTCTCGGCCGCATCGACGGTCTGGTCACCAACACCGGCGGCTTTCGCGCCGGCACGATCCTGGACACCGATGCCGGCGCGTTCGACGAGATGATGAGCACGAACACGCGCGCGCACTTCCTCGTCGCCAGGGCGGTCGCGCCGCTGATGGCGGCCTCGCACGGGGGCGCGATGGTGCTGGTCGCAGCGGTGTTCGGCGGCGTGGTCGCAACCAGGAACCTGCTCGCCTACAGCGCGGCCAAGGCCGCCACCGTGGCGATCGGCAAGAGCCTGGCCGCCGATCTGCGCGCCGCGAACATCCGCGTCAACGTGATCTGCCCGGGCGCGATCTCGCACACTTGCCAGCCCGGCGCAGCACCGGGCGACGGCCGCACGCTCGGCGACGGCCCCGGACGGCCCGAGGACATCGCTGCGGCGGCGGCATTCCTGCTCTCCGACGATGCGTTCTGGATCAGCGGCGCCACGCTCAACGTCGACGCCGCGTTCGCCGTCGCGCGCGACCCGTGGTGATCACTTCTTGAGCGTGTGCAGGTACTCGCCGATCGCGAGCCGGTCCGCCGCGCTCAGGTCGAAGGGGTCCATGGTGGCGTCCTTCAGGAAGGCCTTGGGGTTGAGCAAGAAGTCGGCGATCCACTGCGCCGTGTGCTGCTCGTGCACTGCCGCAAGATCGGGTGCATCGACGTCCATCTTCGGCTCGCCCTTGCCATTGAGCTTGTGGCAATCGAAACAGCCCTCGCTCTCGACCAGCGCCTTGCCGCGCTCGATCGCCGCCGGTGCGGCCGCGGCGGGCGGCGGTGGCTCTGCCGCCGTCTCGCTCGCTCGGCGAGCCGGGCGGGTGTGCCTCCTGACTCGCGCCCGCCGGCGGCGGCGTGGCTGCGACCGGCTCCGGCGCCTCGGCCGTCCGGCCGGTCTCGCTCAGCGCACCCGCCACCGTGAGCGCACCGATCGCGACGATCACGAGCACGCCGGCCGCGGTCACGAGCGGCCGGCGCATCGGCTGCGTCTCGCGCGAGCGGTCGAGGAACGGCAGCAGCACGAGCAGCAGCAACAGCGCGCCCGGCAGCACCGCGGTGCCCACCACCTTGAGCGGGCCGTCCAGATACTTGAGCAGCGGTGTGGCCGAGAAAGTACCACCGGGGCGCGGCGTGTAGCTGCTGCTGGCGGGTTGGCGCGCGCCTCGAGCGGCGCGCCGAACCAGAGCGCGAGCGCGAACACGACCGCGAACACGATCGCTGACAGGAGCAGCTCCTTCAGCACGTGATCGGGGAAGAACCGGACGTCGCGCACGCCGTCCTCCCCACCTTCGCGCCCGGCGCGGCGATGCCGAGCCGATGCACGAGCAAAAGATGCAGGGCGATGCAGAGCGCGATCAGCGCCGGCAGGAACAGCGCGTGCAACGCGAAGAAGCGCGTGAGCGTCTTCGCGCCCAGCGTGTCGCCGCCGCGCAGCAGGTCTGCCAGCAGCGGGCCGATGCCCGGGACCGACTCGGCGATGTTGGTGCCGACCACCGTCGCCCAGTACGCCTTCTGGTCCCATGGCAGCAGGTAGCCGGTGAAGCCGAACAGCATGGTGATCGACAGCAACCCGAGCCCGGTGATCCACAGCAGCTCGCGCGGCGCCTTGTAGGCCGCTGTGAAGAACACGCGCGCCGCGTGCAGCACCGAGCAAGATCACCATCGCCGACGCGCCGAAGTAGTGCATGCCGCGCAGCAGCGCGCCGAAGGTGACGCCGCGCTCGATGTACTGGATGCTGTCGTAGGCGTGATCCGGCGACGGTGCGTAGTTCAAGGCGGCGAGGAACATGCCGGTGACCGCCTGCATCACGAACGCCAGGAGCAGCGGCGTGCCGAGCGCGCAGGAAACCGGCGCCGCGCGGCACTCGCTTCTCCATCATCCAGCCGGTGAGCACGCCGCCGCCGAGACGGCTCCGCCAGAAACCGCGACGCGGCAACGCGCGCAGTGGCGGGATCGGGAGGGACGGCATCGGGCTTGCGCACGGCGGGCTCCTGTCGACGGCCGCTGCTCGAACTAGACTCGCACCCAGACCTCGCCGTGCTCGACCCGGGTGGCCGGTCGCTCGAGCGCATCCTGGGCGGGCCTTTCACCACGCGGCCGTCGGCATCGAACACGCCGCCATGGCAAGGACAGCGAAAGCCGTCGTTGGTGCGGCGATCCCAGCGCACGCTGCAGCCCAGGTGCGTGCAACGCCCCGACAGCACGACCGGTTCGCTCGCCGCCGTCCGCCGCGCATAGTAGATGCGCTCGACCGGCGCTTGATACCAGCCGTCGGTGATGGTGAAGCTCACGGCGATGCGCTTCGGCGCATCTTCCGGCAGATCGCCGAGCGGACCCAGGCTCCGCCACATCTCCGGCGCGCGACCGCGCCGGCTCGACGACCATGCGTAACCGCCGAGCACAACGGCGAGCGGTGTCGCGAGCATCGCCGACAGAACGGCAACCAGACGCGCGAGGAGCGAGCGGCGGTCCATGGTCGATGAAGGCATGAGCGGATGATGTCGGGGTGCGGGGCGTGGCTCATTCTGGCGCTGCGGGCGTGGCGATGCAACAAACGAAGCTTGGTGAGGCCGCCGTCGGCCGTTATCATCCCTGCCCTTTGCCATGAAGCTGGAGCAGCGATTGGCTCAGCCGCAGAAGGTCATCGCCGTCATGCCCGCGTACAACGCCGAGAAGACGTTGGAGCGGACCGTGCGTGACATTCCCGCAGGTTCGGTCGACGAGATCATCCTGGTCGACGATTGCAGCCGCGACCAGACCGTGGAAGTGGCTCGATCGCTCAACCTCACCACCATCGTGCACCCCAGGAACCGCGGCTACGGCGGCAACCAGAAGACCTGCTACACCGAAGCGTTGAAGCGCGGCGCCGACATCGTCGTGATGGTGCATCCGGATTACCAGTACGACAGCCGCGTGATCCCGTTCATGACCGGGTTCATCAGCGCCAACATCTGCGACGTGATCCTCGGCAGCCGCGTGCGCACGCGGCGCGAGACGCTCGACGGCGGCATGCCGGTCTACAAGTACTTCTCGAACCGCCTGCTGACGACGATCGAGAACATCGCCCTCGGCCAGAACCTGGGTGACTTCCACTCGGGATTCCGGGCCTATCGCCGGGCGGTGCTCGAGCGCCTGCCTTTCCCGTCGTTCTCGGACAACTTCCTGTTCGACACGCAGTTCCTCGCGTCGGCGGTATTCCACGGCTTTCGCATCGGCGACGTGCCGGTGCCCACGCGTTATTTCCGCGAGGCATCGTCGATCGACCTGAAGAACAGCATGCGCTACGGCTCGGGAACGCTCTACGTCATGCTGCAGTTTCTGCTGCGCAGGGTGGGCTTGAAGCGGTCGCCGATCTTCGATGGGCCCTCGGCGTTCGAGGTGCTGCTGGGCAGCGGCCAGGTGAAGCAATAGGTCCGGCCGCTCGGTGACGCCGACTTGAACTCGCCGCGCGAGTGGCTAGATTCAGCCAAGCCCTGGGGGTGGGGCGCCGCCGCGCGCCGGCGAGATCACCCTTAGAACCTGATCCGGGTCATGCCGGCGGAGGGAAAGTGGCCATGGCGCAATCGCCCCGATCGTCCGCAGCGCGCAGAGCCTCGCCGCCGGCGACGCACAGGGTCTACCACGGCGAGCTCGAGGTGCCGGCGCGCCGCATCACGCTCCAGGACGGGAGCTTCGTCGACGTGTACGACACGTCGGGGCCGTCCGGCGTCCCGATCGCCGCCGGGCTGCCGAGGCGGCGCGCCCCGTGGATCGCGCGTCGCGCACAGCGCGGCGATGCGTGCGTGACCCAGCTCCATTACGCGCGCCGCGGCGAGATCACCGACGAGATGCGGTTCATCGCCATCCGCGAGGGCGTGACGCCCGAGCTGGTGCGCGACGAGGTGGCGCGCGGGCGCGCCATCATCCCCGCCAACATCAACCACCCGGAGAGCGAGCCGATGATCATCGGCCGCAACTTCCTGGTGAAGGTCAATGCCAACATCGGCAACTCGGCGATCAGCTCGTCGGTCGCCGAGGAAGTCGACAAGCTCAAGTGGTCGATCCAGTGCGGCGCCGATACGGTGATGGACCTATCCACCGGCAAGCACATCCACGAGACGCGCGAGCAGATCCTGCGCCATGCGCCGGTGCCGATCGGCACGGTACCGATCTACCAGGCGCTCGAGAAGGTGCACGGCAAGGTCGAGGACCTGAACATCGAGGTGTTCCTCGCGACGCTGGTGGAGCAGGCCGAGCAGGGCGTCGATTACTTCACCATCCATGCGGGGGTGCTGCTCAAGTACATCCCGCTCACCGGCAAGCGCATCACCGGCATCGTGTCGCGCGGCGGCTCGATCATGGCGAAGTGGTGCCTCTCGCATCACCGCGAGAACTTCCTGTACGAGCACTTCCGCGACATCTGCGCGATCATGCGGAAGTACGACGTTTCGTTCTCGCTCGGCGACGGCCTGCGTCCCGGTTGCATCGCCGATGCCAACGATGCGGCGCAGTTCGGTGAGCTCGAGACCCTGGGCGAGCTGACCAGGATCGCATGGCAGCACGACGTCCAGGTGATGATCGAGGGACCGGGCCACGTGCCGATGCACCGCATCAAGGAGAACATGGATCGCCAGCTCGAGCTGTGCCACGAGGCGCCGTTCTACACGCTCGGGCCGCTGGTGACCGACATTGCACCCGGCTACGACCACATCACGTCGGCGATCGGCGCGGCAATGATCGGCTGGTTCGGCACGGCCATGCTGTGCTACGTCACGCCCAAGGAGCACCTGGGCTTGCCCAATCGCGACGACGTGAAGGCCGGCGTCATCGCCTACAAGATCGCCGCGCACGCCGCCGACCTCGCCAAGGGGCACCCGGGCGCGCAGCAGCGCGACGACCTGCTCAGCCGCGCCCGGTTCGAGTTCCGGTGGGAGGATCAGTTCAACCTCTCGCTCGATCCGGACACCGCGCGCGCCTACCATGACGAGACGCTGCCGCAAGAGGCCATGAAGGAAGCGCGGTTCTGCTCGATGTGCGGCCCGCAGTTCTGCTCGATGCAGATCACGCAGCAGGTGCGGGAGTATGCAGCGTCACACGGGCTGGCGGCCGAGCACGCGATCGAGGCAGGGCTGCGGGAGAAAGCCGCGGAGTTTCGCCAGCAATCGCAGGCAACGGCACACCCGCGCTGAGCGCGAGCTCCGCGCCATGCCGCTCTTGGCTTGCGTCACTTGCCGCCGTCGTCGGGCGGCACCGGCGGCCCGACCGCATCGTCGGGATGCTCGGGCGGCTGGCCCGGCTTGCTGGCGTCGCCCGGCGGCGTCTGCTGGTCGCCGGGCGGCGCCGGCGGCGCCGTGGGCTTGGCGTCGAAGCTCTCCGGCGGCGGCAGCGGACCGGTGTCGGGTGCGAGCGTTCCCTCCAGATCCTTGAGCGCGTCCTGCACGGCTTGCTTGAGCGCGCGCTCCGCGTGGTAGGTCATGCTGTCGAACGCCCAGTAATCGAAGTGATCGACGAAGATCTTGTGGAAGCGCCAGAAGTCGGTGGGGTTGTAGTACTTCACGCGCTCGCTCATCTCGACGAACTCGGTGTGCGCGGTGAACGCGCCCTCCCACAGGACATTTCCGCTCGCCGCTTCGCGCAGCTTGAGGCGCAACGCCGTCTGCCCCTGGATCTGCAGGTCGAAGCCCGGGTACAGCTCGGGATGGGGTGGCGGCACCAGCTCCGACAGGATGCCGACGAAGTGATCGATGTAGCCGGTCAGCACGTACCGCACGCCGCCCGGCCCTTGCGGATCGCTGCTGCGCACGACGCGGTCGGCCAGGTGCCGGCGATCGAGCATGGAGGCGACGTAGTCGCTGATCGCGTCGCGAATCTCCATCTGCCGCGGCGCCACGGTGCCCGCCCACGGGAACGGCTTCCACAGGAACGACGCTTCACCGGTGTAGCGCGCGCGCTCGCCGCCGAGCGCCCGATCGGCGTTGGGGTTGGTGAGATTGCCGCTCAGGCCCTCGTGGAAGGCCCAGTAGTCGCTGCGCGGATCGATCTCCTCGAGATCGAGGTAGTGATTGAGCTTGCGCAAGCCGCGCTCGAACTGCGGCCGCGTGTCCTCGAAGGTCACCACGGCGATCGTGCCCAGGAGGCGCGTCTCCGGCAGCGGATCGAGGTCGACGGGCCGCAGCTCGCGCGAGGGCAGGTCCTGGCAGCCGACCAGCACGGCGCAGAGCGCGATGAATCCGACTCCGTTCCAGGTGTTCGCCATCGCCGTGCTCTTCACCATCGCCGCACCGCAGCTCTGCCGCGCGGCTCGCGATCCGACGTCAGAAGTAATACGTGAGCCACAGACCGGCCACGCTCCACAGCACGAAGTTCTTGTCGAAGCTGTTCTGCAAATAGCCCAGGTGCAGCTTCCAGTCGACGCCCACCGCCCAGCTCTCGGTGAGCTGCCAGTCGGCGCCGATGCCGCCGTAGACTCCGGGTCCGTCGATGCGGAACTCGTTGTCGGCGTCCTGCATCTGGATCACGTGATAGGCGGCACCGAACGTGACCGACGGGCGGATCTTGTGATCCATGTTGAACACATATCGACCGCCGACCAGGTAGCGCTTGTAGTTGGCGGTGACGTTGTTGTCGAGCTTGTGCTCCGTGTACTCGAGCGTGGCCTCGAGCCCCCAGCCCTCGTCGTACCCCTGCGTGTTGATCGCGCCGACGGTGAGCCCGAGACCGGGCGAGACCGCGGGCGTTTGGTTGCCGTCCTCGGCCTCGAAGTCGGCGATCATCAGCTCGGGACCGAGGCGTGCGTACCAGCCGTAGCGTGGAAACTGCAGGCTGGTGGGCGGCGACGCGCACGCGACCAGCCCCACCACGAGCAGCAGCAACGCAAGGGATCTCACGAGCCGGCCTCTTTGGCGTCGCGCGACATGACCTTCAGCCTGAGCATGGGTTCGTCGATCTCCACAAGCCTTTCGGTCGGATGCGTGACCGACTTTAGAGCAGCGTAAGCGTAGCGATCACCGCCGGTCAGGGCACGTGATAAAGGTAGATGGTGTGGCCGATCACGGCTTGCGGTTCGAGGTCGCGCAGCCATGCATACGCATCGGCATCCACATCGGGAATCGCCGGAACGTAGAGACCGAACAGCTTGGTCACGCTGATCGCGACCCAACCGCTCACTCGTCTTCTCGGCTCGAGCGGTGTCGCGTCGATGTGGTAAATCTCGGGCATGATCGAGCCGTGGTAGGCGAGCCACACGTGATCGATGTGGCGGCGTTTCAGCTCTGCGGCAAGATCGGCGAGGCTCTGTCCCCAGTCGATGTTGGAATCGAGGAAGTACCTGGCTCCATGGCGCGGCCCACCAGCCGCGACGTTGAAGAACGCCAGCTCGTTCGGGTGGATGAGCGATCCCTCGACCAGCGCCGCGAGCGCGAGCGCGAGCGCAGCCGGCGTGCGCCACTTGCTGGGCACGAGCCGCACCGACAGGCCGCCGACGATCATCAGGAACGGGTAGATCTGGAGCACGTAGCGCAGCGCGAACGTCACCTTGCTGAGCGACGAGGCGACGAATGCCACGGTCGCGGGCACCGTCCACAGCAGGCGCTCGCGCCACGAGAATCGCTGCCGCCACAGCGCCACGATGCCGAGCGCGCTCGCGAGCAAGATGCTGAGCGGCGTCTTCACCAGCACTGCGGTCAGATAGAACAGGCGCCACGTGGTTCCGAACTCACCCAGGAAGTAACCCGGCACACCGTGGTGCCCCATCGCCCATGGCAGCGCGAAGCCGCCGAGGTAGCCACGCGGACCGCGCAGGTCGCCGATCTGCCGGGCGAGATCGCTGGCGGGAGCGAGCCGTTCCGGCAGCTCGTAGACGAGGACCACCAGGGCGAATCCGAGCAGAAAAACCGCGGTGGCCTTGAGCGCGGCGGCGAGTCGCTCGCGCCATGATCGTCCGCCGCAGAGCAGCGCGACCAGTGCGAGGCCGGGGACCAGGAGGAGGGAGGAGTACTTGGCGATCTGCGCGAGCGCGAACGCCATCGCCGCGAGCAGGAATCCGTCGCGCCCCATGCCGCGGCGCATCCAGCTCGCGAAGCCGAGCACGCCGATCAGGAAGCCGAGCGCGCCTTGCGCGTCGGTCGACACGAGCATGCCGTGGGCGGTGAGGTTCGGGCAAGCGCAGGCGAGGGCGAGCGCGAGCAAGCCGCTGGTCTCGCCGGCCATGGCGCGGGCCTCGCGATGCACGAGCCAGGCGAGCAGCAACGCGAGCAGGACGTTCGGAATGCGAGCGAGCGTGTTGCGCCAGTGCACCGGCGGGTAGCGGTCGGCGGCGCTGCCCCAGTCGAATGTCTGCCCGCTGCGCGGGGCGCTGATCGGCACCGCGCCCATCAGCAACCACGGAATGCCGTTCACCGCCACCATCGCCGTGTCCGACTGGCCTGCGCAGCAGATGCCGGTCTTGAGGAACGCCCAGCCGGAGAGCGCGTGCTTGTACTCGTCGAAGGTCGGCGTGAGCACGATCGCTCCATGCACGAGCTTGATCGCGAGGAACACGAGCAGCGCGGCGGCAAGCCACGGCCGGTGGCGCTCGGAACGCACCGCCTCGAGCACGGTCGTCTGGCAATCCCGATCGATGAACCGATCCTCCGACGCTTGCACCACGCAAGCCGCCTGAATGTACCGCCTTTCCCTCCCCCAACCCACCCCGGATGTTTCATCCGGGGAGGGACAGCGTAGACTGTCCCTCCTCTCGGGGGGGGTGGTATGCCGGGTCGACTCTTGATCGTGGTTGCGGTCTTGATCACGGGCGTCTTGCTGCTCGTCTGGCACGAGCTGCGGCCACGGCCGACCGTGATCTCGGGGTACATCGAAGCCGACGAGATCCGCGTCGGCTCGCGCGTGGGTGGCCGGGTCAAGCAGGTGCTGGCGATCGAGGGCCAGGAGCTGAAGGCCGGCGACGTGCTGCTGCGGCTCGAGCCGTTCGATCTTGAAGAACAGCTCGCGCAGGCCAATGCCGAGCTCGATGCCGCGATCGCCGTGCATGCGAAGCTGGTCGCCGGCTCTCGCCCGGAGGAGATCGCCGAGGCCATGGCCGAGCGCGACCGCGCCCAAGCGGCCGTCGACGAAGCGCTCGCGGGCGCGCGCCCGCAGGAGATCAAGCAAGAGGCGGACATGCTGGCGCTCTCGGTGGCCGAGTCGGAGCGTGTCGAGCAAACCTACCAGCGCATCGCCGGCCTGGCCCGGACCGGGGACGCCACGCCCGAGGACCTGGATCGCGTCACCAGCGAGCGCAAGGCGGCGCTGGCGCGGGTCGAGGCATCGCGCGCCCGCCTCGACCTGCTGCGTGCCGGCACGCGCCCCGAGCAGATCGCCCAGGCCAGGGCGCAGCTCGCAGCTGCCACCGCACACCTCGATCTGCGCCAGAGCGGCGAGCGCGCCGAGGACATCGCCCAGGCCAAGGCGCGCGTCGACTCGTGGCAGGCGCGCGTGCGCTCGATCACCACGCAGATCGCCGAGCTCGAGATTCACGCCCCATGCGCATGCATGGTCGAGGCCATCGACCTGCAGCCAGGCGACCTGATCGGTGCCGGTGCACCCGTGATCTCGCTCATGAACCTGGACTCGCTGTGGATTCGCGCCTTCCTGCCCGAGAGCTGGCTCGGCTGGGTGCACGTGAACGACCAGGTCGAGTTCGCGGTCGACAGCTTCCCCCGCCAGCGGTTCCCCGCGCGCGTGACGTTCGTGTCGCGCAACGCCGAGTTCACGCCGAGCAACATCCAGACACCCGAGGAGCGCAGCAAGCAGGTGTACCGCATCAAGGTGGCGATCGAGCGCGATCGCAATCGCTTCCGGCCCGGCATGGCCGCGGACGTCTCGATCACGAAGCCGAGCGCGCCATGAATGCGTCGGTCATCGACTCGGTGCGCTTGACGCGCACGTTCGGTTCGCTCGCGGCGGTGGACGACGTCTCGCTCGCGGTGCCGCGCGGCGCAATCTACGGCTTCCTCGGTCCCAACGGCAGCGGCAAGTCCACCGTGATCCGCATGCTGTGCGGCGTGCTCAAGCCCACCGCCGGCCACGCGCGCGTGCTCGGCTTCGATGTCGATCGCGAGTCCGAATCGATCCGCCGGCGCATCGGCTACATGTCGCAGCGCTTCAGCCTCTACAACGACCTGAGCGTGCGCGAGAACCTGCACTTCTACGGCGGCATCTACGGGTTGCGCGGCGCCCGACTGGCCGAGCGCACCGACGCGGTGCTGGCCCTGTCGCAGATGCACAACCGAGTCGACCAGCTCGCCGGCACGCTGTCGGGTGGCTGGAAGCAACGTCTCGCGCTCGCGTGCGCGCTCATCCACGAGCCCGACGTGCTGTTCCTCGACGAACCCACCGCCGGCATCGATCCGGTCGCGCGGCGCGAGCTGTGGGACCTGCTGTTCGAGCTGTCCGGCGCGGGCAAGACGCTGTTCGTCACCACGCACTACATGGACGAGGCCGAGCGCTGCTCGCACATCGGCTACATCTATCTCGCCCGCTTGATCGCGAACGGCACACCGGACGAGCTGAAGCACCACCCGTCGGTCACGCCCGCCGGCACGCGCCGCCTCGAGCTGTCCTGCGAGCACGCGACCATCGAGCTGCCGGCGGTGCGCCGCCTGCCCGGCGTGCGCGACGCTACACTGTTCGGCGACGCGGTCCATCTGCTGGTCGAGAACCACCTCACCGATCAAGCGATCGCGGCGGCGCTGCACACGCAGTCGCGGCCGATCGAGCTGCGGCCGATCGCGCCCTCGCTCGAGGACGTGTTCGTGACGCTGAGCCGTGCCGAAGCTGCCGAGCGATCGAGCAGCCCGGAGCTGAAGCACGCCGACCTGCACCGCATCCAGGGCGAGCGCCCCGGCCTGCCGCCGCCCGCGCACGCGATCGAGCGCGAACAGGCCATGCGCGGCTTCGGCTCGGTCACGCGCAAGGAGCTGTCGCACGTGCGCCGCGATCCCGCCTCGCTGGTGTTCATGTTCCTGATCCCGACCATCCAGATCATCCTGTTCGGCTTCGCCCTCGACACGCAGATCGATCGCATCCCCACCGCCGTGCTCGACCTCGATGGCCGGAACGAGAGCCGCCACTTGATCGACGCGTTCGTGAACTCGCGCAAGTTCGAGCTGCAGACCAGCGTGCACAGCCTCGATGCACTGCGCCACGCGATGTCGTCGGGCGCGGTCCAGGCCGGCATCGTCATTCCGCCCGACTACACCGATCGCATCCTGCTGCGCCGCGAGGCGAGCATCGGCGTGATGATCGACGGCAGCGATTCGCAGGTGGCCACGACCGCGGCGAACAGTGCCCGGCTGATCGCGCAGGTCGAGTCGATCAGCCGCGCCCGCGGCCTGGGCGAGGCGCTGCACATCGGCCCGGCGCTCGGCCCGACCGGCAGCGTGCAGCTGCCGATCGAGGCCCGCGCCCGCTTGCTCTACAACCCGGATCTGCTGAGCGCGCACTTCTTCGTTCCCGGTCTGGTCGGCATCATCATGCAGCTGGTCACGGTGTTCTTGACCAGCTTCGCGATCGTGCGCGAGCGCGAGCTCGGTACGCTCGAGCAGCTGTTCGTCACGCCGGTCGGCCGCCTCGGCCTGATGCTCGGCAAGATCGTGCCCTACTTCGGCATCGGCATCGCCGTGTCGATCGTCACGCTCAACCTGATGGTGTGGGTGTTCGGCGTGGCGATCAACGGCAACCTGATCCTGCTGCTCACGCTCAGCATGCTGTTCCTGTTCTGCTCGCTCGGGCTCGGGCTGATGATCTCGACCATCGCGCAGAATCAGATCCAGGCATTGCAGATGTCGCTGTTGATCATGATGCCGTCGATCCTGATCTCGGGCTTCATCTTCCCGCGCGCCAACATGCCGCTGCCGATCTACGCGCTCAGCTTCGCGTTCCCGGTGACCTACTACATCCAGATCCTGCGCGGCATCGTCTTGCGCGGCGCCGAGCTGGTCGACCTGCGCGACGCAGTGCTCGGCCTCGGCATCTGCACGGTGGCGATCCTGTCGCTCAGCGTCCGGCGCTTCCGCAAGACGCTCGGGTGAGCGGGCGCGCCCGCCTCACCGCCGGCAGACACGGTTACGCGACTTGCCGCGCGCGGGGTCGAGCGTCACCTCGACGCCCAGGTGCGATCAGTACCCGGCGCGACGCAGCTCGGCCTCGGTGATGTGGTACACGGCGATGCTGTAGCCCACCAGGGCCACCGGCTCGAAGCGGTCGAGCCACGCAAACGCCCGGCGCTTCACGCCGCCGTGCGTGGCGCCGGTGTCGATCAGCTCCATCTCGCACACCAGCGATGTGCGGCTGATCGCGATCCAGCCCGCGGTCGGCTGGCTGGTCAGCAGATCGAAGCTGATGTCGTAGCGGTAGGCCGGCACCGAGCCGAAGTAGCGGAGCGCGATCTTGCCGGTCGCGTGCTCGAGCTGGAACTTGCGCAGGTTGCGCAGATCCTGGCCCCAGTCGAGATTGTCGGCAGCGAGGAAGCGCGCGCCGTGCTCGGGTCCACCGGCCAGCTGATTGAAGTAGGCGAGGTAATGCGGGTGATAGCGCACGCCCTCGAACACCGCCCACGGCACGAGCAGCAGCAGCACGACGCGCGGCACCCACCGACCTGGCTCGCGCTGCAGGCACGCGCCGGCGAGCACGAACATCACCGGATAGATCGGCAGCAGGTGGCGCACGCCGAGCTGCAGCTTGCCGATCATCGCGCCGCCGCCGAGAAAGCACGCGCCCGCGAGCAAGGCGACGATCATCGGCTCGCGCCACCGGCGCCGCAGCCGCCACAGCGCCCACGCTCCGAGCACCAGGATCGGCAGCGGCGTCTTGAGCAGCACGGCCTCGGGATAGTAGAGCCACTGCTTCTCGCCCACCTTGCCGTTCAGGTAGGTGCCATAGCCCTCGCTCACCGAGGCTCGCGTCCCGGCCACGCCGGCGAAGAAGCCGAAGCCGTGGTTGCCGCCCTCGATCATCTGCTTCAGCTCGCTCGGGCGATACGGCAAGCGATCGAGGTCGCGGTCGAGCCCGCCGACGTCGCGCACCAGGTGCGGGCCGAGGATCAGGAACGGCAGCTCGTACACGGCCTGGATCGACAGGAAGCCGATCACGAGCGCACCGGCGCCGAGCGCGAGGCGGCGGCAGCGCGCACGCCAGCCGCCACCACCGAACATCACCGGCACGATCAGGAACGCCGGCGCGAGCGCGAGGCCGGAGAACTTGGCGAGCACCGCGAGCGCGAGCGCGACCCCGGCGAACAGCATCGCCCGCCAGGGCTGCGCGCCTCGCACCAGCATCGCCAGCGCCAGGCAGGCCGGCAGGAAGAACACGGCGACCTGGAAGTCGGGGCTCACCAGCGCGGCATGCGCGGCAACGTTGGGCGAGAACGACAGCAGCACGAGCGACAGCAGCCCGCCGGGCCAGCGGAACAGCTGCCGCGACGCCAGGAACACCGTGGTCGCGAGCAAGATCAGGAATGGCAGGTTGACCAGCCGCGCGCGCAGGTAGCGGCGGTGGACGACCGGCAGCGAGTGGCTGCGGATCGGCGTGTCCGCCACGACCTCGGGGATCGCGTACAGCGCCGTCATCGGCGTGTTGTTGCCGCCCAGACAGCACAGGCGCGTGCGCCAGAAGGTATGCCCGGTGATCAGGTGCTTCGGCTCGTCGTTGCACGGGCTCTTGTCGTACATCGCGTGCAGCACGCGGGCGCACAGGACCGCCACCGCAACCACGGCCACGGCGCGCGCCCACCGCGGCATTTCCAGTCCAGGCATCATCGCCGAGAGTCTAGAGATAGACTGTGACCCCTGGAAGGGACAACTGCTCGGTCTCCTGGAACATCTGCGAGGCGGCATGCGCGAACGGTTGCGAGCCGAGGTCTGGGGTTCGGACATGGATCGGTACGTGCTCCGGCATCCGGTGGTCGAGATCGATCGGGTGCTGGTCGATGCCGAGGCGTTCTTCACCACCACGAGCGGCTGCGACCGCTGCGGCAACTGCTGCCGGCGCGGAACCACCATTCCGGCGGCGACTGCGCAAGCGCTCGCGCCGCACCTGCACGAGATCGCCGAGCGCTACCTGCCCGCCGGGCGACGCCACCAGGTGGGCTGGAAGTTCTCGGCCGACTGGGACCTCGACCTCACGCACCTCGTCGCCGTGGACGAGCACACCACGGGCTGCTGCTTCCTCTACCGCCAGGGCGAGCATTACCTGTGCTCGATCTACTCGTGGGCGGTCGCGACCGGGCGCGAGCTGTACCGGTACTGGCCGTTCGAGTGCATCATGTATCCGCTCGCGATCCTGCCGTATCGCGGCATCCTGCACCCAGGCAAGGATCTGCTCACGCTGCGGCGGCCGGAGAGCGCGCACATCGTCGACGTGTACGGCGACCATCGCCCGCTCGAGCGATCGCCGTTGCGGCGCGTGCTGCGCGAGCTCCGGCAGCGAGTGCGCCGCAAGCTGCAGCGCCTCGGCCTCGCCCGAGCGACCCGGCCGGCGCCCGGCGACTGCTACTTCCAGGATCTGGGCGTGCCCAAGGCCGCGTCGTACGTGTACTTCGCCGACCAGATCCGCTGGCACTACGGCGAGCCGTTCTACCGGCAGCTGTGCCAGGTCGCTGCCACCTGGGCGCAGCCGCCGGCTGCCGGCAATCCTCAGCCACCACGCTGAATATTGCCTTGACACACATTCAGCGGCACGGCTGAATGAAGCACAATCACCACCAGCCAGGATGGCGGTGCCGCCGGGGAGCACGTGGCCAAGCGGGATTCCAAGGCGCGCCTCGACGCCTACGAGGCCGTGTTCGGCGCGCTCGCGCACGCCGCCCGGCGGCGCGTGCTACTCACGGTGCATTTCCATGGTGGATCGATGGCCGCCGGCGAGATCGCGAAGGTATTCTCGCACGCCTGGCAGACCACGACCCGGCACCTCCAGGTGCTCGAGGCGGCCGGCCTGCTCACGCACGCGAAACAAGGGCGGATGCGCATCTACCAGCTCGAGCGCAAGCGCCTGGAGATGGTGAGGGACTGGCTCGCCTGGTTCTCCCGAGCCCCGTGACGAACGCAGGCCGTGACGAATGCAGGGAAGGAGGGACCGTGACGCCCGCAAGGAAACCGACCGCCAGGAGCAAGGCACCGACCACCAAGCGCGCCAAGCCCATGGCGAAGCGCCCGAGCAGAAGGGCGCGCGCCGACGTGCCGCAGTTGTTCCGGCTCAGCGTCGAGGTCGGCGATCTCGACGCGGGGATCACGTTCTATTCCAGGCTGCTCGACCTGCAGGGTCGCCGGCAGCCCGGCGCGCGCTGCTACTTCGAGTGTGGACCGGTCACGCTCTCGGCGCTGGACGTCTCGTCGGCACGCCGGCCCCACCCGGCGGCCAAGGCGCTCTACTTCACGGTGAGGAACCTCGAGGCGGCGTTCGCGCGCGCCGAGAGCCTGGGCTGCCTTTCGCGCGAGCAGGTCCACGACGCCAGGGGCGGGGGCATCGTCGTGCGACCGTGGGGCGAGCGGTCGTTCTACGCCGAGGACCCGTGGCAGAACCCGCTCTGCTTCGTCGAGGAAGGCACGGTCTACACCGGCTAGTCGCGTTCGACGCACTGCCGCGTGGCGCTCGACCCTGGCTCTGCCGCGCAGGCGGCGGTCATGGCCGGATCCTGCCGCTCGGTTGACCGCGCTGGTGCGCGATCTCGCTCGTCACCAGCGCGCGACGGCCAGGCGCTTGCTGCGCCGGTAAATTCCGCCAGATCTTTCTTCCTTGACGCACCGTCGCACGCCACGGCAAATCATCGCAGTCCACCATCAACCCATCATCCGCGGAGGTCGTCCCCATGCGCCTCATGTTGCTTCCCACGCTCGCGGTCCTGGCCTTGCATTGCAGGCCGGCGTCGGCCAGCGAGCGCGCACAGGCTCCGGTCCCGAGCGCGAGTGCATTCGTCAAGCGCTACGGGCCTGGCTGGATCATCGTCAAGGATCAGGTCACGCAGGCGCCGTCGTTTGCCTACGGCAAGCAGTTCGCGCCGCCGATCACGCCGCGGTCGCTCGACGATTTCGAGGTTGCCGCGCGTCTGGTGGTCGACGAGAACGTCGATTTCCTCGGCGTCGATTCCCGCGACCTCGAGAGCGGCGGCGTGAAGGCGCTGCCGCTGGTCGACACCTCGGCCAAGGTGGCGGTCCGGTTCCGGCAGGTGGTGGGCGGCGTGCCCGTGCTGCATGGCGGCGTCACGGTGCTGTTCGATGCCGCACGCGGCAGCGTGCTCGCCATCGACACGACCGCGGTGCCGTACGCGAACCTCGTCCCGCTGCATCCCGCGAGCCCACCGCACCAGGCCATCGAGGCCGCCACGCGCGCGTACCTCGAGGCGTTCGGCATCGCCGCGACCAGCGTCGAGCGGGTCGACCTCACGATCGTCGGACCATCGGCCTACTTCGGCCGCAAGAGCGTGCTCACCGGCCGTGGGCCCACGCTCGCCTACGCAGTCGATCTGTCGAGCGGCGGCGCGCTCACGCACGAGAACGTGCCCGCTGCCGCACGCGTGTTCGTGTCGGCCGAAGGTGATCTCGCCGTGTTCAAGGTCCAGCCCACGATCTTCGCGACCATCACCGGCAACGTGAAGGGCAACGTGAACACGGGCCCCGAGCCCAACACCAACTCCAACCAGGAGCAGCCCAACCTGTCCAACGTATGGGTGCGCCAGAACAACTCCTCGGGCCCGGTGCTCGCGACCACCGATCAGAACGGCGACTTCTCCATCAATCAGGACGGACCGATCACGTTGTTCTTCGAGCTGCGCGGCCCCTACGACAACGTCAACAACCAGGGCGGCTCGGACGCGAGCTTCACCGTCACCGCGAACGCCGGCTCGCCGGTGAACATCCTGTTCAACCCGACGCTCGCCGAGTTCACCACGGCCGAAGTGGCGGGCCACTACTGGGTGAACGCGTTCCGCGACTGGGTGCGGGGCGTCGATCCCGGCGACACGACCATGGACTTCAACGTCGTGTGCAATGTCAACCTCAACAGCACGTGCAATGCGTACTACGACGGCGCATCGATCAACATGTATCGCTCCGGCGGCGGCTGCCCCAACACCGCCTACCGGACCGTGATCCACCACGAGGAGGGCCACTGGGCGAACGAGAAGTACAACGGCGGCGTCAGCGGCGCGTTCCACGAGGGTGCTGCCGACGCCTGGGCCTACTACATCGGTGACGACCCGTGCCTCGGCCCGGACTTCTTCGGCCCCGGCACCGGCTGCCTGCGCAGCGGCGAGCAGACCTCGATCAAGAAGTGCGCCAACGACGGCGAGTCCTGCCACGGCGGCGAGGTGCACACCGAGGGCGAGGTGCTCGGCGCCGGGCTGTGGAAGGTGCGCGCGCGCTTGAAGAGCACGCTCGGCACCGGCCCCGGCGGCGCCGTGGCGAGCGGCCTGTTCCTCGCGTGGTTCCAGACCTACAACGACAGCTCGATCCGCGAGGTGATCTGTGATCACTGGCTCGCGCTCGACGACGACAACGGCGATCTGAACGACGGCACGCCGCACTTCAACGACGTCAACGAGGGCTTCCGCGATCAGGGCTGGCAGGGGTTCGACCTGCCCGATCTCAGCCTGTCGGTGGTGTCGGCGCCGGCAATGAACGCCGGGGTCGGGAACTTCCAGCCACAGACGATCGTCGCCACGATCACGTCGGCGCAGGGCAGCGTCACGGCGGCCGAGATCAAGTACTCGAACAACGACGGCGCGTCGTTCACCACCGTGGCGATGACCCCCACCGGCAACCCGAACGAGTACTCGGGCGTGATCCCGGGGTTCGCATCGCCCGATTCGATTCGCTGGTACCTGCGCGCCACCAGCTCGGTGGGCGGCGTCAAGACGCTGCCAGCCGGTGCGCCCGATGACTACTTCATCTACCACGCCGGCGTGGTCACCTTGCTCGCCTCGTACGTCTTCGACGGCGGCAACGACGAGGGCTGGACCCACGCCAGCCTGTCGGGCGGTGCTCTCGGCGATCAGTGGGAACGGCTCGATCCCAGCAGCTCGAACGAGAGCACGGATCCGCCGGACGCGTACTCGCAGGCACGCAACTGGGGTACGGATCTCTCGGGCGCCGGCACCGACGGCAAGTACGAGCCCAGCACTTCGGGCGAGCTGCGCTCACCGTTGTTCAACTTCACCGGCGTGAGCAACGTGCGGTTGCAGTACCGGCGCTGGCTCGCGGTCGAGGAAGGCCAGTTCGACCAGGCGGCGATCTACGTGAACACCACCAAGGTCTGGAACAACCCCAACTCGGGCGATCTGATCGACAGCGCCTGGGCGTTCCAGGATCTCGATGTCAGCGCACCGGCCGCCAACAACGCGTCGGTGCAGTTCAAGTGGCGCATGACCGCCGATTCCGGCACCGAGTACGGCGGCTGGAACATCGACGACGTCGCGCTGCTCGAGATCGAGCCCAATCCGACCGGCTCGTTCACGAACTACGGCACCGGCTGCGGCGGCACCGGCGGCCTGGTGCCGGCGCTCGCTGGCTCGGGCAATCCGACGCCGGGCGGCCTGGTCACGTTCAGCGTGACGAACGGCCTGCCGTTCGGCTCGGGGTTGATCATCACCTCGCTCTCGCCGGCGAGCTTGCCGTTGCCGGGCGGCTGCACGCTCCTGGTGGGCGTGCCGTTCGCGTCGACGTTCTCGGTGATGCTGAACTCCGGCGGCGCCGCCAACCTGGCCGGCAGCCTGCCCGGCGGCACCCCGACCGACGTGCATCTCTACTTCCAGTTCTTCGGCTTCGACGCGGGCTCTGGCAACGGCCAGTACTCCTCGTCGAACGGCGTCGACATGCACATCCTGTGACCGCTTGGTGCGCAGCGCTCGCGCTCCGCCACGGACGCGAGCGCTGCTCGCTGCGTCGCAGGCCGCGGTCATTGTGCGAGCGATTTCGCCGGGAGCCGAGGTCCGGCAGGTGTGTCTCGGGACTCTGGCCGGCCCGCATGGCCGAGCGGAGTGCGAATGGCCGCCGCTGTTGGGCTCATACCAGGCCACCGCATCGAGCGCGCCCGCATAGGGACCCCGGTCGCCGCGCGGCAAGCGAGCTCCCCACTCTGCCTCGGTGGGCAGATCGAGGCCACAGCGTTCGCAGCAGGCCTGCGCCTCGTGCCAGTCGACGTTCTCGACGGGGGTGGCTGTCCCCGGCCTGGTTCTTCGCCGGGTTGCTGGCCGCGATCATCTGCCACTGCTTCTGCGTGAGCTCGTGCTTCGCCATCAGATAGGGCGACAAGCGTCACCTCGATCTGTCGCTCGTCGAAATCGCGACCGTCTGCGGTGGGCGATCCCACGGCGCGCGGCGTTCGCGCAAGCCCGACACGTTCGCGAACGTGGCGTCTCGCCTGCTGCTTGCTGCCGAACGAACGCATTCTCGAAGCGATCGCAGGTCTCGAGCGTGAGCAGGTTGATCGCGGTCGCGTCCACACGGCCCGCGTAGCGGTAGCGGTCGCTCTGCTCGAAGTACCAGTCATCGTAGTCGCGCTTCGCTTGCGCCTCCCACGTCGGGCAGTGGGCGATGAGCTGCCCGGCGCCGAGATCGAGCATCGGCTCGCGCCCGTCACCCCACGAACGCGCGCACGATCATCGCCGCAGCGATCATCGTTTCGTGATGTTCGAACCTACCCCGCTCCTCGGCGTTCTCGATCTTGTACGCTAAAGAGTCGTGGCCTGGCGCTGCCGAACCCAATGCCGCCGACAGCAAGCCTGCCTCAGCTCGCCAATGTCAGTTCACACGGAACGATTGGATCCAGTTCCCCCACAGGCGGTATAAACCCTGCTGGCGCCAGTATTCCCCGATGACCCAGAACGTCGTATCGTTGTCTGGATCCACCGAGACACCGTTGAAGTCTCCCCAGCGGTAACCCGGGTCCAGATCCTTGCAGATGCCAGTCTTCACGTTGATGAGCGTCGAATTCCACAAGCCCGCGGCATTGCGGCCGGCGATGGCAACGCCCGGCGGCACCCCGACATCAGCCGTTGAGACGACGATGCCGAGCTTGCCGTCGCCATTCTGCGCGATTGCAGGCAAGAAGCTCTGGCCGCTCGCCACGGGAGGATGGCTGGCATCGAACGTGTTGGAGGCGATGAGCTGGGGCGATCCGCCGGCTGGCCAGCCATTGAGCTGGATCTCGAACCACTGCACCTGCGTCTTGTTCTGGCTCGTGTTCGTGACCGAGTGTGCGCCGTAGAGGCGGTCGTTCCGGTATACGGCGTTGATGATCCTCCCATTATCGAGGCTCGGGATAGCCGCGAGCTCGATGCCGCACGACTCGGGGTTCTGCGGCACAGTCCAGCCTGGGAACAGATGGATGTCGGCCGACCGAAGGAGCAGCTGGTACCAGCCGTACACCCGGAGGGTATTCGTACCGATCGCATCGAGGAAGTAGCCGGCAACGGGCGTATCCCAGGAGACCGCCGGCTGCACGAAGAAACCACTTGTGATGTTGACGTCCGTGAGTGTAGTTGCCTGCCAGTTCAGCACGTCTGTCTTCTTGAAGATTCGCAGGAGGGCTCCTGGGTTAGGTGGAAGGTTCGTCCGCTCGGTGACGTAGTAGTTCTCTCGGTCATAGCCGAGCCCGGGGTAGTCAATGAATGGCGGTTGCGTCGTCTCGTACGTGTACCAGGGCAGCGTCGGGTCGCTGCTCTGCGACACCCCGAACCAGATGTACCCCTGGAGTGTGATGGCGGTGATCACAAACCGGTTCTCGTAGTGATCGTAAATGCAGTGAGGATCGCCCACTGGACAGGCGTTCGCTCCCCCGCTGCCCGGACTCCCGTTCGGCTGGATCGCATTCCCGAAGAGGCCAAAGGCCCCCTCCAAGCTCTGGGTAGTCTGGAGTGCGCCGGTGCTCTTCAGGTACGTGTAAATGTGGGAGTTCACGGTGGTCACGACGTAGGCAGGAGTGGGACCTACCGTTGCGCCGACGGCGATGTTCGGGTCAGGTGGGTCGTTCGGCACGCACCCTGCAACCTGGGTGGGCCCGTCGAAACCCTGTCCGAGCGTGATCATCGGCTGCTGCCCGACCGCGTTCTCGAGGACAAGGGTGGCGAAGACGAAGCAGCATGAAACTCCAGCGCGCACTCTCCACGACATGGTTCACCTCCCTTTGGTCTTTCTTGGGAGACGATCAAACACTGCAACCAAGCGGGGGAGCGTATCGCGATGGGAGCGCCGTTCAAGTTTGGCGAACCACGCCGCGGCCGACGATCGCGTGCATGCACTGCTCGTGCCGGAGGCTGGCTGTGTGATTCTCTTCGCTCTGCGCGACGGTCGCGGAATTGCGCGCAACGACTGCGCGAACTATCTCACCGAAATGCTACCGGGGCATCATTCGTCGCCGCGACGAACCCCGTGTGCCCGATCGCGTAGCCGCGGAAGGTGATCGTGTTCCCCGAGAGACTGGGCGGAACGACACCTGACACGACGAAGTTCCCGTCGCCCCCGAAGCTGCCGATGGCCACGAGCGAAAAGGTCGGCGTGTTGTTCACGGCGACTGCCCAGAGCGAGGATCGGTTCCCCGGCACGCCACCGTACTCGGTGAGCGTGAGCGTCTGACCAGGGGTGGCTTCTGCCGGGTCGGCCTCGAGCGTGAGCTCGGGACCGCGAACGAACACGTCCGCCGTGGCATTCGTGTCGCCGAGAACCAGGTTCGTGGCAGCGCTCTCGAAAGCAACGCACCGGCCGTCCGCAGAGATCGAGGGCTGAAAGCTCGAGTTGTTCCCGGGAGCCCCGTCAGGGTCAAGGCTCACTCGCGTCGTCTCCCCGGTCTGTCGGTCGTGGAGGAACACGTCGGTCGCCATGTTGCTGTCGCCTGGTACGAGGTTCGTCGCGTAGCTGTGAAACGCGACGTACCGGCCGTCGGCGGAGATCGAAGGATTCCAGCTGTCGTAGTTGCCCTGCCCACCGCTCGAGCTCACGCTCACGCGCGTCGTCTGGGCGGTGAGGCGGTCGTGCAGGAAGACGTCCTGGGCTTGATTTGTGTCTCCCGGAACCAGGTTCGTCGAGCGCGACATGAAGGCGACGTAGCGGACATCGGCCGAGAGCGAGGGGAACTCGCTCGGCCAGTCTCCCTCCTCGCCGCTCGAGCTCACGCTCTCGAGCGTCGTTTGCCCCGTCACCCGGTCGTGGAGGAATATGTCCACGGTATGGTTCCTGTCGCCAGGCACGAGGTTCGTAGCTCGGCTCTCGAAGGCGACGTATCGACCTTCGGGTGACAGCCAAGGCGCGTACCATGAACCGCTCTCGTCGTTCGCCTCGTTGCCAGCCGAGTCAACGCTCACCCGCGTCGTCACGCCGGTCCAGAGGTCATGGACGAACACATCCTCCGCACCGTTCGTGTCGCCGGGCACGAGGTTGGTGGCGTAGCTGTCGAAGGCAACGTACCGACCATCAGCGGAGATGGCAGGCCCCACGCTGTCATCGTTCCCCTCGGTACCAGCTGAGTTAACGCTCACGCGCGTCGTCTCACCCGTGAGGCGATCGTGGACGAAGACGTCCGCAAGTCCGTTCGTGTCGCCAGGCACGAGGTTGGTGGCCAGACTATCGAACGCGACGTAGCGGCCATCGGCCGAGATTGCAGCGTCACCAAGGCTCCGATCTTGCTCCGATCCCGAGGAGCTCACGCTCACGCGCGTCGTCTCGCCCGTGAGGCGATCGTTGACGAAGATGTCGGGCACCCCGTTGGTGTCACCCGGGACGAGGTTGGTCGCGTAGCTATCAAACACGATGTATCTGCCGTCGGCTGAGATGGCGTGTCCGTTCCACAACTGACTCTCATCGTTGCCCTGGTTGCCAGCCGAGTCGACGCTTACGCGTGTTGTCGCGTGCTGCGCGCCCGCGAGACCGGACGTGACAAGCAGGAAGGTGAAGAACACGACGCAAGAAGAAACGGGTCGATGCTCTCCAGCCATGGTTCGCTCTCCCAACTCACAACCGAGGTCGCGGTTGCCGCTTGGCATGGCCCGAGCAGCACCCATGATCGCGTAGCTGCGGCCAGGCATCTCGGCGCGCATCAGGTCAGTATTGTAGAGCGTTGGAGTCTTCCACGGTATGGGTAGCTGGTGCGAAGTCGCCCACTCCTTTCCTCCTGTGACCAGGATAAGCGTGCTGCTCTGCGGCCCGAACCCCGTCAGGTTCCTTTTCGGTCCGTCCCGGGTGCCGCAGAAGTTGGATCACCGAAGTGCTGCTTGTCCTCACTGGCCTGGCGATTTTTCGTGTGCTCATCCGTTTCTTCTGCAAGCACGCGCATCTGATCGAAGAGCTTGGCAGCCGTTCTTGGTCTGCCATGCGGCCGGCCCTCCTTGCGTGCCTGAATGATGCCGGCACGGACCCGATCGCGAAATATGTCACGCTCGAAAGACTCCGCAAGCGACACGAACCCGACGTCCAGACTCCCGGAGGGTGGTCACGAGGCCACCCCGTTGCCCGACCTCGAGCATGAGATCGTGACCGGCGAGGTGCCGGCGTCGGTCTCGAAGCGCAGCGCGTCCGCAGCAAGTCGCCCGGCGGGGAGCGTGTGGCGATCGCTCGATTGCACGAACCCGTTGGCGAGGCGGATCGCGGTGTGCCAGCGGTCGAGCGCCTCCTGGCGCTCCACGAGCGGCGCATCAGCGCGGGCGACGCCAATGGCGATGCGCATCGAGGCTGGCCGTGATCAGTGCGCGCTCGGTGCGAACGCGAGCCGCGCCGTGTCGGCGCGCGGAATCACCGGCAGCACGATGAAGCTCTGGTGCTGCTGGTCGTGATGCACGCGATTGTGCGCCACGACCGGCTTCACGGCGGTGGCCATCGGCTCGAGCGTGTTCAGGTTGCGCGCATAGGCGGGGAACGCGCTCGACCCCACCCGCACCAGCAGGCGCGACCCGGCCGCCACTGACTGGCTCGTGGCCCAGCAGTCGATCGTGACGGCGACGATCGTCCCGGGCGGCACCGGCGCGTCCTTACCGTCGCGGTAGCGCAGCCGCTGGATGCCGGATGCGAGCAGCTCGGTGCTGCCTTTGGCATCGAGCGCGTAGACCTGGGCGACGAAGTCGGTGTCGGCGGCGTCGGTGCTCACGCTCAGCACGGCCGCCACGGGTCCAGTGATCTCGACCTCGCCCGCGAGCGGCGGGGAGAGGTAGTCGAGGAAGTCGGCGCGGTCGTCGTGCGACTGATCGATCAGCGGCGCAGCGTTGCGCATGACCTGGAACGGGTAGCCCACGTCTGCCGCCGCGATCGGGTCATAGACGAACTCATCCCGCGCCGCAGCGCCCCGAGGCTCGGCGGCGAGCTGCAGGCGGCCATCGCCGGTCATCTTCAGCGCGTGGCCGTCGCTGTTCAGGTACAGCCGCGTGAACTCGGTCTGCGGCAGCGGCCAGTCCGGGTCGCGCGACCAGCGATCCTTGCCCATGCAGAACGTGGCAACGTGCGGCTCCCGGTCGATGCCGTTGTCCACACCCTTCAGGTAGCGATCGAAGAAGCGCAGGAACACGGCGTCGAGATCGAGCAGCGCTTCCGGACCGAAGTCGCGCTCGCCGAGCTTGCGTGTCGTGTTGAAGGCGTGTCCCCACGGACCCATGATCAGGTATTGCGCGTCGCGCGCGGCGGCGGTCTTCGCGCCGTGGCGCATGCCGGGATAGTGGATCATGGCGCCCGGCTGATCGCCGTCGAACCAGCCCGAGAGGTGCAGGGCCGGGACATCGATGCTCGCATAGTACGGCGAGACGCGGCAGTCGTCCCAGTACTCGCCGTCGTCAGGTGGATGCGCGAGCCAGATGTCGACGAACGGGTTCTTCACGTCCATCACGTCGTCGAGCCGGCCGAGCGGCAACGTGGCGAGCTGCTTGTTGTCGAGGGTGGGGAGTGCCTTCAGCGTGTTGCCATGGATGCCCTGCACGGTCACGCCCCACCACAGCGTGGCGAGCAGGAGCGTCCCGCCCTCGTAGGGGATGTTCTGATCGGGGTCGGGCGGGCTCACCTGCGGGATGATCGCCTTCAGGCTGGGATGGCCGCTCTTCGCAGCGAACCACTGCACCCAGCCCACGTAGCTGCCGCCGATCATGCCGATGTTGCCGTCGCACCAGGGCTGCGCCACGAGCCAGTCGAGAGTGTCGTAGCCGTCCTCGGTCTCGTGCACGATCGGGAACCATTCGCCTTCGCTGGCGAAGCAGCCGCGCACGTCTTCCGCCACCACCACGTAGCCGCAAGGGGCGAACACCGGCGCCTTCGCCATGGCCTCGCTCTCGCGGCCGTACGGTGTGCGGATCAGGATCACCGGGAAGCGGCCGGCGGCGCTGGGCCGCACGATGTCCGCGGCGAGCCGCACGCCGTCGCTCATCGGCACCATCACCTTCTTCTCGGTCACGGTGGGCGCCGTGTGCCGCGAGAGCTGTGCGCGCCACGGCCCCGAGTCGACGATCGTCTGGCCCCGGCGCGAATCCAGCTCGATCGGCGCCCGCTGCGGCGCCGCGGCGCACGCCGCGGCGATCACGAGCATCGTGTACGTCGTCATGGTGATTGGCCTTTCTTCAGGATCAGCGGCATGATACGAGCATGGCTCGGCCGCGCACCACGTGAATCGCCGCAGCAAGCGCAGCCGTGCCGACCCTGGGCGAGCGGCAATCCCTGCACGTCGCCGCGCGCGCCCTCGGCCACCAGCAGCACCACCAGAGAGCCTTGCTCGCGCTGGTGCTTGAGCAGGCGGGTGAAGGTGCGTTCGGTGCCCTCGCCGGATGAGTTCTCGGCGAAGATGCGCTCCAGGATGCGGATCATCGTTGCGGGTACTGATACCCGCGCAAGCGTCGCGGCAGCTCCTCGCGCGCGAAACGGATCTCGTCCTGCATCGAATCCACTGCCTTCACACGCGTCTCTTCCGGGTTCAGGCAGAACAGATCCCACGACTCGCCGCGCACGCCCCGCTGGCGGAAATACCAGGTGCCGGGCGCCTCCCCTTCCTCGAGCGGGAACAGCACGCACACCTTGGGCTTGTACTTGAACTTGTCGCCCTGCTCCGCCCCGATCTTGTGCAGCACGCACCCGCGATTGAAGAACACGCACCAGCCGCCCACCACCGCCATCATCGGCCGGCCGTTCTTGGTTCGCCGGGTGAGGTAGCCGTTCTGCTCGACGTGGGCGCGCGCCGGCGCGCGCAGGTGCGGCAGGAACTGCTTCAGGCTCGCCTGGATGCGCTGGTTCTCCTGCGGCAGGGGATTGGGTCGACCCTGCCGGCAGCAGATCCCCTCGCACGCATGCGGGAACACGCACCGGAACCTGGCGTGCGGATTCTCGATCGCCAGCCCCAGCCGCGCATCGCCGTCGACCTTGCTCATCGGTTGTGCCTCCCCGCTCGCATGCCGATCGCTCATCGCTCGCGCAGGCGCTTGACGAACACGTGCAGCGCATCGCCGGGCGCATAGTAGTCGGCGATGCATGCCGCCTCGGCATAGCCGAGATCGCGGTAGAACTGGCGCGTGCCCTGATACGATGCCTTGCCCGCGGTCTCCACCACCACGCGCTCGCCGCCTCGCTCGCGCGCGAACTCCTCCGCTGCCTGCATGAGCGCGCGCCCGAGACCCGATCGCTGCACGGACCGCGCCACGCAGATCCAGTAGAGATGGAACGTGCAGAGGGTCATCGGCGTCTTGCCAATGCACACGTAACCCACGGCCGCCCCGCGCTCGCGCGCGACCAGGTGCGGGTAGTCGCCGCCCAGCCCCGCTTCCTTGCCGCTGCCCAGGTACACGTCGAGCACCTCGAGCGCCACGCGCACCTCGTCCTCGTTGAACGCGTCGCTGTCACGCAGCATGCGCTCAACGGACGGTCGGTCGTGCGGCTCGGCCGGTACGATGATGAATGGAGCGGCCATGGCGTTCGATCGCCTCCCGGGTCACGCCGTCGATGAAATCCGCGAACGGGATGCGTGCCGCTTGCAGCGCGCGCGATGCCCCGGCACCCGGCGTGAGGTCGGGATTCGGGTTGATCTCGAGCACCCACGGTTGCTCCGCATCGTCGACGCGGAAGTCGAAGCGCACGAAGCCGCGACAACCCATGAGCTGCCAGCCGGCCTGGACGATCGCCTCGAGCTTCATCCTGAGCGCGGGCGCGAGCGTCGCGGGGTAGATCGCCGGGGTGAGATTGTACTCGGCCGAGGTCGGATCCCACTTGCCGCGGTAGGTGAGGATCCTGGGCTGGCCGGGCGGCAGCGGCGAGAAGTCGATCTCGCCGTAGAGGATGCGTTCCGGACGGTCGCCGCCGATGGCCAGGGCGTTGATCTCGCGCCCCGCCACGAACTGCTCCGCCAGGACCGGCGCATGCCCCGCCTCGACCAGCCGGTCGAGCACCGGTCGCGCGGCCGCGGCCGATGCCGCCACGCGGTCGGGCTCGAGCCCGATCGACGCATCCTCGCGCGCCGGCTTCAGGATCACCGGATAGTCGAGTCCACCGAGCAGGTGGAGATCGTCCTTGCCACGCAGCACCACGCTCGCCGGCGTCGGCAGCCCCACCCCACGGCATGCTCTTCACCATCGCCTTGTCGAGCAGCACGCCGATCAACAACGCCGGGCAGCCGGTGACCGGCAGGCCGATAGCTCGAGCAGCGCCACCGCGCGTGCAGCTCGCGGTCGGAACGACCGAGCATCGCCTCGCAGTGGTTGAACACCACGTCGGCGCGACTGTGCCGCAAGCGCTGCAGGAAGTCGATGGGATCGTGGCCGATCGGCACGCGCATCACCTCGTGACCGCGGCCAACGAGCGCTTCCTCGACCGCATGCACCGCACCCAGGACGTCCTCCTGGGACAGGTCGATCTCGGACTTGCCGTCGCGGTCCTCCACTTCGTTGAACGCGATGGCCACACGCATGCCCGACCTCCAGCTTGCCTGCAGACGAGATCGTCCTTGATACCGCACCGACGCGCAACGCCGCCGCGGCCGGCGAGATCCATCACCGCAGCGAGCACGCGCGCGGGGCCGGATCCTAGCGCGCCGCACACCTGGCGACGGCCGACTCGAGGATGCGCTGCACCAGCTGATCGTAGCCCAACCCGCTCGCTCGCGACAGGATCACGATGTCGCCGGTGGTCGGATTCAACCCGGGCAGTGGGTTCACCTCGAGGAAGAACGCCTGGCCGTCCGCACCGACGCGGAAATCGAAGCGCGAGACGTCGCGGCAACCGAGCACCTTGAAGGCGCGGCGCGCAGCGTCGTGCAGGCGCTCCTGCACGCTCGGCGGCAGCCGCGGCGGCACGCAGTACTCCACGCGCCGCTGCCAGTCGCGCTTCACCTCGAGCGAGTACAGGAACAGCTCCTTGCTCTCGAGGCGCGGAACGATCTCCATTGCGCCGATCACGGTCGGCCCGGTGAGCACACCCACGGTCACCTCGGGGCCGGCGATGAACTCCTCCACCAGCACCGGCTCCTGGTACTGCTCGAGCGCCCACGACACCTGCTTGAACAGCTCGGCGGCGCTGGTGACCCGTGAGGCCTGGCGGATGCCCTTGCTCGAGCCCTCGCAGTTGGGCTTGACGATCGCCGGAAACGGCAGGTCCACGTGGCGCACGTCGTCGAGCGATTCGACCAGGAACCAGCGCGGCGTGAGGATCTCACCCGCGAGGATGCGCTTCGCCATCGCCTTGTCGAGCGTGACCGCCAGGGTCAGCGGATCGGAGCCCGTGTACGGGATCTCGAGCAGCTCGCACAGCGCCGGCACCAGCGCCTCGCGACTGCGACCGCGAAACCCCTCGGCGATGTTGAACACGAAGTCGGGCCGCCGCGTCGCCAGGCGCAGCGGCAGCTCCCGGTCGGCCAGCACCGGCTCGACCTCGTGCCCGAGCTTGCGCAGCACCGCCGCGATCGCCTGCGCGGTCTCCGGCGAGTCGAACTCCTCGTAGCGGTCGTCTTGCTCTTGGCCCAGAGCCGCGCCGGCGATCGGCGCGGGCTTCTCGTTGTAGGTGAGCGTGATTCGCATCGGTGCCTAGGCACCGGCGGCCGAGCCGGCGCTGTTCTGGCTCGGGTGGGCGATCACGGCCGCGGTCGGCAAGATGGGCTGGTTCTTGACCACCACCTTCTTGCGCCGCCGCGCCATGCGCGGCAAGCCCTCGGGCGAGAGCGTCTTCTCGGCACCGGCGAGCAGACCGGCCACGCCCACGGCCGGCGCCTGGTCGTCATGCCACGCCGGCTTGGGCGCCGCCTCGCCGCCATCGGGGTAGCGCACCATCACCCCCTCGTAGTTGCGCAGGATCCAGTGCCCTGGGCCCTGCGACACCACGTAGTTGGGAGTGACCGGGATCTTGCCGGCACCGTCGGGAGCGTCGACCACGAATGTCGGCACGGCGAAGCCGGTGGTGTGGCCGCGCAGCGACTCCATGATCTCGATGCCGCGCGCCACCGGCGTGCGCAGGTGGCTCGAGCCGACGACGTTGTCGCACTGATAGAGGTAGTACGGGCGCACCTTGATGCGGATCAGACCTTGCACCAGCTGCTTCATCGTCTGCGGCTCGTCGTTCACGCCCTTGAGCAGCACCGATTGATTGTTGACCGGAACGCCGGCGCGCAGCAATCGGTCGATGCCGTTCGCGGCGAGCGGCGTGATCTCGCGCGGGTGGTTGAAGTGCGTGTTGAGCCAGATCGGGCCGTGCCGATCGAGCACCGCCAGCAGCTCGTCGTCGAGCAGGCGCATCGGCAGCATGACCGGCTCGCGGCTGCCGATGCGGATGATCTCGACGTGCTTGATCTTGCGCAAACCCTTGAACAGGAATTCGAGCTGGTCCACTGGCAGCGTGAGCGGATCGCCGCCGCTGATCAGCACGTCGCGGATCTCGGTGTGGCGGCGGATGTAGCGCAGCGACGCCTCGACGTCCTCCTTGCGCCGCGCCGCGTCCGATCCCATCCAGTTGCGCTTGCGGATGCAGAACCGACAGTACGACGAGCAGTAGCTCGTGACCACGAACAGCACGCGATCGGGATAGCGGTGCGTGAGGCCCGGCGCCGGTTGATCGGCCTTCTCACCGAGCGGGTCGATCTCACCCTCGGTGATCACGTGCGATTCCTCCACCGACGGCAGGATCATCCTGCGAATCGGATCGCCGGGGTCGCCGGCGTCGATGAGCGACGCGTAGTACGGGGTGACGGCGAAGTGAAACAGCCGATGCAGCTTCTGGAAGGCGGCAACCTCTTCGGCACCGAGCGGAACTTGCTGCGCGAGAGCTTCGGGGGAACGGATGGTGTGACGTACTTGCCAGCGCCAGTCGAGCCATTCGTGTTCGGGTACGTCGCGCCAGATGGATCGCTGCTGGTAGACCGATGGTTCTTTCCACGACGGCCACGGGTCCTCGTTGGCACCCATGCAAGCTCCCTCCAAGAGACCACGATCGAGGATCGGCAGAGCGAAGATTCGCCGAGCAGTCGCGGTTCCGCCAGGTCGACGTGCCCGCCTCGATGATTGCTCCAAAGGAATGCCTCGCGTTCGCGAGCAATCAACTTCCTCGCCTGGGTTTTTGCAGAAATTCCTCGAGCGCTGCGCCCGGTCCAACGGCGCGCCACCCACCCATGACAGGAACGCGAGCGGCGCTCGATGGTTGCGGCTCTGTCAGGCGCGTGTGGACAACGCGTGAGCCAGCGGGGGAGGTCGCGATGCGGTCAGCGCGGCGCGCGCAGGCGGTCGATCTTCGCCGCCAGGATGAAGTCGTTCTCGGAGAGGCCACCGATCGCGTGGGTCGCGAGCACCAGGCGGACGTGGCGGTAGCCGGTCAAGTGCAGGTCGGGGTGATGGCCCTCGGCCTCGGCCAGCCCGCCCACGTCGTTCAAGAACGCGAGCGCCGCCACGAAGTTCGTCATCTCGTAGTGGCGCTCGATGGCGGTGCCGTCCTCGGCGAGCTGCCAGCCCGGCAAGCTGCGGAGGTAGCGCTCGACCAGCGGCGCCGCCACCTGCGGGGTGTCGCCGCGACAGGGTTGGCAGAAGCGATCGCCCAGCTCGCTCATCGGCAGGCCCCCGAGTGTTGGTGCGCCGGATCGCCCCGGCTACCATAAGGTAGCGCCAACCCGTTGAGGACACCACGGCGGATGATGAAGCCCTACCCGAAGACCCTGGGCGAGCTGAAGCGCACCGGCTATCAGGCGCGCCACGTGAAGGACGAGCTGCGGGCGAACCTGACCCGCAAGCTCAAGGCGCGCGAGCCGCTGTTCCCGGCGATCGTCGGCTACGAGGAGACCGTGGTCCCGCAGATCGTGAACGCGATCCTGTCGCGCCACGACTTCATCCTGCTCGGGCTTCGCGGGCAGGCGAAGACCCGGCTGCTGCGCTCGCTCACCCGCTTGCTCGACCCGGTGATCCCGGTGATCCAGGGCAGCGAGCTGAACGAGGACCCGCTCCGCCCGCAGAGCGCCGCGGCGCGCCGCCTGGTGGAGAGCGCCGGCGACGACACGCCGATCGGCTGGCTCGCGGCCGAGGACCGCTACCACGAGAAGCTCGCGACCCCGGACGTGACCATCGCCGATCTGATCGGCGACATCGACCCGATCAAGGCCGCCAAGGAGAAGCGCGCGCTGTCCGACCCCGAGGTGATCCATTACGGCATCGTGCCGCGCACCAACCGCGGCATCTTCGCGGTGAACGAGCTGCCCGACCTGCCCACCAGGATCCAGGTTGGCCTGCTCGACATCCTGGAAGAGCGCGACATCCAGATCCGCGGCTTTCCGATCCGCCTGCCGCTCGACCTGCTGGTGGTGTTCACCGCCAATCCAGAGGACTACACCAACCGCGGCAGCATCATCACGCCGCTGCGCGACCGCATCGCCAGCCAGATCCAGACGCACTACCCGCTCAGCATCGATCACGGCATGGCGATCACCTCGCAGGAGGCCTGGTGCGGGCGCGGCGCCGAGCCCGCGGTGCGGGTGCCAGCTCATTTCCGGCACATCGTCGAGCAGGTCGCGGTGCAGGCGCGCACCTCGTCATTCGTCGACCAGAAGTCCGGCGTCTCCGCGCGCATGACCATCGCCCTGCTCGAGAACCTGATCTCGAGCGCCGAGCGGCGCGCGTTCCTGAACGGGCTGGGCGACACCTGCGTGCGCGTGAGCGACCTCGACAGCGCGATCCCGGCGATCACCGGCAAGATCGAACTGGTGTACGAGGGCGAGCAGCAAGGGCCGACGCAGGTGGCGCGGCATCTGATCGGCAAGGCGGTGAAGATGGTGTTCGACGAGGTGATGCCCGATCCCTACAAGGACCTGAAAGCCGGCGTCACCAACGCGGAGTACGATCAGGTGCTGCGCTTCTTCAAGAGCGGCGGCCAGGCACGCACCTCGGACACCGCCTGCGACCTCGACCTGCACCAGGACCTCGGCAAGATACCGGGCCTGCTCGAGCTGGCGCGCAAGCACTTCCATCCGCAATCGCCGGCCGAGGAGGCGAGCGTGATGGAGCTGATCCTCGAGGGGTTGCATCAGAGCGCGCTGCTCGCCAAGCGTCCCGAGCTGTCGGGCGCCAGCTACGTCGACCAGTTCGACGACATGGTGAAGGACCTGAGCCGGTAGCGATGCAGTTCGTCTACGAACAGTTCGACCCCAGGCGCCTGTCGGTGGACGAGCTCTACCGGCGCTTGCGCGGGCTGTTCCGCTATCTCTTGCTCGCGACCTCGGGCGACGTCGAGGAGGCGCTCGAGTGGCTGCAGCGCGTGGCGCGCCAGCACGGCCTGTTCCGGCGCGACCTCACCTTCGCCGACTTCAAGGATCGGCTGCTCGCGGACGGCGAGATCGCGCGCACCAAGGACGGGTTGCAGGTCACCGCGCAGGGCTTGATCGAGATCCGGCGCGACGCGCTGCAGCATGTGTTTCGCGGCCTCACCGCGCGCGGCCTGGGCGATCATCATGCGAGCGGCACGGGCGGCGGCAGCGAGCGCCTGCCAGAGACGCGGCCGTACGTGTTCGGCGACGAGCTGCGCGACATCGACTACCGCAGCTCGATCAAGAACGCCATGAAGCGCGGTGACGTCGAGGACCTGGCGCTCACGGAGCGCGACGTCGAGGTGTTCGAGTCCGAGCCCAGCACCAGCTGCGCGACCGTGATCCTGGTCGACATCAGCCACTCGATGATCCTGTACGGCGAGGACCGCATCACGCCGGCCAAGCAGGTGGCGCTCGCCATGGTCGAGCTGATCAAGACGCGCTATCCGAGGGATGCGGTGCGCGTCGCCGTGTTCGGCGATCGGGCGCGCGAGATCAGCATCGCCGAGCTGCCGCTCCTGCGCGTCGGCCCGTTCCACACCAACACGCGCGAGGGGCTCGAGCTGGCGGCGCAGGTCCTGGCGCGCGAGAAGGCGGCCAACAAGCAGATCTTCCTGGTCACCGACGGCAAGCCGTCGGCGCTCACCATCGGCCGGCGGCTGTACAAGAACCCGATGGGCCTCGATCGGCAGATCGTCAACAAGACGCTCGAGACCGCGGCGACGTTGCGCCGCAAGGGCATCGTCGTCACCACCTTCATGCTCACCGAGGAGCCGAGCCTGGTCGCGTTCGTCGATGACTTCACCAAGCTGAACCGCGGCCGCGCTTACTACTCGACGCCGGATCGTCTGGGGCGCTTCCTGCTGGTCGACTACATTCGCAACCGCCGCCGCCACGTGTCGTGATCCGCGCGTTGCTGAAGTGGCTCGTCGCATGGTGGCGGAGCCCGGAGCGCGCCGAGCGGCGCGCCGCAATGAGGATCCTTTACGAGCTGTTCGACCACGCCGAGCGCCTGCGCGGCACGTCGCTGCACAGGCAGCACCGCAGCCGTGTCATGTACCTGCGCCACACCGCCCAGGGCGGCTCGATCACGAGCGTGCGCTTCGGCATCGTCCGCCACCCACGCCCCTACCCGTTCTCGCGCCAGTTCCACGAGGTCCTCGAGCTGTGGACCTACGATGTCTCGAACCGGGAAGTGCGCCGCGAGCGCGGCGTGAATCTCAGCCGCATGGCGGGCGCCGATGGCGAGCCAGCGGGCTCTGGACCGGACTTCTAGCAAGTCGTCTCGACTGTCACGAAAAGGCACGCGCAACGCGTGGTTGACGAACGCGCGCAATCCACTATCCTCGTTCGCACTCCTGACAACCGACTCTGTCGCCAATGACGGCCGGAGCCGAGTGGAGATCTGAAACAGAGGCACCTGCGCGAGACGTCACGCAGGTGCCTCGTCGGTTCGTGCTCCGGTCTTGACCCTGGATGGTCGCGCGCCTATCACTCTCACCATCCCCACGCGGGCACCCGGCAGTCGCCTTGCGCGAGGCCACGCCGCTCACCGCTCGAGGTCAGACCGATGCTCCCTCTCCTGCTGCTCGCCCTGCTCCAACCGACCCCGTCCGCCGGCGCCGATGAGCCCGCCAGGATCGATCTCAAGCTCCTGTTCATCGGCACCGAGCACGACGTGCGCAACGCGAGCGGCCGCGCGGCGCGCACGCGCGAGTTCGTCAGCGTCCTCGCCAGCCGATTCGCGAGCGTGCGCAGCGCGGATCGCGAGCACTTCGATCCCGCCGGCGCCGGCGACGCCGATGTCGTGCTGCTCGACTGGTCGCAGCAGGAGATCGATCTCGACCAGATGGCGGCGGTGAAGTCGCCGCTCGGGCCGCGCGCGAGCTGGCACCACCCCACCGTGCTGCTCGGCAGCGCCGGCTTGCTGATCGCCGGTCCCTGGCAGACGCAAGGTGCCTTCGGCTGAACCTGCCTGTCGCCGCTCGCGTACGGGCTACGCGACCACGTCATCTTCGAGCAGCCGCTGCCGATCGACCGCACGCGCACCGTTCCCCGCTCCACACCCGAAGACTGGAAGGGATTCCTCAAGACCAGCACCATCGACGTGCTACCGCTCGTGGCCAATCCTGCTCAGCACGGGAACCCCGGCTGGGTCAGCTACGAGAACACGCTCGGCGACTCGCCCGACATCGAGATCTTCTGCGGCGGCGTCAACTCCAAGACGAGCATCGGCGCCGCGCTCTGGCGCGAGGGCCATCTCCTGCACTTCGGCTTCGAGCAGTCGCCCGGTGAGATGAACGACATCGGCCGCGCCTTGCTGGTGAACGCGATCGCCTACATCGCCCGCTTCACCCACGACCAGGCGATCGCCTGCGCCCGCTCGCCGTTCGCCGGCGCCGGCGCACGCGCGCGCAGCTCGCTCGCGGGCTGGCTCGCGAACGAGGCCTACCCGCTCGACTACTTCGCCGGCGCGATCGCACCCGAGCTCCTGCACGGCGTCAGCAAGACGCGCGCCGCCTACCGCGAGTGGTTCACGCAGAACCGCGCCTACCTGCATCCGGGCGACGGCAGCCAGCTCGTGCTCGACCAGCAAGCCAAGCAGCTCGCGATCGCCTGGGACCAGATCGAGATGTTCGAGCGGGCCATCGCCATCCTGCGCGCCGGCGGCGAGGACGCGCGCCTGGCCGGGGCGGTGCTCGCTCGCTACGCCCCGGAGGGACCCGGCAGCGCCGCCGGCGCCGACGCATGGCAAGCCTGGTTCGACGCAAACCGGCCGTACCTGTTCTACAGCGAATGGTGCGGTTATCGCTGGTACATCGATCCGCTCGCGAAGCAGCGCCGGGTAGAGACCAGCGGCCTGCGCGGGCCCGCGCGCGCGGATCGCTAGGGCGCGCTCGGAGTCGTCACGAATTCTCGCCAAGCGCTGGACCCGGTGCGGGGATCTAACGTTCGATCATGACCCCGGGGGACCACGAGCTCGTTGCGGCGCTGCGCGCGCGCGAGATCGCCGCCTACCAGCTCGTCTACGAGCGGCTGGGCGCCGGCTTGCTGCGGGTTGCGCTCCGCATCCTCGGCAACCGTGCGGATGCCGAGGACGCGGTGCAGGATGCGTTCCTGATCCTGTACCGTCGCATCGATGCGTTCCGTGGCAGATCGTCGCTGCGAACCTGGATGCATCGGGTGCTGGTCAATGTCGCGCTGAAGCAGCTGGTCAAGCGAACCGCCGATCGCGCCACGAACGCGGACAGCGTGCGGCCGCGCTGGTCGCCGCCGGCGCCGAGCGACCTCGACGACCGCAGCATGATCGCCGCCGAGGTGGAGGCGCTGCCGCTGCGCCGCAAGCTGGTGTTCGTGCTGGCCGAGGTCGAGGGGCTCTCGCACGCCGAGATCGCCCGCGTGCTGGGCCTGCAGGAGTCCACGGTGCGCTACCATCTGTGCCGGGCCAAGGCGCGGCTGCGCGAGCGGCTGCGCACGCGGATCAAGAGCGGGTGAACGAGCATGCACGGCGAGCAGGATGACTGGCTGCGTCAACTGACGAGCGAGCTGCGCACGCCCGCGGCAGCACCCGCGGCGCTATGGCGCCGGATCGAGATCGAGATCGAGCTCGGCCGCGAGCGGGACCGCGCGCGGCGGCGCGGCGCCGTGTGCGTGCTGGTCGCGCTTGGCCTCGTCGTGCTCTTGCCAGCGCCGCGCGACGCCGCTTCGGCGCTGGTGGGCGATGCCGAGGCGCGCGCGCTCACGAGCGAGGAACAGCACTGGCAGCGGCACGTCCATGCGCTCGCGGCGCAGCTCGCCAATCAGCCACGCATCGTCACGAGCGCTTGCGGTGCCACGCTGCGCGCCCAGCTCGAGCTCGTGAGCGCCAACATCGAGACCTGCCGCAAGCAGGCGCTCGCCAACGCGCTCAACCGCACCGTGCGGCGGGCGCTGATCGCCAGCTACCGGCAGCAAGCCGATCTGCTGGCGCGGGTTCTTGCCGATCAACGTGATACCTGAGGACTGCCATGACCACGATCCCACTGTTGCTGGTGATCCTGCTGCAAGGTGACTACACGCGCACCATCGAGCGGACGTTCTCGATCGACGCGTCGCAATCGCTCGAGATCGCCCACGCGATGGGCGACGTCACGATCACCGCCGGCGACCAGCCGCAGGTGCAGGTGATTGCCGAGATCGAGGCGAAGGGCGAACACGCACGCGAGTTCGGCGAACGGATCGAACTGATCGTCAACGACGAGCCGCACCGTCTGTCGATCCACACCCGGTATCCCGACGGTAGCTCCCGGGCAATCTCCTACAGCGTGCGCATGCGCGTGTCGATGCCGGCCGCGCATGCGCTCGAGCTCGCGAGCCGTTCGGCCACGCAGCGATCAGCGGCCCGCGACACGGTGCAGGCCGCCGTCAGCAACGGCGGCCTGCGGGTTCGGGACGTCGGCGGCCAGATCGACCTCACGAATGCGTTCGGCGAGCTCGACGTCGCGGGCTGCAAGGGCAGCGTGCAGGTGACGAGCAACTCGGGGAGCGTCCAGGTGCGCGGCGTGCGTGACGGCGGCGTGCACCTGCGCTCGGGCTTCGGCAACACCAGCATCACCGACGTTGCCGGCAAGGTCGACGCGATGGTGAGCAACGGCGACGTCGTGATCGAGGACGTGGGCGGCGACCTCGACGTCACCACCCAGTTCGGCAAGGCGAGCTATCAGCGCATCGACGGCGCACTCCGCGCCACCGGCAACAACGGCGACGTCAGCGCCACCCAGATCACCGGCACGGCGCGCATCACTGCTGCCTTCGGCAAGCTCGTGCTCGACCACGTCGGGCGCGATGCGCAGGTCGAGAACCACAATGGCGACGTGACCGCGAGCAACATCGCCGGCACGCTGCGGGTCAAGGGCAGCTTCGGCGCGCTGTCGCTCGATGGCGTGCGCGGCGACTGCCAGGTCGAGAGCACCAACGGCGACGTGAGCATCCGGGACGTGGGCGGCAACACGACCGTGCGCCATGGCTTCGGCCTGGTGCGCGTGGTCCGGGTCGATCGGGACCTGGCCGTCGACGTGCACAACGGCTCGATCCAGGCCGACGGCGTGAACTACGGATCGTCGCGGCCCGATCGCGGCAATCGCATCGACCTGGCTGCGGAGTTCGGCAACATCGACGTGGCGTTGCCCGAGCCGGCGGCGTTCCGGATCGACGCCAGCACGCGCATCGGCACCATCGACAGCAGCTTCGAGCTGCCGAACCTCGAGCGCTCGCTCGCCGGCGACACCTGCCGCGCCACGCTCGGCGAGCCGGTCGCCGCGATCAAGCTCACCACCCACAACGGTGGCATCCGCATCCGCAAGGGACCGCGCACCGACGTGGCGGCGGAGGCGCTGCGATGATGGCACTGGCTGGCCTCTGCCTCGGCCTCGCGCTCGACGGCGGCGAGCGCGCCGTGATCGCGGTGCACTGCGATCCGAGAGTCGAGCTGCTCGTGATCGTGTTCCGCCTCGCCGGCGCCGGCGAGTATCACATGGACAGCGCGGAGTCGCGATACTCGCGCGACGTCGATCACTGGTTCGCACCGTTCCGCGATCACGAGGCGATCCGCATCGCGCGTCAAGAGCGCGCTGCGCACGGCGTCGGCTTCGATGCGATCCCGAGCCTGGCCGTGCACCTCGACGACTCGAGCCGGCTCGAGCTGCGCATGCCGCGCGAGCCGCACCCCGAGAAGCTCGACCTGCGCGTGACCGCGGCGAGTCTCGCTGCCTTCCTGCCGGCCCGGCGCAGGTTCGCAGAGGACACGCGCTTCGCCGAGTTCTACGCGCAGCATCAGTCGCTGTACGACACCGCAGCGGCGCGCGTGCAGGCGGCGGTCGCCGAGGCCAGGCTCGACGCCTGGGTGCGGGAGTTCTTCGGCCCGAGCGCGAGCGCGGCGTCGTTCACCTTGATCCCGGGGCTCCTGTGCGGCGGCGGCAACTACGGCAGCAGCGTGCTGTTCGCGGACGGCCGCCTCGAGCTGACGCCGGTGATGGGCATCTCCAGCTGGGATCAGGATGGGCTGCCGCTGTTCGGCGCGGATCACATCCCGACGGTCGCGCACGAGCTCACGCACAGCTTCGCCAACCCGGTGATCGACCACAACGCGGACGACCTCGAGGAAGCCGGCACCGCGCTGTTCAACACCGTCGCCAAGCAGATGCAGAGCCAGGCCTACGCCGGCTGGCGCACGATGCTGTACGAGTCGCTGGTGCGCGCGTGCGTGGTGCGCTACGTCGAGCGCACGCAGGGAACGCTCAAGGCGCGCGCGCAGGCGCACGAGGAAGAGGCGCGCGGATTCCGCTGGACCGGCCGCCTCGCCGACCTGCTCGAGAGCTACGAGAAGGACCGCACCAAGTACCGGGACCTCGATGCCTTCGCCCCGCACCTGATCCTGTTCTTCGCCACCGAGGCCGAGCACGTCGCGAGCGCACCCGCGGAGAAGATCCTGCGCGATCATTGATCGCTCGAACACGGGGTCGTGCGTGTCCTCGCTCGTCGATCTGCCGGTCGCACGCCGCTCGGCGCCCGGCGCTCACCAATCGCCAACAAACATCCGCCAGCAATCTCACCAGGCGCGCGTGGCCGGAGCGCGCGTGCCGGAGTACTGTGCAGGCGAACCTGGCCCCGTGGAGATCACCGCCATGCTGCTGCATTCGTCGCATCTCGCAAGTCACCCGTTGTCGCCGGTCACTGCCATCGCCCGGGCGGTGTTCTGGCTGCTCGCCGGCGGGCCGCTGATCACGCTCGCGCTGCTCGCGCTCTGCCTCACGGCAGCATCGAGCTACGGCCATGGCGAGGACATCACCACGACGCCCGCCGGTCCCCACAGCACGTTTCATTACGAGCTGACGCGCGCGCTCGCCTACGGCGCCGGGTTCGATCGCGACCAGGCGGACGAGATTGCGGTGGCCTGCGAGGCCACCGACGCCGGGACGTTCGGCGGCGACCTCCAGCACCCGATCACCGTCACTGGCACCGAGCGCAGCACGGTTGCGAGCGCACAGTACTGGCACTTCGCGCGCCGCGACCAAGACAGCGTCACCGGCGACTTCACCTGGCCGGGAGCGCGCAGCACGTGCGCGTACTTCGCGCGGTCGAATGATCCCTGCCAGGGCGAGCCCGAGCTGAGCGAGATCGAGCAGTGGGCGATGCTCGGGACCGGGCGGCCGCGCACCGGCGTGCCGCGCGTCTCGCACGATGGTTTGCACTTCCTGCCGGTCGCGCCGCAGAGCATGGTGGCGCTCGGCCTCTACCTGCATGCGGTCGCCGACTCGTATTCGCACGAGCAGTGCATGGCAACCGCGCAGCTGCGCACGCACGTGCCGGTGCCCTCGGCGTGCGAGGCAGTGTACTGGCACGAGCAAGCGGAGTACGGGCCGGATGCCGCGCAAGACGTTGGCGTGCCGTACACGAAGGAGGCGGGGCGTGCGGTTTGGATCGCGCTCTCCTGGTATGGCGAGCACGTCGCGCACCTGCCAGCTTCGCGCTGGAGCGATGCGACCGCGCTCGCGTTCATCACCACGTGGGCCGAGCTGGATCACGCCGCCGACCGCCGCCGCGATGCGGTGCGCGCGCTCGCACTGCGCTGAGCACCGTTCAGCGGGCGCGGTACCGGACCTGGTCGCCGGGGAAGTGCGCGAGCAGCTCATCGGCGCGGCGGATCAGCGTGTCGACGCCGGCGGCGAGATCCGCGCGCTCGAAGGCGATGATCTCGTGCGGGATCACGCCGATGCCCTCGATGCCGCGCCCGCCGTTGAAGCGCGCCTTGTTGGACGCGACCGAGACGTACAGCGTGAACAGCCCGGACGGCAGCTCGATCGTGGTCTTGTGCGACGACATGCCGGCGGTCGGGCTCTCGCCGATCATGTAGCCGCGACCGTCTTCCTTGAAGATGCCGGAGAGCGTCTCGCCGGCGCTCACCACCGTGCCGTCGACGATCACCACGATCGGCCCGCCATAGGGATGCTCGCCGGCGCTCGCGTAGGTCGCGAGCTTCTCGCCTTTCGGGACGAAGCGCCCCATGAACGCGTCATGGTCCAGCCCGCCGCCGCTGTTGCCGCGGAAGTCGAGCACCAGCCCCGGCACGGCGCCGAGGCGCTCGAGCGCGTCGTCGATCTGGGCGATGAGATCGTCCGGGCTCCGGCGCAGGTGGATGTAGCCGTTGCCGCTCGCGAGCTTGCCGACGTCGAGGTCGCCCCTGGTCTCGACGCCGCTGGGCATGACCGCGGGGCCGACCGGCGGCGGCTGGTTGCTGGCGTAGTTGAGCGTGCGCTCGAACTTCTTGCCCGCGGCATCGAGCAGCTCGAGCGTGCGCCGCGTGCCCGGGTCATCAGCCAGGCCGAAGTGGCACGCGGCGAACAGCGCGTGCTGCGCGCTCGAGAAGCTGCGCAGGTCGGCGAGGCTCGAGATGCGCTCGTCGAGCCACTTGGCCACCGGCTTGCCGTCGACGCGCACCACCTCCATGCCGGGCTTGATGCCGAGCTCGGCCGTCTTGCCCCAGCTCGCCTTCACCAGCACGTGCTCGCCGGCGCGACACCAGAACATGCCGGCGGACACGTCGCGCTTGCCATCGTCGAGGCGGATGCGCTCGCCCTTGCTGGTCGGGTTCACCCGCGCATGGCCATCGCGCAGCCGCGCCAGCAGCCGCACCAGCAGCCGCAGGTGCTGCTCGTCGGTCTTGACGGCCTGGCCTGCGCGAGGAACTCCCGCGACACTCTGGCCCAGTCGATCTGCTTCGCCTCGATCAGGCGCGCGCACTGCTTGCCGATCTCGGCGACCGCGTGACGCACGTCCTTCTCGCAGGCGCTCTGGATCGCCAGAGCCGTCCACAGGATCAGGGCGACCATGCTGCCTCCACCCGGGGCGCGGGCGCATGCGGGCCGGAGCCCAGGCCGCGCGCGTTGCCAGCGACGCGACAGGATAGGCTGCACGGCGCGGCGCGCCAAGAGTGCGCGCCGCCCACTGCGGGCGCCGGTGCGCCAGGGACGCCGGCCGGGGTCTTGCGCCGATGCGGGCCGGATGAGATCGTGGCGGCTCACCGGTACCCGACTGGCAGCAGCACCACGCCCTGGCTCATGCGCGAATCGAGCGGCAACGCACCCGGGCAGCGCGAAGGCGAGCACGAGCGGCTCGTCGTCGATGGCCGTGAGCTCCTGGTCTCGCACCCGAGCAAGGTGCTGTTTCCGGAGCCGGGATACACCAAGCTCGATCTCGTGCATTACTACCTCGCGGTCGCCGAGGGAGCGCTGCGCGGCGCCGGCGGGCGGCCGAACGTGCTGGTGCGCTACCCGAACGGCATCACCGGCGAGTTCTTCTATCAGAAGCGCGCGCCGGCGTCGCGCCCACCATGGATCGAGGTCGTCCCGCTCCGGTTCCCTTCGGGACGGAGCGCCGACGAGGTGGTGCCGCGCGATCGTGCGGCGCTCGTCTGGCTCGCCAACCTCGCGTGCCTCGAGCTGCACCCGCATCCGGTTCGCGCCGAGGACCTCGAGCATCCCGACGAGCTGCGGCTCGACCTCGACCCGGTGCCAGGCGTGACGTGGGCACAGGTGCGCCAGGTGGCGCTGCTCATCGACGATCTGCTGCAGGCGCACGGGCTGCTCGGCTGGCCAAAGACCTCGGGGTCGCGCGGCATGCACGTGAACGTGCGCATCGAACGGCGCTGGTCCTTCGATCAAGTGCGCCGCGCGGCGCTGGCGCTCGCGCGCGAGGTCGAGCGGCAAGCGCCGAGCATCGCCACCAGCAGCTGGTGGAAGGAAGAGCGCCACGGCGTGTTCCTCGACTACAACCAGAACGCCCGCGATCGCACCGTGGCCGCGGCCTACTCGGTGCGACCCACCGCGGATGCACGCGTGTCGGCGCCGCTCGCCTGGGACGAGGTCGCGAGCTGCGAGCCGGGCGACTTCACGCTCGCGACGATGCCGAGGCGCTACCTGCAGCTCGGCGACCGCCACGCAGACATCGACCAGCACGCCGGATCGCTCGAGCAGCTGCTCGAGCGATCGGCCCGGCACGAGCAGGATGGGCTCGGCGATGCGCCGTGGCCGCCGCACTATCGCAAGCAGCGTGACGAGCCGGTGCGGGCGCCGCCGTCCAGGCGCCGCGCGCCGCGCCAGCCGCTGATCGAGATCGGCCGCGCGCGGCGCAAGGAAGCGGCGCTCGCCCTGCTCGACCGCTGGAAGGCACGCCACCCCGAGGCCGCAGCGTGCCTCGAGCCACAGGACGTGCTGGTCGATTCGATGCGCGGCCGCTCGACCACGTGGACGCGCATCCGTGTCAACCTGCGGCACGTGCCGCCCGAGCTGCGGCCGCCTCAGGAACCGCTCGACCCGGACGAGAACACCCGGTGAAGCTCGCAGGGAAGCGCCACCTCGAGCTGATCGTAGCGGCAATCGTGCGGCCGCCGGTCCGGCCGCCAGCGCAGGAAGGTCGCGGCGTGGCGGAAGCGGTTGCCCTGCAGGTGGTCGTATCTGACCTCGCACACGCGCTCGATGCGTAGCGGCTCCCAGGAGAGGTCCTTGCCTGCGCTCCAGCGGCTCGGCGCACCCTGCATGCGCTGGCCGTCGCGCGCTGGAGCCGGCGCCGATGCCCGCCACGGATGCTGCTCGCCGGCCTGCGCGCGCAGCGGCGCGAGCTCGGCTGCCAGCTGCTTGCGCATCACCATCGTCAACGACGACGTCACGCCGACGTGCTGCAGCATGCCCTGCTCGTCGTACAGGCCGAGCAGCAGCGAGCCGATCGCGTCCGCCGCCTGCTTGTGCCAGCGGTATCCGGCAACCACGCAGTCGGCGGTGCGCGCGTGCTTGATCTTGATCATGGCGCGCTTGCCGGGTTGATACGGAAGGTCGGCCAGCTTGGCGACCACGCCGTCGAGGCCGGCGCCCTCGAACTGCTCGAGCCAGCACCTGGCCAGGCTGCGATCCTGGGTCATGGGCGTGAGGTACACGGGCGGCAGGACGCCGCCCAGCAACCGCTCGAGCAGCGCACGGCGCTCGCGCTGCGGCGCCGCCATCGTGCTGCGGCCGTCGATTGCCAGGACGTCGAAAGCGACGAACGATGCGGGCGCCTGCTGCGCGAGCTTCGCCACCCGCGACGCGGCCGGGTGCAGCCGCAGCTGTAGCAGGTCGAAGTCGAGCCCGCGCACCGTCATGATCACGATCTCGCCGTCGATCACGCAGCCGCTGGGCAGCCGCTCGACCAGCGCCGCGTGCAGCTCGGGGAAGTAACGATCGAGCGGCCGCAGGTCGCGGCTCTGGAGGAAGACCTCCGCCGCGCCGCGAAAGACGATGGCGCGAAACCCGTCCCACTTGGGCTCGAACAGGAATGCGCCCGTCTCGGGCAGGACATCAGCCAGCTTTGCCAGCATCGGCGCGATCGGCGGCGCCACCGGCAACACGTGCGAGCTGCTTGCCATGTTCACGAGACCTGCAGGTGAGCCGCCCTGCCGCTCGAGCGATACGTGCTTGCGGCCGCGAGGCGACCCGGCACAACGCGCGGCACGGCTCGTGATGCAGCGCTCGCCGGTGTCTGGCAGCCGCCCGAATCGGCCGCCGTCGCACGCGCAGGGCGCGAGCAACTGGCACCACGGACACGGCGGGCAAGCCGGTGAGCCGCCATGTCAATGCGTGCCGGCAGGCACGGCCTTCATGCGCTCGTGATAAGGCGGGCGCGTGAGCCTGGGCGGCGGGTTCTTCTCGAGCTCCTTGAGCGCGACCTCGATCGCCTTGTCGAGCTGCGGATCGCGGCCGGCGATCACGTCCGCGGGCGTCTGCTCGACGTCGATGTCGGGCGGCACCCCCTCGTTCTCGACCACCCAGCCGTCCTCGGTCCAGATCGCCAGGTTGGGGGCGGTGACCGAGCCGCCGTCCATCAGCATCGGGAAGCCGAGGATGCCGACCAGCCCACCCCACGTGCGCTTGCCCACCAGCGGACCGAGCTTGAACTTGTGGAACATCCACGGCAGGAGATCGCCGCCCGAGCCCGCGGTCTCGTCGATGATCATGACCTTGGGCCCCTGGATCGATGCGGTCGGCGTCTTCAGATCGGCGCCGTAGCGCGTGGCCCAGTAAGCGATCAAGGGCCGGCGCAACATGTCGATGTAGTAGTCTGCGACCTGGCCGCCGCCGTTCATGCGCTCGTCGACGATGATCGCTTCCTTGTTGATCTGGGGATAGAAGTAGCGCTTGAAGTACTCGTAGCCCTGGCCGGCGGTATTCGGCACGTACACGTACGCAACGCGGCCGCCCGTGCGGTCGTTCACCTTCTTCAAGTTGCCCTCGACCCAGTCGCGGTTGCGCAGTGCCGCCTCGCTCCCGATCGGCACCACCGAGACCGAGCGCGCGCCGCTGCCGTCGGCGCTGGGCCCGACCGAGATCTCGACGATCTTGTCCGCCGTGTTCTCGAACATGCTGAACAGGTTGGTCGGCGGCTTGAGCTCGTGGCCGTTCACCGCGAGCAGGTACTCGCCTGCCTTCACGTCGACACCGGGCTCGGTGAGCGGCGAGCGCAGACCCGGGTTCCAGTTGAGGCCGCCGTACACCTTGCTGATGCGGTAGCGGCCGTTCTCGACCGCGAAGTCGGCGCCGAGCAGCCCACCGGGCACGGTCTTCGGCTCGTTGCGCGAGTCGCCGCCGCCGACGCGGTGATGGCCGACGCCGAGCTCGCTGCACATCCACTGGATGACGCGGTTCAGATCGTCGCGGGTGGCGAGGTGCGGCAGGAACACCGCGTACTTGTCCTTCATCGCCTTCCAGTCGACGCCGTGCATGTTGGGCGCATAGAAGTAGTCACGGTTGATGCGCCACGCCTCGTCGAAGATCTGCGCCCACTCCGCGGGTGGATCGATCTTCACCTCGATGCCGTCCAGCGCGAGCTTGCTGCCGCCTTCGACCTTGCCGCCGAGCGACGCGATCGACCATGCGTCGTTGGCGAGGTACAGGATCTTCTTGCCGTCAGCGGACAGCTCGTAGTCGCTCGCATCGCCGAGCGCGGTCTCCTCCTTGCGCTTGAGCAGGTCGTAGTGCTGGAGCGAGGTCTTGCCGTCGACGGTCTTCAAGTAGTACAGCTGGCCCTCGCTCGGAACCCGCAGCGTGGCATACGCCGCGGCGGGCACCGGCAGCGCCAGGATGTGCTGCGACAACGTCTCGAAGTCGATGCGCAGGTCCTTTGGCTTGGTTTCCTCCTTCTTGGCGGCGTCCTCGCCTTTCTTCTCGTCCTTGCTCGCTTCACCTTCCTTCTTGTCGCCCGCTTTCTCCTCGTCGCTCTCCTTCGCCAGCGGCGACGGCACGTCCTGCTGCAGCACGGCGAGGTAGATCGAGCTGGTGGCGCGCATGTCGTTGTTGGATTGCGCGAACCAGTCCTTCACCGGACCGGCATCCGTGGAGGCGAAGAAGTACAGGTACTTGCCGCTCGGATCGAAGCGCGGCTCGCCCACCTCGCTCAGACCATCGGTGATCGCGGTCGACCGCTGGTCGGCGAGCGAGTACACGTGGATGGTCTTCAGCAGCGCGGTGCCGCCGATCGAGTACGCGAGCCATTTCGAGTCCGGCGACCACGCGAACGACAGCGTCTTCTCCGGTCCGTACAGCGCCTCGCTCGCAACCTTGCTGGTGGCGCCGCTGTCGAGATCGAGGATGTAGATCGACCACGAGTTGTCGCTGAACGCGATCTTGTGATTGTCGGGCGACCATGCCGGCGCATCGTAGAAGCCGGCGCCGGCGACGCTGAAGGTCTTGCGCTCGCCGCGCCCGTCCTGCGGCTCCACCACGAGGTGGTACTCGCCGCCGTCGTCGGCGAAGTAGGCGATCGACTTGCCATCGGGCGACCACGCTGGGCAGCACTCGTGCACGCCGGGCGAGCTGGTCAAGTTGCGCGGATTGCCCTTCTCGGCCGGTACCGTGACGATCTCGCCGCGGAAGTCGAACACCGCGCGTGCGCCCGACGGCGAGAGGGACGCGCTGCGGATCCACTTGCTGCCCTTGACGAACCGCGGCCGCCGATCGACGAGGTCGGCGGGCACGCCGATCGTCAGCTTCGCGGCCTGGTGCGTGGCCGGGTCGAACAGATGCAACGACCCGGCCTGCTCGTACACGATCTTGCCGCCGCCGGCGGACGCGTTCACCACCGGGAAGTCGGCGTGCGAGGTGAGCTGCGTGACCTGCCTGGTGTTGGTGTCGTACGCGAACAGGTTGAACTCGCCGTTGCGGTCCGAGCGGAAGTACACCGTGCTCGCGATCCACATCGGATCGGTGTCGTTGCAGCGGCCGTCGGGCTGCGGGATCTTCTCGATCGAGTGATCGGCGAAGCGATACAGCCAGATCTGCGCGACGGTGCCGCCGCGGTAGTGCTTCCACTGATTGAACGGCTCGTAGAGCGGCACGTACGCGAGCCGGCTGCCGTCGGGCGCATACGTCGCCTTGAACGCATGCGGGATCTCGAGCTGCGTCTCGAAGCCGCCGTTCAACGGCACCGTGTACAGCTGCATGTAGCGCTGCGTGAACACCGCGCGCGGCGAGGCGAACAGCACGGCCGCGCCGTCGGCGGTGAAGCCGCGCACGATGTCGGGCCCGGGGTGCCAGGTGAGCCGCGTCGGCACGCCACCCTCGACCGGCACCACGTACACGTCGGTGTTGCCCTCGTACTGCGCGCTGAACGCGATCCATGCGCCGTCCCGGGCGAACGCCGGCGTCGACACGCCCTGGCCGCTGGTGAGGCGGCGCACGCCCTTGCCCTGCAGGTCGGCAACCCACAGGTCGCCCGCGTACACGAACGCCACGTGCCGCGCGCTCACGGCGGGCTGGGTCAGCATGCGAGTGTCGTTGACGTCGACGGCGAGCGCGGCGCACGGCGCAAGCAGAACGAGCAGCATCGAGGCGAGCATGCGGTTCATGAGGCGATCCCTTCGCGAGGCAGAAACGTGGCGATGCTTGGGGGGCGGCGGCGATTATACGCCGCACCGGGATCGCGGCGCGCCGGGAAAGGGAGGCGCGCGCGGCCTCGCTTGCCCCTTTGCCGCAAACGCCTTCGCGAGCGCCGGGGCGAGCTCGGCACCGTGCAGTGCGGGGAGCGGCCATGGTAGCGGCACACCGGTGCACGGCACGAACGCAAAGACCGCCGCCCACCTTTGCCGGCGAGCGGCGGTCCGCGGCGGCGCGCAGGCTACTGGATCTTGACGTCGATCTTCCTCGGCCGCGCCGCCTCGATCTTGGGCAACGCGAGCGTCAGCACGCCATTGATCAGGGACGCTTCCGTCTTGCCGGCGTCGATCGTGTCGGGGATCGTGAACGCGCGGCTGTAGCGCACGTTGCCGAACTCCTCGTGCCGCAGCTTCATGCCGTTCGGCTTGTGCTCGCGCGCGCCGGTGATGGTGAGCACACCGTCGGCGAAGCGCACGGACAGGTGCTCCTTGTCGACGCCCGGCATGTCGATGCGGATCACCAGCTTCTCGCCTTCCTCGACGATGTCGGTGGCGGGCGAGTACATCGTCGCCGGTCGGGCCGCCACCGCGGCACGAGACTCCTCGCGGCGTTGCAGGTCACTGTTCATGATGGGTTGCTCCTTTCGCTCTCACTTCACTTGCACGGCGATCTGCTTCGGCCTGGACTGCGGCGCCTTGGGCATCACCACCGCCAGGATGCCGTTCTCGAACGTGGCCTCGACTCGCTCGGAGTCGACCTGCACCGGCAGCAGCACCTCGCGCGCGAACTTGCCATGCGGGCGCTCGCGGCGATGGGCGTTGCGCTGCTCGTCCGCGGTGAGTGTTTCGCGCGCACCGCGCAGCGCCAGCACGTCGCCGGTGACGGTCACGTTGACCTGCGCGGGATCGACGCCCGGCAGCTCGGCGCAGACCACGATGCGCTCCTCGTCCTCGTAGACATTGACCGCGGGAAACGCCGGGCCGGTGAAGTAGCTGCCAGGGCCGAGCGCGCGTTCGAACATGCGGTCGAGCTCTCGGTGCAACTCGTCGACGCCGAGATCGAGCGTGGGGAAGAAACGTGATCCAAACATGATTGGTCCTCCGTGCGATCACTACCGTACGGCGAGCGATCACGACCGTTCGGGCGCCCGGGGAAGGTCCCGGTGTCACCCTTCATGATCCTTCATGGACGCGGGGCTGGTTCGCAAGCATGATGCCAAACTCGCGTGGTGCGCCAGAAGACGCCTGGCTCGTGGGCATTCAACGCCATGTCGTCCCAACATCACACACAGCGCAGCGTCATCACGACGTTCTTGCTGGCATGATCGCGCCATCCTGACATGATCGAGTCTGATGGCGCCGCAATGACTCTGGATTCTACGGGAGACTTCGCGGGCGCCGGATCAGGTCTTCGGCGGCTGCGCGGCCGCCGCAGCTTGCGTGCGCACGAACTTCTGCGCGCGATGGCGGATGATCTCGCCCTCGACCATGTACACCACGTCCTCGGCGATGTTGGTGGCATGATCGGCGATGCGCTCGAGCTGCCGCGGCAGCGAGAAGAGGTGCAGGCCGCGCTCGATGGTGGCGGGGTCGGCGAGCATCATCGCGCGGATCACACCGATCATGTCGCGGTTCAGCTGATCGACCTCGTCGTCGGCGGCGCACACGCGGCGCGCCTGTTCCGCGTTCTCGTTCACGAACGCATCGAGGCTCGCATGCACCATGCGCGTCACCGCCTCCATCATCGGCTTGAGCTGCGGCGGCACCGGGATCGGCGGCACGCTCGCGAGGAACAGCGCGCGCTCGGCCATGTTGACGGCAAGGTCGCCCATCCGCTCGAGGTCGTTGTTGATCTTGAGCACTGCGGTCACGAATCGCAGATCGTCGGCCACCGGCTGGTGCAAGGCGAGCAGCTTGAGGCACTCCTCCTCCACCTCGACCTCGCGACGATCGATGCGGTCGTCCCCATCGATCACCTCGCGCGCCAGCTCCTGGCTCTGCTCGCGCAGCGCGGCAATGGCTTTCTCGATCGATTCTTCCACCATGGCGCCCATGGTGAGCAGGTCCTTCTTCAGCCGGCCGATGTCCCGGCACATGTGCTTCGACATGTCATACCCCTGCACTGTTATCCGAATCTGCCGGTGATGTAGTCTTCCGTCTGCTTCTGCGCCGGATTGATGAACAGCTTCTCGGTCTCGGCAAACTCGATCAGCCGTCCCATGTACAGGAACGCGGTGTAATCCGAGACGCGCGCGGCCTGCTGCATGTTGTGCGTCACGATCACCAGAGTGTAGCGTCCCTTGAGGTCCTGCATCAGGTCCTCGATCTTGCCGGTGGCGATCGGATCGAGCGCCGAGCACGGCTCGTCGAGCAAGATCACCTCGGGCTCGATCGCGATCGCGCGGGCGATGCACAGGCGCTGCTGCTGCCCGCCCGACAGGCCGAGCGCGCTGTCCGTCAGCCGGTCCTTCACCTCGTCCCAGAGCGCCGCGCCGCGCAGGCTCTTCTCGACGATGTCGTCCAGCATCGCGCGCTTGTTGATGCCGTGGATGCGGCAGCCGTAGGCGACGTTCTCGTAGATCGACTTCGGGAACGGGTTCGACTTCTGAAAAACCATGCCGATGCGCTTGCGCAGGGCGTTGATCTCGATGCTGGGATGGTAGATGTCGCCGCCATCGAACAGCATGCTGCCCTCGACCCGCACGCCGTCGATCAGATCATTGAGCCGGTTGAAGCAGCGCAGCAAGGTCGACTTGCCGCACCCGGATGGGCCGATGAACGCCGTGATGCTGAGCTTGGGGATCGCGAGCGAGATGTCGTGCAGGGCGCGCGCGGCGCCGTACCAGAGCGACCAGCGGCGCACGTCGAGGACCGGGTCGGTCACCGCTTGCGGCACCTCGGGCTCGGCGACGTTCGCATCCTTCCTGGGCTCGAAGGTTGGCATGGCAGTCCTCAGACGGCGCTCGCGGCGTACTTCTGCCGCAGGCGGTTGCGCACCGTGATCGCGAACCAGTTCATCGCCGTCACCACCGCGATCAACAGCAGCGCCGTGGCGAACACGAGCGGCTTGGTGGCCTCGACGTTGGGGCTCTGGAAGCCGACGTCGTAGATGTGGAAGCCCAGGTGCATGAACTTGCGCTCGAAGTGCAGGAACGGGAACGTGCCGTCCAGCGGCAGCGCCGGCGCGAGCTTGACCATGCCGACGATCATGAGCGGTGCCACCTCGCCCGCGGCGCGCGCCATGGCGAGGATCAACCCGGTCAGCATTCCCGGGGCAGCGGCCGGCACCACGACGCGCCACGTGGTCTCCCACTTGGTGGCGCCCAGCGCGAGCGAGCCTTCGCGCACGATGCGCGGCACAGCGGCGAGCCCTTCCTCCGTGGCGACGATCACCACCGGCACGGTCAGGAGCGCGAGCGTCAAGCTCGCCCAGAGGATGCCGCCGGTGCCGAACGTCGGCGTGGGCAGCGCCTCCGGATAGAAGATCCGGTCGATCGTGCCGCCGATCAGGTAGACGAAGAAGCCCAGCCCGAACACGCCGAACACGATCGACGGAACGCCGGCCAGGTTGTTCACGGCGATGCGCACCATGCGCACGAACCAGCCCTGCTTCGCATACTCGCGCAGGTACAGCGCGGCGAGCACGCCCAGAGGCACCACCGCGAACGACATCAGGAACACCATCATCACCGTGCCGAAGATCGCCGGGAAGATCCCGCCTTCGGTGTTGGACTCGCGCGGGTCGCCGGTGAGGAACTCCCACAAGCGAGCCACGTACAGCGCGAGCTTGGCGCCGAGCCCCATCTGGTTCGGCATCACCGCACGCACCACGCTCGCGACCGGAACCGTCTTGCGCACCCCATCCACGCTCTGGACGACGACGGCCTCGAGCAGCAAGGCCGCACGCATCTTGAACAGCTCTGCGGCGAGCTGCTCGTAGCGCGCCTGCCTGGCAGCCAGGTCGCGATCGATCGCGTCGTTCTCGCGCTGTCGCTCTGCCTCGGCGACGTTGCTCAGCATGACCCTTCGCTGCTGCAGCCGCAGGCGCTCGATCGCGCTGTTGATGGCCGCGATCTCGTGCTGCTCGAATGCGCGCGTGCGCGCGAGCTCGGCCTGCTTCTCGGGGTGCAGCCCGCGCAGCTCCTCCCAGGCCTGGTCGCTGCCGCGCGAGGTGATCTCGTCGCCGCGCCGCATCTCGACGATGCTGCCGTAGAAGTTGCCCCACTCCTGGCGCTCGAGGACGATGGCGTCCTCGGGGCGATCGATGCTCACCACGTCGCGGTCGTCCACCCAGCGGAACTCCGTGCCGGTGATGTCGCGGTTGCCCACCTTCATCTGGAACCGACCACCGCCGTGCTGCGCAGCCGCCGTCTGCCCATCGTCGTGAGCATGGATCTCGCCGAGCAGGCGCGTGCCGTCGCGCAGGGTCACGCGCACCAGGTCGCGCTGCCAGAAGTAGCCGAGCCCGTTCACCGCGAGCAGGACCACCAGCAACGTCACCATGAGCAGGTTGAAGGCGAGCGCGCCGCCGCACAGCCACGTCAGGTACTGTCCCAGCCTGGAGCGTTGCTTGCTCACGGAGATTCCTTCACCAGCACCAGCGCCGGTCACAGCTGGGCGTACCGACGCCGCAGCCGCTGCCGCACGAGCTCGGCCACGGTGTTCACGAGAAACGTCAGCGCGAACAACAGCAGCGCCGCGAGGAACAGCGTGCGGTACAAGGTCGAGCCGTGCGGGGCCTCCGGGACCTCGGTGGCGATGTTGGCCGAGAGCGTGCGGAAGCCGTTGAACGGGCTCCAGCTCATGATCGGCGTGTTGCCGGTCGCCATCAGCACGATCATGGTCTCGCCCACCGCGCGCCCGAAACCCACCATGATGCCGGAGAAGATGCCGGGGCTCGCGGTGGGCAGCACCACGCGGGTCACGGTCTGCCACCGGTCGGCGCCGAGCGCGAGCGAGCCGGCGATGAGACTGGGCGGCACGTTCGAGAATGCGTCCTCGGCAATCGCGAAGATGATCGGGATGACCGCGAATCCCATCGCCAGCCCGACCACGATCGCATTGCGCTGATCGTACTGCATCCCGGTCGCGGCGAGCAGCCACGACGAGAAGCTGCTGCCGAACAGGGCCGCGCCCAGGCGCTGATCGAGCGCCAGGCACAGCGCCCCCGCGGCCAGCAGCGCGATCGCGAACAGGAACACCTCGCTGCCGGCCGCCAGCCGACCGCGGATGCGGCGCGGCACGAGCGACCACAGGGTGCCGGTGCCGATCACCACGGCCGGCAGCACGACCACCATGAGCAGGAGCGCGGGGAAGACGCGCTCGACCCGCGGCGCGAGCCAGAGACCGGCAAGGAACCCGAGCACCACGCTCGGCAGCGCTGCCATGATCTCGACCACCGGCTTCACCCGCCGCTTGAGGCTCGGGTGCATGAACTGCGATGCATACATCGCCGCCAGCACGGCGATCGGAATCGCCAGCAGCAGCGAGTAGAAGGTCCCCTTGAGCGTGCCGACCAGCAGCGGCGTCAAGCTGAGCTTGGGCTCGAAGTCATCGGTGCCGCCGGTCGACTGCCACACCTGCTCGGGACCGGGCGCGTCCTCGTACCAGACCGGCGCGAACAGAGCCGCGAGCGAGAGCTCCGGGTGCGGGCAGTCGAGATCGAGCCCGAACACCCTGCCCGCGCCGCACACGAACGCGCCGTCGCCGCGCGGCGCGAGCGTGAGCGCTGCCACCTCGGCACATGGCGCGGCGCCGACCCAGAGAGTGCGGCCCGCGGTCGACTGGTAGACGCCGATGGTGCCGCCCTGGTCGGCGGCCATGAACACCCGGCCGCGGCGCGACGGGGCGATGCGCAAGATCGCGCTCGCATGCGCCGGGAAGTCACGGGCGCGCACCAGGCGGAAGCCGCCAGCCTCGTCGCGCACGCGCAGCCACACGCTGAGCGAGCCGTTGCGCTGCCCCACCACGAGCGAGCGGTCGCCGATCAAGAGGCTGAGCGCGGTGATCGCGGAGTTGCCGGCGCCAACCACCTGCGCGGCGCCGGGCAGTCCGTTCTCCACGTGCCACCAGAGCAGGTCGCCACGCTCGGTGCCGCCGTACACGTTGCGGCCGGCCTGATCGCACACCAGCTGGCTCAATGGCTGCGGCGCGCTCAGCAGGTGGCGCTCGAGCGACTCCGCCACCTCGCCGGTGAACGAGTTCTCCTCGACCTTGCGCTCGAGCCACACGATCGAGCGGTCGGCCAGCTGCGCGACGACGAACGCCGCGCCGCTGCCCTGCATCTCCGCCCAGAACACGTCGATCGGCCGGCCCAGAGGATCGACCGGCAGCACCACCGAGGGGCGCAGCTCCGCGGTCACGCTGCGCACGCTGCCGGTGAAGGACTCGCGGAAACACACCGGACCGAGCACGACGCGGCCGTCGCTGGTGGCGGCGGCAAGCATCGACCCACCGAGCGCCGCGTGCACGCAGCGCAGCACGAGCCCGTCCTTCTCGGGCGTGAGCGAGAACGGCGACGGGCCGCCGTTCCTGCCGCTGCCGGCGTCCCTGGCTGCCGCCATTGGCAGCAGCGCGACCTGCTGCGGCTCGCCCTGACCGTCGAAGGCGAGCGTGCGCAGGATGCCGTCGAGGCCGAGCGTCACCACCTGGCTGCGATGCTCGTCGGCGAGCAGCGCCGCGACCGGCGCGCCGGCCACCGGCACCGATCCGCGCGCGCTCACGCGGGTCGGCCGGAACACCGGCCACACCTCGCAGACGATGAACAGCAGGATGCCGAGGATGCTCGCCACGATCGCGAGCCCGCCAGCGGTGACGATGGCGCGCGCCAGACGGTCCGTGATCAGGCGGCGGCGGGCGATCACCGGCGGCGCGCCGCTCGCGGGCGTGGCTCGAGGCGCTGCGCTCATGGGCTCACGGTTTCATCGGCGATGCGCCCGGCAGCACCTGGAGCTGCCGGGCTCGAGCAGACACGGCGGCGAGGCAGCGGCGCTTCGCCGAGGGCGACTTGCTCCCCTCCACCGCCACGCCCAGGGTCGCCAACTCCTCCTGGTCGACCTTGGCCTTGAGCGGCAGGTAGCCATCCTTCACCACGATCTCCTGACCATCGCGCGACAGGACGAAGCGCATGAACTCGCGCACCAGCGGGTCGAGCGGCTTGTTGGGAGCCTTGTTGATGTAGATGTAGAGATAGCGCGAGATCGGGTACTTCTGCGCGTACACCGTTTCCGGGTCGACGTCGGCGTAGTCGCCGCCTGCCTTCGCGGCGACCTTGAGCGGCTTCACGCCCGAGGTGCGATAGCCGATGCCGCTGTAGCCAATCGCGTAGCGGTCCTCGGTCACGCCCTGCACCACCGCGCCCGACCCCGGCTGCTCCTTCACCGTATCCTTGAAGTCGCCCTTGTACAGCGCGTGCTCCTTGAAGTAGCCGTAGGTGCCCGATGCCGAATTGCGACCGAACAGACTGATCGGCTTGTTCGCCCACTCGCCGGTCAAGCCGAGATCGCCCCACTTGACGATGTCGCTCGCGGACCCGCCATTGCGCGCCTTGGAGAAGATCGCGTCGATCTGCGGCATGGTGATCCTGTCGAGCGGGTTGTCCTTGTTCACCCACACCGCGAGCGCGTCGATGGCGACGCGGATCCTGGTCGGCTTGTAGTTGTACTTCTTCTCGAACTCGTCGATCTCGTTCGATTTCATCTCGCGGCTCATCGGGCCGAGCTGCGCCGTTCCCTGGATCAGCGCCGGCGGCGCGGTCGACGAACCCTTGCCCTCGCTCTGGACCTTGACATTGGGATACTGCTTGCCGAAGCCATCCATCCACAATGCCATCAAGTTGTTCAGTGTGTCCGAGCCCACTGCGTTCAGGTTGCCCGAGACTCCGGACACCTTCTCGTAGGGCTTGATGGTCTGGTCGATGGCGATCGCCTGCGCGCTGGCCAGGCTCGCACCCGCCAAGGCCACGATCCCGGCAAGGCCCACACCGCGAAGCTTGCGCATTGGAAGTTCCTCCCGTGTCGACGTTCTCTGGGTTTCGCTCGGCAGCCACCCTAGCGGCGTCGTGTTAAGACATCGTTAAGGAACGATGAATGCGCGGCGAATTCCGCGCGGCCAGGGCCGGGGGAAAACACCGCGGCTCGCCACTGCAATCACAGTGGACGAGCCGCGCTGGCGGCGAGGGATTCGCGGCGCCGTCAGAACCGGGCGGAGAGCTCGAGCACCACGCGATGGTCGGTCAGCTTGCTGGCGGCATCGGGATCCGTGTCGAGCCGCGAGTACGCAAGCTGCAGCTTGAGGTTGTGCTCGTAGAAGTAGTAGCTCAGGCCGACCGTGTGCTCGGTGTTCTCGGTGACGTCCTCGAGATCCACCTCGGAGCGACGCAAGGCCGCCTCGATGTGATCGGTGAACATGTAGCCGACCTGCGCATAGTAGCCGTCGTCGTCGCGGCTGGCGCCGCCGTCGGGATCGACGTTGCGCAGGAAGTATGCGGCCTCGGCAGCGAAGCCGCTGGTCTTCATGATCCCGCCCAGCTCGAGCGTGTTGATCTCGGTGTCGCCGGTGTCATAGACGTCGCCGACCTCGAATGCGAGCGCGAAGTCATCGCTGCGTCGCGTGTCGCCCTCCTGCTCGAGCAGGTACTTCGCGTCCTTGCCCGCGACCATGACGCCGGCCCGGGCACTGTAAGCCATGTCGGTGCCGTCGGGATTGGACGGATGGTTCTCGCCGTTGCCGTTGTAGACGCCCAGGTCATAGAAGAACCGCCCGGACAGTGCACCGTGGAGGTCGGCGCCCAGGTCCCGCCCGTAGGCGAAGGCGTCGTCCGCGATCGACCGGTCCGGAATCTCGAGCCGCGAGGCGCTGATGATCTGCTGGCGACTGAGCGGGATCTTGAACTGGCCGGTTCGCACGCCGAACTCCTCGTAGGGCACGATGTCGAGGTAGCCGTCCTTCAGCTCGGTGACCCGCGACTTGCTGGTCTTCACGCTGGTGACGTTGCCATCGGTGTCGGTGGTGGTGGTGACCGACGTGACCGCGTCCTCGCCAACCGCGTCGATCATGAGCCGGTACTTCACCCAGTTCTCGAAGATGTAGCCGTCGACGTTGATCCGGGCACGCCTCACCTGGAACCGCCACTCGTCATCCTTGCCCGCATCCGAGTCGAAGTCGGTGTACTGCGAGCGGATCTGCAAGTAGCCGCTCAGGGTGGTGGCAAACCGCTTGTCGCCGGTCTCGAAGGTGAATCCGCCGCCGGGCTTGTACCTGAAGGTGGGCGGCGCCTCGACCGGCTTCTCTGCCTTCTCCACCGGCGCCTTCTCCACCGGCTCCTGCGCGCCCGCCATCATGCTCGCGGCACTGGCCTCGTACTCCGCCGCCGTCAGCACGCCCTTTTCCCTCAGCGCCTTCAGCAACGCGATGTTGCCCGGCTCCCTCGGTCCACTGGCTGCCGGCGTCGCCGCCGCCGCATTCTCGGATGGCTTCGCAGCGCCGGTCTCGCTCGCACTGCCGGCGCGGGCCTCGACCTGCGCAATTCCCATCGCGATGAGGAATACCGCAGCGGATTTCGTCATCTTCTGCTCCTTTGGAAGAACCACGCGGTCGAGCCCGGCGACTGTCGCCGGAGACCAGCCGCGGATTATCAGCAGGAGCGCGGCCACACCTAGCTAGAAACCGCCCCCCACCGTGCTCACATCCCCCGATCCGGCTTCCTATTCAGTCATGAAACGTGGCAAACTCACTGGCGGGAGGGCTGGGCCGCGTAGTCCATGCGCGATACGGAGGCGAGCGGCAAGCGCACGGTGAAGCGGCTGCCCTTACCCAGCGTGCTCGTGACCTGCACCTCGCCGTGCATGGCGTGCACCAGGTGCTTGACGATGGACAGGCCAAGGCCAGTGCCACCGAGCTCGCGCGAGCGCGCCTTGTCGACTCGATAGAAGCGCTCGAAGATGCGCTCGAGGTCCTTCTCGGGAATGCCAATGCCCGAGTCCTCGACCTCGAGAATGGCATGCGTGTCGCTGCGCGCGAGCCGAATGGTGATCTGACCGGGCGCCGGCGTGTACTTGAGGGCATTGTCGAGCAGATTGTCGAGGATCTGATGGATCGCCTCGGCGTCGGCCAGTGCAATCACCGGCGCCGACGGCAGATCGACCGTGGTGGCCAGCCCCTTCTGCTTGAGGTCGACGTCGTGACGCCGCAGGATCACGTCGACGATCGGCGCCAGGTCGACCGGTGCCAGCGGCAGCATCTCCTGCTGGGCCTCGATGCGCGCCAGGCTGAGCAGGTCCTGTACCAGGTTGGTCAATCGCGCCGCATTGTCGTCGATCTTCTTCAAGAAACGCACGTTGTTCTTCTGGTCGTGCAGTGCGCCGCTCAGCAGCGTCTCGACATAGCCCTTGATCGACGTCAGCGGGGTCTTCAGCTCGTGCGACACGTTGGCGACGAAATCCCGGCGGATGCGTTCCAGCCGGCGCAGATTGGAGATGTCGTGCAGGACGATCACCAGGCCGTCCGAGGCGGTGCTGTGGAACGGCGTGACCTGCACCTCGAGCACGATCTCGCGATCGAGCTTGCGCAAGGTCATTTCCGACTGTGCCGCCTCGAGCTTGGCGCGCGCTTGCTGCACCAGCTCGGCCAGTCCGCTCAGGCGCGTGACCTCCCACAGCAGCTTGCCCGGCACGCTGGCCTCGTCGATCTCGAGCAGCGCCGCCGCCGCCCGGTTGCAGAACAGCACCTGATCGTCGTCCGCGACCGCGATCACGCCCTCCACCATGCCGGCCAGCATCGCCCGCAGCTGCGCCTGCTCGCGCGAGATGGTGGCGATGCGCGCGGTCACCTCCACCCCGAGCTGATTGATGGTCTCGGCGAGCACGCCGATCTCGTCGTGCGGCCAGCGCCGCACGCGTTCGCCATACTCGCCGCGCCGCATCGCCTCCGCCACCTGCGTCATCTCGATGATCGGGAACGTGGTGCGGCGCGCCACCCACACCCCCAGCGCCAGCGCGATGACGATGACGATCAGCGTCCCGGCGCCCACCAGGAACCGCATCGAATCGAGCCGCGCCTGGACGCTGGCGAGCGGAATCGACACCCGGACGAACCCCACCGGGCGCGCGCCCAGCTTCACCAGCTGCGCAACGTACAGCAGCTCCTCGTGCACGCTGGTGCTGAGCCGGCGCGCCACGCCCACGCCGTGCTGGCGCGCCGCCAGCACCTCGGGGCGCGCACCGTGATTCTCGAGCGCGGCCGGATCCTCGCGCGAGTCGGCAAACACCTCGCCGTCGTCGCGGATCAAGGTGAGCCGGATCCCCGCCTCGCGCCCGACCCGGTTCACCTCGCTCTGCAGGTCGGCCGGCGCCTCGCCGGCGAAGAACCGTTCGGTGGACAGCTCGGCGAACAGCGCCTTGTCGCGCAGCGCCTTCTCCTCGGCCTCCACCAGCCAGCGCTCGAGCCGGCCGTGCACGAGGAAGCCGATCACCAGCGTGGTGGCCAGCACCAGCACGGCATAGCTGGCGCACAGCTTCCAGAAGAACCGCGAGCGCAGCACCATCAGTCCCTGCACTTGTAGCCGACCCCGCGCACGGTGACGATCAGATCGCCGTCGGCCTTGAGCTTCTTGCGGAGCGCGCTGACGTGCACGTCGACCGTGCGGTCGGTGACGATCACGTCGCCGCCGGTCAGCTTATCGAGCAGCTGGTCGCGAGTGAACACGCGCCCCGGGTTCGCCGCCAGTGCGCGCAGCAGCCGGAACTCCGCGAGCGTCAGCACCACCGGCTTGCCGCGCGCGGTGACCTCGTGGCGGGCGGCGTCGATCGACAGCGGCCCGAGCGTGATCTTCTCCGGCAGGTCCGGCTCGCGCCGGATCGGACCGCGCCGCAGGATCGCGCGGATGCGCGCCATCAGCTCGCGCGGGCTGAACGGCTTCACCACGTAATCGTCCGCACCCATCTCGAGCCCGACGATCACGTCGCTCTCTTCGCCCTTGGCGGTCACCATCACCAGCGGGATGTCCTTGGTCGCCTCGCCGTGCTTCAAGCAACGGCAGACCTCGAGCCCTTCCATCCCGGGCAGCATGATGTCGAGCACGATCAAGGATGGCTTGCGGCTCGCGGCTTCCTTGAGCCCGCTCTCGCCGTCCTTGGCCACCCAGACCTTGAAGCCTTCACGTTCCAGGTTGTACTGCACCAGCTCGACGATGTCGGGGTCGTCCTCGACGATGAGGATCGTTTCCTTGGCCATGCATGCCCTCACCCATGACCCTGATCAGGAATGCGTGAGCAGTGTATGCCTGCCGCATTTGCCGCCCTTGAAGGAATTGTGAAGCTTCGGTGAACCCGACCGCGGCACGGTCACGCACCACTGCGGCGCGTGACCACCACGGCGGTGGCGTCGTCCTCCCACGGCGCGCCATCGCCGAAGGCGTGCGCCGCCGCGAACAGCCGATCGAGCACCAGGGCCGCAGCCTCGCGCGGCCCGTCCCCGACCACCTGCTTGATGCGCTCCACCCCGAACAGGTCGCCGGCGGGACTGCGGCGCTCCACCAGCCCATCGGTCACCAGCAGCAGGGTCGCGCCGCGATCGACGTGCGCGAAGCTGCGCTTGTACTGCACGTCGGGCAGCGGGCCGATCACCGTGTCGCCGGTGGCGAGCTCGACGATCCGGTCCTGCAGGAACAGGAGCGGCGGCTGATGTCCGGCATTCACGTACAGCAAGTTGCCATTGCGCTCGAGCTCGCCGTAGAACATGGAAACGAAGCAGCTCGACAGTGTGCTGCGGTGGATCACGCCATTCAGCTTTGCCAGTGCGTAACCCATTTTCAGGTTCTTCTCCAGCCCCATGCGCATGCCGATCACCACGTCACGCACCAGGAGCGCCGCCGGCAGCCCATGGCCGCTGGCATCGCCGATCGACAGTCCGAGGATGTCGCCCTCGAACGAGGTGAAGTCGTAGAAGTCGCCGCCCACCTCCTCGGCCGGGATCGAGCGGCAAGCGATGTCGTAGCCCGGGAAGCGCGGCGGATGCTCGAGCAGCAGGCTCTGCTGGATCTCGGCTGCCTCGAGGAACGTGCCTCGCACGCGCTGATCGATCATGCGCGAGCCGAGCGCCACGCGCACCGTGTTGAGCACGAAATCGAGCTCCTCGCGGACCCAGCCGTCGCCGAGCGCGAACATCAGCACGTAGCGCTGCGGCTTGCGCCCGACGACGATCGCGGCGCTCGCCGCGCGCGGCAGCGCGCCGCCGCGATGGGGCGAGTCCGGCTGGTCCGGATCGGCGAAGATGTAGACCAGGTGCGTGAGCACGAGCGAGATGCACGGCACCTCGAGCGGCAGCTCCGGCGCCGCCGGCCCCTCGCCCAGCTGCGCGAGCGGCACCCAGACCTCGCGCCCCTCCATGTAGAGCACGGCCCTGGTGAACCGCAGATGAGCGCCCGTCAGGTTGACCAGCTGCTCGAAGAACGACTCCACGAGCCGCTCCTGCGACAGCGCATGGTCGATCGCCCCGAACAGGCGGTCGAGCATGCGGTAGAGGTTCTTCGGCTCGTGCAGCGAGATGCTCTGAGGGTTCATGCCGTAACCACCTCGTGCCGCGGATGCGTCGATCGAAAGGGATTGATTCTAGCAGCACCCAGGTCATCGAGCCGCCGATTGGCGGCAGCGCCATTTGACTTTCGCCTCGGACCGAGCCAGAATCTCACGCCAGCTGGCGGGTGTAACTCAGCTGGTAGAGTGCAAGCTTCCCAAGCTTGATGTCGTGGGTTCGAACCCCATCACCCGCTCTTGAGTGGACATGCGGTCAGAAGTGGACCGCATGTCCCTCATCGTTCCTGCAGCACCACTTGCGTCGGTGGCTCGCGTGTCGAGTGACGATTCGGCGTCGAACGCCTTGCGGACCGATTGAGACCGAATTGCCCCCGTTTGGACAGGTTTTGGTGCAACATCTGGTGCAACGGATTCACACGGGTTCGTGCCCGTCGCGCGCGCTGCTGCTCGCTCACGCGCAGGCTCGTCGAGCGCCAGTGAGGGCAACGCCGCGAGCGCACCTTCGACGTCCAGCAACCGAGGGTCGGTGTAGACGTTCGCCGTCAGCTCGGGAGAACTGTGGCGCAGTGCCGCCTGCGCAGTCTGGAGCGGAACACCGGAGCGCCCAAGGTGAGTCCCGAACGTGACGCGCAGACCGTGAACGTCCGCCACGCGGCCTCGGTCGTCGCGCTTTGCGATCCCGGCGAACGCCAGGTCGCGATCAAAGATTCGGATGATGCCGCTCGGCACGCGCACCAGCGGTCCGCTGAGGTCGAGCCGCAGGGGCAGCGCCGGCGAGCTGTGCTGTCGGCCTTGTTCCTGCTCGGCGCGCAGTCGAACGGCCAGGAAGCCCCGCAGGTCTTCGGCAAGCCGCACCCTCTTCCGAGGGAAGCGCCAGAGAAGCCATCGAGTTCTCCTTCAGCCGCAAGCCGCGCCAGCACCTGCGGCCAGCGCGGTTCCGCAAAGACGTAAAACCACGTTCGCGCAACCTGTTCCCCAGCCACGTTTGCGTGCGCATCGGCTCACCAGCGTGCGCCATGTAGGAGAGAAACCGCTGGTAAACCGAGTTCGCAAAACACTCGTGGGTTGCACCGATCTCGCATTCCTCACCGAGGAAACCACCAATGACATCGTGGTCGGAACGATACGAACCCACGGCGTCAACGATTGCACGTGGCGCGCCCAAACCGTCACGTTGCCATGCAAGACAGCCGGCGATCGCCCAATTCAAGACGCCAGGAAGTTCCGCCGCCAGCTTCTCCCGAAGCGCCTTGTCCTGCTCGTGCTCGGGAACCGTCACCACGAATGGAATGAGCTTGATGCGACGCCAAATCGAGAAGCCTCGGCCCCCTGGATCCTCACGTGGAGGACTTGCCAGTTCTCTGAGCGGCCACTACGATTACCGACCTGGAAAGCAACCTTCGAGGAGATTCACCGTGACTCACCGCACCGCTTGCATTGCTCTCCTGCTCGCCATCGCGCCCCTCGTCGCCCGAGCACAGACGGCGAGGGTCTCCGTGGCCTCGGACGGGACCGAGGGGAACGCAACGAGCCGTCTCATCATGTCGCTCTCGGCCGACGGCCGTTACGTCGCGTTCGAGAGCGAGGCGACCAACCTCGTGCCAGACGACACGAACGCCAGAAGGGATGTGTTCGTCCACGATCGCGTGACGGGAACGACGGTGCGCGCCAGCGTGAGCTCTTCCGGGGACCAGGGCAACGCCGGTGGTCGCGAACCCTCGATCTCGGCGGACGGTCGTTTCGTGGCCTTCACCAGCGACTCGACTAACCTCGTGCCCGGGGATGTGAACAGCCGGGCCGACATCTTCGTCCACGACCTGATGAACGGCACGACAGAGCTCGTCAGCGTGGACTCCTCCGGCGCCGCCGCGAATGACTACTCGATGCTTCCCGCGATCAGCGGTGATGGTCAGCTGGTCAGCTTCTCCAGCAACGCCACCAATCTCGTGCCCGGCGACACGAATGGTCGGCTCGACGTGTTCGCTCATGATCGGATCACCGGCGCGACCGAGCGAATCAGCGTTGGATCCGCGGGGGAACAGGGCGACGACCACTCGTATCGGTCGCGACTCTCGTTCGATGGTCGGTTGGTGGTCTTCGAGAGCCGATCCCGCAATCTCGTCTCGCCGCCGGACGACGATCTCTGGTGCGACGTGTTCGTGCGCGACCGGCAGCTCGGAACCACGGAGCTGATCAGCATGAGCCTGACCGGCACGGGCGGTCACGGCGACAGCTTCCTCGCGTTGAGCGGCGATCCCATGACGGCGGACGGAAACTCGGTCGTATTCCAGAGCGGGGCCCCCGATCTCGTGGCCAACGGAGTCCCAGGCGTCTACCTCCGCGACCGGGGGCGTGCGGTGACCCAGTTCCTCAGCGTGGACTTCAAGAACGACCCGGCCGGAGGTGCGGACGCCTCCATCTCGGCAGACGGTCAGCTCGTCACCTTCGAATCGAACGGCGAGATGGTGGAGGGCGATGACCCGCAGATCGACGATATCTGGGTGCGCCGTATCGGCGGCTCGATCGCGCGTCTGAGCAACAGCGTCAGCGGCGGCGAGCCGAACGAGTTCAGCATCGACGCGGCGCTGTCCAGGGACGGATCCACTGTCGCCTTTTACAGCGAAGCCTCCGATCTCGTGTCAGGCGACGGGAATGGCGTGGGCGACGTGTTCTCGGTTCCCGTCCCGAGCTGCATCGGCGTCGCCGACGCGGTGACCTACGGGTCGGGCTGGCCCGGCTCGTCCGGCGTTCCCTCGCTCACGAGCAGCGGCGCCCCGAATCTCTGCTCGGTCAT
>JAXMBY010000023.1:0-87673 GCA_046349655.1 Planctomycetota bacterium
ATAGCGCGAGCGATAGGGCTCGTCCGTGAGCAGCCGGTCGACGAGCCGCGCGTAGGCATCGGGCCGCGCATCGGCGAGGAACGCGTCGAGCTCATCGGCAGTGGGCGGCAGGCCAGTGAGATCCAGGAACAGGCGCCGCACCAGGGTCGGGGCGTCTGCGCGTGGGCCCGGAGCGATGCCCTCCCGCTCGAGCCGTGCGACGATGAAGCGGTCGATCTGGTTCGCACACGCGCTCGCGTCGTGCACCGCCGGTGGGGTCGGGCGCTGCGGCGCGATGAACGACCAGTGCGGCTCGTACGGTGCGCCGTCCGCGATCCATCGCTCGATCAGCTCGCGCTCGCCCGGTGACAGCGGCCGCTTGTTGCTGGTGGAGGGCGGCATGCGCTCGTCGGGATCATCGCTCGACACGCGCTCGATCAGCAGGCTTTGCTCGGGATGACCCTTGACGATGGCGGCGCCGCCCTTGCGTGGGGCCGTGGCACCTTCGGCCGTATCGAGGCGAAGCTTCGCCTGACGCTTGGCCGCATCGGCACCGTGGCACTTGAAGCAACGGTCGGTGAGGATCGGGCGAATGTCGCGATCGTAGCGGATCGGCTCGTGCGTGCGTGACGGCGAGGAGCTGGCCACCGACGCGACGTCGATGGCGGCCGCCTCTTTCGGTCGGTCACAGCCGACCGCGACCAGGCTCGACGCGACCAGCGCGGCGAGCCCCACGTGGTGATGGGAAGCGCTCATGCAAGCGCCCATCGTATTGCCGCGCGAGCCAGTGTCTACGGTCAGGCTCGAACTCGCGGCCCAGCCACGATTCGAGACGGCCGCAGCGAGCTCTTCCTCGAGTGCGGCCCGGCATTGGTCACGGCGGCCGGTCCCGCACCGCTACACGACGATGCCCCGGAACGTCGGCGTGTAGTTCGGGAACACGAACGCGAGGTTGTCATCACCGCAGAGCTTGTACAGGACCTCGCCCAGGATGTCGCGATAGTCCGTGGTGATGGCGAGATCGAGACCCGAATCGAGATTCGGCGGTGCCAGCCCTGGCCAGACTGTCATGACCTGGCCACCGGCGATGGCGCCGCCCATGAGCAGCATGCAGTTGCCGTGCCCGTGATCGACGCCGCTCGAGGCATTCTCCGCCACGCGCCGGCCGAACTCCGACATCGCCACCACGACGATCCGGTCCTGCAGGGCGAGCGTGTCCTGGTAGAACGCTTCCATGCAACGCGCGAGGTCGTCGAGCAGAATGCCCATGTTGCCGTTCAGCGAGGCATGCAGGTCCCAGCCGCCGATGTTGGCCATGGCGACCTCGACGCCGACATCGGCCTTGATCAGCGCCGCGATCTGCTTGAGCTGCCGGCCCAGATAGGTGTCCGGGTACACCGCGCCGTTCGCCGGCACGTAGTTGGCGAAATCGATCTGCTCGAACAGGTCGATCGTGGCGAACGTGTTCTCCGCGGCGCTGCCGAGCGGGTCCTTGGCGCCGGTGTAGCTCTTCAGCAAGACCGTGCGGCGCTGGTCCTTGCTCGCCGGGTTGCCAGGGAACGCGAACGCATCGAAGTCGTCGATGGTGAGGCCACGATCGGCGCCCTTCAGCGTGAACGAGCCGGTCAGCGACGATTCGACCGCGAGGCACACGGCGGTGGTCGACGATCCGATCACCTGCGTGTGGCGCGCCAGCCAGCCGGTCGTCACCGTCGAGGTGGGCTGTCCCGGAATGCCGTACTCCATGAACTTGTAGGCGTCGAAATGCGAGCGCGTCGGGTCCGTGGAACCGGCGGCATGCACGAACGCGAGCTTGCCGTCGTTCCACGGCGTCATCAGCGACAGCGCCGAGGGATGCAGGCCGAAGAAGCCATCCAGGTCGATGGCGCCATCGGGTGAACCGGGCGGCGGCACGGCGAGATGCGGCCGGGCGGCGTACAGGTCGGCATCGGCGTACGGCACGCAGGTGGACAGTCCGTCCATGCCGCCGCGCAGGAAGATGTGCACCAAGACGCTGCGATTGGAGCCGCCGCCACGCGCCAGCGCCACCTTCGGCAGCCACTGTGTGGCGAGGGCGGCCGCAGCCGCCGGCACGATGCGGTTCAGCAAGCCGCGGCGCGAGAACTCGGCGTATTCCTGGCAGCTGAAATCTCGGGCAGTTTGATCGGACACCGTTGGGGCCCTCCTAGTTCCTAGTTCCGCGAAAGCCACGTTGGTCTGCCAGGCACATCAATAGTACTGCGCGCTCGCGCACTGTGCGGCCAGCGCCAGGGCCTGCCGCAGAACGGGCCAGCTCCGCGGCGCCGAATAGGCGTCGAGGAATCCCTGGATCTCAGCGACGTCCTCGGGCGACATCACGCCGCCGGTCAGGATGCGGCTGATGCCCTGTGCCAGCTCGGAATCGGGGATGTCCCCGAGCAAGCTGTCGATCACCGCGGGCTTGACGGTGGTGCCGTACACCTGCTTGTCGAACAGGCGCGACACGAAGTTCCACCGCGGTTGCAGGCCGAGCCATGCATCGACGCGGTCGGGGTAGCCGTTGGGCGGCGACCAATCGAACGGCATGTGACCCACGGGATAATACTCGTAGAACAAACCGGTGAGGTCGGTGATTTCCGCCTTGGTCGCGCGCACCAGCCACTCGATCACGTGTCCCGGTCGCTTGAACTTGCTCGCCGTCATCTCCTTGGCGATGTCGCGGTCGAGGATCACGCGGATCATCGCCTTGATGTCGCCCAGAGTGTTCATGTAGGTGTCGGCGACGCGGTCGACCAGCCATTGCGGAGGCTCGTAGGCGAGCAGCCAGCGGCACATCTTCTTGGCGATGAACTTGGCGGTGCTGGGATGGTAGGCGAGCGCCTGCAGCATCGTGTCCATGTCCGACTTGCCGCCGCCGGGTCCGATGTAGTAGCCGAGCACGACCTTCGAGCCCTGATCGTGCAGATAGTCGTAGTAGTAGAACTTGCCGTTGTTGGCTTCGCTGTAGTCGATGCCCCACCCGGTCAGGCAGCGTGCCAGCTCCTTGATGTCGGTTTCCGTGTAGCCGCCATCGACGCCGAGCGTGTGCAGCTCCATGATCTCGCGCGCGTAGTTCTCGTTGCTGCCATACTTGGTGTTCAGGTAGTTGTCCAGGTACACCATCATGGCGCCGCTGTGGGCGGAGGCGACCAGCATGTCGGGGAACCGCCCGAGCGCATGCTGGCGGATGACCTCGCGATCGTCCACGGTCTTGTAGGTCGCCATCCCGTCCTTGTTGTGATCGATGCTGAAATGGTCGCTCCAGAACTCCACCATGCGTTCGAACAACTGTCGATTCGAGCCGATGCGGCGCGCGATCGTCGCCAGCTTGAGCTCGTAGTAAGGAATGTACGCGAGGCCCTGCGCCGTGTAGTTCGCATACAGCTCGCCGTACGACATGCCGAGCGACGGATACGCGGTGAGCAGCTGATCCATCGCCGAGTCGTCGATCGTCTGCGGTGCCAGCTGCTGCTCGAGGAAGTTCGCATAGCCGCGGCTCTTGGCGTACTCGTACCACTCCTGGGTGTAGCCCTGCGTCGTGCGATTGACGAGGAACAGGATGTCGTCCTTGCGGCGCGGCCGGTTCAGGGTGACGCCGGAACCAGCCTGCGCCACATGAGCGGCGCCTCCCATGCCGGCGACGGCGGCCACGCCGCCAATCCCCGCTGCCTTGACGAAGTGCCGCCGGGAGAACCGGGTGTTCGCCAGCTTGCCGATTGCGCCCGGTGGTGGTTGCGTTGGTTCGGACATGGTGGAGCGGTCTCCTTGAATGAACAGATGAGTCGACCGGTCACGGGCTCGAGACGGCCAGCCGCATGGAGTGCTTGCCGACCAGCCGCGTGAAAACCGAAAAGCGGGGTTGTCGATTCGAATGCTCACGACGCGCGTGCTTGCGGTGGACCTGCGCAGCTCCGCAGAACGGCCCACCGCGACGCTCGACTGCGTCGCGTCGGCGCGCATAACTATCATGGACTGCGGGTTCGGGAAAGGGCCGGGCTCCTGGACCGGACCAGACCCCGCGCAGGAGAGGGCCGTAAGTCCTCGACCGGGCGGCGCTTGGAGGAGAAAGCCCCGCTGGCGCGCGCGATCCGAATCGAGGCAGGCTGGGGCGCTCGCGCTGCAAACATCAACGCGATGGGCGCCGTGCCCGGCGCCCATCGCGGTCCAATCTGCGCCGCCGCTCGGGCGCGCCTCAGAAGTCGAACGGCATCTTCGCGAATCGCACGGTAGCGAGTCGACTGTCGGGGCTCAGCTGCGCGCCCGGGTGCTTGACGAAATCAGCGATGTTGAAGGTGATTCGGTAGCGCATGAATTGATGGCCGTTCGCCACGTCGATCACGTTGCTCCAGGGAGTGATGGAACTCTCCGCAACCTCCTTCGACCCTGGCTCCACGGCATCCCCCGCCTGGAATTCCACCCGCACCGAACCGTCGGGCTCGATGAAATCCCCTTTGCCCGGCTTGAGGACGATGCCGGTGACCGGGTCGAGCACCGGCAACATGTCGACCTTGATCGTGTTCTTCTCCGGATCCGGAACGTTGCCATCGGCGTCGGTGATGATGTAGCCAGTCGATGGATCGGTGCCGCGGAATGCCCATGTCGGACTGGTGCTCGAACGGTTGATGATCTGGCCGACGTCGATCCAGGTCGATTGGGCGACGCTGATCGGCGAGATCTCCGACGGCGGCAGCTTCACCACGCCGGAGTCGGGCCTGATGAAGATGTTGGCGCCGATCTCGGGCGACAGCCCGGCCGGTACCATGAGTTGCACCAGCCCGGTGCCGCCGCGACCACCAGCGCCGCCCACGGTCTTGTCGCCTGCCAGGTTGCAAGCATTGCAGCTGTTCAGGACGGCCGTGCCGGTCACCGGGTACCCGCCGTGGCCACCCTCGACCGAGATGTCGATGTCGCAGCCGAGATTGCAGTCGGTCTCGCTGCAGGAGCTGTCACCGCCGTCATCGGTGTCATCGAGCGTCACCATGGTGGCCGAGTCGAGGATCACCAGGCCGCCCGATCCGCCGCCGGCGGATCCACCCCAGTTGCCGCACGCCACCTGCTCGCCGCGACCTCCCCAGCCGCCCTCGGCCATGAGCTGGCCGGTGACCGCGGCCAGCTGGATCTTGCCCAGCGCCCGGATCACCAGCGCGCCGCCGCCGCCGCCGCCGCCGCCGCCCTTGGAATCCGTCACTGTTTCCGGGAAGCCGCCGTAGCGTCCGCCGCAGAAGTAGCTGTCGAGCCGGCTGCCGCCGCCGCCGCCGCCCTGGCCACCCATGTACAGCCCCAGCTCGCCGTTCTGACCGATGAAGTCGTTGTCCGGATCGGCGTCCACGAACACGTCGTCACCGGCGCCGCCGCCCTTGACCTTGCTATCGATGTACACCGGATCGTGCGGCGGATCTTTCCACTTCTCGCCCGAGGTCGTGTCGCCGAAGCCGTCCTTGCCGTTCTTGCCGCGGCGCAAGAACGTGCCGCCGCCGCCGCCGCCGCCGCGGCTGGTGTTGTCGTTGCCGGACGCCTGCGCCGGATTGCAGTCGAGCGTCTTGCCGCGCTTGATCCCCGACTCCCCACCGCGCCCGCCGATGCGCTTGTAGACGACCTGGCCATTCTGCACGGTCGGCCCTTCGCCGGTCTCGCCGTAGCGCGGCGGCAGGAAGTTCAAGATGTTGAAACCATCCGGCTTGCCGTCGCCGTTGATGTCGCCGCTCGTGTCGATGATGGTTGGATGGCCAACGCCGCCGCGCCCGCCGCCCGGCCCGCCGAGACCTCCTGGCGTGGGGGTGATCGATGAGTCGTAGGAGACGTCGTCGTTGCCGTTCACGCCGGAGACCTGGATCACGCCGGCGATGCTGACCGATCCGGTCGCGGTCAGCACGAGCGGGTTGCGGCCGAGGCCTTTGACGATGATCCGGTCGGGGATCACGATATCGGTGAAGTTGTACACGCCGCCGGTCACCACCGTGCCAGGCTTCGCGCCCGGCGTCGATCCGTCGAACAACGGCAGCGCCTGGTGGCTCGTGTCGAGCAGCACGGTGCGGGTACCGGTGTTGGGCGGCAGCGGCACGAACGGCCCCAGCTCACCGCCGCCGGTGAAGCCGAACGCCGACTGCAGGTAGTGGCTGTCGTTCCGATCCCACTCCGCATTCACCACGTCGGCGCCGAGCTCGGCGACCGAGGTCTCCTGGCGCGAGGTGTCGGCGAAGGTCTCCTTGAACACGTCGGTCAATCGACCCTGAGGTGCCCTGGCGATGGTGAACTGCGCCACCGTGACGTCGCCTTTCTCACCGGTCGAACCACCGGAGATCTGACGTAGCCCGCGTGGGATGGTGATGCCGATCTTGTGACCGAACGGCAGGATGCCGCTCGGCGCAATCTGCACTTCACAGCGATCGTGCACGCTGTCGACGATCGCGACCAGCACGCCGAGCGAGATGCCGGATGTGGGGTTGCCGTTCTCGTCCTCGAGATCGATGAGCCGGAAGGTCTGATCACCGACGTTGTCGGCAGCGGGGTCGAGGGGCTGGTCGAAAACCAGGCGATACGCCTGGAACGCCGGGAACAGCTTGTTCGGATCGGTGAACAGCTTCGGCGACAGGTCGTTGCTGCCATCCAGCGGCGACGTGCTCACCAGGTTCGGCACCACCTGGTCGTAGCCGGTGAGGAACCCGGCCTCCTTCTTCGTGGTCTTGAACCGCACCGACCAGGTGCCGCTGCGGGTGCCAGGCGCGAAGTTGCGACCGATGTTGCCGACGCCGGTCGGGCTCTCCGAGTCGAACTGGGCAAACACGCCGGGCTCCACCTTGGTGAGCGAGGGCAGGCTCGCGACCGAATCGACCGGCACGGTCAGCTCGTAGATGGTCTGCGGCGCGAGCCCCGCGCCGCCCGTATCCCAGAGGTCGCTGCCGAGCGCAACGATCGGCCTGGTTGGCAGCGCTGGCCGGAAGGTGACCGTGCTGCCCGCGACCGTGAACGTCCCGGGGACGCGTTCGCGCGTGACCGCATCGCGAACCTCGATGCCGTCGGCGGTGACCTCGCTTGGATCGATGGCGCCGCTGAACGTGAGCGTGATGCGCTGGATGAGCGAGGCGTTGTCCGGGACCGAGTGTTCGTCCCCGCTGTTCTGACCGGTGGGGTCGGGAAACGCGACGTCGACCAAGGACACCGAGCTGGCAAAGGAGTTGCCGCCGCCCCCACCCCCGCCGCCGCCACCGCCGCAGCCCACCAAGGGCAAGAGCGTGGCAAGGCCGAGGGAAAGGGGCAGGGTGAGGTTGAAGCGGAGCATGCGACACCTGCCACTACGAGAAACGGGGCCGTTTCTCTCGCACCCAGTATCCCCATTCGTTCCGTTGGATAACAAGAGGGGCAACAAATTTCGTTCCCAGGCCCGGTCGTCGCCCGCTCGCCCGCCTGTTGCAGCGGCGAGAACGCGCCGGGGCGCTGCGGCGCGTGCAACCGGCGAACGCGCCACGGGCGATCCGAGGCTAGTGGTCCTCGGCCTCGGTCACCTTCTGGTAAGCGCGCGCATCGAGGCAGGTATCGAGCTCGGAGGGCGTCGTCGGCCGCACCTTGATCATCCAGCCGCCGCCATAGGGATCCTTGGCCAGCGTTTCCAGCTGATCGGCGAGCGCCTCGTTGACCTCGGCGACCTCGCCGCTCACCGGACAGTTGATGTCGGACACGGCCTTGACCGATTCGATCTCGCCAAAGCGCGCGTCCTTCTTCACCGCCGTGCCCTTCTGCGGCAGGTCGATGTAGACCAAGTCGGAGAGATGCTTCACGGCGAAGTCCGTGATGCCCACGACGACGAGCGCACCTTCGCGCTTGCCCCATTCGTGGCTCTTCAGATACCGGCGATCGTCGGGGATCATGGCGTCCTTGTCCTTCTGTAAGTCACGTGATCGACGTCTTGGGGGTCCGCGGGCGCACGAATGGCATCGGCACGATGGTGAGCGGTTGCGGCTTGCCGCTCACCTCGTACGCCAGCGCTTGTCCGTTGGTCATTGCCCGGCGCTCGACATAAGCGGTGCCGATGTTCTTCTCGAGGGTGGGCGAGAACGTGCCGCTGCGCACCTCGCCCAGGCGTTCCTCGCCGAGCAAGACTGCGTGGCCCAGGCGCGGAACCCGCCGCGACTCGGTGACGAAGCCGACGAGCTGCCGCGCTCGATCGCTGCTCGCGAGCGCGGCCTGCTTCGCGAGCAAGGCCTCGCGGCCGAGGAATTCGTGGTCCCAATCCACCGCGAACACGAGGTTGGCCTCCACCGGCGTCGTGCTGTCGTCGATTTCGTGGCCGTAGAGGGGCATGCCTGCTTCGAGGCGCAACGTGTCGCGCGCGCCGAGCCCGACGGCCAGCACCGGCGCCGTGCGCGAGCCGAGCAGCGCACGCCAGACACCCTCTGCGGCGTCTGCCGGCAAGGTCAGCTCGAAACCATCCTCGCCGGTGTAGCCGGTGCGCGAGATCACCGCCAGCACCGAGTGCACCCGGGCCCGCAGGAACCGGTACCGCTTGATGGTGCCGAGATCGGCGTCGCACAGCGGCTGCAGCGCGCGATGTGCGCCCGGGCCCTGCAACGCGAGCATCGCGGTCGCCGCGGTGCGATCGTCGATCGTGATCGCGAATCCGTGCGCGTGCACGTCGAGCCAGGCGCGCACCCGCTCGTGGTTGCCGGCGTTCGCGCACATCGCGATGCCATCGCGGTCCACCGACACCAGCGCGTCGTCGATGGTGGTGCCGTCGTCGCGGAGAATCAGGCCGTAGGCGACTTGTCCTTCGCGCAGCGCGTGCAGGTTGCGCGTGAACACCCGGCTGAGGAACGCCCGTCGGGCTTCGCCGCGGATCTCGAACCGCGCCATGTGCGAGACATCGAACAGCCCAGCCGAATGCCGCACCGCGCGCACCTCGTCGAGGATGCTCGTGTACAGCACCGGCATGTCGTAGCCGGCAAACTCGACCATCCGCGCTTGCGCATCGACGTGCGCCTGGTGGAGCGGTGTTGTCTTCACGAGTCCTCTGGGTCAACGCAGCGGTCGAGCCAGGCACACTCGCCGTGCCCGCCGGCGATCGATGACCGGGTCGAAGCCAATCTCAGGTGGAAGCGATGTCGAGAATGCCGCACTCGTGCGCGAGCCGCCACGGCGTCGGTGCCATGCCACCACCGGCGCCCACGGGATGTTATTCGTGACCCTCTAGGAGATACCGGGACATGTCGTCCCAGTCAATCTTGGAGATGTCCTGCTCGCTGATCGGCGGCAGCTTCTCGAAGCGCTCCAGCTCGTAGCGGTCGACGAAGTCGCCGAACGGCAGGAACGGATGCGAGGCCGGCGCGCGCTTGAGCAGGCCGGCACTGGTGCGGCGGGAGCTGAGGCGACTCACCTGCTTGCTGTCGCGCAGGTACTCGGCGAAGCTCATCAGGTGGTCCGGGCGCAAGTGGTAACTGTCGCACTGCTTGGGGTCGAGCTCCCGCGCCTTGGCCAGCTCTTCCATCGCCTTGCCGAAGCGCTTCTGGAAGACGTAGATCTCGAACAGGTAGAGATGCGCCGCGCAGCACGCCTCGTTGGCCTTGATCGCGGTCAGGAAGTGATCGCGCGCGCGGCTGAGGTCGCCGCGATGAAAGTAAAAGCGCCCCACCTTCTGGTGGTACCAGGCCTTGGCGACGCGCTTCAGATGGTCGGCGAAAGCTCGGATGGACATGGCGCGAAAGGGAACAAGACGATCGCCCCAGGGGACCGATCCTCGGACAGCGAGACCAAGGCCTAACCTACCAGACGTGCTCCGGGCTTGCAAGGTTGCTCGGGCCTTCAGCGGGCTTGCGGTTTGGACGATGCCAATGCCATTGGCCTAGGCGGGTGACGATCCGCGCTGCAAACCAAGCAAAGGCGCCAGCAATGCCGCTCAAAGGTGACCTGGGAAGCATCGACCTCGCGCACGTCTTCCAGCTTCTTGCGCTCAATGAAGAGGCCGGTGTCCTCGAGATCTTCGCCGACGGCGTTCGCACGCTGCTGTACTTCGGGCCGAAGGGCGTGCAGCTGCCCTACGACCCGCGCTCGTTTCCCGAGAAGGTGGTGCGTTTGCTGGAGCGGCGCAGCAAGTTGACGCCGGATCAGCTGAGCCGGGCGCGCTCATCCCTGCCGGACGCGAAGGTCGACCTGCTCGCCGCGCTGGTGCACATGCGGGTGGTGAACGAGGACGAGGTCGTGAAGGCGCTGCGCGAGCAGACCGAGGAGGAGATCTACGAGCTGTTCGTCGCTGCCGACGCCTCGTTCGAGTTCCGCGAAGGCGAGCTGCCGCCGCCCGACAAGGTCCTGAACGAGCGCTGCGTGCTGTCGGGCAACGCGCTGATCCTCGAGGCGGCGCGCCGCATCGACGACTGGTGCTACATCCGGCGGCTGGTGCCGCACGACGGCGAGATCTACGAGCCCGTCGCGACGCTGGCCGCGGTGACCGCCCAGGATCGGGACGATGCGCTGGACGCGGTTTTTCATGCCTGCGATGGCATTCGCACGGTGAGCGGGCTCGTGGAGGAGACCCATCTGCCGCGCTATGCGGTGTGCAAGAAGCTCGCGATGCTGGTCGAGCAAGGGATCGTCGCACCGGTGCCCGCCGATGTGCTGCTCGAACGCGCCAATCAGTGCATGCATTCGCAGCGCCTGAACGATGCCCTGCGTCTGTACGAGAAGGCGATTGCCGGGGGCTGTCGCGATCCCGCGCTGCCCGAGATGGCCGGGCTCGCCTATCAGTCGGTGCTCGAATACGCCCGCGCGGCGAAGCAGTACGCGATCGTTGCCGACCAGGCCGAAGCGCAAGGCAATCTCAAGGTGGCGGTCGAGATGCACCTGCGCATCCGCGAGCTGCTGACCACCGACATCAACTCGCGCATCAAGCTGCTCGAGATCCACGCGCGCGCGCCCGAGCTGTTCAAGGGATTCCAGTACGATGCGCTCAACGAGACCGTCGAGGTCGCGCTCATCTTGCGAGAGCTGTCACGGTCCGAAGAAAGCATGAAGCTGGTGCGCGACAGCTCGGCGAAATGGCTGCAGAACGCGACCTCCGCGCTGCGCATGGCGGACCTCGCGATCGAGCTCGGCGATCCACACAGCGCCGTCGAGACGCTGCTGAACGTGGGCGACCGGATGCTCGGCCGCCGGGACCTCGAAGCGGCGCAACGCATGTACCGGCGGGTGAAGGCGATCGACCCGCAACATCCTGGCGTCGGCGATCGCCTCGAGCGCATCCAGGCGCAGATCGCTCGGCGTGTGACCCGGCGCACGCGCCTCACGGGCAGCGCGGTGGCGGCGATGGTGCTCGGGCTCGCCGGGCTCGGCTACGGCTACTACTCGAAGCACGCGCGCGATGCCTACCGGCTGTTGCCGGCGCAGGACCGCGCGTCACGCGGCGACTATCGCGGGGCGATCGAGTCCTACCAGCGCTTCCGCCGCGCGTATCCGTTCACGTTCTGGTCCGTGCTGGCGCGCGAGAAGAGCGCCGACCTCGAGCTGGCCAGGCGCCGCCAGACCATCGTCGATCAGGACCTGAAGCAGCTCCGGGCGAGCGAGAACCAGCAGGCGCAGCAGAACGCCGAGAACCTCGCTGCCGAAGCGCGGCGCCTGATCCTGGCGAACCAGCCGGAGCGAGGTCTCGAGCTGTTGCGCAAGGCTCGCCAGCTCGCCACCAGCGGCGAATGGTTGAAGCAGGAGAAGATCGACGAGCAGATCGACTCGCTCGCGGGCTACTTCGCCGGCGCGCGCGCGCTGGCAGAGCAAGCGCAGGCGTTCCGCACCAGCGGCGACCATCAGAACGAGTACGCGGCGCTGCGGGACCTGGTCCGCAAGTACCCGCTCGCGCCCGAAGCGGCGCAAGCGTTGCTGCCCGTGTACGTGGAATCGGCGCCGAGCGGCGCCAGCGTGCGAGTGATCGATACCGCGGCGCTCGCGGACGCGCAGCAGGTTGCCACCGCCACCACCCCAGCGTGGCTCGCGCTGCCGGCGCGCGACACGATCGAGATCGAGTTCAGCAAGCTCGGGTTCGAGCGCGAGCGCCGCAAGGCGAAGCCGCTCGCGGCGGCCGAGGTCAAGGTCGTCCTGCGCCGGAGCCCGATGCTGTCGCTCACCACCGGCATCCCGTGCGCGTTCGTGCAGCAGCTCGATGCGGACCACGTCTTGATCGGCTCGCGCGACGGGCGCCTGCAAGTCTGGAGCGTACGCCAGCCGGACAAGGTGTGGCAGGCGAGCCTGCCGGAGATGGAGGAGATCGTCGGCGAGCCGCTGTTGAAGGACGGCATGATCTGGATCGCCGGCCGGCGCGGAACGCTGCTGGGATTCGCCGCGACGGACGGGACCATGACTGCGCCCCGCCACCTGCCGATCGCGCCGGGCTGTGCCCCGGTGGCCGCGGCGGATCGCCTGGCCGTTGCCGGCGACGCCAAGGTGGTGATCGTCGGCAAGCAGGCGCGCGACGTGCTCGCGGTCAAGACGCTCGATGCCGCCGTGCGCGGGTTGTTCGGCGCCGACCAGCAGCTGCTCGTGTGGCTCGAGCACGACCGGCTTGTAGAGCTGCGGGCGAGCGACGGCGAAGCTCTCGGAACGATCCTGCTGCCGAGCAAGACCAGTGCGGTGCACCTGCTGCCGAGCGGCCAGCTCGCCTGCGGCACCGAGGCGGGCGAGCTCGTGCTGATCGAGCGAGACGGTTCACGGCGCTGGCACACCACCGTGAGCGAGCACGCGATCACCGACATCACCGCGGCCCGCGGCACGCTCATCGTCACCTGCGGCGGCACCGAGCTGGTGGCCGTGGGCCAGAGCGGGGAGCGCCTCGGTGCGTTCACCGCCGGCCGCGACCTGCGGCTGGCTCGCCATGGCAACACCGCGCGCCTGCTGGCCGTGTGCGATGGCTCGCGCATGCTCGATCTCGAGCTGCCGTCCTTGGTGTTGCGGGACGAGTTCTCGATCACCGGCCGGTTGCGCACCAACGGGGTCGCGGACGATCAGCACGCGTTCTTCGGTTCGGAAGAGGGTTCGCTGTTCGGGTTCCTGATCGAATGAAGCGGCGGCAGCACGCACGGCGCATGATCGGTGGTGGCGATCACGACGGCCGCAGAACGGGCTGCGGCTGCACTGTCCTGCGACAGTTCGGCGGCTGCACCTCGGAGGAGTCCGTGCGCCCGGCCTGCTCCATTCCTGCACAACATCCCGAAGGATCTTCTGCCGATAAGTAATCAGTCTAGCGCTCCGAGTGGGGCGAGACCGGACATGGACGGCTTCTTGAGTGGGCGGCCAACGTGGGGTTCCTGAGCAAGTCGCGAGAGCGCCTGCGCCTGCGAACGCTCCGTCACAAGGTGATGGAGATGCAGAGCCTCCCGTTGCTCATCGAGCTGCTCAAGAGCTACATTGCCGTCGGTGACAGTGACGACGCCTTCGAGATGTCGGAGTGGGGCCTCAAGCTGTTTCCCGACTCCGAGGCAGTGCGAGACATTTACAGCTTCAGCAGCCGCGAGCGCAATAGCGAGCGCCGCAAGCGCCCCAACGACCCGCTCGAGCCGCGGGTCGGCCCCGAACCGTTGCTGGACCTCGCGCGCGCCTATCTCACCGCCGGCAAGGACGACAACGCCGCCCAGACGCTGGAGAAATGCATTGCGCAGTTTCCGCACTGCGGCCGCGCCCACGCCGAGCTGGGCGAGATCTATGCGCAACGATTCCGCACAGACCTTTGCTCGACCGATGCGCTGGAGGCCATTCGCCATTACGAGAAGGCCATCGCCGCCGACGCCGATGACGTGCGTGCCAAGTTCGCGCTCGCAGTGCTGTTCCTCCGCATCGGCGCCATTGCCCGTAGCCGCGAATGGTTGAAGGAGATCGTCGCGCAGGATCGAGCGCACGTCGTTGCGAGCTCGCTCCTGCAGGTGGTCGCGCGCATGGAGGCCGGCAGCGACGGTGATCACATCGACTCGCTGCTGGTGCGGATCGAGGAGCGCGGCCAGCTCGCCCACGACTATCCGCCCGAGGAGATGGTCGGCAAGCAAGCTCGCCGCCAGCACAGTGAGCTGGTGGAACGGCTGGTGGAGTCGCTGCAGGCGGAGGCGTGTGCCGAGGAAGTGGTATTCGTCGACCACGATCGACAGATGTACGGCAAGCAGGGTCCGCTGATCGACATTTGCAACGAGCTGCTGCCGGCGGCCGCAACGGCGATGCGGCGCATGCAGCTGGGGGCGCTGTTGTCGCTGGTGGTGGAGACGGAGCAGCGGCAGATCCTGCTGCAGCAGGTTCCCGATGGGCACATCGGCATGCGCACGGTTCCAGGAGTGAGCGTCGGCAAGGCCTCGCTGGTCCTGCGGCGGCATCTGGAAAGCTATGCAGGATGGCGCAAGACATGAGAGACATCCTGAAGCGACTCGAGGGAGCGGTTGGCGTGCTGGGCTCGCTGGTGATGACGCGCGACGGCGTCCTGGCCAGCTCGTGCGTGGTCGATGCGGCCACCGCCGATCGAGTGGCGGCGTTTGCCTCGACTGTACTGAGATCGGTCGAGCGCAAGCTGCCCCACCTGGGTGCTGGCCGGGTTCGGCGCATCACCATGCTCGGGCGCCGCGGCCGGCTGCTATTCGTGCCCATCGACGAGTGTGTGCTGGTGATTATTGCCGATAAGGATACGGATCTCGAGTTCACGCTCATGGAGATCGCGGGGTTGGCGAATCGCCTCGAGAAGCGAGGCCGGATCAACGTCTGAAACGCTGATGGACATCTTTGCGAGGGAACGAGATGGTTCAGATCAACTTTGCCCGTAAGGAGATCAACTGCAAGATCGTCTATTACGGGCCAGGGCTCTCGGGCAAGACCACCAACCTCGAGATGGTGCACCTGCGAACGCCAGAGGCCAACAAAGGCGACCTGACGTCGATCTCGACCGACGGCGATCGGACGTTGTTCTTCGACTTCATGCCGCTCGATCTGGGCGAAGTGGCCGGCATGAAGACCAAGTTCCACCTCTACACCGTGCCGGGTCAGGTGTACTACAACTCCACCCGCAAGCTGGTGCTGCTGGGCGTGGACGGGATCATCTTCGTCGCCGACTCGGATCCCAACCGGCTGGAAGACAACATCCAATCGCTCGAGAACCTGCGCGAGAACCTGGTCGAGATGGGTCGCGACGTCACCAAGATCCCGCTCGTCATTCAGTACAACAAGCGCGACCTGAAGAACGCCATGACGGTGCCGGATCTCGAGAAGGCCATGAACAAGCTCGGCGTGCCTTCCTTCGAAGCGTCGGCCAAGACCGGCGAGGGCGTGTTCCAGACACTGAAGGCGATCTCCGGACTGGTGCTGGAGAACATCAACTCCACGGAGCGCAAGCGCTCGGCCGCGGTGGAGCAGGAGAAGGAAGCCCCGCGAACGCGCGAGCGTGCCGAATCGGAGTCGGCGCCGCAAGCCAGTTCGAAGGCGCGCGCGAACGACGACGAGGCGTTCGAGGACATCCCGGTGGCCGAGCATGCCGCCGAGCCAGTCAGCCGTCCGGCCAAGGCTGACCGGCGGAGCGGGGAGGTGCTGCGGCCCACTCGTGAGAAGGCGCCAGCCGCGGTCGACCAGGCCGAACGCGTGGTCGACGATGACGACAGCGACGACGCCAGCGAAGTGACCGCGCCGGCGCGCACTGCCACCGTGGCACCAGCCAAGAAGAAGCAGGCGGCGCCGCAGGTGCGGCACATTGCCTCGCGACCGAAATCGGTGCCGGCGCAGCAACGGTCGGCGAAACCGGTGGCGGCGGTGGTGCAACCGGAGGCGAAGCCCGCCTCCAACTGGCTGACGTATGGTCTCGTGCTGCTTGGCCTCGGCGGCGCAGCGGCGGCGTTTGCAGTGTACCGATTCATTCTCCATTGAGAGCTGACAGTCCAGGCAATTGGCGGAACGGTAGGAAAGGCTGTCCGGCGGAACAAGGTGAGCAGATATGTCGAGCGACAAAGACTTGCGCGATCAGCATCTAGTGTTTTATCGCGATCACATCGAGCGCATCGAGCGCATCATGAAGGAGTTCTTGCGCCTGTCCGGCGCGAAGAGTGCACTGCTGGTGGACAAGAACGGCCACATGATCACACAGGTGGGCGAGGCGCAGTCCTTCGACCAGGACACCATCTCCGCGCTGGTGGCCGGCTCGTTTGCCGCCACCAAGGAGATGGCACGCTTGCTCGGCGAGAATGAATTCTCGGCGCTCTACCACCAAGGGCAGCGCGACAACATCCAGCTCAATCTCGTCGACAACCGCACGATCCTCACTGTGATCTTCGACGAGGCGACGACGCTCGGCATGGTGCGGCTGTACGTTGCCGACGCCATCAACAAGATGGCGGTCCTGTTCCGGGAGATGCGCTCCAAGGCAGCCACGCCGAACAACGATGCCGGCCTCGCATCCGAGTACAGTCAATCGGCGAAGCACCGCTTGAACGCGCTGTTCGACAGCAAGTAGATCGATGCGTCCGGGGGCGCACGCCACCGGACGCGACTGGTCCTGCGAGCTTGCCGGTTGCCGCTCGAGTGTTCGAGCGGCAACCCATGTTTCGCTCGTGCAATGAATGCTGTCGCCAAGAAAAAACTGTCGCCGGCCACGCGCGCACGTTGACATATGGGCGCCGATGTATATCCTCCGCTTTCGTGGCCAGCCTCCTTGGCCACGATGAGGCGCGCTTCAGAGTGCGTGTCTCCTGGTGAAGGAATCGCGTACCGGGATCGCGTGAAACATGCGCGCACCGGTAGGCAAGAAACGGGAAACGCAAAGCCAGTAACGCAGGATCGGCAGGACTGCTTGCAGTGTTCACTGCAAGGATACTGCTGTGACGTCTGAATTTGCTCTGGGAAAGGCAGCCGCCGGGACCTCGCTTTTAGAGTCCTTCTAAACCAAAGATCCTTATTTAGGCTTTTGTAGGGGTTTTTCCTCTATATCCCACCTTTCCAAAGGTTCTGACGGCTGCCTTACCTCCCTCGGGTGGGTCTTTGGTCATGCGCCGGCCGACATGCGAGCGCAACACTACTAGTCGACCATGCGAACGAGCTGGTCGATGCGCTCGACCAGCAACGCCGACCAGGTCTCGAAGTTGTTGGCGGGATCGCGAGCCAGCGACTTGAGCTCGGCGATGTCGACGAACGCGCCGGTCATGCGATCGTTCTCGCGAATCGCCACATCGACGCTGCGCGCGTCGGCGACCGCCACCAGACCGAAATGCACCGAACCGACGGCGTTGCTGTCGTCGTTCAGGATGCCCGCCGGAGCGATCGGCGGCTGGCGCGAGAGATGCAGCTCCTCCTCGAGCTCGCGCTGCATGGCGCGCGTCACGACGTCTGGGCCGGCGTCGATCGGATTGATGTGCCCGCCCACGCCGATCGACAGCTTGTCGTGCAGCCGGGACTCGCCCTGCGAGCGCATGCGACGCAAGAGCAGGACCTCGTCGCCGCGTGCGACGACGACGTACGGGATGACCTGCTTGAACGAGGAGTCCTGCTCGGCATGGCGCCGCTCCACGAAGAACCCACGCGCCGTGATGCGTTCGAGATACCGCGTCACGATCGGTTGGTGCTCGGCTCGGGCGACGAACCCGTGCGGAAACTCGAGGTCGAACAGGTCGTAACGCTTGACCACGTAAACGAACTCCATGTCGTCCTCCTAGAGGGAACCCGGCGGCCCAGCGCGAGCTCCTCGGCGCCGCGGCCAGCCCAGTTCCTAACAGAAGTCCGGCGCGTGCGCATCGCGTCAAATCGTCGGCCGCGACATCGATCACGACCCTCTGTGGCGGCCGTCGGTCCGCTCACCTACAATGCGCTTACCTTCGAGTCGGGCAAGCAGCCGCTCCGGGGACTAGCGCCCCGGGGAGGAAAGTCCGAGCTCCGCAGGGCAGGGTGGTGGGTAACGCCCACCGTCCGCGAGGATAGGGAAAGTGCAACAGAGAGTAGACCGCCGAGCGTGCTTGCCACGTTCGGTAAGGGTGAAACGGTGCGGTAAGAGCGCACCAGCGGGTGAGGCGACTCTCCCGGCTCGGCAAACCCCACCCGGAGAAAGACCAAATAGGGGAGCACGATGTGGCCCGCATCGCCATGACTCCCGGGTAGGTCGTTCGAGGTCGCCGGCAACGGCGATCCCAGATAAATGGCTGCTGCCTCGCCCTCGGGTGAGGAACAGAACTCGGCTTATCGCCCGGCTCGGAGGCCCTTTCCAGCTCGAGCTCTAGCGTGCGCTGTCGTCCTCGGCCTGCCGGCGGCGGCGATGACTCTGCTGCTCGAGGTAGGTCTGCAGCAAGATCTGCGCGGCCATCGAATCGATGCGTTCCTTGCGCTCGATGCCGCGCAATCCGCTGCCGCGCAAGCTGCGTTCGGCCTCCTTCGATGACCAGCGCTCCTCCATCAGCTCGACCGGTGATCCCGTTGCATCACGCAACATCTGGGCGAAGCGCCGCGCCTCGGTTGCCATCGGGCTCTCGGTACCGTCCATGTGCAGCGGCAAGCCGACGACGGCCGCGACTGCGCCCGCCTCGCGCAGTGCAAGAGCGACCTGCGCCACCGCGTCCTGCTCGCCGGTCACGTGCAACGTCTTGAGCGGCCGCGGCCCCGGCAGCGCGGTGGTGGCGATCGCCAGGCCCACGCGCCGGCGGCCATAGTCGATGCCGAGGATGTGTTCCCCCTGCCGCATGTTCACTCCGGGTTCGAGGACCTTGGCCGCTGGAACACGAGCACGGCGGCGCCGACGTAGTTGACCACGTAGCCGGCGACGATGCTGATCACGGTGGCTGGCGCGTAATGCGAGATCACGCGCGGGTACAGCTGGCTGAGCGTGAGCAGGTTCACCAGGAATCCGGCGAGGCACACCAGCAGGAATTTCACGGACCCCAGGGTCCACGAATGCGAGCGGCGGTCGCGAAACGTCATCAGGCGGTTGAGCGCGTAGTTGAACGTGACCGCCACGACGAACGCGATCGACTCCGCCACCAGCACCATCGTGCGCTGCTGACCGACTACGAACTCGACCAGCACCGACAGCACGAGCAGGTTGACGAGCGTCCCCGCCGCGCCCACCAGACCGAACGAGAAGAAACGGCCCAGCCGCGGCCAGCGCACCTGATAGAGGCGGCGCAAGTGCTCGATGTACAGCACCTGCTCCTTCCACGTGAGCTTGCTCTTGCCGAACACGCGATTGCGAAACTCGATCGGCATCTCGAGCACGCGCGCCGGCCGGCAGCGCGCCAGGATCTCGAGCCCGATCTTGTAGCCCACGGGGTCGAGCGCGGCGTTCTCGATCAGCGTCCGGTGAAAGGCGAAGAAGCCGGACATCGGGTCGCGAACGCGCGCGACCGGCAGCGCGAGCGCGGTCGCCACAAGGCTGTTCGCCCAGCGAAACGGCGTCCATCCCTCGATGCGCGCGCCACGAACGTAGCGGCTGCCGAGCACGAAATCGGAGCGGCCTTCCACCAGCGGTGTCACCAGTTCCCCGAGCATCTCCGGTGGATGGCTCAGGTCGGCATCCATCACCACCAGGATCGGCTGCGTGGCGAGTGCGAAGCCCTCGATCACTGCCGACGAGAGGCCGCGCCGGCCGACGCGCACCTTGAGCTGCACCGGAAAGCACGCCTTGAGCCGTTCGATCAGCTCGACCGTGCCGTCGCGCGAGTCATCGTCGACGACGATGATCTCGACCGGAAGGCCCGCCGCGGCAAGCGCCGCCATGACCCGTGGGATGAGTCGGTCCAGGTTGTCGCGTTCGCGCAGCGTGGGCACGATCACCGACACGCCGCTCGCGCTCGTGGAGAGGTCCGGGTTGGAGCGCGCGACCAGTTTCTCGATCGGTGGCTGTGATGGGTTCTCGGCGGCGCTCACGCGGGGTCCTTGGTGCGGCCGTCCGGCCTGGCGAGGAACGGCAATCCTGTATTGAGACAGCGGGTGGAACTTTGTAGGTGGACCCTGATCCTACCGCAAACGGAGCGTGAAACACACGCAGCGAACTGCTTTCCAGCGACCTGGGAAGGTCCGTCCGGATCCATCGGGACCGCCGTGGCGCCGCCCCGATTGCCGCAGCGCTGGCCACCACTTGTTCCTGCGCGTCGAGAACCGTATATGGAGGGTCCTCAAGCCGGGATCTTGGGAGAGTGATGGTGCGAGCCGCCGCCGCCGGGTGCCAATCCGGAGGCATCGCGTGACAGGCTGCGGCCGATGCTGATGAAGAGACTGCATCACCGGTGGTGTGACACCCCGGATCCAAATGCCTAGGTTCGAAGGCGCGTGGCGTTTCGGCGCGCCAGAGAGATGCTCCCACATGAAGTTCCTATGCACGACCTTCGACAGCGCCTACCCGGCGCGCACCGACGCCTCGCGCCGGCTCGGCATCGCGGTCAATGCTCTACGCGAGCAAGGCCATCACGTGATCGTTGCGGAAGCCGCCCCAGGTTCGGTGGCCGGCGGCCGCCAGGCGGCGCTCGGCTGGAGTGTGCGGCTCGAACCGGTGGTATTCGACGGCGACCCGGGCGTGGCGACCGCGCTCGCCTTGAAGAAAAACTTCCGCGCCCTGACCAAGATCATCAAGGCAACCGGACCGGATGTCGTCCTGGCGCATGACCTGGCGAGTGCGCATTGCGCGCTGCGCGCGGTGGACGAGACCGAGTTTGGCGAGGTGGTGGTCGATTTCTCCGGCGGGCGCCTGTCGCGCGCCGGCGGCAACGAACTGCTGTTCAGCCCGCTGTGGCTGCGCTTCTGGGAGCAGCGCGAGATTCGCGTGGTGCGTTCGGACGCTCGCGTCCTGACGTCGTCGACCGCGCTTCGCGACGCGCTCGCGGCCCTTGGTCGCGCACCGCAGCAGGTGCGGGTCATCGGCGATGGTGTCAATGCCAAGGTGTTTGCCCGCGACCCGTTTCGGCGCATGCGACCGAAGGCCGCGCTCGACAACGAGGCCATCGTCGCGATCCACGGCCTGTGCCGAACCGATCACGCGCACGTCATCGTGGCCGCTGCGAAGCAGGTCGTCGAGCGGCGGCCCGAGGTGAAGTTCTGGGTGCTGGCCTCGCCGGTGGTCGAAGAGGTGCGCCGCCTCACGGTGTACGCGAACCTGTCAGGGTCCTTCCACTTCGCGCCGTGGGATCACCCGGATTCGCTGAGCGCCTCTCTCGGCTCGGCCGATCTCGCGATCGTTGCCCCGCTGGGCGGCACGCATGCCGAGGAGCGGCTCGATCCGCACGTGCTCGAGGCCGCGGCGTGCGAGCTGCCGGTCGTGATACCAGCCACCGAGGCCAATCGCGAGCTCGAGCAGCGCTTGCCGCATCTCAAGCTCTATCGCCAGGGCTCCGCCGAGGCGATCAGCCGCTCGGTGCTCGACCTGTTGCAAGTCGAGCGCCGGCTGACGCTGATGGGCCGCGAGCTGCGCGAGCGGATCGAGGACACCTGCACGCAGCAGCGACTGGCCCAGGCATTCGTGAGCGAGCTGGTGCAGCTGCCAGTGGCGGCGCCTCGTCGGCTTCGCACGATGCAGGCCTCGCCAGCGTGACCGGCATCACATCCCGGTCTTGCTCAGCACCGCCGGGATGGTGCGCAGCAACAGCGTGGTGTCGAGCCACAAGGACCAGTTGTCGATGTAGTGCAGGTCGAGCTCCATCCAGCGCTCGAAGCCGATCTGATTGCGGCCGCTCACCTGCCAGATGCAGGTCAGGCCGGGCTTCATGGACAGGCGTCGGCGCTGCCACCACTCGTACTCGGCCACCTCGGCGGGCACCGGCGGCCGCGGGCCGACCAGGCTCATGTCGCCCTTCAACACGTTGATCAGCTGCGGCAGCTCGTCGATGCTCCAGCGGCGGATGAACTTGCCCACGCTGGTCACGCGCGGGTCCTGCTTCATCTTGAAGACCGGTCCGCTCATCTCGTTGTGTGCGCGCAGCTCGGCGAGCTGCTCTTCCGCGCCGACCACCATCGATCGGAACTTGAAGAGCGTGAATTCCTTGCCGTGGAAGCCGACGCGCTTCTGGCGGAAGAACACGGGGCCGTGCGACGTCAGCTTCACGGCCAGCGCGGTGACCAACAAGATCGGGCTGGCGAGCAACAGCAAGACCGCGGCGATGAGCAGGTCGATCATGCGCTTGATCACGAGCCGGAGCGAGCTGCTCGGCCCGCTGAAGTACGTCACCAGCGGCACATCGCCGCCGAACCACGAGATGGCGGTCTTGGCCACGTTCGCGTCGAACAGGTCGGAGGCGATCTTCACCGGGATGCCGATCTCCTCGCATTGACGCACGACCTGCTCGGTCTGCGCATAGTGCGAGCGCAACGGCAAGGTGCAGATGACCTCGTCGATCGGGTGCTTCGGATCGGTGAGGATCTCACGCAGCCGGTCGAGCGAGCCCAGGTGCGGAACCTGCGGCAGCGGTGATGCGCGCGTGATCGCGCCATCCGCGTCGAGGATGCCGCGCAAGCGCAAGCCGAAGTGCTCGTTGTCCACCATCGATTTCAAGATCCGCTCGGTGCGTACGTTGTTGCCCACCAGCAGCACGGTGCGGAAGTTGTACCCCTTGCGTCGAATGAGACGCAGGAAGCTGCGCATGATGAACCGGAACCCCGGGATCACCATCAGCGCCAGCACCCACGAGCGCGACAGGAACATCGCCGAGAACGTGTGCTCGCGCTCGACCAGCGTGGCGAGCAGGATGGTGGCGCTGCCCATGGCAGTGGTCAGCACGCTCATCACGTCGAACAGCTCGGCAAGCAAGGTGTCGGTGCGCTTGCTCTGGTAGAGGTGGTGCCGTGAGCCGATGGCGATGAACAGGATCGAGGAGAGCACGCCGAGAGCGAGCGGCTGCGGCTCGGGCAGGGCCAGCTCGGGTGAATGACTGGCGACGACGCAGGCACCCGTGATCAAGGCCGCATCGCAGACGATGTTGAGCGCGCTCAGCGTTCGGGCATGTTCGTGGAGCATGCTTCACCTGCTCCGGTCGCGTCGGGACCGACAACGCGCGCGGTGGTTTCATCGATTCGAACTGGATTGGCAGTACGTATTGGCTTTAGGGGGGTAGCGGGGAGCTATTGGAAGGTCTTTCGCCGCCGCTGTCAATTGGACAGAATCGAGATGTGGTCGCGGCTTGCGCAAAGGTGCATCGACGCATGGCTAACGTGGTGGTGGTGGGCGGCGGACCGGCCGGCGCGACGGCCGCCCGGGCGTTGAAACATCGCGGGCACGAGGTGGTTCTCATCGAGAGTCGACCTCAGCCCGAGAAACCCTGCGGCGGCGGCTTGACCGGACCCGCCTGGCGGTGCGTGGCGCCGTACGTCGAGGACATCCCCAGACGGATCATCCGGTCGGCGGTGGTGCGCGACCCGAGCGGCCGGGTGAGCGAGTTCCGCCTGAACAGCCCGCTCGTGATCGTCTCGCGGCGAGATCTCGACGCACGGTTGTGCGCGGCGGCACGCGCCGCCGGCGTGCGCTACAGCGAGGATCGCGTGGTTGCGCTCGAGCCTGACGGCCGTCGCACCCTGGTGCGCACCGTGCAGGCGGTGCACGCCGCCGACTTCGTCGTCGGCGCCGATGGGGCGAAGAGCCTGGTGCGCAAGACGCTGCAGCGCTCGCACGCGTGCGCCATGCCCACGCCCATCACCCAGTTCAGCATCTCGCTCACCGCCTACCCGCGCCGCACGATGCCCGATCGAATCGACCTCAAGTTCTTCCCCGACTGGAATGGCTACGCGTGGCTGTTCCCGCGCACCGATCACGTGTCCGCTGGCATCTGCGCTGCGGCGCACGAGTCGCCCGCGTTGCTCAAGGCGCGGCTGTGCGCCTATCTCGACGAGGTGCTCGGTGAACCCTGCGAGGGCGTGGTCGGTGCCCTGATCCCGAGCTTCGACGCCGACACGATCGCCGCGTTTCCGGTCGCCGGCGATGGCTACGCACTCGTGGGCGACGCGGCCGGGGCCGTGGATCCCCTCACGCGCGAGGGAATCCGGTTCGCGATCCGCACCGGCGAGATGGTGGGTGAGGTCGATGCGCCGCTCGCGCCGCGTGCCTACCGGCGCGCCTACCAGCGCGAGATCGGTTCCGAGCTCAGGCACGCGGCCCAGCTGGTGCGCCGGTTCTTTCGCACCGAGACTCTGGAGCGATTCGTCGGCTGCATGAGCCGCAGCCGGCACGCCGCCAACGTGTTCTCCGACCTCATCGCCGGCACGCAGCGCTACCGCACCTTGATCCCGCGGTGCATACTGCTGCTGCCGGTCATCGCGCTCGACTGCTGGCGCCATCGAAGGATGGTCTCGTGATCGCTCCCGTTGCCGAGAACAAGCTGCGCATCGGTTTCCTCGAACCACACCTCAAGTGCTTCGGCGGCATCCGGCGCATCCTCGAGTTCAGCAATCGTCTGGTGCAGCGCGGCCACGAAGTGACGATCTTCCTGCCGGCCGGTGAGGTGATGGGCTGCGGCTGGATGCGGTGCGACGCGCGGGTCGTTGCGATCCAGGGCAACGAGCGCGCCGAGCTGGATGTGCTGGTGTTCAATCACGAGCCGCAGTGGCACTTGATGCCGCGCTTCCTGCACGCCAGGGCGCGAGTGTTCTACGCGCTGCATCACGCGGCGCTCTACGACAAGGGCGGCGCCTACGAGAGCGCGCGATTCCCGGTGCACCGGCTGCTCGCCAACAGCCACTGGACCGCCGAGATGATCGCACGCGAGACCGGCGTGCACGGACAGGTCGTGCTGGGCGGCATCGACCGCCACCTGTTCCATCCGGTGGCTGCAGCCAAGCGCTACGATGTGCTCCACTACGGCGATCGGCGGCGACCGTGGAAGGGCACCGCCGACGTCGAGGCGGCGTGCCGCTTGATCGGCGTGCGACCGGTCGGCTACGACGGTCGCGGACTCAAGCAGCGCCAGATGGCGCGCGAGTACGGTCGCGCGCGCGTGTTCGTCTCGGGCAGCTGGTTCGAGGGGTTCTGTCAGCCGGGGCTCGAGGCGCTCGCTTGTGGGACGCCGCTGGTCACGACCGACAGCGGTGGCTGTCGCGAGTACGCGATTCACGAGGAGACGGCGCTGGTCGTGCCGCCGCGCGATCCGCGCGCGCTCGCGGATGCGATCCAGCGCATGCTCGCGGACGCCGCGCTCGCGTCGCGACTGCGCCACAACGGTTTGAAGCTGGTGGAGCAGAAGTTCACGTGGGAGCTGGCGACCGATCGCCTCGAGCAGGAGCTGCACCGCGCGGTCGAAGCGGCGCGCCGCCCGGAGCCACCTGCGGCGCGCTGGTTCATCGATCAACGGCGAGCGCAGCTCGCGCAGGCGCCGCCGAAGCTCAGCATCGTGGCGCCGGTGTGGAACCAGCTGCACTTCACGCAAGCATTCGTGGAGTCCATCCGCCGCCACACCACGGTGCCCTACGAGCTGATTCTGGTCGACAACGGCTCGCAGGAGCTGGCGCAGGACTACGTCGAGCGAGCGGCCGACGTGGCCATCACCAACGCCGACAACCTCGGTTTTGCGCACGCGATGAACCAGGGTCTCGAGCGAGCGCGCGGCGCGGTGGTGGCGTTCATGAACAATGACACGCAGGTCGCTGCGGGCTGGTCCGAGCAGCTGATCGCGACGCTCGAGAGCGATCGCAACGCCGGCATCGTCGTCCCGGCGGTCACCGCCGCCGGCAACCCGGTGAGCGTGCGCTCGGCGCCGGGCGAGATGGTCGTGCGCCTGCCGCTGTTTGCCGACCCACCGTCGGCGGTCGTGTACGTGATGCGCACCGATGTCGCGCGCCGCCTGCATGGCTTCAGCGAGGAGTACCCGGTGGCGAGCGCCGAGGACGTCGACCTGTGCTTCCAGGTCTGGGCGAACGGTCTCGACATCCTGGTCGACGAACGGGTGCTGGTACGGCACGAGGGCAAGGGAACGGCGCGCGTGCTCGCGGACTACCGGCAGCTGTGGAAGCAGAACCGGAAGCTGTTCCTGCACAAGTGGACGAGCGGTGCGCCGTCGGTCGAATACCTCGGTCACGTCGTGCGCGAGGACTTCGACCGGTTGCGCCAGGCCGCAGCCGGTGCAGCGGCCTGGATGTCGCGCTACTTCGCCAAGCGCGACGAGTTCGAGGAGTATCGCGAGCGCAAGCATCGCAAGCGCAAGCACACCTCGACCGCGCGCAGCTCGACGTTGCGCCGTGATCAGGACGGCCGGCGACGGTGGCTCGACAAGAAGTGGACGTCGCTCAAGCGGCGCGTATGGGAGCCGTTCGAGCGTTTGTGGAAGCGTGACGGCTCGCGAACCTGAGCGCGCCGCGCCGCGTCACCGTCGCCGCGGCAGCCCGTACGAGTACACGCGCACCTCGAAGCGATACGAGTCGAAGCGCCGCTGGTAGATGCGCGCCTCAAGCCTGAAGTTGCCGTCCACGAAGCCCTGCATCGCGGCGTCGCTCGCGATCATCTTGCCGCGCTGATAAAGGCCCACCAGGATGACGCGCCGATGCCGGCGCAACCAGGCTTCGAGGCGCGGGGTCGTGTCGGGCAGCTCCTCGGATCGAATGCCGGTGTAATAGTCGAGCGCACCATGGGTCTCGGCGACGATCGCATCGCCAGGATGATGCAGCTCGAGGACGATCCGCGCGGCGGCGTCGACGCCGTAGCGCTGATTGTCCTTGAGCAGGTTGGAGGCGATCAGCGGCAGCTGTGGAACGAACAGCAAGACGATGGCCGCGAGCTGCAGCAGCCGGCGACCTCGCACCGCCGCGAGCACCTGACCCATGCCGTACGCGGCGAGCAAGGCAATGCCCGGCGATGCGGCGTGCAGGTAGCGCAGACCAAACGTCACGAACAACGATGCCGTGATGCCGGTTCCGGATCGCCAGCACCGCCGGCCAAGATCGACAGCCCGGTGCGGCTGCGGGCCAGAACCGCGTGCACACCGCCGGCGATCGCAAACAAGCACGTGCCCATGCCCAGGTTCGAGGCGAGCGACAGGAACAGGTGTGCGGGGCGGTAGCCGAGCGCGCGCGGGAAGTTCACGATCACGTTGCGATAGACGTGCACCAGCGCTGCGTAGCGGGTCACGAACACCACGCCGATCGCCGCGAGCAGCACCAGCAAGAGAACGCGGGCAGCGGTCGATCGGCGCCGATCGGTGCGGTCGGCGGCGAACAGCACGAGCACGAGCAAGCAGCCGGGCAGCAGCAGCGCCGCGGTCAGGTGGAATGCGGTTCCCACCGTCAGACCGAGCACCACGAGGAGCAGGCCGAGCCGCGCATTGCGCGCCGCCATCATGGCGAGGCCGCCGGTGGTGATCAGCCCGCACAGGAACAGCGCGCTGTAGTAGCGACCGAAGCTGGAGATGAAGAGATGGTCCGGCGAGAACGCAATCACCGCCACGAACAGCGTTGCGATGGCGCTGCCGAATGTCCCGCGCACGAGCGGAAAGGCGATCACCAGCGCCAGGACACCGAGCACGAGCGGGGCGAGCCGCACGCCCAGCGGCGACTCGCCGGCGAGCTTCAGCGCGAGCGCGAGCGAGGCATGCGCGAGCGGTGACGTGGCCTGCACCCAGTTCGACGACGCGCCCTGACCGGCAATGAAATCGTGTACCTCGCTCAGGCTGGAGACCTCGTCGCCGTGCATTGGCCAGGAGCCGAGACGATAGCTCCGCAGCGCCACACCCAGCAGCACGAGCGCGGCCGCCAGAGAAGCTCGCCAGAGGGGGCGATCCCAGCTCACGAGGCTGGCTCTCCAACGCTGAAACGCCATCGGTCCAATGATCGAATAGCAGACGACCGGAATGAAGTGCGCGTCCGAGCCATCTCGGCTCGAAGAAGTCGAGCGCTTTTACCCGAGAGCGCCATGGAACCGATCAAGGAAAGCTCCGAAAAGGCAGATATTAGGCCGGAGGCTGGTCAGAGCGCCGCGAACGGCGATGTCTGGGCACCTGGGTCAAGATTGCGGGGCCGTGACCCGCGCAGCGGCACGCGTCACCGATCGAGACATCTTCGCGGGCTCGCTGCAGCGGAAGCGCGGGCGCATGCAAGTCATCGTTGGCATCATGGCGCACAACGAGGAGAAGAACATCCGCCATCTCCTCGATGCCGTGCTTGGCCAGGAGCTTTACGACTTCGAGGTCACGCAGATCATCGTCGTGTCCAGCGGCTCCACCGATGCCACCGACGAGATCGTCCGCGAATACGAGATCGCCTACAGTCACCTGCGATTGCTCTACCAGGATCAGCGTTACAGCAAGAACGAGGCGATCAACCTGTTCTTGCGCGAGAAGGGCGCTGCCGACGTGCTCGTGCTGCTTTCCGGCGACATCGTTCCGGAACGCTGTGCGCTGAGCGAGCTGCTGCAACCGTTTCGCGATTCGCGCGTGGGCATGACCGGGGCGCGGCCGATCCCGAGCAACGCCACGGACACGTTCCTTGGCTACACCTGCCACTTGATGTGGCGCGTGCATCACAACGTTGCCACCGCGCGGCCAAAGCTGGGCGAGGCAGTTGCGTTCCGCGATGTGATCGATCACATTCCGCCCGATCTCGCCGTCGACGAGGCGGCGCTCGAGGCGTTGATCACGCGGCGGGGCCTCTCCCTGCGCTACTGTCCGGATGCCGTGATCTTCAACCACGGTCCCGAGACCATTGCCGACTTCCTGAGCCAGCGGCGCCGCATCACCTGCGGTCACCTCCACCTGCGCGCGAAGCTCCACTACGAGGTGTCGACGTTCGGCATCTGGCGCACTGCCCGTGCGCTGCTCCCCGAGCTGCACTGCTCGCCCCGCCAGCTCGTCTGGACGTTCGCGGCGTGCCTGCTCGCGGCGTACGGCAGGCTGCTGGGTGCGTTCGATTACCACGTGCTGCGGCGTACGCACCAGATCTGGGCAATCGCCGAGACCACCAAGGAAGTGGTCCTGAGATAGGGCCGGGAGGTCGCGATGCAATCGCCGTCGCTACGCTTGTTGCTCGCGGCTCCAGGCTTGCTCGCACGCCCCGGCTGCGGGCCGACCGAACACGTGCTGTCGCTGGCACACGCCCTCGAGCGCACCGGACGCTTCCGCATCGATCTGTTCTTCGCCGGCGGTGCGCTCAAGCACCAGCGCTGCGTGACGCTGGGCTCGAAGCTCGGGCGCGCCAGCAGCGACAGTCTCACGCTCGGCCTGGCGCCATGGCGGTACCTGCAGCATCTGCTCGAGTGTCGCCGCGTCGCTCGTGCGCTCGGTGCCTACGATGTGGTGATCGAGCGGATCTGGGGGTTCGGCGGCTGGCTCGCGCGCAGCCTCGCGCCTCGCCCGCGACTGGTGGTGTTCGAGGAGAACGGTCCACTCGCGCACGCCGATCTCGCCGCCCACCGCGAGCGACGGCTTCGCGCGTTGTATCTGCGCGCGAGCCACGCGCACCTGCGCCGGACTTACTCGGTCGCGGATCGGATCGTCGTGCAGTCGCCGGCGCTCGCCGAGCTGCTCGCGCGCGAGTTCGGCGTGCAGGGTGAGCGCGTCGCGATCATTCCCAATGGCGTCGACCCGAGCATCGCGGTGGCACGGCCGCGGGAAGAGCTGGGCTGGTCCGCCGCCGAGGTGGTGCTGGTCTACGCCGGCACGCTCGACGAGGCGCACGACCTCGAGCCGCTGCTGCGCGCGATGGCGGCCGTCGAGCGCGCCGATCTGCGCCTCGTCATCCATGGATCGGGGCCGTGCGAGGCGCGCTGGCGCGAGCTCGCCGGCGCCGCCGTGAGCTTCCTGCCGCCGGTCCCGCGCGATGCGCTCCTGGGCCGCCTGCTTGCTGCCGACGTCGGCGTCGCGGTGGTCTACGGCGAGCGAGCGTTCGATCACGGCCGTTTCCTGTTCAGCTCGCTCGGTCGAGGAGTACCGTGCCGCCGGTCTGTTCACCGTCGTCACCGGGGTGGCCGCGTGCCCGCCTCGACGAGCGCCTGGTCGAGGCAGGCAACAGCGCGGCAGCGTGGCAGGAGCCATTGCGCGCGCCGTGTCGGCGCGGTCGGCGCCGCCGCGGTGCCGCGCGCACACGCTGACCTGGGACGACGTTGCGCGCTGCTACCAGCAGCTGATCGACGGGGCGCTTCGGCGGCGACCAGATCTCACCGGCGCGCCCGCCAGCACCGAGACCCACGGTGGAGGCCAGCCATGAAGGTTGCGATTCTCGCGGGTGCGGCACGCGTCTGGCCGAGGAAACCGAGATCCGGCCCAAGCCGGATGGTCGAGATCGGCGGCAAGCCGATCCTGTGGCACATCATGATGCACTACCGCCATCACGATCACCGCGAGTTCGTGATCGCGCTGGGTTACAAGGGCGAGTGCATCAAGCGCTACATGGTCGACCGCACGATCTTGAGCCACGACCTCACGGTCGACTTCAAGCGCGGCAGCGTGACGCCGCACAACGGCACCACACCCCACGAGGACTGGGCCGTGGAGCTGGTCGACACGGGGCTGTCGACCGCGACCGGGGGGCGCATCAAGCGGCTGGCGCCGCACCTGAGCCGCGCCACGTTCATGTTGACGTGGGGCGACGGCGTGGCCAACGTCGATCTGCGGGCGCTGGCCCGCTTTCATCGCGCGCACGGCAAGCTCGCCACGGTCACGGCGGTGCGACCGCCCGCGCGCTTCGGTCATCTCGAGCTCGACGGCGACCAGGTTGCCGAGTTCTCCGAGAAACCGCAGATCGGCGAGGGCTGGATCAACGGCGCGTTCTTCGTCCTCGAGCCGGGGATCTTCGAGTACATCGACGGCGATGACACGCAGTGGGAGCGCGAGCCGCTCGAGCGGCTCGCGCGCGACGGTCAGCGCATGGCGTTCCGGCATCAGGGCTTCTGGCAGTGCATGGACACGCTGCGCGACAGGAAGCTGCTCGAGAGCCTGTGGCAACGAGGCGAGGCGCCCTGGAAGGTCTGGCGTTAAGTGCGTGCGGCCGCTCATTGGGCCTGGAATCCCGGGCCGTCCCCGCCTAACGTGATCGGCGTGGCGGCGTCCGAGGAGATCATGCGTGGCAGGCTCGCCGGCAACTGAAGGCCAGGATCGAATCGCGGAGCTGCTCGTCAGCTGCGCGCACTCGCGGCTCTCGGGCCTGCAGGTGGATCGCATCCGCGCGGCCGTCCGCTCGGGCGTGGTGTGGCCGGATGTGCTGCAGAGTGCGATCGACCACGGCGTGTGGCCGCTGCTCCACACGAGCCTCAAGACGGCTTGCCCGCGCGAGGTGCCCGAGGACGTGCGGCACGAGCTGGCCGATCGCTTCCTCGAGAACGCGCAGCGCAACCTGCACCTGGCGCGCGAGCTCGGAGCGATCGTCGCGCTGCTGGCGGCGCATGGCATCGACTCGATTCCGTTCAAGGGACCCGTACTCACGCAGGCTGCCTACGGCAGCCTCGCCCTGAGGCAGTTCCAGGATCTCGACATCCTGGTGCGCGTGCACCAGCTCGCCCGCGCGAAGCAGCTGCTCATGGCGCGGGGCTATCGCGTGCCGCATGCGGCGGCGCGGCCGGAGGGCTCGCACGAGTGCCGCCTGGAGCACGAGCGCACGTTGGTCTTGATCGAGCTGCACTGGCGTCTGACGCCGAGGCACTGGCCGTTCGATCTCGATCTCGAGATCCTGTGGCAACGATCGCAGCCGTGCACGCTCGCTGGCCAGCAGATGCTGCAGCTGCCGCCGCCGGAGAACCTGGTCGTGCTGTGCGTGCACGGTGCGAAGCACCAGTGGAGTCGGCTCGACTGGGTGTGCTGCGTCGCCGAGCTGCTGCGCGCGCATCCGGAGGTCGACTGGCGGCGGGTGCAGGAGCTCGCGCGATCGAGCAATAGCGAGCGGGTCTTGTACCTCGGCCTCGCGCTCGCGCGCGAACTGCTCGATGCGGTGCTGCCGGTGAGCATCGTGCGCGCCGTCGCTGAAGACGAATCGATCCCGCCGTTGGTGAGCGAGGTGCGTCAGCGCATGTTTGGCAGAACGGGCCGGGAGCTCGACCCGTTCGCGCACGCCGCGTTCTATTTCCGCATGCGCGAGCGCGTCCAGGACAAGGTGCCGTTCTTCATCCACCGCGCGCGCTCGCTGCTCGCCGCGGCCGAAGAGAACGGCAAGGGGGTGCGCCTACCGCGGTTCTGCGCGTTCCTCTCGTACCTGATCGTCCCCGTGCGCCTGGCCAGGAAATACGGGCTGTTGCGCATCCTGCGGCACGTGCTGGGTCGCTGATCGGCGCCGCAGACTGCGCAGCCAGCGGCGTACCTGCCGGTAGCGCGAGCGCAGCCAGCCGGTCTGGGCGAGACGCCAGGTGAGGCGATAGGCGAACACCACCAGCCGGCCGCGCCAGCCGCGTCCCGCCACTGCTCGCCGAACCTCGTGCGAGTCCGTCGACCAGAAGTGCTTGTACTCGGCCTCGCCGTGGCCGAAGTCGTAGCTGCGCAGGTGCATCTCGCACGCATCCTTGATGGTCCAGCTGGTGAGGACGCGACCCACCGACAGCGGCTCGAAGGCAAGGCGGAACGAGGTCCACACGTAGTGCAGCTGATCGTGGCTGACCAGTGCGTACACGAATGCGGCGTCCTCTCCGTCGATGGTGACCAGCCAGACATGGGCGAGGCCGGCCCGCGCGGCGGACAGGGTGAGCTCCTGGTAGAACGGATCCGCGAGCACCGCCGCACCGCGCTCCCGGATCCAGCTGTCGTTCTGAATGGCGGCCACCCGCTGCATCACCGCCGGCGTGATCCGATCGCCGACGAAGTGCAGCACCTCGACCGCACCGATCGCCTTCAGCCGAGCCTCCAGGCGGCGCAGGTTGCCGCGCGACTTGGAGGACTTGTTGGCGAGCAGGTAGGCGTCGTACGAGTCGCGGAGCGCGATGAAGAGACAGGGGTTGCGGAGCGTTTGCCGCGTGCGGAAGCCGTGTTGCTCGAGCTGCGCCAAGAACGCGGCGGTGGCCGAATCCAAGCTGCTCAGGTCGTCGATGCGAAGGGCGTCGACCACGTCCTCGCGCACGATCGTCTCGGCCAGGTGCGCGGCAGCCTCGGCGTGGGCTGGATCGAGCAGCGCACCCAGGTAGCACGGAAAGCCAGTGCCGATCGGCTCGCCGATGCGGATCGTGGCAATCGAACGCACCGCGATCGCGAGCAAGCCCACGAGCTGCTCACCGTACCACACGGTGATCGCGACCGGCGCGCCGCGCAGGCGCCCGGCCTCGATCCAGGGCTGTGCCCAGCAGCGCGCCGCGAACGGCGGCCCCGCGCGCGCGCGCGCAGCGAGATCATCCCACGCCTTTCCCAGCTCGAGCACGGCCGTGCGGCCGCGGACGGCTCGACCGCACAGGGTGGTGAAGCGGGCATCAGCGGTGGACATGCGCTTGCTCGGAGGCGATAGGTTGCCGATCATCCTCGCGCTGGCACGTCGGCTGGACGGCGGCCGAACCTCTGATCGTGGTGGTGGCCCGATGACTCATGGCACGAACGCGAGCTCGCCAGCCTACCAATGGAGCCGCATCGCTGCCACCGATCTCGACTGGTGGAATCGTCGGCTGATGCAGTCGGACGCGGCGATCCAACAGCTCCCGTGTTTCGCCGAGTCGCTGCACCAGCCCTGCTGTCGGGCGATCTACGTGTTCTGCGGACCAGCCCAGGACCCGATTGCCTACGCGTGCGTGCGCACGATGGCCGGAGCACCGATCAAGATCGGGCTCGTGTTCCGCGGTCCGGTGCTGCTCTCCGCGGCGGCGCCGCCGCGCCAGATCCTGGCGAGCCTCCATGCCTGGGCCGCACGCGATGGCTACGTCTTCCTGCGCTTCTCGCACTGGGACACGCAGCTGCTCGATGCAGTGGCCGAGGCTGCGCCCGACCATGAGCGTGCCGATGCGTTCCCGTTCCTCAAGGACTGCGATTCCGAGCTGACCGTGGCGCTGACCCACGACGACGCGAGCATGCTCGGTCGTTTCAGCCGGCTGCGCGCGCCGCAACCTGAACGCCGCACTGGCGACGGGTTACGAGGTTCGCGCAGGGGATCGGGTGGAAGACCTCGTCGCGGTCTTGCCGCTGTTCCGCAAGCTGCGAGCGCGCAAGCTTCGCCCGGCGCCGAGGCGCGTTTCGTCGAGCTTCACCGCCGCGCGGCGCAGCATGCCGGCGCGCGCGTCTACACCGCGTGCCTCGACCAGCGGCCGATCCAGTTCATCCTGGTGATCCGGGCCGGCATCACCGCAGAGTACTGGATGGGGGCGATCGACCTGGATGCGCTCGGTGGGCGTGCGAGCCCCGGCGTGCTGCTGCACTGGCGCGCGATGCGCGACTTTGCTGCCATGGGCTGCACGCGCTACAACCTCGGCACGCGCTCCGGCTCGGTGCTGCGCTTCAAGCAGAAGTTCCGGCCCAGCGAACGGCACATCGCCCCGGTCACGGTCATCATCGAGCCGCACCTGTATCGATGCTGGCGCTGGCTCGCGCTCGAGGTGGTCGCGCCGATCTGGCCGGCGGTGCTGCCGTGGCTGCGGGCCATCGTCAGCCGTTGATCGCCCGCACGACATCCGGCAGCGAAGCAAAATCCAGCGGTCGGCTGAGGCGCGAGATGGGCGTGCTCGCCACGAGTGCGGCGCACAGCCGGAGGTGTTCCGCGGCCAGGCCTGCCGGTTGCAGGAAGTCGAGGTGCGCGGCGTACGTGTGACGGATCAGCTCGACGAGCGCATCCTGCCCGCCCAGGCGGGTGAGCGCGAGCGGTCCCTCGGCGAGGACGTACAGGTGCTCGAGCCGCAGCGGCTCGGCCGGCAGCGGGCCAGCGCATCGATACCGCTTGTCCGCGTGCGGCGGTACGAGGGGCAGGTCGGCGGGCGACTCGCGCCGTTCTCGCAGCGCTTGGTCGGACAGCTTGAGCCGAGCGTAGCTTGCAAACACGCGGGTCGGTGTCTCGGTCGGGTCGAGCGCGAGCACGTCATCGGTCACGAGCCCTGCCCCGAGCGACAGGCAGGCCGCTGCCAAGGTGGACTTGCCGGATCCCGATCGACCCAGGAAGCCCACGGCGGCATGGCCGCGCGCCACCGCGCTCGCGTGCAGCACCAAGCGGCCGCGCTGCTGAAGCAGGAGCGCCATGATCGAGCCGAGCAGCACGATGCGCAGCAGCTCGACCGGCGTGGTTGCGCTCGGCGCAACCACGATCTCGCGACCCTCGCGCACCTGGAAGTCGCCCACGTCGGGAAGGAACAGGCACGCGTCGCCCGGCGCTGCATGGAAGCAAGGCCCATCGCGCGGCAGTCGATCCGGGCGGGTGACCGCGCCGCGGCGGATGACGGCATCCGCCCGGCCCGAGCCGGGCTCAAGCTCGGGCAGCTCGATCTCGGACCCCAGGGTCAAGCCGAAGCTGCGATAGGCGAACAACCCTGCGGATCAGCTGTACTGGAAGCTGGGCTGGCCCGCGCCGCCGATGCCGCGCTTGGTTCGGTCGATGAATCCGGTGATCTTCTCGACGCTGCCGTGGACGACCAGCCGTGGCGCCGCATAGGGTTTCTTCACGCAGGGCTTGGTGGGTTGCTCCATGGACACATTCATGTTCTTATTCTGAGTTGAGTTACGGTTCCTCATGTCCCCCCCGATTGTACCGCGCCGCGCGCTCGCGCCAACCGCCTCTCGCAACCCCATTCTGGGGTGAGGGCGGTCCGAAATGATAGCGATGCCCCAATCTGAGTCAATGTGCTGCTGGCAATCTAGCGGAGCGGCGTGAATCGAGCGACGTCGGGCCCGCCGATCACGACCTCACCGTCGAGCTCGAGCCAGGCATGCGCGTCCACCGGGCGGCCGGCGCCCGGCGCGATGCCGAGCTTGAGCTCGCTGCGATAGCCGGCGCGCGCCAGAAGCCATTGAGCGGCCAGCGCTTGCGGCAGGCAGGTCGCAAACGGGATGTGGCGTGCCGCCGGTGGCAACCGCCACGTGATGAAGCCGCGCCCCGCCATGGCCCTGAGCGCTCGGGCCAGGGAGCAGGCCGCGCGACAGGCCTGCACGCGCCGGAACAGCAGCAGGCACGAACCAACGCGCATCGAGCACAGGGCGGCGGCAGCGCGCGGATGATGGCGCTCGATCGGATCGAGCTCAAGCAGTCGGCGCCACCGGATCGTCGAACCTCGACCAGACCCCCGCGTCACCATCTCCGAGCAGCACCGCCAGCAGGTCTGCTCGCAGCGGGCGCGCTCCACATCGTAGTCGGCGACCAGACGCTCGCAGATCGCGCCACCTGACTCGCGACTTGATGAGCTCCCATGCGCCGCGCCAACCTCGTTCAAGCCGTAGTAGACGCCCAGGCCGAGTTCGAGGATCACCGCATCGCCCGCGAGATCGCACGGAACGATCATGCCACGGAAGCACAGCCGGACTCGAGGCACAGTTCTCCGCGAGCGACCGCCATCCAGCGATGCCATTTCCTGGCCACCTGGTATGTGCCGGGTTCCGGACCTCGGCGGGAATCGCCACGCCGCGTTTCCGCCCAGGGACACCGCTGCTTGCACGAAGCCATGGCGCAACCGTGAAGTTCCTCACCAACCCCCGAGAAACTTCGTAGGGTGAGGATTTCCTGATGTAGCGGAGCGAACTTGAATCCGTGCCGCGATTCTGCCAAGGTAATGCCGCAGACCTCGGGAGGGCGACGAAGATGCTCACGGCATCGGTGATGTTGCTGGCGGCGTCCTGGTCGAGCGCGTGGAGTTCAGTCGGCGCGCACCGGGTTCTCGAGGGCGGCAACCCCTACCACGATCAGCAGGCCGTCGACGCTGCGCGCGATGGCGATCGTCGCCACCAGTCGAAGTAGTGCATACCGGAGAACATCGACTTCAAGGCAAGGCGATCGCGGTAGAAGAGCTCGCTGGCGCGAGCCTCACGACCATCGTCGGCGGGTTGCCGGCGCCGTGGTCACGTGCGCATCCGGAAGCGGGCGCGTTGTCGGTGCTCGACGGCGCTACCATCACCCATGGCGCGGTGGCGGGGGGCATCTGGTGTGCGCAATCGGCGCCGACCCTGATCGACAACATCATCACCGCCAACAGCGCCGATGCCTACGGCGGCGCCATCACCTGCCTCGACGCATCACCGTTCATCGGCAGCAACCACATCAGCGGCAACTCCACGTTCGGTTCGGGCGGCGCGATCCACTGCGTGCGCTCGCGTGCGGTCATCGAGCAGCAATGTGCTCTGCTCGGCGAACTCGGCCTTCCAGGACAGCGACGTCGCCGTCGACGCGCCGCAGCTGAATTCGTTGCACCAGCACCATAAAGGGCAATGACGTTCGCCGAGGACGGTGGTGGGGTGGCGTACCTGAGCGGTGCCGTGCAGCTGACCGACAACGCGCTCGCCCAGACGCCGCCTGGGGCAGTAGCGGCGGGCTGTTCAGGCGCGCGATCACCCACATTCCGGCGCGGCATCACCCTCAATCGCGCCGATTTGCTGGCGCAGGCGGGGTACACCTCCGCGTCTGCCCGCCGGTGAGCGCCGAACTGGATCGAGCAGAACTCGAGCCGAACTGCGAGGGCGCCGGAGTGTACGTCGACCACTCGGTGATCGATCTCGTGGACGACGATGCCGACAACCTCGGCGGCGTGGCACCGCGTCAACCGGCGCTCGCCGCGCTGCTGCGGTGCGAGATCAGCGAGAACTCGGCGATCACCGGCGGCGGATTGATGATCTGGCGGCCTCGCGCAGGTGCTCGTTGCGTGATCCAGGCCAGCGAAGCGCCCAGCGATTCGGGCGGCGGCGTCGCATGCGCTCGGCGGGTCTGCCTGCTGGCAACTGCCTCGTCGTGCGCAACACGGCCGCCGCTGCCGATGGCGGCGGCGCACCACTTCCTCGATGCCGCGCGGCTGGTCGCTACCGTTGCTGGCAACCGCGCCACGGGCGGCGCCGGTCAGCGCGGCGGCGGCGTCTGCACCGCCGACGATATCGGGTCCGGGAGCAATGCACGGGCTGGCCGGCGATCGAGAACTCGATCGTCTGGGGCAATCAGGCGGCCGCGGGCAGCGAGATCTTCACCGAGCTGGCGAAGATGCTCCCGGGTAGAACTACTGCGACGTCGGCGGTGGCTGGAAGACGGCAACCTCGCCGCCGATCCCGAGGACCTGAAGCGGCACCCGGAGCGTACCGGACAGGCGAGCACTCGCCCGTCGGCAGGAATCCAGCGCGCGCGCGCTGCCAGGCCGACCTCTACGGGGATCCGCGCAGCGCCTTTGGTTCGCCGGACATGGGTGCCGATGAGTTCTTCACGATCCTCGCATCGAGCTTGCCCAGCTCGCCGAGGTAGGATGCCGGCGCGAGCTACGTTCTGGATCCTCGTGATTGTGTTTCGCGCGCGCAACGTTGACGCGTGGCCGTGCCAATGGGATCATCCGCGTCTTGCCGGCCGGTCATCGCCAGGGAAAAGCCGTGGGTGCACAACGTCGCAAGAAGATCCTGCTGATTGCCTCGGGCGGTGGGCACTGGGTCCAGCTCAACCGGCTGCGCCCCGCCTTCGACCAGCACGATGTCGCATTCGTGACCGTCGATGCGTCGTATCGTTCCGACGTGCCGGACGCGCGCTTCTACGTCGTCAAGGACGCCACCCGGTGGAACCGTGTCGGGCTCCTCAGGATGGCTTTGCAGGTGCTGTTCATCCTGTTGAAGGAGCGCCCGCACATCGTCATCTCCACCGGTGCTGCTCCGGGTTTTGTCGGATTGCGGCTCGGCAAACTCCTGGGCGCCAGGACCGTGTGGCTGGACAGCATCGCGAATGTCGAACGCCTGTCGCTGTCGGGTGAGCGCATCGGCCCGCACGCCGGACTCTGGCTCACGCAGTGGCCGCATCTGGCACGCCCGGGAGGCCCGCGCTTCGAGGGAGCGGTGCTGTGATCTTCGTGACCGTCGGCGCACAGATGCCGTTCGAGCGCCTCACGCGCACGGTGGACGACTGGGCCGGCCGGCGTGGTCGCCAGGACGTCTTTGCACAGATCGGTCCGACGCAATGGCGTCCCGAGCACATTGCCTGGACGCAGTTCCTGGACGTGGACGAGTTCCGCACCAAGGCGCAGGCGGCGCGCGTCATCGTCGCGCATGCTGGCATGGGCTCGATCATCACCGCGCTCCAGTTCGGCAAGCCGATCCTGGTGATGCCGCGTCGCGGCGACCTGCTCGAGACGCGCAACGATCACCAGGTCGCCACGGCCGAGCGCTTCCGCGACCTGGGCCGAGTCGCGGTCGCGCGCGACGAGACCGAGCTGTTCGACCGGCTCGATCGCGTCGAGGAGCTCACCGCGTCGGGCTGCATCTCGGCGTACGCATCGCCGCAGCTGATCGACGCGATTCGCCGGTTCATCGACGCATGAGCCAGGCTCGAGCGCGCACGCGCCATGCGCTCATTGATCCTGGCGATGCTCGTGGATAGGTTCTACGATCCCCCAGGCGGCGCGGGCCGGGTAGCGTCGGGTCGTGGCGATGGTCCGTCCGCTTCAGATCAGCTGGCAACGAAGTCTCCGAGCACCGTTCGAGTGTGGACATGACTCCGTACGAATCGCTCAAGCGTCGCATCGAGAACCGCAGTGCGGTCGTGGGTGTGGTCGGGCTGGGATACGTCGGCCTGCCGCTCCTGCACGCGATGCATCAGGGTGGCATGCGCGTGATCGGCTTCGACATCGACCAGGGCAAGGTCGACATGCTGACCGCTGGCCGCAACTACCTCAAGCACCTCGGCGATGCGATGGTCGGCGAGCTCGCGAAGAGCAGCCGGTTCGCGGCCACCACCGACCTCGCCCGCCTGGGCGAGGCCGACGTGCTGCTGGTGTGCGTGCCGACGCCGCTCGGTCGCCATCAGGAGCCGGACCTGAGCTACGTGCTGCACAACGCCGCCGTGATCGGCAAGGCCTTGCGCTCGGGTCAATTGATCGTGCTCGAGTCCACTACCTATCCAGGCACGACCCGCCAGGACTTCCTGAGCGGGATCCTCGCCGCCGCCGCCGCCGCTGGCGTCCGCCTCGAGTGCGGCAAGGACTTCTTCGTCGCGCACTCCCCGGAGCGCGAGGACCCGGGGCGCCGGTCGCATTCGGTGCGCAACATCCCCAAGCTGGTGGGCGGCCTCGATGCACCGTCCACCGATCTCGCCACGATGCTCTACGGTCTCGCCGTGCAGCAGGTCGTCCGCGTCAGCAGCGCCGAGGTGGCCGAGGCGTCGAAGCTGCTCGAGAACATCTTCCGATCCGTGAACATCGCGCTGGTGAACGAGATGAAGATGATCCTCACCGACATGGGCATCGACGTCTGGGAGGTGGTGCGAGCGGCGTCCACCAAGCCGTTCGGCTACATGCCGTTCTTCCCGGGTCCGGGCCTCGGCGGCCACTGCATCCCGATCGATCCGTTCTATCTCGCGTGGAAGGCGAAGGAGTTCGGGCGGCAGACGCGATTCATCGAGCTCGCCGGAGCCGTGAACACGTCGATGCCGGCGTACGTCGTCGAGCGCACCTCGCTCGCGCTCAACGAGCGCGGCAAGGCGGTCAAGGGAGCGCGCGTCCTGGTGCTCGGCCTGGCGTACAAGGCCGACATCGACGATACGCGCGAATCACCGTCGTTCGAGCTGATCGAGAAGCTGCATCACCTCGGCGCGAAGGTCGACTACTCCGATCCGTTCATCGCCCGCACCACGCCGGTGCGCAAGCACGACCTGCAGATGGAGAGCGTGACGCTCACCCCGCACGCCATTGCCGGCTATGACGCGCTGCTGGTGGCGACCGCGCACTCGGCGTTCGACTATGCGGCGATCGCCAAGCATGCACGCCTGGTGATCGACACGCGCGACGCGCTGCGCGAGCACGCCGCGGCGATGGGCGATCGGCTGGTGAAAGCGTGATCGCCGCGTGACCTCGTCGCGGCGCTTCGATGGCGTGGTGTGCTTCGGCGGCGAAGACTGGTGGTACCACAACCGCGGACACTACGACATGCAGATGATGCGCGAGCTGTCCCACGCGATGCCGGTTCTGTACGTCAACTCGATCGGCATGCGCGTGCCCCGCATGCGCGAGGGACGCATGTTCTTCAGGCGCGTGGCGCGCAAGCTGAAGAGCGTTCGCCATGGCTACGAGCGTGTGCGCGATCGGTTCGCGGTGCTGAGCCCGGTCGCGGTTCCAGGCCGACTGGGGCGCGCGCTCTCGCAGCGCCTCATGCACGCGCAGATCGACCGCGGTGCCCGCCGCCTGTCGATTGCCGCGCCGCTGCTGTGGGTGGCATGCCCGCCGGCCGCGCGCAGCCTCGATCGACGGAGCTGGGTCGGCGTCGTGTACCAGCGCACCGATCGCTTCGAGTGCTTCCCCGGTGTCGATCGCGCGGAGATCGAGCGTCACGATCGGACGCTGAAGGCGCGCGCCGACCTCACGCTGTTCTGCTCGCGCGCGCTGTTCGACGCCGAGGCGCAGCAGTGCGCGTGCGCGCTGTTCGTCGACCACGGCGTGGACTACGACGTGTTCGCCGCCGCCGGCCAGGACCTGCACACCGAGCCCGACGACCTGCGTGCGGTGCCGCGACCACGCGTCGGCTTCGTCGGCGGCATCGACGCGCACACGTTCGATCCGGAGCTGTTCCTCGCAACCGCGTCGGCGCTGAGCGACGTCCAGTTCGTGCTCGTGGGCGCATGCTCCCTGCCGGCGGGCTGGTGTTCGTTGGCCAACGTCACCTTGCTCGGGCAGCGTCCGTACCAGGCGGTGCCGCGCTACATGGCGGCATGCGACGTGCTGATCATGCCCTGGAACCGCAGCCCCTGGATCGATGCCTGCAATCCGGTGAAGCTGAAGGAATACCTGGCCGTCGGTCGCCCGGTGGTGAGCACCGGCTTCCGCGAGCTGCGCCGCTACGCGGCGCTGGTGCACGAGGCGAGCGGCGCCGAGCAGTTCGCGCGAGCGATCCGCACCGCGCTCGCGCAGCCAGGTGACGCGCAGGCGCGGCGCCAGCGCGTCGAGAGCGAGACCTGGAGCAGGAAGAGCGCCGCGGTCCTTGCGCGCCTGGCGGCGCTGGGGCTGTCACCGTGATGGTCCCCGCCGATTACACGATCCGCGTGGCGCGCTCGTTCGAGGAGGCGCGGTGCTTCGGTGCGGCCTGGCAGCAAATGGCCTGGCACCCCGACGCGGACCGCGATTTCTTCGCCACCGTGCTGCGCGTGCGAAGCCAGGTGGTGCGCCCGCACCTGATCGTGCTCGAGCGAGCCGGCACACCGCAGGCGATGCTGCTCGCGCGCGTCGAGGATGGACCGCTGGTCACCAAGATCGGCTACCAGACCATCTTCAGGCCGCGCGTGCGCAGCATGTTCGTGGTGTATGGCGGCGTCATGGGCGACGCTTCCGATCTGCACGCCGAGCTGCTGGTCGCCGAGCTGCGCTCGGCGCTCAAGCGCGGCGAGGCCGACGTGGCCGTGCTGAGCCGCCTGCGCATCGATTCGCCGATCTGCCGCGCAGCACGCACCCAGCCGGCACCGCTGTGTCGCAGCCGCGCCGTGATGCCGGAGCTGCACTGGCGGCTGCACCTGCCGGAGACGATGGCGGAGTTCTTGCGCTCGCGCTCGAGGAACACGCGCGAGAACGTGCAGCGCTACTCGCGGCGACTGGTCGAGCGCTACGCCGATCGCCTGACGGTGCGTGAGTTCCGCGACGTGCATGAGCTGGACGAGCTGCTCGGTGTGGTCGAAGCGGTGGCACGGAAGACCTACCAGCGCGGCCTCGGCGTCGGCTTCGGCGACACCGCCGAGCACCGGCAGCTGTGGCAGCTCGCGCTCGAGCGCGGCTGGCTGCGCGTGCACGCGCTGTTCCTCGACGGCAAGCCAGCCGCATTCTGGCCGGGCTATGCCTACCACGGCTCGTTCTTCATCGGTATCCCCGGTTATGATCCGGCGTACGGCGAGCTGCGCGTCGGCCAGTTCCTGCAGATGAAGATGATCGAAGCGCTGTGTCGCGACCCGGCCATCGAGTTCGTCGACTATGGCTTTGGCGACGCGCAATACAAGCGCAGCTTCGCGACCGAGAGCTGGGAAGAAGCGGACGTGTTGTTCTTCGCACCGACGCTGCGAGCAGTGAGCGTGAACCTGACGCGCTCGACGATTCGCGGCGTGATTGGGCTCGGCAAGCGGCTGCTGGACAAGGGCCAGCTGTCGGCGAAGTTGAAGAAGCTGTGGCGCAAGCGGCTCAGTGGGGCGCCGAAGGACGGATGACATGGCGGTGATCTCGGCGCGCGCCTGGCGCTGGCTGCGGCGGCTCGCGCTGGTGCTGGGCGCGGTGGTGGGCACGTGCCTCCTGGTGGAGGCCAGCGTGCTGTTGATCTTCGGCGAGCAGGCCAAGTTCCCGCGGCGCGTGGTTGGCACCAGCTACGGCGTGCGCACCAACGTTCCCAACTCGCACTACCGCCACAAATCGGCCGAGGTGAACGTCACCTTCGACATCAACGCGCAGGGGATGCGCGCCCGACACGACTATGCCTATGCCAAGCCGCCGGGCAAGCAACGCATCGTCTCGCTCGGCGACTCGTTCACCATTGGCTACGAGGTACAGCTCGACGAGTGCTTCTCGAGCGTGCTCGAGCGCGAGCTGAATGCGGCCGGCAAACCGGTCGAGGTGTTGAACGCCGGGGTCTCGGGCTACAGCAATGCCGAGGAATGCTTGTTGCTCGAGCGCGAGCTGCTCAAGTACCAGCCCGATCTCGTGCTCGTGTCGTTCTACACGAATGACCTCGACGACAACGTGCGCACTGGTCTGTTCGCGCTGCGCGGCGACCAGCTCGTCGAGACCGCCCAGAGCTACGTGCCGATGGGACGTCTCGCCAACTTCCTCAACACCAACGCCGTGTTCCAGTGGCTGTCGGAGTACTCGAATGCATTCGTCCTGCTGAAGGAGCGCATGACGATGCTGTTGAAGCAGTCGATGGTGAAGAAGAACGAGGGCGCGGTGGCGGGCGAGCAAGAAGGCGTGCCGCGGTCCGCTGCGATCCTGGAGGAGTCCAAAGAGCGGCTGGCCGCGGCCATCTTCGAGCGCATCTACGCGACCACGCGTGCACGCGGCGTCCCGCTCATCGTGCAGGTGATACCGGCCTACTACCCCGACCAGCATGCGCTCGTCGATTCGTTCCCGCGCGCCTACTTCGACGCCACGCGCCCTGGCCTGTTCGTGTTCGCGGCGAAATCGATCCTCGAGCCGTTCATGGGCAAGGAGCGGCTGTACAACAGCTGGGACCTCTCGCATGGGCACTGGACTGCGTTCAGCCACGCGCAGTCCGGCAAGGCGCTCGCGCATCTGATCTTGAGCGAGCAGCTGCTCGAGTAGCAAGACCGCCGCAGCCGGTGCCGGACGTGCGCCCTCCCGGCGGTGCTCAAAACCACAATCCGCTTGATCCTCGACGTGCCGTCGGTGAATACACCTACGCCTCAATTGGGTGGAAACACCGATCCTGGCAAAGAGGCCCGACCATTGCCGCGCACAGCTGGTGTGTGCGAGGGGAGGGGTCTCGCTGGAGGAGGAATCCGTGAACCGCTGCCAGCTCATCCGTGCCCTTGCATCCTGTGTGCTCACGCTGGCCTCGATCGATGCCGTGCTCGCCCAAGGCGCCGACCAGTCGGCCGGGTTCGTCACGCCGCTGGTGCGCGGCGACGGCGGCGACGGCGGCCGCGATCGCCTCGGCGCCACGACCTATTACTGCGATCCCGTGGCCGGCAAGCTGACCAACGACGGCAAGTCGCCCGCCACGGCATGGAGCTCGCTCGAGAGCATCGCCAACGCGGATTACTTCACGTCCAGGATTGCGTCCGGGGACACGGTGCTGCTGCTGTCCGGCAACCACGGCTACGTCCAGCTGCAGAACGTCGTCTATGACGACTGGGTGACGATCTCGGGTGCCGACGGGGAACTGGCGGGCATCGAAGGGTTCCGCGGCTACTCCATCGAACGCGTGATCCTGGAGAACGTGTGGGTGACGCCGCAGCTCGCCGATCAGTTCTTCGTCGACAACCGTGGCCTCATCTGGATTGGCCGCAACAACAGCGCTAACCCGAGGTCGCGCTTCGTGCAGGTTCGCTACTGTCGGGTGTTCAGCGTGTTCGACGCGTCAGCGTGGACGCCGCACGACTGGGCCACTCTCGCCAGCAACGGGATCGCCTTGTTCGACGTCCAGAACGGCCTGCTGGAGCACAACATCGTCGCCAATAGCTATACCGCCATCACATTGGTCGGGTCGAGCGACGTCGTGCGCCGCAACTGGATCGACGGCTTTGCCGGCGATGGCATGTTCAGCGGCGGCACCGACAACGTGATCGACGACAACCTGATCACCAACGTGTACGAGGACGACACTGGCTACCACAACGACGGCATGCAGTTCTACTCGGCCGGCGCCGGCAACTCGGTCACGGTGCGGCGCAACGTCATCGTCGCCACCACCGATCCTGGTCGCGCCGCCAGCATTCACCTTCAGGGCATCACGTCGTTCGACGAGGCGCTGCACGACAGCGTGATCGAGAACAACTACGTGATCTCGGACACCACGCACGGCATCTCGTTCACCGGCGGCGGCGACCACTGTCGGTTCGTCAACAACACGGTGTACGGATTCCGCGATGGCGGCGGCAGTCCGATGCGCATCAACGGCACGTGGACCGACACGCTGGTGCGGAACAACCTCGTCACCAACCTGTTCTCGGATGGATCGAACGACCACAACATCGTCATCAAGAGCCCGAGCGATGCGCCGCAGTACTTCGTCGACCCCAGCCGCCTCGCCTTCCGACTCAGGGTCGGCAGCCCGGCGAGCGACGCCGGCGAACGCGGGCTCGCGCCGCCCACCGATTTCGAAGGCGCGGTTCGGCCGCAGGGGACCGACGTGGACGTGGGTGCCGACGAGTCTGGCTGACGTCCGGCCGCGGCACGCTCGCACCGCCGCCACGCGCAGGGGTTTGCTCGTGGACGATGACCCGCTTTTGTCCTACCCTGAATGACCCGGACCACTCATCACGACCCGGCCAGCGCCGTTGCCCGATTTCGAAGCCACTCTCTGCTGCCGCTCATCCATGAGTCGTTCGGGCTTCTCTGCCAGCGCGAATACGAGTGAGGGCGATCCCTTGAGCCTGGTGCGTACCTTCTGGCTGCCGGTGATGCTGGTCCTCGACGGTTGCTCCAATGTCGGCACCCCGCTGCCGCAGCTGACCCCCGAGATCAACGCGACGCTGCGGCCCATGCCGCTCCTGCTCGCGCCCGGCGACACGCTCAGCGTGCGGTTTCCGAACAAGTCGCAGTGGGACCATCAGACGACCGTCGGTGCGGACGGCCGCGCGATGTTCCACGCGATCGACAGCATGGAGGTGGCGGGGCTCACCATCGACGAGCTCAACAAGCGGCTGCGCGAAGCGTACCTGGCCAAGCTCACCGTGCCCGAGGTGAGCGTGTTCGTAACGACGCGCGCCGCGCGCAACGTGATCGTGATGGGTGAGGTCAGCCGCCCCGGTGCAATCCCGATCGAGGGACGCATGTCGTTGCTCGATGCGATCGGCCGCGCCGGCGGACCGATCAAGACCACGGCCTACCTCGAGCACACGCTGCTGATCCGATGGTTCCCGGAGGAGAACCGCCAGGTGGTCTGGAACATCGACGCCTGCGTCGAAAACTGGGGCGGGCCGATACCGCTTCTGTTGCAGCCGTACGACGTCGTTTTCATTCCCAACAAGCCCATCGATCGCGTCGATACGTTCGTCGATCAGTACATCCGGCAGATGCTGCCGTTCCCGGGTGTGAACCCGACCACGGTGTTCGTGGCATCCCCGTAGGCAGAACCGTCGTGGCCAACGAATCACCTGCTGCCCTGCCGCCGCCCCCGGGGCCACCGCCGCCCGATCCAATCGAGATGTTCATCATCCCGATCATCCGCTCGCGCTACATCGTGCTGGTGATGCTGCTCGTGGGCGTCGTGGGTGGCGTGTTCGCCGCTCTGATCAAGCCCAACGTTTACGTGTCGACCGGCAAGATCCTGGTGCAGGTTGGCGAGCGCGAGGCCTCGACCCCCGACAACGCGCTCGAGAACAACGGCGGTGGCGGTGGCGCGTTCACGCTGCAGACCGAGATCTCCATCCTCTCCAGTCAGGAGATCCTGGAGAAGGTGGCGAAGGCGCTCGGTCCGGCCGAGCTGCTCAAGCCCTACGACCCGGCCAGCCTCGATACGCCGCACACGCCCGCGCCGACGCGCTCCATGCATCGGTTCCAGTCGTGGTGGTTCAAGCGATTCAACGCCGCTGCCACGGATCATCCCGAGAGCTGCCTGTGCGAGCTGTGCGTGGAGGAGGCGACCCGGATGCTGCTCGCCAACGTCACGATTGGCGAGGAGATGCACGCGAACACGGTGGCGATCAGCTGCGGCGCCACTTCCCCCGAGCTGGCGCGCAAGATCGCGAGCGTGTTTCTGGACGTGGCGCGGGAGCATCACATCCAGCTATTCTCCACCGACCAGAGCGTCGAGACGCTGTCCAGGCTGCTGCACAAGGCCAACGCCGATGCGGAGCAGGCGGCGAAGAAGTTCGACGAGTTTCGCAAGAAGAACGAGATCTTCGATCTGACCACGCAGAAGACCAAGCTGCTCGAGCAGATCGAGGCGCAAGACAAGCTGGTGCGCGAGAACCGCGCGCGTCTGCTCGTGCTCGACGAGCAGGGCCGCAACCTGCGCGAGCGGCTCGGCAAGGAGCCGCGCACCGAGAAGCAGACGATCGACGGGGACTGGGTCGCCAACCCCGACCGAGCCGGCGTGCAGCAGAGCATCGCCGCGCTGGAGGCGAAGAAGATCGAGCTGGCCGAGACCGAGGCCGAGACCAACGAGCATCGCCAGAAGATGGAGGAGATGTACAACAAGCAGATCGACAAGCTGCGCGAGCAGCTGAAGGCGATGCCGGCGTTGATCCGCCTTCCCGCGGCGGAGAAGGAGCTGCCCAATCCGCGCTTCGAGCAGCTCACCAAGGATCTCGATGCCACCATCAAGGAGCAGGCTCAGCTGAAAGGGCCCACCGATCTCGCGGAGGAGCAGGTCAAGCCCTGGCGCGAGCGGCTGCACAAGCTGCTCGACGCCACCGGCGAATACGAGTCGCTCGAGGCCGATGCCCGCCAGCTGCGCAGCCAGGCGAACACCATCGAGGAGTCGTACCACAAAGCGCTGCGCATGAGCGAGCTCGACAAGGCGAAGCTCAGCAACCTGAAGGTGTCGACGCCGCCCGAGCTGCCGCTCGACAAGAGCGAGCCCAAGCGCTCGAAGATCGTCGGCATCGGCGTGGCGCTCGGCCTGTTCGCCGGCATTGGCATCGCCATCTTGCGGCAGATGCTCGACCGTACCATCCGCCGGCCGCAGGACATCCAGCGTCACCTCGGCGTGCGCGTCATCGGCGTGGTGCCCGAGATCCGTCGCTGGCGCGGCGCGCGGTCGCTGGCGCGCCACAACGGCAGGTCGTGACGTCATGGGCTTGCGGCGTGACGGCCAGCCCAATCCGGTTCCGCTCGACGGCGCGTTCCTGCCGTTCCAGCGCAGCCTCGACGCGCTGTGGGCCAATCTCTCTCGCAAGGGTGACGCGGGCTCGCCGGAGCGCCTGCTGTTCGTGAGCCCGACGCACGGCGAGGGCGCGTCCACGATCGCGAGCTGCACGGCGATCGGTTTCGCGCGGCACCTGCGCGAGAAGGTGCTGCTGATCGAGGCCAACCTGTATGCCCCGTCGGTGGCAGCCTACCTCGGCTTGCCGGTGTCGTTCGGACTGTCCGAGGTGCTGAAGAGCGAGCTGCCGCTCGAAGAAGCCATCCTGTCGACCGAGATCGCCGGTCTCGATGTACTGCCCGCCGGCACGGCGCGGCATCCCGAGCCCGGCGAGTTCGCCTCCGACTTCGCCGCGGCGATCCTGGCCCAGGCGGAGCGCGGCTATCGCTACATCCTCGTCGACGGGCCGCCGCTGCTCTTGTACCCCGACTCGCGCATCCTGCTGCGCAATGTCGACGAGGCCGTGCTCGTGGTGCGGGCGAAGGTGACGCGGCGCGACATGGCGGAGAACGCGCTGCAGATCCTGAAGAGCTCGGGCGTCTGGGTGGCGGGCGTGGTGCTGAACCGCTTCAGCTCGGACGTGCCGGCGTGGCTGGCGAAGAAGGGCATCGGTTGACGCGCGCCGGTTCGTTCAATCGCGCGCGTGCTTCCACTGCCGGAGGTAGCGCCGCACGCGGCCGCGCCAGCCGACGTAGCGGCGCGGGTTCACGCTTGCCTCTTGCACCTCGCGCGCGTCGCGCCTGATCGCACGCGTCCAGGTTGCCAGCGAGTCGACGCCGAAGGTGCGCGCGCTGAGCGGCATGTTCCGGCGGAAGTCGGCGTCGGTCTTGAGCAGCGAGTGCGGCGCACGCGGGTCATCCATGTGCTCTTGCCGGATGAACGGGTAGTACCAGCCGTTCACCAGCCCGGCGAGTGCCAGCTCGATGCAGTAGTGCGTGAACGACTGGCCCTCGCGCAGCGGTCCGAACTTCGCCACGAGCTCGCGCCGCAGCAGGTAGCCGCTGCCCTCGACCCAGCAGTTCTGCAGCAGCTGATGGCCGTGCTCGAAGGTGCGGATCTTCTTGAGCGCGAGCCCGGGGATGAAGTCCTCGTCCTGGAAGCGCCAGCAGCCGATGACGCCGAGCTGCGGAACGTCGAGCAGCGCCTGGCGCAGCTGGTGCGCCCAGCCGTCGGGCAGCAGGCAGTCGTCATCGACCTTCGACACGAACGCGCCGGACGCATTCTGCCACAGCCAGTTGGTGGGCGCGCGCAAGCCCTGGTTCTCGATGCTGTGGTAGAACCGGCACACGGGTAGAGCGTGTGCGAACGACTGCACCACGTCGAGGGTCGCACGATCGGTGCCGTTGTGCCACAGCCAGACGCGCATCGTGGCGTCGCAGGTCGCGAGCAGGCGGCCCAGCGACAACCGGGTGTATTCGGGCCGGTTGTACGTGATCATCAGGATGTCGATCGACGGATCGCTCACGGACGCCATGCGCTCCCCGCGCCAGTGCCCCTCCCGTGCGTCAGGTCGCCACGCGCAGGCGAAGCAGCTTCCTCAGCTCTCGACCAATCACCTCGCCCACCTGCGGGTCGAGCTTGAGCAAGACCGCGACGCCGGCCAGGCCGCCGGCCGGCACCGTGGCCATCAGGGCAGCCCATGCCGGCAGATCCGCGAGCCAGCCGGTGGCGACGATCGCGGACACCACGGCGGCGATCGCCGCACCGGACGCGAGCGACGGCAGCACCGCCAGGAACAGGCTCTGGATCGGCGCGCCGCACACCGCGCTCATGATCCGCCAGCAGATCGGCACGAACAACAGGCCGGTGACCAGCACGCGCACCGAGGCCATCCAGGTGATCTGCGTGGCCGTGCCGAGGTTCCTGCACCAGTGCGCCGCGAGCAGGAAGCCGGCGGCGTTCAAGCCGGCGTGGATCCAGATCAGCATGGCGAGCAGATGCGGGCGACCGCGCGCCTGCAGCAGCGGGCCGATGAACACCTGCACCGCTCGGGCGATGCCGACCACGCAAAAGATCTGCAGCGCAATCGACCCGGCCACCCAGTCCTTGCCCATCAACCGCAGCAGGTAGCGGCCGGTGGCCGCGATCGCGATCATCGCCGGAATCGATGCCGTGGCGCTCATGCGCATGGTGTTCAGCACGCTCGTGCGCAGCCGCGGCGGATCGTCCTGCAACCTGGCGAACTGCGACAGCGAGACGGACTGCAGCGAGCGTGTCACGAACTCGAGCACGACCTGCGTCAGCCGGTCCGCCATCTTGTACAGGGCCTGTGCGCCAGGGCCGAAGTACAGCGGGATGAGCAGCGAGTCGAGGCGGTTGCCGGCAAACACGCCGATGTTGCCGAGGAACGTGCCGAGCGAGAACGAGAACAGCTCGCGCATGTGCGACCAGGAAAACGCGAGTCGCGGGCGCCAGTCGCTCACCGTCCACAACAACAGCAGCGCGATCGCGTCGGTGCATAGCTGCTGTGCCACCAGCGCCCAGGCGCCGAAGCCGCTGAAGGCCAGCACGACGCCGCACAGCCCGCCGACCGACACCGAGACGTTCGAGCGCAGCGCCAGGCGCTTGAAGTCCATGCGCCGCTGCAGCACCGCCTGCTGCACGATGGTCAAGCCGCGGATCGGGATCGACAGCGACAGCACGCGAATCACCGGGCCGAGCGACGGGCTCGCGTCCTTGCACACGCTCGCCCACCAGTCGCTCAGGCCGACGCCGACGCCGGTGAGCCCGAGGCTGAGCAACAGCACCATCCAGAACGAGGAATGCAGGTGCTCCGGCTTCAGGTGCTGGCGCTGGATGATGGCGGTCGCGAATCCCTCGAGCGCCATCTGGATGAACAGGATGTAGACCGCGGCGGTCGAGGCGGTGCCGAACTCCGGCAGGCCGACGCGCGCGCCCAGCACGAATGTCAGCAGCGCGCCGATCGCCTGCTGGCCCCAGTTCATCACGAACGCCCACTTCACGGCGCGCTCGAACGGCACGTCCCCCGACCTGGTGTCGGCGGCAGCAGCGGCATTCACGGGCGGTGGCATCGGTGCGTCGCTAGCTGGCACCCCACACGACCTTGCGGGCGTAGAACGCCTCCGCATAGCGAGTGGGCGAGTTGGCCTCGACGCCGCGAATGCGCAGCATGGAATAGAACGTATCCGGCGCGAACCACTGGCGCGAGCGCTGCGTCGCGAAGCATTCGACGATCGTCTCGACCTTCTTCTGTGCCTGCTGCTCGGTGATCGGCACGAACAGATTCGGCGCGCCGAGATCACCGTCGTACTTCAGGATCTCGTACTCGAGGATCAGGTGATTGCGGAAGGTATTCCAGGTGAGCTCGGCGACCAGACGGTGGTCCTGATGCAGATCGCCGCGCTGGTGCGTGAGGATGACGTCGGGCGCGAATGCCGCCTTGATCTGCTCGAAGTACTCCTTGATCGCCGCCGCGTGGTACGGGAAGAAGCTCTCGCGAAACTGCGCCACTTGCACGTGCTTGTTCCGGCAAGCCGCGAGGAACACGTCCGCGCTGCGCAACGCCTCGGCGCGGCGCGTCTCGTTCGAGCCGAACACGATCCAGCGCACCTCGGTCGCTGGATTGCGCTCGAGCATGGCGAGCAGCGTGCCGCCGCAGCCGATCTCGATGTCGTCGCAGTGCGCACCGAGGCACAGGATGCGGGGCGCGGCCGGCAGTCTGTCGAGAACCAGCGAGATCATGATCGATTGGCTACTTGCGCCAGACTTCCCAGGGCGCCTCGCCGCGGGCGTACATCTCGTCCAGCGTGCGCTTGTCCTTGAACGTCTCCATCGCCGCCCAGAAACCGGTGTACTTGTGGCCGACCAGCTGGCCCCGCTTGCTCAACCGCTCGAACGGCTCCTGCACCAGCTCCTCGCCCGGCTTCATGTGGTCGAAGATCTCCCGCCGGAAGCAGAAATAGCCGCCGTTGATCCACAGGCCGCTGTTCTTGATGTCCTTGATGTCGGTCACCTCGTTGTTCGCGTTCAACCCGACCACGTGGAAGGTGTGCGTCGGCGGCACGCATAGCATGCCGGCGATCTTGCCGGTCCGCTGCATGTGGTCGACCAGCGTCGGCAGATGGAAGTCGGTGAGCCCATCGCTGTAGTTGGCGAGGAACATCTCCTCGCCGCGCAGGTGCTCCTCGACTGCCTTCAGCCGCTGGCCGATGTTGGCGGCAAAGCCGGTGTCGGCGAAGTGGATGCGCCAGTCGGCGATGTCGCTGCGCAGCAGGTCGATCTTCTTGCCGCCCTCGCTCAGCACGAAGTCGTTCGACAAGCACTCGTTGTAGTTGAGGAAGTAGTTCTTGATGAAGTCCGCCTTGTAGCCCAGGCAGAGGATGAAGTCCTTGTGGCCGAATGACGCGTAGTACTTCATCACGTGCCACAGGATCGGCCGGTAGCCGATCGGCACGAGCGGCTTTGGAATGTCCTCCGAGTAGTCGCGCAAGCGCATTCCCAGGCCACCGCAGAACAGAACGACCTTCATGGCAGCAATCCCGTATTGGATGTCAGTCGATCACGTGCACTTCGGGGATCGGAACGACGAACTTGCCGCCCCAGGAGCGGATGTAGGCCAGTTGAGCAATTATCTCGTGCCGCAGGTTCCACGGCAAGATGAAGACGTAGTCGGGCTTGGTTGCCGCGATCTGCTCGGGCGGGAAGATCGGGATGTGAGTGCCGGGGCAGAACTTGCCGTGCTTGAACGGATTGCGGTCCGCGGTGTAGTCGAGGAAGTCGGTGCGGATGCCGCAGTAGTTGAGCAGCGTGTTGCCCTTGCCGGGCGCGCCGTAGCCGGCAATCGACTTGCCCTGGCTCTTCGCCTCGATCAGGAAGGCGAGCAGCTTGTGCTTGGTGCGCCGCACCTGGTGCTCGAACGAGGCGTACGTCGCCATGCTGGTGAAGCCCTGATCGATCTCGCGCTGGCGCATCATGGCGACCCGCTCGGCGATCGGGCGCCGCGACTCGGAGTGCTTGGCATAGATGCGGATCGAGCCGCCGTGCGTCGGCAGCTCGTCGACGTCGAACAGCGTCAGGCCGTGCGCGGCGAAGATCTTCTCGGCGGTGATGAACGAGAAGTACGAGAAGTGCTCGTGGTAGATCGTGTCGAACTGATTGCCTTCGATCAAGCGCATCAGGTGCGGGAACTCGATCGTGACCACGCCCTCGCGCTTGAGCAGCAGCTTCATGCCGCCGACGAAGTCGTTGATGTCCGGCACCTGAGCCAGCACGTTGTTGCCGAGCATCAGGTCGGCGTGCTTGCCCTCGCGCGCCAGCTCGCGCGCCAGCTCGCGGCCGAAGAACCTGGTGAGCGTCGGGACGCCCTTCTCGATCGCCTTCGCCGCGACGTTCTGCGCCGGCTCGATGCCCAGGCACGGGATGCCACGCTGCACGAAGTACTGCAGCAGGTAGCCGTCATTGCTCGCGAGCTCGACCACGTGGCTCGCGGGCGAGAGGCCGAAGCGCTGCGTCATCAGCTCGGTGTAGTTCCTGGCGTGCTGCAGCCACGAGTCCGAGAACGAGGAGAAGTAAGCGTAGTGCGTGAAGATCTCACCCGGGCTCACGTACTCCTCGAGCTGCACCAGATAGCATCGGTCGCACACGTACACGTGCAGCGGATAGAACGGCTCCATGCGATTGAGCTCGTCCTCGGCGAGGAAGCTCTCGCACAGCGGCGACTTGCCGAGGTCGACGAACGTGTGCGTCAAGGACGCTTCGCAGAACCGGCACTTGGCGCGGCTGAATGCGGTCAGCGCGGTCATCGGCGATGTCTCCGGTGGGCCGTCTTCGAGGCGAGTTGGTCGGGTGTTCCCGGGCTCATGGGTGAATCACCTCGCAGCGCAGCCCGAGCCGGGCAAGGTCACGCTCGATCTCCCCGGTGTAGTTGGGGTTCATGATGATCACGACTTCGGGTTGATAGCGGCGCAAAAAATCCGGCGCCACGATCTCCTGACCGGTGCCTGGGATGAACTTGCCGTGCTTGCGTGGATTGATGTCGACGACGTAACGGATGGTTCGCGCCCCGACCAGGTTGAGGAAGCTCACGCCGCGTGCGCCCGCGCCCCAGAGGACCGCGCGCTTTCCGGTCCGAGCGAGCGCCTCGATCCGGCGGCGAGCTGCGGCGATGCGGTCGCGATGCGTCCGCGCGAACCGGACGACGGCCGCGCGCACGCGCCCGGGACTCTCGCTGGCGGGGCCGGTCGTGCCCTGCGTGCTGCGGCTGGGGTGCGCGGCGATCGCCAGGAACTGACCGCCATAGGCCTCCCACGCCGCCGCTACCTCGAACCCGCAGCGCGCGAACATCCCGGCCAGGCTGCCGGCCGTGAACGACGAGCAGTGCTCGTAGATGACGTCCCACACCGTGTCGTCGTCCAGGGTCTTGAGCGCGTTCGGGACCTCGAAGAACACGAGTGCGTCCTGGTGCGAGCCGATCGTCCCGCGCAGGCGCGCGAGGAAGCGCGCGGGGTGCGGGAGGTGCTCGAACACCTGGCGGGCGATGAACGCGTCCGCGGCCGCGCCGTCGTGCCGGTAGCAGTCGGCAACGATCGTGACGCGGCCGCTGCGCGGCCCGCCGGTCCGGCGCGGATCGAAGCTCGGATCGAAGCCGAGGCCGCGGTTTGCGCCCAGCAAGCAGAGCAGTTCGAGGAAGTGCCCATCGCCGCAGCCGATCTCGACGATGGTCTTGTTGCGCAACGCGAAGCGCTCGACCAAAGTGCCGGCCAGCTGCGCAGCGTACTGCTGGAAGACGGGCGAGAAGTGCAGCGCGTTCTCGTAGCCCTGGTCATGGACCGTGGCGCATGCCGCGAACGTGGTGTTCTCGATCAGCCCGCACCGCTCGCAGTACGCGAGCGTGATGTCGCCGCGCGCGCACTGCTCGGCCAGGGAACGCGTGGCCCACAGCGCACATGCCCGGGTTGGCATCTGCTCGAGGCGCAGGAACTCGTGCGCCGCGCGCGCGCCGCACGCTGTGCACGGTCTGGCAGGAATCCTCATCGTCGCGATCTTACGATTGCACGCGCTTGGCGCAGAGGTCGATAATGAAGCTCTCTTCGGCCGATTCCGAGCGTCGGCATCGGCACGATCGGCGCGGCGGTTGGCGTTCTCGGCCGCCATCGCCGTTTGCCGCGAGGGTGGGACAAGGCCAGTGAGTTTCGCGGTTTCCATTCTGGTGATCAGCTACAACACGTGCGAGCTGACCCGCGCGTGCCTGCGATCGGTGCTCGAGCAGACTCGCGACCTGAGCTTCGAGGTGATCGTCGTCGACAATGCTTCGAGCGACGGTTCGGCCGACATGATCGCGACCGAGTTCCCGGCGGTGCTGCTGGTGCGCGCCACGGACAACCTCGGTTTTGCGCGCGCCAACAACCTGGCGGCGGCGCGCGCCACGGGCAAGTACCTCTTGTTGCTGAATCCCGACACGGTGGTGCTGGACGGCGCCGTGCAGAAGCTGGTGCGGTTTGCCGAGGAACATCCGGCGGCCGGCATCGTCGGCGGTCGCACGCTGTTCGCCGACGGCTCGCTCAATCCCTCGTCGTGCTGGGCGCGGCAGACGCCCTGGAGCTTGTTCTGCCGCGGCGTCGGGCTCACCTCGTTGCTGCGCGGGCATCCCTGGTTCGATCCGGAATCCTACGGCGGCTGGCAGCGCGACAGTGTCCGCGAAGTGGACATCGTCACCGGCTGCTTGCTGCTCATCAGCCGCGAGCTGTGGGACCGCCTCGGCGGCTTCGATGCACGGTTCTTCATGTATGGCGAGGACGCCGACCTGTGTCTGCGCGGCAAGGCGATCGGCTGCAAGCCGATGATCACGCCGGCGGCCACGATCATCCATCACGGCGGCGCGTCCGAGCCAGTGCGCACCGACAAGCTCGTGCGCCTGCTGCGCGCCAAGGCGCAGCTGATCAAGCATCACTGGCGTCCGGCACCGGCGCGCTTCGGCATCGGCATGCTGTTCCTGTGGGCCTTGTCCCGTGCCATCGCCTGCCGCCTGCTCGGCCGGCGACCCGGCGCCGAGACCTGGGGCTCGGTGTGGCGGCGGCGCCGGGAATGGGTGCAGCCATGATCGGCCTGCCGATCGCGGTGGCGTCGCTCGCGGGTCTCTCTTGCGCGGCCTACCTGGCGCCGCATGCGCTGCGGCGCACCGATGAGCGGCGGTTGCGCCGGCGATGTCGCGAGCGGCGAGCGCTGGTGCTCACCTACGATGACGGCCCGGGGACGACGCTCACGCCGGCGCTGCTGAAAGTGCTGTCGACCAAGGATGCCAGGGCGACGTTCTTCCTGCTCGGCTCGCGTGCCGAGCAGGCGCCGCTCGTGGTGGATCAGGTGGTGGCCGCCGGGCACGAGATCGGCTGCCACGGCCACCATCACTGGCACCCATGGAGGGTGGCGCCGGCGCGGAGCGTGGCCGATATCGAGCGCGGCTACGCCGCGCTCGGGCGCTGGATCGCGCACGCCGCGATCTTCCGCCCGCCTTACGGCAAGCTCAACCTGTTCAGCTGGCTCGCGCTCCGGCGCCGGCGTTGCCGGTTCGGCTGGTGGACGATCGACGCCGGCGACACGCACGCGATCTTGCCGGAGCCCGAGCAGATCGCCGCGCGTGTCCGGCAATCGGGCGGCGGCGTGATCCTCATGCACGACTTCGACCGACCTCACGCCGATGCCGCTGCCCGCGCGAGTTTTGTGCTCGCCACGACCGATCTTCTCTTGCAGGTCGCCGAGCGCGAAGGCTTCCAGGTGCAGACCCTGGGGGCGTTGCTCTCGGCCTGAGAGGGGGTGCTCATGCGCGCGTCCACCGGGCTGATGGGCATCATCGTGCCCGCGCTGCTCGGCTGCGGCGGCGGTGGCGGCGCCGGCGGCTCGGTCACGCTGAGCGGCGACGACGTGACGGTCGCGCAGGATGCGCTCGCCTCGAGCACGGCGCTCGCGGACTGTGTCGTCGCTGCGACCCGGCTGCTGCAGTTCACACCAGTGGTGCCGGAGAGCGATCTCGACACGCACGCGCTGTTCGCCCAGCTGTTCCAGTGTCCGACGCTCGCGCCCGACAGTCCGACCCGTGCCAGCTTCGACTGGGGCAGCGGTTGCCTCGGCCGCGATGGTCGTACGCGCCGCGGCCGCATGACCGTCGACGTGACCGGCGCCGTACTGGAGCCGTTGCCCGGAGTGCTCGCCGTGACCGGCTATGGCGACGACCACAGTGCGCTCGACGGCTCGGCGGACGTGAACTTTGCCGTTGCCGGCGTGATCAAGTTCACGCTGACCGGTCTGCGCTTGACCATGGACCAGACCTACGATGTGAAGGGCGAGCTGAGCGTGACGTTGGCGGCAGCGCCCGATCCGCTGCAGACCCGGTACGAGGTCGGCGGCAGCGGCAGCGTCGGCGGCGTGGCCTTCACCATCGAGACACCGCTGCGCGTCCAGCAGGACTGTGCGCATCCGGTGAGCGGCACGATGACGATCGAGCTGGACGGCAACCGTACCGCCCATGCCGACTTCGGCGGCGACACCTGCGATGACGTCGTGGCGCTCACGGTCGGCGAGTCCTGGCAAGAGGTGCACCTCGAATGAGAGTGCTGGTCACGGGACATCACGGCTACATCGGCTCGATCCTCGTGCCGATGCTGCGCGCGGACGGGCACGACGTGGTCGGGCTGGACAGCTACCTGTTCGCGGACTGCACGTTCGGCGCCGAGGTCCCGGACGTGCCGGCGATCCACCGCGATGTGCGCGATGTGCGTGCCAGCGACGTGTCGGGCTTCGACGCGATCATCCACCTCGCCGCGCTGTCGAACGACCCGCTCGGCGACCTGAACGCGGAGTGCACGTTCGCGGTGAACCACCTGGCGTCGGTGCGGCTCGCCACGCTCGCCAAGCAAGCGCGCGTGCCGCGCTTCCTGTACTCGTCCTCGTGCAGCGTTTACGGCCGGGCCGGCGATCAGCCGCTCGACGAGACCGCTGCCTTCCGTCCGGTGACTCCCTACGGCGTGTCCAAGGTGCTCGTCGAGCGCGACGTGGCGAGGCTCGCGGACGACGAGTTCAGCCCCACCTTCCTGCGCAATGCCACGGCCTATGGCGTCTCGCCGCGGCTGCGTGCCGACCTGGTCGTGAACAATCTCGTGGGCCACGCCTGCACCACTGGCAGGGTGCTGATCAAGAGCGATGGCACGCCGTGGCGGCCGGTGGTGCACGTCGACGACATCGCGCGCGCGTTCGTCGCGAGCCTGAACGCGCCGCGCGCGGCCGTGCCCAATCAGGCCTTCAACGTCGGCCGCTCCGACGAGAACTACCAGATCCACGAGCTGGCCGAGATCGTGCAGGCGATCGTCCCTGGCAGCCGCATCGAGTATGCGGCGCGGGGCGGACCGGATCTGCGCTGCTACCGTGTCAACTGCGACAAGCTCATGCGCACCGTGGCGAGCTTCCGGCCGCTGTGGACGGTGCGCAGCGGGGTGCGGCAGCTCTACGAGCTGTACCACGCGCTCGGGCTGACGCTCGACGAGCTACGAGCGCGCGCTACCTGCGCGTCAAGCGGATCAAGGAGCTGCTCGCCGCGCAACGCATCGATGCCACGTTGCGCTGGCGGCGCGCGGTTCCGGTGGCGTCCAAGGCGTGAGCCGATGGCAACCGTGGTCTGCGCGTGTCGATCGTGCGGCTCGCCCCGGCTGCGCGCATTCCTGGCGCTGGGCGAGCTGCCGCTCGCGGACGCGTTGCTGCGGGCGAGCGACCTGGCGCAGCCGGAGGCGCGCTTCCCGCTCGACGTCGCGCGGTGCGAGCAGTGCGGCCTGGTGCAGATCCTGACGACCGTGGCCCCGGACGAGCTCTACTGCCGCGACTATCCGTACTACTCGTCGTTCTCGGATGCGCTGCTCGCGCACGCGCGCAGGAACGCGCTGCACCTGATCGCGTCGCGGCGGCTCACCGCGCGCAGCCTGGTGATCGAGATCGCCAGCAACGACGGCTACCTGCTCAAGAACTTCGCGCAGGCCGGCATCCCGGTGCTCGGCATCGATCCCGCGGCGGGACCCGCGAGCGCCGCGGAACGTGCCGGCATCCCGACCCGGCGCCGTTTCTTCGGCGCCGAGCTCGCGGCCGAGCTGCGTTCCGAGCAGCACGCGGCCGACGTGATCATCGCCAACAACGTGCTCGCGCACGTGCCCGACCTGAACGGCTCGTCGCCGGCCTGCAGCTCCTGCTCGCGCCCGAAGGCGTCGCGGTGATCGAGGTGCCGTACGTGCGCGACCTGATCGAGCAGTGCGAGTTCGACACGATCTACCACGAGCACCTCTGCTACTTCGCCGTCGCGCCGCTGCTAGAGCTGTTCCGCCGACATGGCCTGACGCTGCAGCACGTCGAGCACCATTCGATCCACGGCGGATCGCTGCGCCTGCTCGTCGGCCATGGGCGTCGGTCTCGGCGATGGTCGAGCAGCATCTCGAGGCGGAGACCGCACTCGGCATGCACACGCACGCCTACTACCAGCGCTTCGCCGAGCGCGTGCGCGACGTTGCCAGCGCGCTGGGCAAGCTGCTCCGCGACCGCAAGCAGCAAGGCAAGCGCATTGCCGCCTACGGCGCCGCGGCCAAGGGCGCGACCCTGCTCAACCACGTTGGCCTCGGCGCCGATCTGATCGACTACGTCGCCGACCGCAACGTGCACAAGCAGGGCCGCTACATGCCGGGCGTGCATTTGCCGATCGTGGATCCGGCCCGACTGCTGCAAGATCGTCCGGACTACGTTCTTCTGCTGGCGTGGAACTTCCGGGATGAGATCATGCAGCAGCAGGCCGCGTTCGTGCGGGCTGGCGGGCGGTTCATCGTGCCGGTGCCCGAGCCCGCGATCGTGTGACGCCGTTCGCGATGTGGAGTGCCAACGTGAGGCATTGTCAGAGCTGCCAGTCGACCGACCTCGACGTCATCTACGAGCTGCAAGCCGTGCCGGTGCACAGCTGCCTCTTGATCGAGAGCCGTGCGGATGCGCTGGCGTTCCCGCGCGGCGATCTGAAGCTCGCGTTCTGCCGCAGCTGCGGCTTCATCTCGAACCTCGCGTTCGACGACCAGGTGCAGAGCTACTCGGCGAAGTACGAGGAGACCCAGGGCTTCTCGCCGCACTTCCGTCAGTTCACGCAACGCCTCGCCACGCAGCTGATCGAGCGCCATGGTCTGCATGACAAGCGCGTGCTCGAGATCGGCTGCGGCAAGGGCGAGTTCCTGGTCTCGCTGTGCGAGCTGGGTCCCAACCGTGGCGTGGGATTCGATCCGGGCTACATCGCCGAGCGCACCAGCAGCGCCGCGGCTTCGCGCATCGAGTTCGTGAAGGACTTCTACTCGGAGAAATATGCCCACGTGGCGGCGGACTTCGTCTGCTGCCGGCACACGCTGGAACACATCCACCGGGTGCGCGAGTTCATCGCCATGGTGGCGCAGGCGATTGCCTCGCGACCCGACACGGTGGTGTTCTTCGAGCTGCCCGACGTGCTGCGCATCCTGCAGGAACTGGCGTTCTGGGACGTGTACTACGAGCACTGCTCGTACTTCAGCACCGGGTCGCTGGCGCGACTGTTCCGTTCCTGCGGATTCGACATCCTGCGCATCGCCCGCGAGTACGACGACCAGTACATCACGATCGAGGCCAGACTCGGCCGCGCGCAGGCGAAGCCGCTGCCGGACGAGCAGGACCTGGAGCCGCTGCGGCGCGCGGCCGAGCACTTCCAGCATCACGTCGCACGCAAGATCGGCGAGCTGCGCCAAGGCGTGCAGGCATTCAGCGCCAAGCAGCGCAAGGTGGTGCTGTGGGGATCGGGCTCGAAGGCGGTCGCCTACCTGACCACCATGGGGATCGAGCGCGAGATCGAGTACGTCGTCGACATCAATCCGTACAAGCATGGCGTGTACATGGCCGGCACCGGCCAGCAGATCGTCGCGCCGGAGTTCCTGAAGCAATACCAACCCGACGTGGTGATCGCGATGAACCCGATCTACAAGGACGAGATCCAGCGCGACCTCGACCGCCTCGGCGTGCGCGCCGAGCTGATGGCCGTGTGAGGAGGGGAGCGTGCCGCGAGTCAGCGTCGGCATCCCGGTTCACAACGGCGAGCGCTTCCTGCCCGGTGCGCTCGACTCGATCGTCGGCCAGTCGTTCGCGGATCTCGAGATCTGCATCGCCGACAATGCCTCCACCGATGGCACCTGGGAGATCTGCCGCGCATACGCTCTGCGCGACCCGCGCATCCGGCTGCACCGCGAGCCCGTCAATCAGGGCGCGGCGCGCAACTACAACCGCGTGTTCGAGATGGCGAGCGGTGCCTACTTCATGTGGGCAGCGGCGGACGATCTGTGCGCGCCCACCAAGATCGAGCGGTGCGTGGCGGCGCTCGATCGCGATGCGGAGCTGGTGCTTGCCTACCCCAGGACCACGATCATCGATGCCGATGGCACCGTGCTCGGTTCGTACCAGGATCAGCTCGATCTGCGCGATCGATCGGCGGTGCGGCGGTTTGCCTTGCTGATGCGCCACCTGCGGGAGTGCAATGCCGTCTGGGGCGTGATGCGCACGGCGGTCTTGCGCGAGACCGATCTGATCGGCAACTATCCATCCTCCGACCTCGTCTTGCTCGCGCAGATGGCGCTGCGCGGGCGCTTCCACGAGGTGCCCGAGCACTTGTTCTGGCGCCGTGACCATGCCGGCCAATCGGTGCGCAAGCACCCGACACCGCGCTCGCGCGTGGGCTGGTTCGATCCCGCGCGCGCCGGCAGGCTGGTGTTTCCGACCTGGCGCTTGTGGGCGGAGTATGGCCGTGCGATTCGCCGCGCGCCGCTGTCGCGCCGCGAGCAGCTCGGCTGCCTGCTGCAGTCGGCGTGGTGGCTGCGGCGCAAGTACCTCGAGATGCTGCGCGAGGTGGCGTTCGCGCTCACGCATCCGATCGGCGCCGCGAGGCGCGCGGCGAGAATGATCGAGGCCGGCGCGTCTGACGCACCGGCCTCGACCGCAAGGAGAAGCGGGATCAGTTGTCGAGATCATTCCTCGATGATGAGCGATGATCTCTGAGCTTCCAGGCCCTTCATCGGCCGCGCCACTTGCGGCGGCGGCGGCGCCACTCATCTCGGCATGGGGCGAGCGCGTGCGGATCTCGAGCGCGCGACCCGCGAGCGCCCGCATGGACGGCGCTCGCGGGTCGACCCGCGCACGACCCAGCTCGAGTCTTCGGTACAAGGCGTACAAGATAGCCCGAAGAGTACATGCGCGCCGCGCGCGGGATTTCCGCTCAAGCGCGGCCCGAGGCTACCGCGCCGGCCGGATCTGCGGCGGCGCCACCTGCCGTTTGCCGAACAGCACCTCGTGCTGCAGGAACTCCTCCAGCACTGCCAGCCGCGGCACGTTCGGATCGCTGGTGCAGTAGAACTGAGCGTAATAGCCGCCGCGGGGATGCTGGATCATGATCGCGTCCGAATCGGCGTCTTGATCCGCGGCGAACAACCGCGCAACCAACCACTGCCCGCCCAGCTGGTCGTAGCGCAGGGCGCGCGGCGCCTGGTAGGGCGCGAGCGACGGCACGCTCACGGCATCCGGCCGCAGCGTCTGGGCCCCGTCGCCGCTCATGATCTCCGGCGCGCTCGCATCGAGCACATCGTCGCCGCCGAACACGCCCGCGCCGCTGGCGCTGGGGACTCCCTGCGGACTGACGTACTCGAAGAACGGATGCTGGCCGGTCCAGATGATGCCGTTGCCGTTCTCCAGCCACTGCTCGAGCAGCGAGCCATCGTTCTCGCCCGCGTACGCGAGTGCCGGACCGACGTCGAGCACCACCAGGGTATCGAGCGTGCGATCGTGCAGGTAGCCCTGCAGCCATGCCACCAGCTGGTCTTGCTCGCCGTAGTTGAAGATGCGCGCCTCGATGTTCTTTGCGGCGAGGAAGTCCGCCAAGCCTTGCGCGAGATCCTGCTGCGCCTGCGTCGTCATCCAGCGCTGCACGACCAGCGGCGCGAAGATCGCCACTGCCGGCCGCGGTTGCTGCACGGTGATCGGCAGCGTCTGGCTCGTGCTGTCGCCGTTTGCCTCCGCAGTGAGCGTGACCTGGTAAGTGCCGGTGGCTGCATACAGATGCGAGGGAGTCGTGTCCTGCTGGTGCGTGATGCCGTTGAACACATCGATGTGGCCATCGCCCCAGTCCCAGGTGAGCGTGTAGGTGCCGTGGCCCGCGAACTCCGCGTGGCCGGTGCCGGTCACCGGGATGCCGAGGCGGGGCGTCTCGCGATCGAAGCCGACCAGGTGTGCTTTCGGAATGGCGTCGGCATCGTAGATGCTGACGGTCTGGTCGTCGGTCAGGCCGCGGCTGTCGGTGACGACCAGCTTGATGCGGAAGTACATGCCGTTGTCGTGTTCCTCGGCGATGAACGAGTTGCTGAAGCCCGGCAGCTGCTGCCAGTCCGGATGCACGTGGTGATCGTGCACCAGGTCGATGCGCCACAGCGCCGTGAGCGGCTTGCCAGCGGGACCGTCCTCGGCATCGACCGCCGTGCCGATGACCGCGATGCTATCGCCGACGTGGAAGTACGCGCCATCCTGGGGTGAGACGATCGCGGTGATGGTGGGCGGCGTGTTGCCGGGCGAGATGGCGAGCGACGCCTGATCGGTGAGCTGCGCGCTGTCGGTCACGGTCAGCACCGCGGTGGCGTTGACCGCGGCCGTGTACGTGTGCTGCACCTGCAGCCCATCGGCCTGCGCGCCGTCGCCAAAGGTCCAGTGATAGGTGAGCGCCTCGCCCTCGGGATCCTCTGAGCCGGCAGCCGAGAAGCTCACCGTGAGTGGCAGCGGCCCGTAGGTCTTGTCGGCGCTGATCACTGCCGTGGGCGGCTGGTTCTGCGCGAAGTAGCGCAGGCGGAAGATCTCCGAACCGATGTTCACGTAGTAGAGATCGCCCGAGTACGGATCGGCCTCGAGGTCGACCGGCCCGTTCAGGTTGTCGGCGAACGGCAGGATCTGCGCGATGCGCCCGTTGGCATCGAGCAGCCCCACCTTCATCCAGCTCTGGCCGAAGTCCGAGAAGAACACGGCGTTGCCGTAGATCGGCGGATAGGTCGTGCCCTGGTAGAACGCGACGCCGGTGGCGGCGTTGCCCTTGAAGCCCAGATCGCCGAGCGAGTCGTGATTCCAGGTCAGCAACGGCGGCGTGAAGCTCGCACTGTTGTCGCAGAATCCCCAGAGGTCGGCGTCCACGTATCCCTGGTAGGGATACGGGCCCTCGTAACACGGCCAGCCGAAGTTCTCGCCGCCCCAGGCGAGGTTCAGCTCCTCCCAGGTGGCCCAGCCAACCTCGGAGATGTACAGCGCCTCGCGCGGCCCCGTGCCCGGCCGGATGTTGAAGCGGAACGGGTTGCGCAAGCCGAGCGCCCAGATGCGCGAGGCGATGGCGTCCGGGTCGCCGGTATAGAACGGATTGTCGGGAAGCCCGAGCCCGGTCGCCGGATCGATGCGCATCATCTTGCCGGCCAGCGACCACAGGTATTGCGAGCGGAACGCGCCGATGTCCTGGTCATCGGGGAATGCCCCCGGGCCGAAGCAGTCGGGGTCGTGGCCGCCGCGATCCACCAAGTTGTAGTTCGCGCCGTCGCCGGCCGAGAACACCATGCTGCCGTCGCCCATGAACCGGATCGTGCCGATCGCGTGCGACCAGAAGCACGCGGGCACCCCGAGCGTGAAGGTCTGGCCGATCAACACCACCCGCGACAGCGGGCTGATGGAGAGGTGGCCGTCGATGTCGGTGGTGACCGTGTAGCGCACCAGCCGGCCGAACGCTTCACGCTCCTCGTCATTGCCATCGAGGTTGGGATCCACGACGATCAGCATGTAGATGTAGCCGTTCTGCGCGAAGCTGGGATCGACCTGCACGCACAAGAGGCCGCGGTCGCCGCGATCGAGCGATTCGTTGATCAGGTCGAGCAGCGGCGGGCTCTGCTTCACGCCGTGGTCCACCACCCACAGGAGCCCTTGCTTCTCCGCGACCAGCAGCAGGTCCGGCCCGGCGAACGCGACCGAGACCGGCGTGGTCCAGTTGTCGGCGACGCGCCGGCCGACGAATCCAGGAGGCAGTGTCCCCTGCGCGTGCGCGTCTGCCGCGGCGAGACCGGCGAGCCCGGTCACCATCGCCGCGAGCACGAGACGAGCCAGGAGACGGGAACACAAACCGCCACGAATGTGCTCTCGCAACATGAGGACCTCGTTTGCTGATGTCGGGATTGGGCTGTGGAAGGACCCTGTTTACCAAACATCCGTCGCGCCCGCATCAGCGCGCTTCGCGACATTGGCCCGCCCCGCTTAAGCGCATGGAAGGTAGACGCTTAGAAGTTCGCGCGATCACGCGCAGCGGCCGCTCGCGCCAGGCGCCGATGCGGGCGCTCGCCCCGCGCATGTTCCATAGAGCACGAGCACGCCGATCCCGAGCGGGCGATGCATCAGGTGCCGATGCCCTCGTAGCAAGCGACGCTGTGCTTGTCGAGCATGCGCCGGCCGTCCACCAGCACGCGCGGCGGCGCGAGCAGATGCAGCCGCTCCGGCACCGAGCGAAACTCCTCCCAGCGCGTCACGAGCAGCGCTGCTTGCGACCCGGCGAGGCACTCATCGAGCGTGCCGCAGATCGTGACGGGCTTGCCGGCAAACACCCGGCGCGCCTCGTCGCCAGCCGCCGGATCGTACGCCTGCACCTGCGCGCCATCGCCGAGCAGCGCGTCGATGATCGGGATCGCCGGCGACTCGCGCATGTCATCGGTATCCGGCTTGAAGGCGATGCCGAGCACCGCCACGCGCACGCCGGCGAGCGATGCGAAGTGCTTGCGCAGCAGCGCGAGCATGCGACGCGGCTGCTCGCGATTGACGTCGATCACTGCCTCGAGCAGGCGCATGCGTTCGCCGAGCTTCTTGGCGTGGGCGATGATCGCCTTCACGTCCTTCGGAAAGCAGCTGCCGCCGAAGCCGCAGCCGGCGCCGAGGAAGCTCGTGATCGGCGCGCGCACGCGCGTGCCGTCGGCCAAGACCGGCGTCAGCTCCTTCATCAGGTGCACGCCGCGCAGCACGTCGACCACGTCGACGCCGCCGAGCCGCGCGCACAGGTTGCCGATCTCGTTCGCGAACGAGATCATCGTCGCCTGCAGCGCGTTCGACGCGTACTTGATGGTCTCGGCGGTGCGGTTGTTGGTGCGCAACCGTTCGACCCCGGTGAAGCCCTGATAGAGGCCGTCGAGCGCGTCGATGGTGCGTGCGTCGATGCCGCCCAGCACGATGCGATCGGGATGCATGAAGTCGCGCACCGCCTCACCCTCGGACAGGAACTCCGGATTCATGCCGATGCCGAAGTCGATGCCCGCCTGCTTGCCGGAGCTCTGCTCGAGGATCGGCAGCACGACGTCATCGGTGGTGCCGGGAACCACGGTGCTCTTCACCACCACGACGTGGTAGCCCTGCTTGTGCGCCAGCGCCCGGCCCGCTTGCGCGGCGATCTCGCGCACGAACCGCAGATCGATCTCGCGGCCATCGAACGGCGTCGGCGCTGCGACCAGCGTGAGGTCGGTCTCGAGCAAAGCCGGCTCGAGCTGCACGGTCGCCCGCAGCCGGGTGCCGATGTTGCGCGCGAGCAGCTCCGGCAGGCCGGCCTCGTGGATCGGCGGCTCGCCGCGGTTGATCTTGTCGACCTTGCTGCGATCGACGTCCACGCAGACGACCTGATGGCCCTTCTCGGCCAGGCAGGTGCCGGTCACCAGACCGACATAACCGGTGCCGATGATGGAGACCTTCATGCCTCGGTTCCTGCGCGGTTGCCGGAGTACCAGACGAGCGTGCGCCGCAAGCCCTCGTCGAGGCTCACCTGCGGCTGGTAGTCGAGCTCGCTGCGAGCCTTCGTGATCAACGGGCAGCGCCGGTTTGGGTTGTCGATCAGGTAGTCGCGGTCCTGGCTGCGAGCGAGCACCACCTTGCCCTGGTAGCCGAACAGACCGCGCGCCAGCAGGACCAGCTTCTGGGCGAGGTCGCGCATCGCGATCTCGGGCGTCTCGACGCCGATGTTGTAGGCCTCGCCCGGCCGGCCGCGCACCAGGATCTTCAGGTAGCCGCACACCGCATCCGCCACGTAGCAGAACGTGCGCGTCGCGCTGCCGTCGGACAGCATCTGGATGTCGCGACCAGCGAAGATGTCGCGCGCGAAGTCCGGGATCACGCGGCCGTCGGTGATCTTGAGCCCGGGGCCATAGTTGTTGAACGGCCGCGCCGCCTTCACCGGCAAGCCATGCTGCCGGAAGAAGTTCACGCACAAGGTCTCGCCGAAACGCTTCGCCTCGTCGTAGCAGGCGCGCGGTCCGGTGCACGAGACGAAGCCGCGGTAGGTCTCGGGCGTGGGGATGCTGTGCGGATCCGGGTCGCCGTAGATCTCGCTGCTCGAGTAGAACAGGAACCCCTCGAGCTGCTGGCCCGCGCGCGCGTGCTCGAGCAGGTTGCGCAGGCCGTTGATGTTGGCATCCATCGTTTCGATCGGATACGTGCGGTAGTACGTGGGCGACGCGATCCCCGCCGCGTGGATGACGTACGCGAACTGCTCGAGGTTGGCCGGCAACGGCCGCGCCATGTCATGGCGCAGCAGCCGGAACGCACCGGCTTGCTCGAGCGCCGTCAACCACGGCGGCGCGCCGCGGATGAAATTGTCGATCACGGTGAGCTCGATCGGCGCCGTGCGCGCGAGCTCGTTCCAGCGCGTGACCGTCTGCACGAGGTAGTAGCCGAGGAACCCCGCACCACCGGTGATCAGCAGCCGCTTGCCGGCGATCCGACCCAGCTCGGGCGTCAAGGTGGTGCAGATCGAGTCCAGGTCCTGGCGGACGATGTCAGCGGCCGTCTCTGTCACGGACGTCCTCACGCGAACGAGTTGGTTGCCGGGCGTTCCTGGCGGACAGTAAAACAGGGCGCCGCGCGGCGATCCAGCGTCCGCTGGCAGGTGCTCGCCGCCAGCGTGCCTCAGACGCGACCGGCACGCAGCTCGTCTCGATACCATGCGGCGGTCAGGCGCAAGCCTTGCTCGAGCGGCACGCGCGGCTGCCAGCCCAGCACCCGCGCGGCGGTGCTCAGGTCGGCGACGCGCACCTGCTCGCGCGGCCGATCCGCGAGCGCGCCGAACTGCGGCTCGATCGACGTGTCCAGCACCATGGCGATCTGCCGCACGAGGTCGCGGATCGACACCAGCCGTCCCGAGCCGATGTCGGCCGCGGCGCCGGCGATGCCCGGCGTGAACGCGGCCGCGAGGTACGCTTCGACGACGTCGTCCACGAACACCCAGTCCACCTCGCGCTGGCCGCTGGACAGGCGCGGCGGCTCGCCGCGCAGGAACGCGAGGATCGAGTACGGGATCAGCTTCTTCACGTCGCGCTGCCCCGGTCCGTACACCATGAACACGCGCAGCGTCACCACCGGCAGCTCGAACAGCTCGTGGAACATCCGGCCGTAGGCGCGCGCTGCCCACTTCGACAGCGCATATGGCGATGAGGCGCACTCGTGGAGCGCGTTGCTCACCGGCTCCTCGAGCGATCCGGTGAGCACGACGCGCGGCTTGCCACACTGCGTCGCGGCCAGCAACAGGTTCACCGTGCTCGCGAGGTTGCTGCGAAACGTGGGTGCGACCTCGGCGACGCTGCGTGCCCCGACCGGCCAGCCGGCGACGTGCACGATGACCTCGGGCGCCACCGCCTCGACCACCGATCGCGTGCCGGGCTCGTCGCCCAGATCGAGCGGCCACCAGTGCACGCCGGCCGACAGGGTGCCGCGCGGCACGCGCGACACCGCATGCACGAGGGCTCCCGCGTCGACCAGGCGGGCGGCCAGGCGGCTGCCGATGAAGCCGCTGGCGCCGGTCAACAGGACCCGGCGGCCGGCGGCTTCCCATTGCTTGGCGCGGGCGTTCATGTGCAGCTCCATGCGGGGTGCGGTGCGCGCCATTGTCCCGACCCGCTGCCGGCCGCCCAGCACCATTTGATTCTTTGCCGGTGATCCATGCCTCCGTATCATCGCCGCGAGCCAGCTCGACGGCTCGATCCGCAGCGTCGCCGAGACAAGACTCATGATGAGCCGTGGTGCCCCTGCCGGAGCGCCATGAGATTGGATGCATGCCGAGCCGATACCTTCGGTGCTGCAGGACGGGCCGGACGCGCCGCGCCGGCGCTGCAGCCTGGAGACACGCACATGCCTGACAGCGCGCCACGGGTGAGCATTGCGGTGCCGGTGTACAACGGCGAGCGGTTCTTGCGGCGCGCGCTCGACTCCCTGATCGGCCAGGACTTCCGCGATCTCGAGATCATCGTCTGCGACAACGCATCGACCGACGGCACCGCGGCGATCTGCCGTGAGTACGAGCGCCGCGACCCGCGCGTGCGCTATTCCCGCAGCCCGATCAACGTCGGCGCTTCCGGCAACTTCAATCGCGCGGTGGAGCTCGCGCGCGGCGAGTACTTCAAGTGGCTGGCGCACGACGACGAGTGCGAGCCGACGTTCGTGACGCGGTGCCTGGCCGAGCACCAGGCCGCACCCCACCTGGTGCTCGTCTACCCGCGCACGATGTTCATCGATGATGCCAGCCAGCCGATCGAACCGGACCGCGAAGCGATCGACGTTCGCGGCGCCCGCCCGCACCAGCGGCTGGCGCGCCTCGTCGACAAGCTCAACCTGTGCAACCCGCACCTCGGTCTGATCCGCACGTCGGCCTTGCGGCAGACGCGGCGCATCGGCGGCTTCATTGCCGCTGACTACGTCTTGCTGGCCGAGCTGGCGATGCTGGGCGAGTTCCGCGAGATCCCCGAGTACCTGCTCAAGCGGCGCATCCACCGGGGATCGCATCGCCAGGCGAACCGGACCCGGGCGGAGCTGGCCAACTGGTTCAGCCCCGGCAAGCATCGCCTGGGCTTCCTGTCGGAGCGTTCGATCCTGTTCCTCGAGCACCTGCGCACCATCCAGCGGGCGCCGTATCTGCGCGCCTCGGATCGGCTGCTGTGCGCGGCCGCGTTCGTGGCCGCGTGGACGCGCCGCCGGCTGCGGGTGCGCCTGGGCGCCGTGCGCAACTGGCTGGTCGATGGTTGCGAGCGCCATGGCCATCGGCGGCTCGCGCGGCTGCTCGCCCGGCGCGCGCGGCAGTCGTGATTCCGGTGTGCCGCCGACGGCCGCATCGCTCTGGCTCGTGCTGGACGATCTCGTTATGCTTCGCCGCGATCATCCGCGGAGAGAAGTGACGCATCGATGGCGGTTCTCGTCGGCCTTCCCCTGCTCGCGCTGTTGCTCTTGTTCCGGCTCTTCCGGGGCAGGAGCGCGGGCGTGCGCGCGAGCCTGCTCGACGCCGCGCTGGTCTGGGGCGTGCTGCTCACGCTGTTCACCGAGCTGCTCAGCTGGTTCGACCTGCTGATCCGCCCCTGGGTCGCGGCGGCGTGGACGCTTGCGGTGCTCTTGCTGCTCACCGCCTGGCTCCGGCAGCGACCTCACCCGCGCCCGCGCGCGCCGACGCTGGCGGCGCTGTGCGAGCTGCCGCCGCTGCTGCGCTTCTCGGTCGATGCCGTGGTCGTGATCGTGGCGATCCTGGGTTTGCTCGCGCTGCTCGCTCCGCCCAACACCTGGGATGCGATGGCCTATCACATGGCGCGCGTCGCCCACTGGCTGCAGAATCGCACCGTGCGGCACTATCCGACCTGCTTCCTGCCGCAGCTGTACCAGGGGCCGTGGGCCGAGTTCGTGATCTTGCACCTGCAGATCCTGAGCGGCGGCGACCGCTTCGCGAACTGCGTGCAGTGGTTCAGCATGATCGGCAGCATCGTCGGCGTATCCTTGATCGCCGAGCTGCTGGGTGCCGGCGTGCGTGGCCAGATCTTCGCCGCGGTGGTGGCCGCGACCATACCGATGGGGGTGCTGCAGGGGTCGAGCACGCAGAACGACTTCGTCGCTGCCTTCTGGCTGGTGTGCTTCGCGTATCACGCGCTGCGCTGGCTGCGCTCGCCCTCGGCCGCGACCACGGCACGGCCCGCGGCGGCGCTCGCCCTCGGCACCAGCCTGGGGCTCGCGCTGCTGACCAAGGGCACGGCCTACGTGTATGCGGCACCGCTGGTCGTGGTGCTGGGCGTGGTGATGGTGCGGCGGTGGCGCGCGAGCGCGTGGCGCTGCGCACCCATCATCGGCGGCATGGTGGTGCTGTTGAACCTCGGCCACTACGTGCGCAACCTCGAGATGTTCGGCTCACCGATCGCGACCGGCCTGGGCCAGGAGCGCTACACCAACGAGGTACACGCTCGCGGCGTTCGCGTCGAACGTGATCCGGAACGTCTCGCTGCATCTGGGCACGCCGTTCGGCGCGATCAACGATCGGACCGACCGCGCGGTGCGCGCGATCCATGCGGCCATCGGCATGGACGTCGACGATCCGCGTACCACCTCGTGGGGCGCGTTCCGCATCCACCGGCTGAACACCTTCGAGGACTCGGCCGGCAATCCCGCCCATCTGCTGCTGTTCGCCATCACCATCGTCGGCTTCTTGCTGCAGCGAACGGCGCCCGCGCGGCGCTTGCTAGGCCGGTACCTCGCCCTGGTGGCGGCGGCATTCGCGCTGTTCTGCGTGCTGCTCAAGTGGCAGCCATGGCACAGCCGACTGCAGCTGCCGCTGTTCGTGCTGCTCGCGCCGTTCGCCGGCGTGGTTCTCGCGCAGCTGCGCTCCACGCGGCTCGTGCCCCTCAGCGTCGTCGGCCTGTGCGTGGCGGCGCTGCCGTGGCTGCTGTGGAACAAGACGCGGCTGCTCGTGCCGACCGACATGGTCAGCGACAAGTTCCAGACCGTGTTCGCGGCCAGCCGGACCGACCAGTACTTCAGCAACTACAGCAGCCGCCACCTGCGCGATCCGTACCTGCAAGCGACCGCGTTCCTCAAGCAGCGCGGCGTGGTCGACGTCGGCCTCGTGCTGCCGTACGACCCGTGGGAATACCAGCTCTGGGTGTTGCTGCAAGGCCTCGGGAAGAACGTGCGCGTGGAGCAGGTCGGCGTGCACAACGTCTCCGCGCAGAAGAGCCAGGTCGATGCGGCGTGCGAGTTCAAGCCAGCCGCGATCGTCCGTGTGCGCGCCACCGACGAGCCGCAGCAATCGGCGCTGCGCATCGCCGACGATACCTACGTGCGCCGGTGGTCGATGGAGCTCGTGGACGTGTACCTGCGCGAATAGCGGCTCACGGGATCGGTCCGGTGTAGTAGGTGCGCAGCACGCCCGCGCTCTGGTTCTCGGCGCGATCCACGGCACGCACCTCGTAGCGATGACCCGTCTCGGGCAAGAGGCCGCGATCGACAGAACCGTTCTCGGTGGTGGCGCCGAGCAGGCTGCCGTCGCGATAGACGAGATAGCGCAGCACCAGGTCGCCCTCGTCTTCCGCCGCCGGCGGCTCCCACGCGATCACGAGCCCGGTCGACCACGCTTCCTTCAGGCGCACGTCGCGCGGCGCGGCCGGCGGCTTGCGATCGGCGCCGAGCAAGCCGGCCGGGATGCGCTCGATCAGCGAGGCCGCTTTGCGCCAGAGATGCGGTTCCCAGATCGGCTCGTGCGGCGAGACCAGCTCGTGCATCGCCGGTGAGCGGTAGGCGGCGAGCGGCAGCAGGTACTTGGCGACGCCGTAGTGCAGGCGCGTCTCCTCGTCGGGCCACGCGTACGGGAGCGCGCCGCTCACGTAAGGCAGGTAGTGCTCCCACGCCTTGCGCTGGCTGGGGCCGCTCGCGAACAGGTTCTCGCCGTGCCGCAGCTCGATGTCCGCGAGCAGCGCGAGCGCCTGCAAGTGATACAGCGGATAGGTGATGCGATAGTGCTCCTTCTCGTCGCTGCGGTACTCGTCGATGACGCTGCCGTCGGCGCCGATCGCGCGCTGCAGCTGGCGTTCGAACGAGTATGGATTCGCGGCGGCGCTGCGGGCGTACTGCAAGGCGGCGGGAATGTCGAGCAGCTGACCGATCGCCGCGATCAGCGCGTTGTCCCACGACTTCACGTAGGTGCCCGCGGGCTCGGCGCGTGCATCGTTGCCGCTCTCGTGCTGGCGACGCACGACCATCGCCAGCTGCACCAGGAAGCGCTCGATTGCCTGCCACTCGACCGGCGTGAACGCGTCGCGCGCCGCGAGCAGGTCACAGGCCGCCACCAGCAAGAGTCCGGCGAGGTCGTGCTTGATCGAGTTCTGCCAGGGTCCGACCGCTGCCGGCTCCAGCGCCAGCGCCCACGCCAGCACCAGCTGCTTCGCCTTGGCGAGGTACGGTGCCTCGTCCGTCACGTGCGCCACGATCCCGAGATACAATGCGTAGCGCATGTCGCGCGACCAGCGCGCGTAGCAGTCGTCGAACGTGGCCTCGTCGGGCGTGCCGTGCATCGGCTCGATGGCGGCGACCAGCGCATCCTGCTCCGCTTCGACCCGGAGGTTGTCGTATGCGCTGCGCCACGGATTCTCGTAGGCCAGCACGCGCTGCTTCATCAGCGCGAGCTCCTCGGGGGTGAACGCGACGCGCGGGAACCGCGCCGGCTGTGTGAAGTACTTCGCCTCGATCGGCGCGGCGAGGTGATCACCCTCGGCATCGGCGATGTCGGGGTCCAGCAGCAGGAGATGCGCATGGCCGTGAGCCAGGTCGCGCAGCGGCGCGATGCTGACCAGCGTGCGACTCTTGCCTGGTTCGAGCGAGATCTTCACGGGCACGGTGTGCGCCGCGTCGAGGTCGTACAGCAGCACGGTCTTCGCGTTCACGGTGGCTGCGTCGAGCGCGCCGTGCAGGCTGGCCTCGAAGATCGTCTGCGTGCTTACCTCGCTGTCGGGTTCCGGCTGCATCGCGCGCAGCGTCGGCCCCGACGACACCACCACCGGCAGCCGATTCGACACGAGCGCGCCGCGCGGCGTGGGCTCGCGCAGCAAGCACACCAGCGAGAACGCGAGCCCTTCCCAGTCGCTTCCCGCCGGCACCGGCAGGAAGAACGACCATGCGCCGAAGTCGGGCAGGGTCACGGTGCCGAGGCGCCTTGGCTCGAGCTGCTTCGCGAGCGCGATCGGTGCCGCGCGCGCGTGTTCGGGCAGGAGGAACAGTGCGGCCGTGGCGCCGGGCGCGCCCGTGACCGTCACCTGCGCGGTCGCTCCAGGCTTGAACGCACCGCCCGTGAGGCGCACGCCGTTGCCAGCGTCGATCGCCTGGGCCGCGAGCGTCCAACACAGGAAATGTCGCGCGAGAGAAACCATCGCTCCCTCCACTGCCAAGCGCCCAGCTTCCTACTATCGGAAGCGGGGTGGTCCGATGTGGAGATCGAGTCGCGCAGCGTGGCTGTTGCGATGCTGCGCCACGGCGGCCGCGCGCGACGCGGCTGCGGCATCACACCTCGACCACGGCGACCTTCTCGGCGACGGCGAAGGGAGCGGCGGTCGACTTCTCGATCTGCGCGACCGACACATCCGGCGCGCGCTCGACCAGGGTCAGGCCGCTCTTCGCCGACACGTCGAACACTGCGTAGTCGGTGATGATGCGGTGCACGACGTTGCGACCGGTCAACGGCAGCGTGCACTTCTCGACGATCTTCGCCTCACCCGATTTCGCGACGTGATCCATGGTGACCACCACGCGCTTGGCGCCGGCCACCAGATCCATCGCCCCGCCCATGCCCTTCACCATCTTGCCGGGCACCATCCAGTTGGCAAGGTCGCCGAACTGCGACACTTGCAGCGCTCCCAGGATGGTGAGGTCGACGTGGCCGCCGCGGATCATCGCGAACGAATCGGCGCTCGAGAAGAACGACGCGCCTGGCAGATACGTGACGGTCTGCTTGCCGGCGTTGATCAGGTCGGCATCCTCGCTCCCGGCGACCGGGAACGGGCCGATGCCGAGCAAGCCGTTCTCGGACTGCAACGTGATGTCCATGCCGGCGGGAATGTAGTTCGCCACCAGCGTCGGCATGCCGATGCCGAGGTTCACGTAGTAGCCGTCGCGCAGCTCTTGCGCGGCCCGCATGATGATCTGATCGCGGCTGAGCGGCAGTGCTCCTACCCCTTCTGCGGCAGCACGGTGCGTTGCTCGATGCGCTTCTCGTAGCGCGGGCCCTGCAGGATGCGGTCGACGTAGATGCCCGGCGTGTGGATGTGATCGGGATCGAGCGCGCCGATCTCCACCACCGCCTCGACCTCGGCGATCGTCACCTTCGCCGCGCTCGCCATCATCGGGCTGAAGTTGCGCGCGGTGCGGCGATAGACGAGGTTGCCGGCTCGGTCGCCGCGCCACGCCTTGATCAACGCGAAATCGCCGCGGATCGCGTACTCGAGCGCGTAGGTGCGACCCTGGAACTCGCGCGTTTCCTTGGGCGGGCTCGCCTTCAGGATCGAGCCATCACGCGCGTACTTCATCGGCAGGCCGCCCTCGCTCACCTGCGTGCCGACGCCGGTCGGCGTGTAGAACGCCGGGATGCCGGCGCCGCCGGCGCGGATGCGCTCCGCGAACGTCCCCTGCGGCACCAGCTCGACCTCGAGCTCGCCGTCGAGGAACTGGCGCTCGAACAGCGGGTTCTCGCCCACGTACGTGGCGACCATCTTCCGGATCTGACGTGTCTGCAAGAGCAGCCCGAGGCCGAAGTCCTGGACGCCGGCGTTGTTGCTCACCACCGTCAGCTCGCGCTTGCCGCTGTCGTGCAGCGCGCGAATCAGGTTCTCGGGAATGCCGCACAGGCCGAAGCCGCCCACCAGCAGCGTGGCGCCGTCGGCGATGTCCGCGATGGCGTCCTCGGCGGTTTGATACACCTTGTTCATGAATCACACCTCGACGTCCCGTTCACTGCCGCGCGGGCGCGCCATGATGAACGGCGCCGCTGCCGCTTGGAATCAGGAATTCGCCAGCGCGCTCATTCGGCGACCGGCTGCCAGGCTTCGCCAGCGTTCGCCTTTGGCGGTGGCGCCAGCGGCGGCGCGCGCCGCCGGCGCGGCGGCAACGGTCGCGGCCCGGTGCGCTCGAGATCGTTCAGCTCGGCGCGCGCCTTCGCCGCCGCGTCCTGTTCGCCGAGCTCGGCGTGGATGACGATGGCGAGCGCCAGCACCTCGGCCCGCGACGGCGCCGCAGGCGGCGGCGTGAGCGCGAGCGCCTTGTTCAACCAGATCTGCGCGATCGACGGCTCACCCAGCTGCCGGTAGCAGCGCGCCAGACCGAGCAGGCAGGCGGTGGTCGCGTCGGGATCGGCCATGCGCGAGTACTGGCGCTTGGCCACGCTGAAGCGGTTCAATGCGTCCTTGCAGCGCTGGTCGCGCTCGAGCAGCTGCGCGGTCAGCAAGTTGGCGAGCGCCGCGCCCTCCGGGTCGTGCGCCATCTCGAACAGCGCGCGCGCTTGAGCCAGCTCGCTGTAGGCGAGATCGAACTTCTTGGTCGCGTAGTGAAGCAAGCCGAGGCTCTGATGACCCGTGGCTTGATACCAGCAGCTCAGCTGCGAGGCGCCAGCCATGGCGTCTTGCACCAGCGCCAGGCTCTCATCGAAGCGCTGCATCTCGCCCAAGCAGCTCGCACGACTGAGTCGGGCCATGAACGTCTGCTCGGGCTCGCCGGCGGCGTCGGCGCACTGCTCGGCCTCGGTGTAGCTCTGCAGCGCGCGCTCGAGTTCCCGGACCGTCTCGTGGTAGAGGCCAGAGCCACCCAGCGCGCGTGCTCGTTCCACGAGGTCGCGGTCGCGAGCGGCGAGGAGCTCGGCTTGCTCGAACTGCTCACGTGCCGGCTCGAGCGCGCCTTGGTCGAGCAGGGCGAAACCGCGCTCCGAGTGGCGACGCGCCTCGCTCACCACGTCGTCACGCGCCTGCGTGCTGCAGCCGCACAGCAACGCCGCGAGGACCAGCCCCGCCACGAAGTCGCGGTTTGGCACGCGCGCGCGATCCGCGGCGAACGGCTGCAACGATGAAAAGATGACCAGCATCTTGATAACGTGACCTGGCCTGACGGATAATAGCGGCCGCTGGTGTAATCTGGCACCGCGTCCCGCGTCCTCATGCTTACGCAAGGACGGCCCACTTCAGGAAGATGTCATTTGGGACGATGCAACTGGGTGCTCATCGGCCTCGCTTTCGGTTCCCGACGAGGTTTTTGGGGTCGAGGACGCGAAGTCGAGCCGAAAACGCCGAGGCGAGTGGAAACCGCCCAGGCGACTTGGAGCAGAAGCCAGGCGCCCAGAGAGCCATGAGCCCAGGAGTCGTGGCAGCGCAGTGGGCCGCGCGAGGATGGCGCCGGTAAGGGATGGCGCTGTGATGCTGGGGTAGATGCCTCGGCTTTACCCGTGAATGACCCTGGTGCAGGGCCCGGTGCATGCCGTCCCCTGGGACTTCAGGGGTTGCCGCGCAGGCAGGGCGCATGTGCGCCGTGAATGCGGCTCCTCGGTTGGCATCGGGTCCGGCAAGGCTTCCTATGCATGGCCCGCGCCTCGAGAGCGCTCGGGTCTGGAAGAAGCGCAACGCGAGGCAATGCTCGTCCGTGCTGGCGCCGGTTGACCGCCGGCACATGACTCTGGCTCAGGAGCGCGCAGGTCGAGCTCGGCGAACGGACGTCGCCGAGGGCGCGCGAGGGCCGCGTGGCGGCGCGTTTCTGTCTTGCGCTTGCGGCGAAGCCCGGAAGGTCGCTCAGGCTGATGGTGCTGTGAAGATTGCGCGGTTCATCCTGATCGGGTGCTTCCGCGCGGCACGCCAGGTGAGGTCTTGGTTCTTGTTGTCATGCCCGTTCTGGCTCGCGCGCGCCGGTTTCGTCGCGCGTGCGGACGGGCGGAGCGTTTGGTTCGAAGAGGATTATGAAACCCAATAACGGCAACCGAGGTGGCAAGCGTCGGTTTCGAGGCTTCCGGCGCCGCGGCGATCGTCGCAATGGCAACCAGGCCACGAGCGATCCGCGTTCCGCTGGTGGTGAGTTCCGCAGCGGCGAGTTTCGCACTGGCGAGTATCGCCCGCCGGCCGGCGGCGATTACCGCGAACCGGATCGGCGTTTCGATGCGCCGGTGAACGGCGAGCGCCGCAGCGATCAGCCGATTCCGACCAAGCCGGCGTCCGGCGTGCTCGATCTCACATCGGAAGGCTTTGGTTTCTTGCGGTCGGTCGCACGCAACTTCGACCCGTCCGCCGACGACGTGTTCGTGCCTGGTGCCATGGTGCGTCGCTTCGGTTTGCGTGACGGCAACTTCCTCGAAGGGCAGGCGGGGCCGCCGCGTGGTCGCGGTGGCAACCTGTCGCTCGATCGCATCGACAAGATCGACGGGCTCGACCCCGAGCAATCGATGCAGCGCGCCCACTACAAGGAGCTGACCTCGATCGATCCGACCGAGCGCTTCATCATGGAAGGGCCGGACAACGATCCGTTGCTGCGCATCCTCGATCTGCTGACGCCGATCGGCCGCGGCCAGCGTGGCCTGATCGTTGCCTCGCCGCGCTCCGGCAAGACGGTGATCCTGCAGAAGATCGCGCAACGCATCCAGAATGGCTATCCCGATGCGCACCTGATGGTGCTGCTGATCGACGAGCGCCCGGAGGAAGCCACCGACTTCAAGCGCGCGGTCACCAAGGGCGAGGTGATCTACTCGACCAACGACGAGCCGGCCTCGCGCTCGATTCGCGTTGCCGAGCTCGCCTCCGAGCGCGCCAAGCGCTTGCTCGAAGCGGGCCGCGACGTGGTGATCCTGATGGACTCGCTCACCCGGCTCGGCCGCGCTTACAACGTCGAGATCAAGAACAGCGGGCGCACGCTGTCGGGTGGCATCGACGCACGCACGCTCGAGAAGCCCAAGTCGTTCTTCGGTGCGGCGCGCAACGTCGAGAACGGCGGCAGCCTCACCATCCTCGCCACCGCGCTGGTCGAGACCGGCAGCCGCATGGACGAGGTGATCTTCGAGGAGTTCAAGGGCACCGGCAACATGGAGCTCGTGCTGTCGCGCCAGCTGGCGGATCGACGCATCTGGCCGGCCATCGACATCAACAAGTCGGGCACCCGGCGCGAGGAGCGCATGGTGGACGCGGAGACGCTCGAGCGCATGTGGATGCTGCGTCGCGTGCTCAACAAGATGAACCCCATCGAAGGCATGGAGCTGTTGCTGAAGAAGGTGAAGGAGACGCGCAGCAACGCCGAGTTCCTGGCGAAGTTCGCGATCGTCGACGATTGAGCGCGCGCGCGTTGCTCCCGCGGATGGCGATGCGATGCCCTGGGTCCGCAGGCGATTCAAGCAGCACAAGGTGTATGTCGAGGTGGACGATGCCGGTGCGCTGTTCGTGCGCAATGGTCGCGTGGCGATCAAGTATCAACCCGACGATACGACCACGTATGCGGTGCATCCGCGGCGCATCGACCCGCTCGAGCCGCAGCCGTTGATCGCCCCCGTGCGACCGACAGCCCCCGATGCCCGCGATCCCGAGGGGGCGATCGTGGCCTACACCGACGGATCGTGCCTGGGCAACCCCGGTCCCGCCGGATGGGGCGCGTACCTGCGGGCCGGCTCGCACTCGCGCGATCTGTCGGGCTATCTCGGTGAAGCGACCAACAACATCGCCGAGCTGTGGGCGATCAAGGGGGCGCTGCAGGCGATCAAGGATCGCCGCCGCCGCATCCTGCTCTACAGCGACAGCCGCTATGCACGCGGCGTGCTGGCGCTGGGTTGGAAGGTGAAAGCCAACGGCGAGCTGATCGCCGAGATCCGCGCGCTGATCAGCGAGCTGCCTCGCCTCGAGCTGCGCTGGGTGAGAAGCCACGCCGGACACGTGGAGAACGAGTGGGTCGACTACCTCGCGCGGCGGGCCATGAGCGAGGGCCGGCACACGCCGCATCCGAGCTGAGCGGCGTGACTCACTCGGCCGCGATCAAGCGCAGCTCGGGGTCGTAGCCTCTGGCGCAGCGACCGCACGAGTAGAGGTGACCGCGGCGGCTACGGTAGAGATAACGCGTGGCGCAGCGCGGGCAGCGATAGGCAAAGCGCCGTGCCGCCTCCAGCTGGCGCGACTCCAGCCAGCGGAAGAACGCTCGCTCCTGCCGTCGCGCTTCGGCAAAGCCGGCGAAGCGCCGCTCGCGGCGCTTGAACTCGCGGTTGTGCCGCAGCACCGCGAAGTGGATCATCTCGTGATACAGCACCAGCTCGAGCACCAGCTGCCATTGCGGCTGCAGCAGGTCGGGGTGCAGCAAGATGGTGCGCTGGGAAACGTCTGCCTTGCCGATGGTGCGAAACGAGCTTCGCCGCAGCAGGCCGAAGGCAACGTGTCTGCCGCCCGGGAACTGGTCGTTGAAGTAGATGCACAGGTGGCGCTCGAAGATCGCGCGCAAGAGCTCGGCCGTCGCGCCGCTCGGTGCCGCACTCGGCAACCGCTCGAGCGAGAGCGCCGGGAGCGGTCGTTCGCCGTCCCCAACTGCGGCGAGTGCTCGTGAGCGGCGGCGGGATCGCTTGGCCACGCGCAGGTCGTCTGCGGCTCGATCGGCTGCGGTCATCGTGGCCACGCGGCTCCTGCGGCGCAACTCAACCGCCTGCGCCCGCGCCCGGGCCGCGCGCGCCCTTCAGCCAGCGATCGAGCCAGCCGATCACCTCGCGATGCCACAGCTCGCTGTTGCGCGGTTTCAGCACCCAGTGATTCTCGTCGGGGAAGTACAGGAACCGGCTCGGGATGCCGCGGCGCTGCAGCGCGGTGAACGTGGCCATTCCCTGGGTGTCGACCACGCGGAAGTCGTTGCCGCCGTGGATCACCAGCATCGGCGTCTTCCAGTTGGCGACGAACTTCTGCGGCGAGACGCTGTCGTAGTGATCGGGATGCTCCCACGGCGTGCCGAGGTGATCCCATTCGGGGAACCACAGCTCCTCGGTCATGTAGTAGGCAGCCAGCTCGTCCAGGTTGCCATCGTGTGACACGAGGCACTTGAAGCGATCGGTGTGCCCGGCGATCCAGTTGATCATGTAGCCGCCGAACGACGCGCCGAGCGCGCCCACCCGATCGGCAGCGATGAATTCGTAGTGGGCGATGGCGTGGTCGAGCCCCTGCATCAGGTCCTGGTAGGGCTTGCCGCCCCAGTCGCCGCGGATGTCGTCGCAGAACTTCTGCCCATAACCCGTGCTGCCGCGCGGATCGACGGCGATGGTGACGTAGCCCGCGCCCGCATACACCTGCGGGTTCCAGCGGTAGTGGAAGTGGTCCTCCCACGAGCCCTGCGGCCCGCCGTGGATCAGGAACGCCACCGGGTACTTCTGGCCGGCGGTGAAGCCAACCGGCTTGAGCAGCCAGCTGTGCACCTTCTCGCCGCCAGCGCCCTCGAACCAGAATTCCTCAGGCTCGGCGAACGCGATCTGCGCGAGCCGCTCGGCGTTGATGCTGGTGAGCGCGCGCACCTTGTTGCCGGTCGCATCGCAGGCGAACAGCTCGGTCGGAGCGCGCAGCGAGTCACGCGTGAATGCGAGCTCGTGGTTCGCGATCAGCTGCATGCTGCCGTTGTAGTGATCGGCCACGATCCGGTTCACCTTGCCGGTCGCCACGTCGATGGTGAAGATCGCCTTGCGCGCCGTGTCCTCGGCAGTCGCGAAGACGGTCTTGCTGTCTGCCGACCAGAGGATCTCGTCGAACGAGCGATCGAACGCGCTGGTCAACCGCTCGAGCTTGCCGCTCGTGCGATCGAGCGCCATCACTTCGAACCGATCGCTCTCGTAACCGGGTCGACTCATCGCCCGATACGCGAGCCACTTGCCGTCGGGCGAGTACGCCGGGCCAGTGTCCATGGCCTGGTTGCTCTGCGTCACGCAGCGGCGCTTGCCGGCGAGATCGGTCACGTACAGGTCGACGTTGGTGGTCCAGGCTTGGTCCTTGCCCAGGTGGGCGGCGAAGCACAGCTCCTTGCCGTCCGGCGACCAGGCGATCTCTTCGCGCCCGCCAAACGGCTTCGTCGGCGTGTCGCCGTCGAGGTCGGGCGTGAGATCGGTCGCATCACCGCCAGCCACGGGCATGACGAACAGATGGCTGCGCTTGCCGTCCTCCCATTGATCCCAGTGGCGGAACAGCAGGCTCTCGTACACCTTTGCCTTCACCGGATCCTTCTCGAGCGCGGCATCCTGGTCCGCGGTTGCTTGCATGCTCCGGCCGGGATACACGTCCGCGGTGAACGCCACGTGCCCGCCGCTGGGCGACCACGAGACGTTGTCCACGTCGACCGGCAAGCTGGTGAGCTGCTGCGCTTCGCCACCCTCGGGGGCGATCGTCCACACCTGGCTCGAGCCGCTGCGATTCGAGATGAACGCCAGCCGCTTGCCGTCCGGCGACCAGGTCGGCCCATAGTCTTGCGCCGGACTCGTCGTCAGCTGCCGCAGCGTCTTGCCGTCGGCCGAGACGAGATAGATGTCGGCGCTGCCCTTGTTGGTCTCGAGGCTGTACGTGCGCAGCACGAACGCGACCCAGTTGCCGTCGGGCGAGCTCGCCGGTTCGGACAGTCGTCGCATGGCCACCATGTCCGCGAACGCGAACGGGTGTGGCGCGCTCGCAGCGCGGCCGGTATCCTCGGTCAGGAGCGAGAAGAGAACGAGCCAGCAGGATGCGTTCATGGCGACCTCCACGCTGGATTCTAAGGAGTCTCCAGTGCTGCTGCCGCACGTTTTCCTGGCGATCCTCGCCGGCGCGAAGGCGCCGAGCGCCGTCGACCCCGCGCGGATGCGCGAACACGTGTTCGTGCTGGCATCGGACGCGCTCGAGGGACGCGAGGCAGGGACGCGCGGTGCCGAGGTTGCGGCCAAGTACATCGTCCAGGAGCTGTGCGCGATCGGCGTCGAGCCAGCTGGCGATGGGGGCGGCTTCCTGCAGACGTTCCCGCTCGACGAGAAGAAGGCAGCAAAGCTGAAAGAGCCCGCCACGGCGCCCAAGACCGCGAACATCCTGGCCGCGATCAAGGGCGCCGACCCGCAGCTCGCCACGCAGTGGCTGGTGGTGGGTGCGCACTACGATCACGTGGGCCGTCAGGGCAATGGTCAGATCCACAACGGTGCCGACGACAACGCCTCGGGCACCGCCGGCGCGATCGAGATCGCGCGGTTGCTGGCGGCGCGCACGCCGCACTTGCGGCGCAGCGTCCTGATCGCGCTGTTCGGCGCCGAGGAGGAGGGTCTGCTCGGCAGCTTCTGGTACGTGCGGCACCCCACGCAGCCGCTCGAGCAAACCGTGTTCATGCTCAACATGGACATGATCGGTCGCAGCCGCTGCCGCACGTTGCAGGTGGGTGGCGTCGGCACCTCGCCAGTGCTGAGCGATCTCGTGACGCGGCTGGCCGGCGAGATCGGATTGCACACCGTGCTCAACAAGTCCGGTGCCGCGCCGAGCGACAACACCTGCTTCTACCAGAGGAACATTCCGGTCCTGTTCCTGTTCTCGGGCGTGCACGCCGACTATCACCAGCCCGGCGACGATGCCGAGAAGATCGAATTCACCAGCGCCGCTGCCATCGCCACGCTCGGGCTGCGCGTCGTCGAGGAGATTGCCAACGCCGCGGAACCGCCGCCGTTCACGCCCACGCCCGGCAACTTCGATTACTGGGCGCCGCGGCGCTACGTGGGCATGACGTACGACGACGCGCCGGGCGGTGGCGCCGCACTCGACATCGTCATTCCCGGCAGCCCCGCCGACCGTTGCGGCCTGCGCGTGGGCGACATCGTCGTCACGCTCGACGGCAAGGTCGTGGCCGATCGCGCCGGTCTCGATCGGCTGGTGCAGGAGCTGCCGATCGGCGAGCCGCTCAAGTGCCGCGTGATGCGCGCCGGGAGCAGCATCGAGATCGAGTTGACGATCGGCGTGAAGTGAATGCTGAACCGGCGCCGATCGGTCACTTGCGGTTCTTGTCGCGCGCTTCCTTTTCGCGCAGCGCTTGCTCCTCGACGCGCTTGGCGATCTCGTTCGGCACCTGAGCGCGCGCGCGCGCGGCAAATTCTCTGGCGGGCGAGATCGGGTTCCCACTTGCGACCGACTCGATCTGCGTGCTCGAGGCGGCGCGGCGCTTCCGCGTGATCATCGCGGCGCTGCCACGACTCTTGGCAAGCGCCTGGCATTGTGGTTCTCTCGTGGTCTCGAAACGACTGCGCTCATCTGATCCTGCGAGGCTGGCAACCGATGTCGGATGCACCGGACAAGAGTTTGGCCGAGCGGCTGCGCGCGCTGTTCGGGGCGAGCATCGATCCCCAGATCGAGCTGGGCGACGAGCGCTCGCTCACCGACTCGCCGTCGGCGAAGACGCGCAACGCACCGGTGGTTCCGAAGAGTCGCTACGTCTCGCGCGGTGAGCTGGCGCGCGGCGGCATGGGCGTGATCCTGAAGGTTTGGGATCAGGATCTGAAGCGCGCGCTGGCGATGAAGGTGATGCTCGCAACGAGTGGATCGGCGCCGTCGGGCGAGGGCTCGCTGCGATTGCGTCGGTTCCTCGAAGAAGCGCAGATCACCGGGCAGCTCGAGCATCCCGGCGTCGTGCCGGTGCACGAGATCGGCCTCGACCAAGAGGGCCGCCTCTACTTCACGATGCGCTTGGTCAAGGGGCGCGATCTACGCACCATCTTCGCTCTCGTCCATCAACATGCCGAGGGCTGGACCACGACGCGCGCGCTGCAGGTGATGTTGAAAGTGTGCGAGGCGATGGCGTTCGCGCACGACAAGGGCGTGATCCATCGCGACCTCAAGCCTGCGAACATCATGGTCGGCCGCTTCGGCGAGACCTATGTGATGGACTGGGGCCTGGCGAAGTTGACCCATCAAGTGACGAGCAAGAGAGATGGTCAAAGCGCCGACGTCACGCAGAGCCTGATCCACACGGATCGCGGTGAGATCTCCCCCGGCCTGCATCTTGACACCTTGGACGGCGACATCGTCGGCACGCCGTCTTACATGGCACCAGAGCAAGCCTCCGGTCGCACGCACGCCGTTGGTGCGCGTGCCGACATCTACGCAGTGGGTGCGATGTTCTACCACCTGCTCACCGGACAAGTGCCTTACGTGGCCGCGGACGAGCACCTGTCGGCGAGCGCCGTGCTGCAGCGTGTTCTCGCGGGCCCGCCGACGAGCGTCCTCGCGCTCAACCGCAACGTGCCGGCCGAGCTGGTGGCGATCTGCGAGAAGGCGATGGCGCGCGAGCCGGGCGCGCGCTACGCGACCATGCTGGAGCTGGGGCAAAACATCCAGGCGTATCTCGAAGGCCGAGTCGTGAGCGCCTACCAGGTGGGCGCCGTCGCCGAGTTCACCAAGTGGATGCGCCGCAACCGCGGCATGGCTGCGGGCCTGGCAGCAGCACTGGTGATGGCGGTGGGCGGTCTGCTCGGCGTCCTCTACGTGCAGTCGACCGCCAAGAACCAGCTCGCCACCAAGAATCTCGAGCTGGAGCACAGCAACGTCGCCCTCAGCGACACCAACGTAGCCCTAGCGGTAGCCGAGGAAGGAAGCACGCGCGAGCGCCGAGAACATTTTGCTCGAGCAACGCCAGGTGAAGCGGCAAAGCTACTTCGCCAACATCACCGCCGCCGACGCCGGCCTGTCGTCATTTGAACCATTGCGCGCCCAGCATCGCCTCGGCGAATGCGATGCGAGCTTCCGGCGCTGGGAGTGGCAGCATCTCACCGCGCGCGCCGATGCCAGTCTGCAAGTACTGGTCGAGAGTCGCGGTCCGTTCAGCTTGGCAGGCAGTCGTGATGGCCAGCGGATCGCCGTCGGCGCGAGCAGCCAGATCGTGCGCGTGCTCGATGTCAACTCGAACACGCTACTGCTCGAGGCCAAGCTGACCATGCCGATCGTGTGTGCCGCGCTGAACCACGATGGGAGCCTGCTTGCGGTTGGTTGCCTGGATGGCACCGTGCCGCTGTGGGATGTGAATGCGAAGCAGAGCCTCGCGGTGCTGGGCGACGCGCGGCCGATCGTGAATGGTCCAGCGGTCTATGGCGCCGCAGCTCTGGCCTTCGATCCCACCGGCACGCGGCTGGTGGTCGGCGGTGACGATCAGTTGGCACGCGTCTGGAATCTCGCATCGCGCGACGTCGCGGTGACGCTCCGCCACAACGGCACGGTGCAGGCGGTGGCAGTGAGTCCGGACGGCAGGTGGATCGCGACCGGAACCGTCGACAACACCATCCGAGTGTGGGACGCGAACAGCGGACAGCTGTCGTCGACTCTCGTTGGTCATCAATCGAGCGGTGCTACGCAAGACAGCATCGCCGGTTTCGGTGGCGTTCTCGCGCTCGATTTTCATCCCAGTGGCGAGCTCCTCGCATCCGGTGCGGCGGACGCCACGATCCGGATCTGGGACCTCGCGGCACGAACGTCCCGACTGGTGCTGCGCGGATCGCGGGCCAGCATCACGAGCATCCAGTTCAGCGCCGATGGAAAGCTGCTCGCGTCCGCCAGCTCTGATTCTATGGTGCGCACGTGGCAAGTGGACTCGGGCGAGCTGGTGCACGAGTACCTCGGTCATTCGAACCGCGCCACGGCGGTGTGCTTCGCGCTCAGCGGCAGCGAGCTAGTCAGCAGCTCGTGGGACGGTACCGTGCGCACCTGGTCGCTCGAGGTTGCCGAGCCCATCACGACCATGAAAGACGACATGCCGATCAACGGCCTGTCGTTCTTCGACGACGCCAGGCGCATCGTGACGACGCACGTCGATGGCGGCGCGAGAGTGTGGGACAGCGTGACGGGCCAGCTCACCCAAGTGCTCGCCTGTGAACGCTCGGCGAGAATCGAACCGTATCAAGGCGCGGCCGCAGCAGCAACCAGTCCTGACGGCAAGCGCCTGTTCATCGCCACCAACAGCATGGTCCACGTCTTTGATGCAGTCTCGTTGGCACCCCTGGGCAAGTGGCAGCCGCCACGGACGCCACTCAACTCGCTCGCCATCAGTGGTTCGCGCCTCGTCACCGGATCGTGGAGCTCTGACGTCGCACTGTGGAACTCCGAGTCCGGTGCGCTGGTCAAGCACTGGAACGTGCCGGACGGTCTGTTCCGGGTCACGATCAGCAATGACGCCACGCTGCTCGCGGCCTCGTCCCAGGAGGGCATCATCCGGATCTGGGATGCTGAAACCGGTGAACGACGTCTGGAGTTGCCGGCCATGCAAGGTGTGATCTTCGGGCTCGCGTTCAGCCCGGACGGGTTGAGCTTGCTCGCCAGCACCGTCACCGGCTCGCTGCAAGTCTTCGACACCGACACCGGCGACGTCGTGCTCGACCTCGTCGGGCAACAGGCCGGCAGCCTGGCGGTAGTGTACAGTCCCGATGGCAGTCG
>JAXMBY010000024.1:0-86039 GCA_046349655.1 Planctomycetota bacterium
TCGACCTCGGTCTGTGTGCTGGTGTTCTTCTCGCTCGTCGGCCCGCGGGCGGGCGCCGTCTCGGAGCGCTGCTCGCCGCCGCCGCTGATCGCTCGTCCCTGATTGCCGGTGCGCAGGCCCACGTGCGCCGCGTAGCGCCGACCGATCTCGCTGCTTTGCTTGCCGTAGCCGTTCTCGGCGACCGGCTTCGCGAACAGCTCGCGGAACCTGGCCTTGAGGCTGGTGAGCTCGATGCGATCCTGCGGCCGCTTCGGGCCCGATACGCTCGGCCGCACCGAGCCGAGGTCGAGATCGAGCACGCTCGAGTAGTCGCACTCGCCCGCGCGCGGGATGCCGAACATGCCCTGCGCCGTGAAGTAGGCGCGGAACGCGTCGATGTGCCGCTGCGGGCGGCCGGTCGCGGCGAGGTAGCGGCAGGTTTCCTCGTCGATCGGAAAGAAGCCCATGGTGGCGCCGTACTCGGGCGCCATGTTGGCGATGGTCGCTCGGTCGGTCACCGGCAGCGATTGCGCGCCCTCGCCGTGGAACTCGACGAACTTGCCGACCACCTTCGCCTTGCGCAACAGCTCGGTGACCGTGAGCACCAGGTCGGTCGCGGTCACGCCTTCGCGCAGCCTGCCGCTCAGGTTGACGCCCACCACGTCGGGTGTGAGGAAGTAGACCGGCTGGCCGAGCATGCCGGCTTCGGCCTCGATGCCGCCCACGCCCCAGCCGACGATGCCGAGCCCGTTGATCATCGTCGTGTGCGAATCGGTGCCGACCAGCGTGTCGGGATAGTAGATGCCATCCTTCTCGAACACGCCTTTCGCCAGGTGCTCGAGATTGACCTGATGACAGATGCCGACGCCGGGCGGCACCACCTTGAACGTGTCGAACGCCTGCATGCCCCACTTCAAGAACTGGTAGCGTTCCTGGTTGCGCTTGAACTCCACCTCCATGTTGAGCTGCAGTGCGTCGGCGAAACCGGCGTAGTCGACCTGCACCGAGTGATCGATGACGAGATCGACCGGCACCAGCGGTTCGACCAGCTTCGGGTTCTTGTGCATGCGCGCCATGGCCGAGCGCATGGCCGCGAGGTCGACCAGGAGCGGCACACCGGTGAAGTCTTGCAGCAGCACGCGCGCCACAACGAACGGGATCTCCTCGGTGCGCTCCGCATTCTTGCGCCACGTGGCGAGCGCGCGCACGTCGGCCTCGCGGATCTTCTTGCCGTCACAGTTGCGCAGCACCGATTCGAGCACGATGCGGATGCTGACCGGCAGGCGCGCGATCCTGCCCAGACCCTGACGCTCGAGCTCGCGCAGGCTGTAGAACCTGGCGCTCTCGCCCGCACGCGGCGCGAAGGTCTGCAAGCTCTGGAATGGATTGGATGGCATGGCGATTCACCCGTGAAGAAAGAGAGTCCGATGCTCGGGCTAACCTACCCTCGCGCTCGCTCTCGTTCCAGCTGGCAGGACGCGCGAAGCGCGAAAAGCCGCGGCTGGTGGGCGCGCGGTCGCGGCTCAGCCGCGCGCGTAGAGCTTGCGCAGCTCCTGCTTCGCGCGCTCGAGCGTTGCCTTGCGCTCGCGGCCGAGCGATTTGCCGGCGCGGTTCACGTAGAAGTTGAGCATCGCCATCGCCGACCGGAACGGATCGACCTTGCGGCGCCGGCTCCGTTCTGCGGAACGCTTGAGCGAGCGCGCGATCGCCGCGGCGCTCCCTAGCTTGAACACGCCAGGCTCGAGATCGAGCGCGTTGCTCGTCTGTGTGACGCGTTGCGACCAGCGCCGGTGCCTTGCGCTCGCGGTTCGCTTGCGGCTCGCCATGACCCACGCCTCCGCAATGGTGGTGAATGGACTCGCCCCGGTGCTCGCCATGCTCGGCAGAAGTGCAAACCATGCGCCGCCGCACTCGCTGGCGAACCTGCGGCCCGCGCGGAAGGCCGCGACCGGCTGCGCACGATCGAGCGCGCGCGCGCCGCGCGACGACGCCGCGCCGGGAACGCCACGGCCCTCGGGTTGCGAGCGATTGCCCGCTTCTGTGTTCATTACACTCGCTCGCGGAGGTCGCCATGAATTGCGTGATCTTGCCTTCCGTTCTGCTCGCGATGTCGGCCGGCTGGTCGCTGGCGCGCGCCAGCACGATCACCGTGCCGACGGACTATCCGACGATCCAGCAGGCCATCGACGCTGCGGTGAGCGGCGACACGGTGCTCGTGCTCCCGGGAACCTATGTCGAGCGAATCAACTTCGGCGGCAAGGCGATCACCGTCGCCAGCAGTCAAGGCGCTGCCGTCACCACCATCGATGCGGGCGCCCTGGGCAGCACGGTCACGTTCGCGCAAGGCGAAGGCGCAGCCGCCGTGCTCGCGGGCTTCACCATCAAGAACGGAACCGGAACCGGGCTCGGCGGCTACCAGGTCGGCGGCGGCATCGTCTGTCTCGGCAGCTCGCCCACGATCCGCGACAACGTCGTCACCGCGAACCACGCCGACCGGGGCGCCGGCCTCTATGGCGATGCAGCGCCCGGCGTCGTGCAGAACCAGTTCGTGGACAACGCGGCGAGCAACGCGGGCGGCGGTGTGTACGCGGACGGCGCGGCCGTGGTGGATCACAACCAGTTCGTGCGCAACACGGCGCAAGAGGCCGGCGGTGGGGTGTACAGCACGCGGGCGCTGATCACGGCCAACGTGTTCGAGGCCAATCGGGGCGGTGCCAACGGCGGTGGTGGGATCGCCTGCCATGACACCACGATCGTCGCCGGCAACGTGTTGTTCTACAACCGCGGCACGTACGGCGGCGGCATCGATGCGACCGAGGCGAGCGTGATCGTCGCCAATGTCCTGTGGCAGAACGAGGGCACGGCCGGAGGCGGTGGCATCGCCTGCGTGTCGTCGCGCGCGACGATCGTGAACAACCTCGTGTTCAGCAACCAGGGTGGCCTGGGCGCCGGGATCTACTGCGAGGATCGCAACCCGCTCATTCGCAACACCACGATCGTGAAGAACACCGGCTCGCTTGGCGGCGGCGTCCTGGGTGGGATGGTCGAGAGCTCGATCCTGTGGTTGAACGTGCCGGACCAGGCGCACCAGGTGGGCTCGATCACCTACAGCGACGTGCAAGGTGGTTTTGCGGGCATCGGCAACATCGACGCGGATCCACAGTTCGTGAACCCGTCGGCATCGAACTACCGATTGCAGCTCGGCTCGCCGTGCGTGGATGCCGGCGATCCGCTGGACAAGACCTGCGGCCGCGACCTCGCCAGCAATCCTCGGCGCCTCGACGGGCACCTGATCGGGCACGCGTACGTCGACATGGGCTGCTACGAGCTCGGGCACGTGCACGTGGACGTGAGCGGCGCGGCAACGCCGGGCGGGCAGCTCACGATCGAGACCAGCGGCACGAGCGGCATGCCGGTCGTCCTCCTGGTCGGCACGGCGCCGGACGAGCGGTGCGTGAATCCGTTCGGCCCGATCTTCATCAGCCTCGCAAGCCCGTGGCTGGCGCGAGGCTGGGGGAAGATCCCGAGCAGCATCGACCTGCACGTCCCCGCGTCCCTGCCGGTGCCATTCCCGGTGGTGTTCCAGGAGATCGCGCTCAGCGACACCGCGCGCGAGGGCAACACCTCCTCGGTCGCGCTCACGATCGAGTAGCTGGCAGGACGTCCGGCGGGAGCAGGTGGTGATGATCAGATCGTGGCGAAACCGTCCCTCGCTTCAGTAAGATGACCGCGGCTGCCAGCGCATGACCGTGATCGGCCCGAGGTGAGGTGGACCAATCGATCCCGCGGAAGGCCAAGCCCAAGGTCCCGCATGAATCGCCGCACCGCGATCAAGCTCGGTGCGAGCCTGGGCGGCATCGCCGCGGCCGAGGCTCTACGGCCGGCATCGGTTTCTGCCGCCGGGGCGAAGCCGCGTGCTCGAACCGGTGGCCGTGCTCGCCCGGCGGCTGTCCACGAGCCTCGATGCGCAGCAGCGCGCCGAGACGTGCGTGAGCTACGACCATCCGCTGCGCCAGTACCACAACCGCGGGGTCTGGGGTGGAGGGCGCGCGATTCTGTTCGGCTTCGATCACGCGCAGCGCCGGATCCTGACCGACCTCCTGCACGCGGGGCTGTCCGACACGGGGCGCACGCGCGTGCCCGAGGAATACTTCGTCCGCTTCACCGGCGTGCACTCGATGCGGGTCCTGATCTGCGGCGATCCCACGTCGCCGCCATATCAAGTCATCCTCACCGGTCCGCACCTGAACCTGCGCCTGGGTGGCAAGAGCCGTGAAGGGGTGGCGTTCGGCGGGCCGCAGGTCTACGGCGATCAGCGCGGCAATGCGCGTGCGGGGCTGCCGGGCAATCTGTATCGCGACCAGTTCCTGCTCGCGCAGCGTCTGCTGCGCAGCCTCGACGCCGGGCAGAGGCGGCAGGCGCTGCTGGACGCGGCTCCGGTGCAGACGCAGATCGAGATCCAGGGGCGACACCGATCGCTGCCCGGCATTCCCGTCGCCGAGCTCGCACCCTCGGCGAAGCAGCTGGTCAAGGAGCTCGTCGCAGCGATCCTCTCGACGTATCCCGCCGACGACGTGGCCTACGCGCGCGAATGCCTGGCCGCCAACGGCGGGCTCGACGCGCTCTTCTTCAGCACCTATCAGCATGGCCAGGATGGTGAGATACCCGAGGCGCAGGTGTTTCGATTGGAGGGACCGGCGGCGGTCTTCCACTTCCGCGGCTACCCGCACGTGCACGCCTTCATCCATGTGGCCATGGACGCCGATGCGCCCCTGTCGGTCGGGGAATCTCTCGGCCACAATCCCGCGTGGCTGGAGCGCGCGGGCGTGAAGACTCTGTTCGAGACGGCACTGCGCACGCAGACCGGAGCGGACCTCGCCTATTACGACGCGGATCGCGTGGCCGGGCGCCTGCGAGCCGGGCCCATTCGGGCCGGCGATATCTACAGTCTCGAGAGCTGGCAAGAGGCTGCGGCCGTGGTGGACGTGCGCGGATCGAATCTGAGCGCCGGGCTCGTGTCTGGACTGCGTGAACGAGGGATCGTGCCCGACTCTGGCAAGATCTACACGGTCGCCACCACCGAGTACGTCGCCGACGCGCTCGCGCACAAGCTCGGCCGGGTGGAAACTCGGCGGCCGGGCCCGCTGCTGCGCGAGCTGACCGTCGCCTACCTGCGAGCGCATGGTTTCCCGAGCGGCTGACCCTCCTGGTTCCGCGGTCGGACATTCACGGCAGCGGCCTCCGACCCTGCAAGATCCGGATCAGGATGACCACCAGAGTCAGGACCAGCAGCAGGTGGATCAAGCCGCCGGCAACGGGCACGACCAGCCAGCCCAGCAACCAGAGAATCAGCAGGATCAGCCAGCGCACCTAACTAACTAAGGGCTTGGCCAGAGGAGCTCTCGTTGCCTAACTCGCAATCGACCGCACGGCCCCGCCTCAGTACGCCGCGTTGGGCCGGCACCGAGCCAGCACGCCCGCACCGTTCGAGCGACTTGTGGCGCTCGTGGGCTCTCGCCTCGCCTGGATTCGCCTGGATGGACAAACATCCCACGAGCCAGCTCTGGGGTGAGCAAGGATGCGCGCTATCGCTGAAAAAGCGGCGTGGGACGCGGCAGGCGAGCAGAGCCGAAACTAACTAAGAAGCATCGGTCTCGAGAAAGTGGGCCTGGAAAACTCGTGTTTTCGCGCCGGGATTCTGCGCCTCGTGAAGATCGCAGAAATTCTCGAAAAGCTGGTCCCACCCTGCGCGCAACGGGACTACCATCGGCGGGTGAAAAGAGACCTGGGTGAGCCGGCTGCCACGCGCGCGCTGCTCGCCTCGAGATGGGCAACCAGGACGGCAAGGTTGCCGGCCCGTGTGTCCAGGGAGAGAAAGGGAGGCATCGATGGGGTTCGGACGTCGACTTTCGGTCCTGAGTTTCGTCGCCTTCTCCTCAGCCATCTTCACTTCGGCTGCCTCGGCTCAGCAAGACTGCGACACCGAAAGGTCGTTCGACTGGGGGCTCATTTGCGACCATGATACGCCACCGAGCCCGACGCTCTTTCGCCACCCGCACTCCGCGGGCTGAGCCCTCCCAACCGAGTCGTGCGTCTACGGAATCGACGGCTCGGAGCCACCAGGTCTGGTGGCTAATGACGAGGGTGCGATCGAGTACACGGGCCTGGGCGACCCGGCCCGGCATGCCACGCGCGACAACATCGTCGTCTCGCTCAACAGCGGGACCCTCGAGTACAAGATCCCGCTGATCCACAAGATCCCCGGGCGGGCCCACGACATCGACCTGGAGATGGTCTTTCACAGCCAGGTGATGTCTCCTGGCGGCAAGTTCGGCAGCTTCTGGGCCCTCAGCCTCGACCACTTCCTCGTCCTCGAGTTCTACGATCGGGCCACGGAGCCATGTGGAGACCTCTGCAGCATTGGCTTTTCCCGCACCGAGGGGTACCGCTCGTTCCTCAACAGCCATCAGTCATTCGCCGAGTACAACGGCGGCCGTGTCACCACCTGGACCAACCGAGACGCGATCGAGGGCAAGTGGGCGTTCCAGGGGATGGGCATCGTTCAGGGTCTTGCGAGCTACAATCTCAACGACTGCAGGCTCTACAAGCCCGATCCCCTCCTGAGCGCCGGCACCTTCATCCCGCATCCCGCCGCGGTTGGCGTCGCCACCGCCAGCGCCCCGTCCTTCGGTCCGCTTGCGATCGGCAATCCCGCCGACGCGCGACCGGGCTTCAGCGACTTCGTGGCGCCACCCGGCGACTTCAGGGTCATCTTGCCGTCCTGCGACAATTTCTACATCCGTGACCCCGACGGCACGATCCATGAGTTCGAGTTCTTCCGCTGGCGCCGTGAAAACATCATCTGCGCGGCCGACGCTGGCGGTACCGCGGTGCCCGGCAGCGACTTCCAGGGCGTGCGGGTCCAGGCCATCGCCCGCAAGCTGGCGGTCATCAGTCCCAACGGCGATCGCATCGACTACGTTTACGATGACTGGAAGCGCCTCTCTGCCCTCGTCGACAACTATGGCCGGCAGATCTCCTTCCTCTACGATGAGGCCGCCCCATGGCGCGTCGTCCAGATCAGCGAGACGACGGACCAAAACCAGACGCGCACGACCGATTTTGGATACACCGACTATGACGGGCTGGCGACGACGCCGTGGGACCAGTTCCTGACGTCGATCACGATGACGGCTGGCACCGAAGCTCGGGTCTGGAGCTTCGATTACGACTATCACATCCAGCCATCGCGCAACGCGTTTCGCCCAGCGATCGAGAACCGCCTCTACCTTGATGCCGTGTCCATCTTCGCGCCTGGCGACGCGGACATCCCTCAAGTGCACGCAACCTTCATCGACGCAAGGGCCGACGAGGAATTCATTCCACCCGGGGGCTGGCCCGCGTGGCACGAGGACCGTCGCGTCGCACAGCTCTCGATCGGCCACGACACGAGCGCGGACATCGACGGGGACGGGAACAGCGAGACCCTCACCGCCGGAGGGACCATCTCCTACAACTGGGACCTTGGCTTCTGCCAGGAAGACACCAGCGTCCAGGTCACCGACGCCCGGGGCAACATCACGACTCACCTGTTCGACTGGATGGGCAACGAGGTGTCGCGCACGGTAAGCTACACACAGTACGACCAGAACGGCACGCCGACCACCCAGCAGGCAACGACCACGTTCGAGTACTACGGCGAGTACACCGCGGACAACCCGGTCGATCCCGCGGCGCCGACCTCGCTCCTCAAGCGGGAGACCACGCCCAACCTCAAGCGCATCGAGTACCGCTATCAGGCGAACGTCGACGATGAGGACGGACTGTCTCATTACAGCCGTGCTGACTATCAGAACGAGGGCGAATCGCCACGGGACCTCTTCGCCCAGGCCAACCTGCTCACGAGAACTCAGATCGCTCTGGACAGTTCGCAGATTGTCGAGCGCTTCACCTACGAGCCCGTCTTCAATCAAAAGCGCACCATCGTCGATCCTCGCGGCATCGTCTCGCCACCGGATCCTGAGCTCGAGGCCAGCTACACGACCACCAACTTCTTCGACTATCAGGAAGGGACGGGCGCCGCCATCGAGGCTCTCGCCAGCGTCTGGCGCATACGGCTGGGCGATATCCCATTCGACCAAGGCGATCAAAACGGCGATTCGCTCACGACTCAGATCTTCGGCAATGTCGTGCGCACGGAGTACCCGCCTGTCACCCAGGGCCTCCAGCTCGGCCAGAAGATCGAGAAGCTCGCCTACAACGACGCTGGCCAAGAGATCTACCGCATCGACGGAGAGGGCTACCGCCACACCAAGGAATACTATCCGTTTGACGATCCCGAGGGCAATTCCATCAACACCGCGGATCCACCGGTTCCCCGTCCCCATGTCGGCGGCGGCTACCTCAAGGCCGAGACGGTGGATAGCCAGGGCCTGCAGCTCAAGACGCAATACGGCTACGATTCCTTCGGTCACCAAGTGTGGCAGCGAGATCCGCGCAACACGCTGTCGGTGACGCTCTTCAACGGCCTCAATCTCAAGACTCGCGCCGCTCGCGGGGAGGTCGACCAGTCGGGCGAGCCGGTCGGGTCAGAGCCAATCTACGAGCAGCACCTGTTCACCTACGACCTGAATGACAACCTGATCCAGGTCCAGGACTTCAACAACGACCCAAACACGGCCGCCTCAACAGAGGTTGCCAACTATGTGACGACGCGGCTCTTCTACGATGGGCTGAACGAGCTTCGTGGCGAGCGTCGAGAGCGCGTCAAGCCCGGGGATCCGCTGCGCACCTACCTGACGACCTACCTCGAGCGCGACCTAAACGGCAACGTCACGCGCACGGTGACTCCGGAAGGCCGCACGACGACATTCTCCTACGACGAGCGCAATGTTGTCCTGCAGAAGCGCAAGCTCGTCGCCACGGACTCCAATCCGTTTGATTCGACGTTGCCCACGACCGCCGGGGACCACGGCGATGTCGTCATCGATTTCACACACGACAAGATCGGCAACCTGACGGACACATACCTCCGGGGGCCGGCGGGTGCGGATGCGCACCATCACCTTGAATACGATGGTTTCGATCGACGAACGGCTCTGGTCGATCCCCTGGGTAACCGGACCGAGCAGAGCTTCGATGCCGCGTCGAACATCACGAGCGTGGTGAAAAAAGGGCAAGCGCGATGGCTCGGATACGGACCTCACCAAAGAGCTCAGCCATGCCGACTACGAGTACGATGAGCTCAACCGGCTCTGGAAGGTCTCGACCAAGCACTTCACGTGGCGGCGCAATGGCTCGGGCCAGTTCCCCGCCACCCCCGAGGATACCGGGGATGGTGTCGTCACCCGACGGCTTGGCCATGATCTCCGCGATCTGGTGATCATCGACCAGGACGACCTCAACCGTGCTGTGACGGCCACCTACGACGGCGCCGGACGTGAAGTGGATCGGGCCCTTCCGATCGTCACAGGGTTCACGCACTCCAACCACACCACCAAGAGCTACGACGCCAATGGCAACGTCACGGACGTCTACAAGCATGACTGGGGACAGAACCAGGGCGCTGGGCCGGAGATCGAGGACGTCCTGCACACGCAGACCGTGTACGACGTGCTCGACCGGGCAACTGAGACTCTGGAGCAGCCTGAGAACGAGACGTTCAAGACCACGCAGACCTTCACGTATTCGAGCTTGGGCCACAAGACCTGGGAGTGGAATCGCAACGCGATTGGCACCCAGCACCTCTACGACACCCAGGGTCTCGAGTGGAAGACGCAGGCTGGATATCTCACCGGTTTGACGGGCACTGGCGCCATGGTTGGCGAAGGAAACCCGGATGGGTACGTCCTCATTCAGCGCGAGTTCGACCGTGATGGAAAGGTGACCAGGCAGGTCGACGACGCTGGCAAAGCCACGGCTACCGATGTCGACGGTGCCGGCCGCCAGCTCACAATCACCTATCAGGACAGCTCCTACGAGTCGATCACGTATTTCCGCGACAACACGATCGACGTCGAGTACCGCTACGCCAAGGACCCGGGCAATCCTGAGGTCTACCATGCCCAGTACGATTACGACACGGCCAAGCGAAAGACCAAGGCCACCTTCACCGTCGTCAGCTCCGGTCTCCTCGGCGTCTACGAAGAGCTCTTCGAGTACGATGGTGCCTCGCGGGTAACCAAGGGCACCGCGAAGTCCAAGGCCTACACGCCGAGCTCGAGCACCGAGTACTACACGATCACGGTCAAGGCCTACGACTCGCTCGACAACGTCCGCGATGACCAGCAGATTCTCGAGCGCCATGATGGCGCCGGCCCGACGCAAATCTATAGCCAGACGGTCACCCGCAACGTGGATGGCCTCGGTAACCGCACTCAGGTCACGGTCCCCGAGTACGACCGTGTCTACACGTTCGATGAGCTGAATCGCATCAAGGAGATCAAGCAGGGCACTCTGTCGCTCATCTCCTCGTCCTGGGTGGGTGCCGGTCATCGCGTTGGCAGGATCACCTACGGGAACGGCGCCTTCTGCGACGTTGGCAGCGCGGGCTACGATCCGCTGCGACGACCCATCGACATCCTTCACTACCGCACCGACCAGAAACCGAGCAACTCCTGGTCGGCCGAGTTCCAGTACGCCTATGACAAGGAAGGCAACCGACTGTCGGAGAAGAAGGTCCACGACACGGGCCACTCCCAGACATTTGCCTACGATGGCGGCAACCGGATCCGGACGTTCAATCAATGGAACGGCGTCGACCCACAGACGCAGACGCTCCTCGAGGACTACAACCTCGATGGCGTGGGCAACTGGCGCAAGCACACGATCGGCGGCACCGAGCACACGAACACGGTCTCCGACTTGCACGAGTACCAGACCCAGTTCGACAACAGCACCACGGTCACGTATGACGCCCGCGGCAACCTGACGAGGTGGAGCGACAGGGAGCTCAAGTACGACGTCCGAGGCCGAGTGGTCGGCGCGCGCAACACGACAACGAACGCCAAGTACAACTACGTTTACGATGCCGAAGGCCGCCGTGTCCTGGCTGGCAGCAAGTACTTCATCTACGAGCTCGAGCGCGAAATCAAGCAGGACACCTACCCGACGCAGTCGCCGACGCTGTTCGTCACGTATGGCACCGAGCCGGACGAAATCCTCGTCATCGAGCGGGACGGCTCCCGGTTCTATGTGCACCGCGACGCGCTCGGCTCGACCGTGGCGGTCAGCCGCAACTCCAACGGCCTCCTCTCCGACCGCATCGACTACACGCCCTACGGCGTGCCCACGATCACGAGCTACAACGGCGGCAGCAGCACGCCCTACCTGTTTGCCGGCAGGCGGCGCGATAGCGAGACCGGGCTCTACCACATGCGGGCGCGGTCGTATGTGCCTGAGATGGGGAGGTTCGCGAGCAGGGATCCGATCGGGCTGTGGGGGGATGTGAATAACTGGGGTAACCCGTACACATATGGTGGTAGCACTCCACTGCGGCGCATAGATCCCGAGGGTCTCGCTGGATCAGATACAGACACGATCAGATTTAGGCTGAATGTTCCTGGTATCGGCATTCCGCCGCCGGAGGCGCCAACGAGGCGAGAAACGCCGTTCAGCGACAAAGTCTGGGCTAACCTCGTTGCAGGTCTCGGTGATGGCGGGTTGCCGGCATTGACCCTTGGACTCATTCCACCGATTGGACCCATATATCCTGATGCGCCCGGTTATCAGGAAGGATTGGGGCAAGGTGCGAGTGCAATGACCGCCGCTATTATTCAGGCGATGTGTGCCGACTATGCTGCCTTCAACAACGCCATCACTGCCGGATTACAGAACGAGGCAAACCAGGCACTTGCCAGAGTTACCCTTGAGGCCTCGGCCATACGTCCGTCGTCAGCGCCATTATCGCGGTCTACTGCTTCCGGGACGCAGGTTGCCAAAGAGAATCACTGGGCCAGACCAGAAACGCTTGATGCACACTTTAGCAACCACGGCGCAGGCGTTGCCGCCAAGACTCCGGGCGAGTATGCGAAAATGGCTCAGGACTTCTTGAAGAATGGGACCAAGGAAGGACTCCCAATAAAAATTGACAAAGACGGTACTATTCGCGTGTATGACCCAAAGACAGGTAAGTTTGGTGCGTACACACCGAAGGGCGAGACAAAGACTTTTTTCAGACCTGACAACCCGAAGGAGTTCTGGAAGAGTCAACCTGGAAAACCATTCAAGTTGAAAGTCGGTGCTACAGCGGGAAGCGACAAACATGATTAGGCGTTTTTCGGGAAGTCGGCGGCCCGGACGTGTAGCGGACGAGCGGTTATCTATAGGCTGGCCGTGTCTTTGCGAGGCTAGGGCGCGCGCGGTGCGCCCTGCATTAATAGGTGCGAGGTTAAGGCGTGGCTTATTCGTGTTTGGTCTGTGGCTACGATAATCTGCGGGAACGCCCTTGGTCCGATCATGCGGGGGCATCATACGAAGTCTGTCCCTGTTGCGGAATTGAATTTGGTTTCAGTGATGTGTCTGAAGCTTGTGGATCACTCGGTACGAGAGTTGAACTTCAGATGGCGTGGCGTACTCGATGGGTAGCGGAGGGGATGCCTTGGCGGCATCCGGAAATTGTTCGCCCACCAAGGAACTGGAATCCCGTGAAACAACTCCAGAAGTTCAGGCGCGAGAAGGACTGACGTACGTTGCCCACTGCGCTTCTCCGGGTGATTGACGCCACCCTTCGGCCTTTGTGTCAAGATGCATGATAACATGTGTAGTGGTCACGCAATTCCTTCGCGTTTGGCACGACTCGAAGCGCGGCTACCCCGTGAGCGTTCGATCAACCCAAACTGCTCGAGCGTGGCGAGGGTGGCCTCGCGTTCCGCCCGCCGCCGCTGCGCCCAGCAGTGACGAACTGCTTATGGCCGTGGCCACGCGCGGTGGCAACCTGGGCGGCGCGAACTCGTTCTTGCTGCGCCTACTCGACACCTACGAGCCCAGCGAGCTCGAGCACGCCATCCGCGAAGCACTGGACAGAGGGGCGGCGCATCCGCAATCCGTGCGGCTCGTGCTGGAGCGGCGACGGCTCGACAGCGGCGAGCCGCCAGTGATCGCTCCCACGCTCAGCGATGACCCACGCATCCGCCGCATCACCGTGCGTCCGTACGACCTCAAGACCTACGACTCGCTCACCGCTCGCGACCAAGAGGAGAATGTGGCCAAAGCTCCTCGGGGCAGGCGCGCGCGCCGGATCGCCGCGTGGCATGCCGGCATCGATCCAGCGCGTGAGGCAGTCGATCTCGGTCGGCGAAGAGCGAACGATCGTTCCGGAACTTGCCGTGATCCGGGCTCGCTCCCCACGGCGGCATGCGGCGCTCGCGCACCACCTCGCGGATCATCGCCGCCCAGCCCACCACCGCCTCGAACTTCTCCAGCGAGAAGGGCGCATCGCCCGCCGCGTGATGACAGTCGAGGCAGTGCCGCTGCAGCAGCGGTTCGATGTCCTCGTGATAGGTGATCTCGCGGCCATCCGCGCGGCAGAGCGTCAAGCACAGCACGGGCCAGAGCATGCCCGCGATTGTGGCAAGCGCCGCGCGTGGCGTAAAGGCTGCCGCTGCGTTGCCAGGGTTCGCGTGTCGCGCGCGGCCTTCAATCCTCGCGCAGCGCGAACTTCCGGATCAGGCCGTAGCGGCTCACGACGTAGAGGCAGCCGTTCACCACCGCCGGGTTGCTGTAGATCGGACTGCCCATGTCGTAGCTCCACAGCACCCTGCCGGTGCGCTGGTCGAGGGCGGCAATCGATCGACCGAGGCCGGTGAACACCAGGCCGTTCGCCACCGCCGGGCCGCCGTAGACGCGGTTCGCGCTCGGCTGCGACCAGACCAGCGAGCCATCGCGCGCATCGAGCGCGACCGCCACGCCAGGGTTGGCCGTGCCGGGGTTCAGGAACAGCTTGCCGTACGCGAACGCTGCCGAGGACCAGATCCCGCCGTAGCCGAGGTCGACCGACCAGGCGAGCTGACCGGTGTTGCGATCCACGGCGTGGAACCAGCCGGTCTTGCTGCCGGCGCCGGCGAGGTCGCGAGTGCCGTCGTTGAACAGCACCACCGACGAGTAGCCGAAGCCGAGCTCCTGACTGTCGCAGGCGAGGATCTGGAACGACCAGACCACGGCGCCGGTGTCGGCATCGAGCGCGACGATCGAATCGGTGTAGTCGCCGGGTAGGTCGCACGGCAAACCCGAGCAGTGCAGGCTGCCGTTGTTCGGGTTGTCGGCGCCGGCGATCACCAGGCGCCTGGTCGCATCGACGGCCACCGAGCTCCACACGCCGCCGCCGGTGTAGCCGGGCGGCACCATGTCGGTATTCCAGACGAGCGCGCCGGAATACTCGTCGTAGCATTGGATGCGCCCGACATTGCAGCGCGAGTACTCATTGCCATTGGAGATGCCGTGATAGACCTTGCCGTCGAACACCGCCGGCGATGATAGTCCGGCGACGTCCGCCTCGGGGGGCGCCGCCCACCACACGACGCGCCCGAGCACGTAGTCGTACGCAATGAGCGCGCCCTGGGCGCCCTGCACGAACAGCAGGTCGCCGTCGATGGCAGCGGCCGACGCCACCCCGCAGCGGTAGCTGTTCTGGCCGACGTCGAACACGTCCAGGGCCGATCCCGTGAGCTCGTCCAGGACGTAGAAGTAGCCCTTGCCAGTGCCGACGAACACGCGGCCGCGCGTGACCACCGGCGAGCCGTAGGCCCACACCGCGTCGAAGGTCCACACCGGCACCAGCCGCGCGACATTGACCGGGCTCAAGCGCCGTTCGTGAGGATTGAACCCCGAGTTGTCCAGCGCGAAGTGGAAGCGGGACCAGGACACGAGGCGCTCGTTGCCCGGACCGGTTCGTGTGTCATCGAGCTGATGGGCGTGGCTGGCACCGCAGACGATCGACGCGAACGCAACCGCACGTGCGAGGGTCATTTGCTCTCCACCGGTTCGGTTCTACCGCCGCGTTGGACTCGCGCCGGCCGACGCCGGTTCGGCGGAAATCTCGCTGCACCACAGCGCGGCCGCGCAGCCGGCGACGAGAATGCGCAAGGCGATCGTCCATGCGCGCTCTACAATCGGCGCCGCACAGGACCGCGCCCTCGAGGAGCGAAGCATGGCCGATGCCGGAAAGCGTGAATCATTCATTCCGGTTCGCAAGAGCGATCTGATCGCGCTCTTGTGCGGCGATCCCGCGCTCGCGGATGACGAGCGCCAGGAGCTCGAGCAGCTGTGCCGGCTGATCGTGTCCACGTTCCACTTCGAGTTCCATGCGCGCCTGCAGCAGCTGACCGATGCGTACGCGTTGTTCGATCCCGACGCCGACACGCGGCCGCTGCGGCAGCCGAGCGAGGCCGAGCAGCGCCAGCAGATCGACTCGCTGTTCGAGCAGTTCGGCGCGTTGCTCGAGCGCGGCAACTACCTGCGGTTGTCGCACGACGACATCGTCCAGGCGCTGAACGAGGCGAGCGAGTGGGGGCTCCGACTCGACGTCGACTTCAGCGTGTTCGAGCGGCTCGAGATGTTCGTGCGCGGCGACGAGGTCACGCGGCGCACGCGGCGCCGCTGGCGCAATCGCCTGCGCCTGGAACAGGTCGAGGTGCCGGTGTACCAGCGCCTGGTGGTGATCTTCCGCCTGCGTCCGCAGCGCACGCCAGGCCCGCATGCCGACGCGAAGGCAATGCACGTCAAGGTGTTCAAGGGCATCTTGAAGAAGGACCTCGAGATGCTCCTGCCGGGGACGCGCGTGCGGCTTTCGCTCGCAGACCGCGGCAGGATCATCCTGCCGGCGCTGAGCGGTGTGCTGCTGACCGCATGGAAGATCGTGCAGGGCGCGCTCACCATCGCTGCCGCCGGAGCCTACGGGGCGCTCGCATTCCTCGGCCTGGTGGGCGGCACCATCGGCTACGGCGTGCGGTCGTTCTTCGGCTACGTGCACACCAAGCAGAAGTACCAGCTCAGCCTCACGCAGAGCCTCTACTACCAGAACCTCGACAACAACGCCGGCGCCCTGTTCCGCGTGCTCGACGATGCCGAGGAGCAAGAGTGCCGCGAGGCGCTGCTTGCCTATTACGTTCTGTGGCGCGAGGCGGGTGAGCGAGGCTGCTCGCGCGCCGAGCTCGATCGGCTGGTCGAGGACCTGCTGGAGCGCAAGCTCGGCGTGCGCGTCGATTTCGAGATCGGCGACGCGATCGACAAGCTGAAGCGCCTGCAGCTTGTCGATGAGCTGCCGGATGATGGGTGGCGAGCGGTGCCGATGGCAGAGTGTCTGAAGCGGCTCGATCGTGCCTGGGACGGCTTCTTCCAGTACGCCGGCAGTTGCGGCGGATGAGCCCCTGAGGGTCCGGCGTGGCAGTCGTTGGAGTGGGAAGCGCTCGTCAGGAAGGCGGCCATGCCCTCGATCTATCCCGCGCTCGCGGTGCTGCTCACCGCTCCCTGTGCCAGCGTGCTGGGCTTGTTCGCCGCCTATGGATTGCTCGCGTGGCGCGGCGTCACCGAGCGCGAGGGCCGTCGCGGCAGGCTATCCGCTCGGTGTGTGGCTCGACCGGTTGACCCTTCACGATGGCCGAGACGCGCGTGGCCCGCTCGGGGCGCGGGTCCCTTTGACCGGCGTGGTGCGTTTTGCTAAGGGAGAGGGCCCTATCCCCTCGTCGCAAAGAGCCACCATGAAAACGCTCGCCGGTTTGATCCTGTCGTTCACGTCCGGCCTTGGCACGGGTCAGGAGCCACCCGCCGCATCGCCGGCGAAGGCGGCCGACGACAAGCAGTGGGACGTGGCTGCCGCGCACGGCCCCGTGGACGTGGTCGAGCTCGACACCGACGCCGGCACCTGGATGTCGTGCGACGTGAGCCCCGATGGCCACGATCTCGTGTTCGACCTGCTGGGCGACATCTACATCATGCCGATCGGCGGCGGCGAGGCGCGTGCGCTCAAGACCGGCGCGCCGTACGAGACGCAGCCGCGGTTCAGCCCTGATGGCCAGCACATCTCGTTCACCAGCGACCGCGACGGCGGCGACAACGTCTGGGTGATGGATCGCGACGGTGAGCACGCGCACGCCGTCACCAAGGAAGTCTTCCGCCTGCTCAACAACGCGGTGTGGACACCCGACGGCCAGTACCTGATCGCGCGCAAGCACTTCACGTCGCGGCGGTCGCTCGGCGCCGGCGAGATGTGGATGTACCACGTCAGCGGCGGCGATGGAGCGCAGCTCACCACGCGCCGCAACGACCAGCAGGACGCCGGCGAGCCCGAGGTGTCGCCCGACGGACGCTACCTGTACTACAGCGAGGACGTGAGCGCGGGCGGCGCCTTCGAGTACAACCGCGACCCCAACGGCGTGATCTACGTGATCCAGCGCGTGGACCTGAGGACGCGCGAAGCGAGCACGCTGATCGCCCGTCCGGGCGGTGCGGTGCGCCCCGAGATCTCGCCCGATGGTCGCACGCTCGCGTACGTGCGGCGCGCGCGCACCAAGACCGTGCTGTGCTTGCGCGATCTCGCGAGCGGCCGCGACCGCGACCTGTTCGACGGCCTGTCGCAGGACTCGCAGGAGACCTGGTCGATCTTCGGCGTGCATCCGGGCTTCGCCTGGACCGCCGATGGCAAGCGCATCGTCATCTCCGCGCAAGGCAAGTTCATGAGCATCGAGGTCGCCACCGGCGAGGCGCAAGCGATCCCGTTCCGCGCGCACATCCGCCAGGAGGTCACGCGTGCGGTGCGCTTTCCGCAAGCCATCGGCGGCGACCAGCTCGCGGTGCGCGTGATCCGCTGGCCGGCGGTGGCGCCGGACGGCAAGCGCGTGGTGTTCCACGCGCTCGGCCACCTCTACCAGAAGGACATGCCGCAGGGGGACGCGCAACGGCTCACGAGCGATGCGAATCTCGAGTTCATGCCGCAGCTCTCGAGCGATGGCCGGTCGCTCGTGTACGTGACGTGGCACGATCGCGACTTCGGTTCGGTGCGGGTGCAGAGGAGCGACGGGCAGACGCGCACGCTCACCCCGGAACGGGGACACTACGCGAGCCCGTCGTTCTCGGCCGACGGCCAGTGGGTGGTGTTCACGAAGACCGGCGGCGACTTGAACCGCGGTGAGCTGTACGGCGAGAACCCCGGCGTCTACCGGGTGCCGGTTGCCGGCGGTGCGCCGATCAAGGTGTGTGAGCGCGGATCGAGCCCGCGCTTCGATCGCACCGGACAGCGCATCCTGCTCCTCGATCGCGAGAGCGACAACGCGGCGCTGGTGAGCGTGTCGCTCGAGGGTCAAGACCGGCGCGTGCTGGCGACTTCGGCGCTGGCGACCGAGATGGTGCTGTCGCCGGACGAGCGCTTCCTCGCGTTCCGCGAGCTGTTCCAGGCGTACGTGTGCCGATTCCCGCAGACCGGCCGCGCGCTGGCGGTCTCGGCGGACATGAAGGCCGTGCCGGTGAAGCGGCTGACCCGCGACTGCGGCAACTACCTCGCGTTCTCGAGCGACAGCACGAAAGTGTATCACCAGTTCGCATCGCAGCTGTGCGAGCGCCGGCTCGCCGATCTGTTCCCGGATCCGTTCGCCGTGAGGCAAGATGCGCCGAAGGCGGAGCCGCAGGAAGGCGCGGCCAAGGAAGAGGATCACGAGCAAGGCGCGGTGCGCTACGAGCTCGGCTTCACGGTGGCCGCCGACGCGCCGCAGGGCGACCTCGCGCTGGTGGGGGCGCGTCTCATCACCATGCGCGGCGACGAGGTGATCGAGGACGGCGTGATCCACGTGCAGCGCAACCGCATCGTCGCGGTGGGCAAGAAGGACATGGTGAGCCTGCCGCCGACAACGCGCACCATCGACGTGAGCGGCAAGACCATCATGCCCGGGCTGGTCGACGTCCACGCGCACGTGAGCGCGGGCAGCGGCGGCATCATGCCGCAGCTCAACTGGCCGTACCTCGCCAACCTCGCGTTCGGGGTGACCACCACGCACGATCCGTCGAACGACACCGAGATGGTGTTCTCCGAATCCGAGCTGGTGACCGCCGGCCTGACGCTCGGCCCGCGCATCTTCAGCACCGGCACGATCCTGTATGGCGCCGAGGGCAGCTTCAAGGCGGTGATCAACAGCTACCAGGATGCGCTGTCGCACCTGCGCCGGCTGAAGGCGTACGGCGCATTCTCGGTGAAGAGCTACAACCAGCCGCGCCGCAATCAGCGCCAGCAAGTGATCAAGGCTGCGCGCGAGCTGTCGATGATGGTGGTGCCCGAAGGCGGATCGACGTTCTTCCACAACATGACCGAGGTGCTCGACGGGCACACCACGATCGAGCACGCGATCCCGGTCGCGCCGCTGTACCAGGACGTGGTCGCGCTCATGGCGCACAGCGGCACCGCGTACACGCCGACGCTGATCGTTGGCTACGGCGGTCTGTGGGGCGAGAACTACTGGTACCAGAAGACCGAGGTGTGGAAGAACGAGCGGTTGCTCAAGTTCGTGCCGCGTTCGGTCGTGGATCCGCGTGCGCGCCGGCGCACGATGGCGCCGGACGACGAGTTCCACCACATCGTGCTGGCCAGGACCGCGACCGAGCTGGCGCGCGCCGGCGTGAACGTCGAGCTGGGCGCGCACGGACAGATGCAGGGCATCGGCCCGCACTGGGAGCTGTGGATGCTGGCGCAGGGCGGCATGAGCCCACTCGAGGTGATTCGCGCCGGCACGCTGGCGCCGGCGAAGGCGCTCGGCCTCGATCAGCACATAGGCTCGCTCGAGCCGGGCAAGCTTGCCGACCTGGTCGTGCTCGATCGGGATCCGCTCGCCGACATCCAGCAGACCGAGTCCGTGCGCTACGTCATGGCGAACGGCCGGCTGTACGATGCCATGACGCTCGATCAGATCGCGCCCGAGGCAAAGCCGCTCGCGCCGCGACCCGAGCTCGAGTGAGCTGCGTCGCCGCCGCGCGCGCCGCGTGTCCTCATCTGGGCACGCGCAGCGCGCCGATGTCCCACGTGGGGCTCTGCAGCGCCCGGCCGCGCCGCTCGTTCGGCTTGCGCACCAGACGCTCGCGCAGGCTCGAGCGTGCGCGCTGCGCGTGCTCCAGCAAGCGGGTCGCGGCGCGTGCGTGCAGCGAGCGCGCTCCGAAGTAGCGCGCGAACAGCGCGCGCTGCTCCGCCATGGTGAACAGATCGGCGCCGTCCAGCATCAAGCAGCCGATGTCGTAGGCAGGTCCGCGCAGCTGGGGGGCCGGACCGCCGCGCCATGCGTCGACCAACCAGATCGCGTGCTGCTCGTCCACCAGCATGTTGCGCGGGTACAGATCGTGGTGGATGAAGCCCAGCCGGTGCATGCGCGCGATGGCATCCGCGACGCGCGCGAGCACCGCGCGGCGCTGATCGGGCGACGCATGCACGAGGTGCTGGTCGAGCGTCTGCGCACGCTCGACTTCCTCGGTCAGCAGGAATTGCGAGCGCGGCACGCCGCGGCGGACGACCACGCCGGCGGCGAGCGGCGGCGCGGGCAGCTCGTGCGCGCAGCCAGGCGAGGTTGTGATACTCCTGCATGCGCGGCGCCAGCAGGCGCCACAGCGTCATGCGCATGGCATGCCGCCAGCGCGCGCTGCCGGTGAAGTCGCTCGACTTGAGGTAGGCGCGGCCGCCGTCCCACGCGACGAACCCCTGGCGCGCGGCAGCGGCCGCGAGCGCCTGGCGCGCGCGACCGGCGGTGGCCACATCGGCTGCGAGCATGCGCAGCGCACCGTGTGCGGTGTCAACGCGGAACTCGATCATGCTTCTCGGCGATCAGGAACACCTGCTGCGAGACGAACCGGAACGAGTGGGCGAAGCCGACCACGCGCGCGCCCGCGCTCGCGAAGGCGTCGTGCATGACGCGCTTTGGCACGGCACGCCGGGACCGGCCGCCGGGCGCGAGGCCGAGGCGGCGCCGCCACGCCTGCCATGAGGCTGCGTCGAAGAACGAGGCGATGACGAACTGCCGGGCAACCCGCACCAGCTCGCGCACCAGAGCCGTCCGCTCGGCGCCGCCATGCAGATGGTGCAGCAGGCGGCAGCACACGACGACATCGAAGGTGTCATCGGCGAACGGCAGCGAGGTGACGTCGGCGACGGCCTTGCGACTGCCACCTCCCGCTGCGGCCAGCATGGCACGCGAGACGTCCACGCCGACGTAGGTGGCGGCCGAGCGGGCGAGCGCGGCACGCAGGCGGCCGGTGCCGCACGGAGCGTCGAGCACGAACGCGATCTCGCCGGCGACGTGGCGCGAAAGCAACCGGGCGACGAGCTTCTGATCTCGCTCGGCGGCCCGCGGCGTGCGAAACCGGGTGCGCGCGTAGCGGCGCGCCGAGGCATCGCCTTGCCATCCCGTGGTGACCGTCATGAGCACAGGATAACCCTGGCTCGCGGCCGCGGCAAAGCGCCGCCGGGTGCACGGTAGCGGGTCGGGAAGTACGTGGCCGGCCCGCTGGCCGGCGGCGGCAGGGCGCACTGATCGGTTCCCCACGTTCCTTGCGACCGCCGAGATTTTTCGTGCAGTCCGCTCTCGCCCCTCGGGCTCATCTCGATTGTCGCGCCTGGTCTGCCACCGGGCGAGGCAACTGCAATGGTGAGATGGGTGATGGGAGGTTGCCATGTTCAAGGCGGCAATGGTCGTGGTGCTGCTGCTGGGTGCCGTGGCGACGAGCGCCGATCGCGCCGAAGCCGGGGCTGGGAGGCGCCAGCCGCCAGCACCGCTCGGCAAGATCGAGCGCGGTGTGCGGTCGCTGCACAAGGGTGGGATTTGCAAGGGGCTGCCGATTGTCTTGCGGCGCCAGCACCAGCTGAGCAACTGATGAGAATGTGACGCTACGGAAGACTCGAGGAGAGCCAGGTTCAGCGCCGGCTCTGATGGCCATCCCCGCCACGGACGTATTGCTTCCCCAGTCCGTGGCGGGGACGGCGTTTCTAGCGCGTCAGCTGGCGGTACTTGATCCGGTGCGGGCGGTCCGCGTCGACGCCGAGCCGGGCCTTGCGGTCGGCCTCGTAGTCGGAGTAGTTGCCCTCGAACCAGACCACCTTGCTAAGGCCCTCGAACGCCAGCATGTGGGTGGCGACGCGGTCGAGGAACCAGCGGTCGTGCGTGATGATCACCGCGCAGCCGGCGAAGCTCTCGAGCGCCTCCTCGAGCGCCCGCATGGTGTTGACGTCGAGGTCATTCGTGGGCTCGTCCAGCAAGAGCAGGTTCGCGCCCGACTTCAGCATGCAGGCCAGGTGTACGCGGTTGCGCTCGCCGCCCGACAGCGTGCCGACCTTCTTCTGCTGATCGGTGCCGGAGAAGTTGAACCGTGCCACGTAGGCGCGCGAGTTCACCTGGCGGCCGCCCAGCTGGATCAGGTCCTGGCCGCCCGAGATCACTTCCCAGATCGACCGCTTGCCGTCGAGCGAGCCGCGGATCTGATCGACGTACGCGAGCTTCACCGAGTCGCCGATCTTGATCGTGCCGCTGTCGGGCCTCTCCTGCCCGGTGATCATGCGGAACAGCGTGGTCTTGCCGGCGCCGTTGGGACCGATCACGCCGACGATGCCACCGGGCGGTAGCTTGAACGAGAGATCGTCGATCAGCAGGCGGTCGCCATAGGCCTTGCTCAGGTGGCTCGCCTCGACCACCAGCGTGCCGAGCCGCGGTCCTGCCGGAATGAAGATCTCGAGCTCCTCGATGCGCTTGGTGGGCTCCTGCGCGAGCAGGTCCTCGTAAGCCTTGAGCCGCGCCTTGGACTTTGCCTGGCGGCCCTTCTTCGACATGCGCACCCATTCGAGCTCGCGCTGCAGCGTCCTCTGGCGCTGGCTCTCGCTCTTCTCTTCCTGCTGCAGGCGGATGCGCTTCTGCTCGAGCCACGACGAGTAGTTGCCTTGCCATGGGATGCCCTGGCCGCGATCGAGCTCGAGGATCCAGCCGGCGACGTTGTCGAGGAAGTAGCGGTCGTGCGTCACCGCGATCACCGTGCCCGGGTACTTGTGCAAGTGCTGCTCGAGCCAGCCGACCGACTCGGCGTCGAGATGGTTGGTGGGCTCGTCCAGGAGCAGGATGTCCGGCTCCTTCAACAACAGGCGGCACAGTGCCACGCGGCGCCGCTCGCCGCCGGACAGCACCCCGACCGATGTCTCGCCGGGCGGACAGCGCAAAGCATCCATCGCCATCTCGAGCCGGCTCTCGATGTCCCAGCCGTTGCAGGCATCGATCTTCTCCTGCAGCGCCCCCTGTCGCTCGAGCAGCTTGTTCATCGCCTCGTCATCGAGCGGTTCGCCGAGCTGCTCGCTGACGCGCTCGAACTCCGCCATGAGATCGAGCGTCTGCTGCGCTCCTTGCGCGACCACGTCACGCACGCTCAACCGCTCGTCGAGCTGCGGCTCTTGCTCGAGGTGGCCCACCGAGTAGCCAGGCGAGTACACCACCTCGCCGGCGAACTCCCGGTCCACACCGGCGAGGATGCGCAGCAGCGAGCTCTTGCCGGACCCGTTCAGGCCGATGACGCCGATCTTCGCGCCGTAGAAGTAAGACAGGTAGATGTTCTTCAGCACGAGCTTCTCGTCGTGCTGCTTGCTGACACCCACCATCGAGCAGATGACCTTGTTGGGCGCATCGGCCATGGGACCTCGATCGTGCCGGAGGAGAGAGTGGCGAGGAAACGCGCAGCAAGGTAGGGCAAGCGCCGGCGGATTTCCACGGCCGAGGCGGGCGCGCGCGCCGCGGCCCCGTGGCGCGTGGCGACTGCCCGCAGCGCGAGGATCCGCGTGGCGCGGCCGTCGATCAGGGCCAGCGATTCTCGACCGGGAACAGGTTCGGATACGAGGCGGCGAACTTCGCATCCCAGCCCCAGTCGCGCAGGTCTTTCCACAGCCGCATCTCGCCGGGGTAGATGCTCGACCAGAAGAAGTCGTTCTGCTTCTTGTCCGCCGGCGGGCCGCACGCATCGCCCGCCAGATCACCGAAGCGCACGGTCGAGAGATGATTCAAGCCGTAGCGCAGCATGTAGAACGCCGACCGCACGTCGCCGAGCGCCACATACTGCTCGGCGGCTTCCGCATAGGCGTCGGTGAAGCTGTACGCCATCCAGTTGTTGTCCTCGTCCATGATGCGATCGTCGCAGATCGACATGCAGCTCGGATAGTGCTTCTTCTGGCGGCGAATGCGTTCCCAGGGCGGCAAGTGCGCGAACGAGGTGCAGGCTGGGTCGAAGTTGGCACAGAAGGGGAACAGGAACGCATACCACTGGGCGATGGTGATGCCGCCTTGCGCCAGACGCAGGCGCGCGCTCAGCTCGAGCGCGGCGATGCGTGCCCGGTACGGCGCCGGGTAGTCTGCCGCCGACAGCATGAACTCGCGCACGCTGGACAGCCCTTTCACCAGGTGGAAGGCATCGATCACCTTGAAGGCGCCCGCCTTGCTCACCCACGGGTAGCGCGCCGGCGTCCCGGCGTTCGCTACCGGGAAGTCGATGTCCTCGGGATCGCCGCGGAAAGCCGGCAGGATGGTGGGCGCCATGGTCCAGCCGCCGCCGCCGCAGGGATCGGCCGGGTCGATGCGGCGCGCATCGAAGTCCTCGTAGTAGCTCACGCCGCGCTCGAGGATCGCGTCCTCGATCGTGTCGTGGCCGCCGCCGATGATCTCTGGGCAGAACAGGCTGCGCAGGAATCCTTGCTCCTCGGCGATGCGGCCGATGCGATTGCCGATCGCACGGATGTACAGGATCGCGCCGACGTCGGGCATGCCGAGCGTGAAATAGGCTTGGTGGGCGAGGCATTCGATGTCGAGCGGGTTGGCGAAGAACGCGGTGCCGAGGTGGTAGCCCTTGTGATCCTCGTGCTCGATGTCGATTTCCCAGTTCGTGGTCACGCGCTGGTCGGGGTTGAGCGGCTGCGCGTCGAACATCGCGTCGTCGAACTGGCGGACGCCGAGCTGCGTGTGGAAGTTGATGTTCCAGCGCAGCGCGAGCAGGTTGCCGGTCTTGCCGTGCAGGCCGAGCAAGAAATCGATGAACTGCTGATCCCAGTTGTTATCGCCGCCGGTGCGGTTGGCGCCGATCCAGAACGGGTAGCGCAGATCCTTGCGGGCTGGATTGCCGTAGTAGTAGGCATCGCCCGGCTCGAGGAAGCCGGTCTCCTGCCAGAGCGCGTTGCGGTCCTGGTCGGCGAGGAACGCGAAGCTGCGGCAGCGCCCGTCATAGTCTGCCACATTGGCGTAGATGCCAATGTACGGCACTTGCTCGGACCGCACGAACTCGAACAGGTCCTGATCGGCGCTGAAGCCGAAGTCGAGCGCGAATGCCTTGCGCACGCAAGAGCGCCAGGGGATGGATTTCCCCAGGGCGTTGGGGGCGCGATAGTCCGTGAGCGCCACCTCGATCCTGGTCGACTCGGGTTGCTGGGTGATGGTGAGGCCGACCGGCTGCGCGTACTCGGGGAACGAGCCGCTCATCGCCGCGATCTCGCTCGCGCCGGCACGCACGCGCGCCGCGCACGCAGTCGGGTAGATCGTGGGATCGCCGCAGCGCGCGACGTAGCGTGGATCGAGGCGGCCGTTGAGCAGCAGCCACATGCCCTTGGTCACCAGGTCGAGTCCGCCCGCATCGGCATCGCGGCGCGCGTTCTCGGGCCAGTAATTGCGCTCGCTCAAGCCTTCGTACTCGCCGGACTGGCGCGGTTGCTTGTAGCCGAGCAGGACGCTCGCACTGTCGCCGGATTGCGCCAGCTCACAGTCTGCCAGCTGATCGCCGTCGCGCGCCAGGCTGGCGAACGCGTGCTGGCCAGCGCCGTGCGCTAGCCTGAGCGTCATGCCGAAGCCATCGTACGGGATGATGTAGTTGGCCGGCGCGCCATCGTGGCTGTAGCTCCAGTTGGTGAGCAGCAGCTCGCCCGCCACGCGCGTGCTGTTTCGGTGGAACCGGAGCAGCAGGACGTAGCGCTGGCCGAGGCCGGTCGGGTCGGACGCGGGCTTCATCTCGCCGTGCACCACGACCTCGGTGCAGGCGCTGCCGTTCTTCTTGATCGCGGCCGAGGCCGTGCCCAGGGACGAGCGCAGCGTGTCGACGGCACCGCCCTGCGCCAGGTTGCGCCGGTACATGAACAGCGTGCCGTTCTCGCCGTGGTCGTGGAGCACCTCGTGGCCGTTCACGAGCGCGCTCGCGAGGCGGAATCCCTCGGCGTCGCTCGCCGCCAGCGTGAAGCGCGCCGCGCCGGTATCGATCACCACGCGCCTGCCCTCGACCCGGGCCAGTCCGGGAAGCGAATCGGCACTGTTCGCGGCGTTCTCCACCAGGATCTGAAAGGTCTGGTTCGACTGTCCTTCGACCCGGTCGAGCACGAGCGCGCCGTGCGCGAGCATCGCGCGCCGGCGTGCCGGGTCGTGGCGATGGTAGACCTGCAGTGCATCCCACTGCTGTGCGACGATGCGTGGGCCGCCGCTGGTCAACATCGATGCGTGCAGGTTGCAGAAGCCCTGCTCGCCGAGCTCGACGTCATCCGTTTCCGCCAGGTACACCGGCACCAGCGCCAGCGCCTGGCGCGTGAATCCCGAGCGATCGTCCTCGGCGCGCATCGGCTTGACGTCGACCACCACGGAGAATGACGCCGTGGCTCTTGCCCCGAGCGCGAGCAATAGAAACGAAGCAGCGAGCGCGCATGAGTGCCTCATGGGTGCAGATCTCGACGATGAACGGCGCGCGGAGCCGAGCCTCGCCAGGGACGCAAGCCCGCCACGGGCTCGAGCGAGGTGGGGAGAAGACGGCCGCGCCGAGCATTCGTCCGAACGCGCCCTGGCCCGGCCACCCAAGTCCCTTGTCTGCACCGGGTTGCGGCCGCAGTCCGCGGTCCTCAGTGCCAGCTGGTGTGACGGCCGAACACCACCATCACCAGCACGAAGGCGCCGTAGCTCAGGCCGATCAGCAAGGGCGGGCCGCCGGCGATCAGCAGGGCGAGCGGCCGATGCCCGCCCGAGGTGGGGAGCGCGAGCACGATGCTGGCCAGGACCATGGCGGCGAGCGCGAGCGCCGGCAGGATCACCGCCATCGGCAGCCGCCTCCGGCTGCTCGCCATCACGCCGATCAGGTGCAGCAGCGCGGCGCCGTCGACCAGCCACGCCGCGTACAGCAGGCTCGTCAGCAAGACGCTCGGCGCCGGTGCGCCGGCCGCGGCCGACGGTGGCTGGCGGCGAGGCGCGAGATGCGCGCTCACCGCGAGCGTTGCCGCGAGGCCGAGCAGCGCCCACATCACGCACGACGTCACGACGATGGGTGCGAGGCGCCCGCGGCCGAGGCGATATCCCCATGGCAGCACCAGGCCGGCCACGCGGTTGACCAGCGAGACGCGACCCGCTGGCTGGCGCTCGAGCAGCAGCGCCGTCGCTGCGCACACCATCGTCATCGCCACGGTCCACAGCACGACTGCAACCCCCGCTCCCACTCGCGCCGTCAACCATGCACACGCGCCGGTGGTCACGGCCAGCATCACGATCCGGTTCACGATCACGCCGACCTGCATGCTTGCCTCCGATGCGCAAGAGGATGCCCGTGGTGCGGGCGACCTGCAAGGATGCGGCGGCGGGGGCGGCGCCGACGATCGTGCTCGCCCATCGGCACGCGGCGGCCGGGTAACCTGGCGGGGTTCCCTGCGCGTGGTCTCAAGGAGGCGAGCCCGCTCCGGTCCGATCACCAAACATCGGCCCGCTGCTTGCTTTGCGTTTGGCGCTTCGTTAACTGATGGGCCCGCAGCCCAGCGACCGTGCCGGAGAAGGCATGCCCAAGACCCTGCGATCCGATGGCTTCCTCGACTACAGCGGGTGGTGGTGGCAGCTGGCGCGCCCGTGGGTCATCCTGCCGACTCATGGTGCGCTGATCCTGCTCACCGGCGGCAGCGCGTGGCGCAGGAGCTTGTCGGCGACCATGTTCTGCTTCGCATTCTGCAGCGGCTATGCGAGCTGGACCCTGTTCGAGTACGTGCTGCACCGCTGGTTCCTGCACCATCACCGCATCAAGGCGATCCAGGCCGTGTTCTGGACGCGCCTGCACCGCGAGCACCATCAGTACCGTTCGATGCGCGACCCTGACCACCACGGCGTGCACGTGGGGGTGTCGCTGCCGCTCGCACTGCTCGTCATCCTTGCCGCCTCGACCGAGGACTCGGGCGTCGCGCTCGCGCTGGTGGCCGGATGGCTGTTCGGCTACCTCGCCTACGAAGCCTTGCACTGGCTGTTCCACAGCGCCGAGCGCGACTGCTGGATCGGCCGTCTGGTGCCGATCCGGGCGTTGTGGGATGCGCATCGGATTCACCATCTCGTGACCATGAAGGCGAACTACGGCTTCGTCGCGCTGTTCTGGGATCGCCGGTTCCGCACCTACCGTGCCCGGTGATCAGCGCGGCAGCCCGAGCTTCTCGCGTTCGGGCGCGTCGGCGGCGCGCTTCATCTGCCAGTAGGCAATGCGCGTGGTGCTCTTCAGCTCGCCGCTGCCGCCGTCGCTCGACAACCATCTGACGATGCGATGCGGGTACGCCTGTTCGGTCCAGTACGTCTCGGTGCGGTCGCCCACGTGCCAGGTGATGCGCCAGGTCGCCGTGCTGTTGCCGAGCACGGTCATGGTCTCGCCGTCTTCCTTCACGATCGTGGCAGCGGCGAAGGCCGGTTCCTGGTGCAGCACGCGCGTCTGCCACGCGCTCGGGAACAGAGCGATCTCGCCACGGTCGTTCAGCTTGAGCACCTCGCCGTTCAGCTCGCGGATCCAGATCGGCAGGTTGTCCTCGAAGGCGAAGTTCTGCGGCAGCGCGTAGGTGTTGCGCTGGTCGTGCTCGCTCTCGAAGTAGCTGTGCACGGTGAGGTCCACCGACTTGCGCTCGGGCAAGAGCATCTGGAACACGTGGCCGCACCACTCCTGCGCGCTGAACGAGATCTTGAGCGGCTGAAACGGCGCATGATCCAGCTCCCGGGCCACCGCGCTGAACACCGACGTCATGACCGAGTAGTCGTAGACGCCGGTGACGAACTTGACCAGGCGGTTCATCTTCAGGACCGGGACGCGATCCGACTTCGGCGTTGCATCCGACTCGGCCTTCACGCGCGCGCGGCGCGAGAAGTCCTCGGTGACGAAGATCAGGATCGACGTGCCATCGCGCGGCTCACCGTAGCGCGACGTCACCGTCTTGTAGGTGGATACTTCGGCCTTGCCGTCTCCCCAGTAGCTCCAGAAATCGGCAGGCGGCGGGGACTGCATGGAAACGGCGGCGAGCAACAGCACGAGCATCATCGGAGTCCTTTCAGAAACCGCCGCGGGGTGCCTGCGCGAGCGCCAGCGCCAGCGCGATGCCGGCGGGAACCAGCGCGGCTGACGCCGCGATCGCGCATTGCCGCCACCGGCCGGCGGTGGCGAGCGGCGGCAGCCACAGGATGCCAGGTGCGAGCAGCGCGCCGATCAACAGCAGCGCGTTGGTCCTGGTGAGGCTGGCGAAGGCGTGCGCATTGGCGCCCGCGCACACCAGGAACACGCTGATCATCGCCACCCCGGCGCCGCTCAGCGAGAAGTCGCGCCGCAGCAGCGCCACGACGCAGGTGCCGCCGACGGCGGCCGCAAACGCGCCGGTCAGCTGCGCCAGGCTCGCGAAGCTCGAGTTGAGGAACGTGAGGCTGCTCAGGATCGCGAGCCAAGAGGAACGCATGCGGCAGGGCCGGTCCGCGCACGCGCAGCGCAGGCCATCGTGCAGCGACCAGCACAGGAACGACAGCGCCGCCGGCGCGAACACCTGCGCTGCCGCCTCGGCCGCGGTCCATTGCGTGAGCAACGGCCTCAGCACGAGCCAGCTGCACAGCGCCGATGCCAGCAGGCGGATCGCCGCCATGATCGCCGGCCGGCGGCGCGCGGCGCTGACGGCGACGCCGCAGGCGGCGGCCAGCATCACCTGATAGGGCAGCCAGCCGCTGGCCTCGGTCGCCGGGAACGGCGGCCAGCCGCCGCTGAGCGGCGCGTGCATCGAGCCGTAGGCGAGCGCGAGCGCGAGCCCGGTGGCCACGCTCGACCACACTGGTCCGGGCGAGTGACGCCGCCAGGCGAGGAACACGATCACTGCCGAGACCAAGAGCGGCAAGAGGGCGTTGTAGAGCAGGATCTTGTCGGCGGTCATGGGTTCCCACGAGCACTTGCGCGCTCGCAGTTTCCGGGTCAATTCACTTGCGGATGCCCTCGACGCTGATGGTCACGCGCACGTCGTCGCCCACCATGTCGGGCACGCCGTACTTCATGCCGAAGTCGCTGCGCTTGAGTGTGAACGTCGTCTCGACTCCCATGCGGTAGCCGCCCAGCGGGTCCTTGCCCTCGCCCACCTTCTCGATCTCGACCTTGATCGACTTGGTCACGCCATGCATGGCGAAGTCGCCGGTCACGGTGAAGTGCGTGTCATCGCGCTTCTCGACCTTGGTGCTCTTGAACGTGATCGCGCCGAACTGCTTCTCGTTGAAGAAGTCCGGGCTCTTCAGGTGCTCGTCGCGCTTGAGATCGCCGGTCTCCACGCTCGCCGTCTTCACGCTCATCTCGATCGAGCACTTCGACGGGTCCGCAGCATCGAACGCGAAGCTGCCGGCGACGTCCTTGAAGCGGCCGTAGGAGTAGCTCACGCCGAGGTGCTTCACGCGGAACAAGGTGATCGAGTGCACCGGATCGACCGTGTAGACGGCGGCGGCAGCCTTCGCCGGCAACGGCGCCGGCGCGATGGCGGCCAAGCTCGAGGCGCCGAAACAGACCAATCCAACCGACAACCAGACCTGAGTGTGCATGCGGTGCTCCTGTGCGTGCCAGGGTGGGGCGCGGCCGAACGCGGCGCCATCATACACAACGGCAGCTGGCGAGATCAGTTTCCCGTCCTGGGTTCATCGCCGAACGTGCTCGGCTCGACCGTCACGTTGGCGTCCGCGGTTTCGTACTGCACCGTGATCCGGCCGGTGGCCTCGTTCTCGCGCCAGCAGCGGAACGGCAGCATGAGCCCGCGCACGGGGCGATAGTCACCGTAGTAGACGCGCGCACCGAGCGAGCTCGGACCGACCTCGGACTGCGGCCCGTCCTGGGCCACGAGCAGATGGGTGCGCGTGCTCAGGAATTGCTTCACCGGCGGGCCGCTGTTGCGCGTGCAGCGCACCACCAGCGTGTCCTCGCCGTTCACGCGCTCCTTGCCGAGGATCGTGACGTCCTGGTAGAAATCGCGCCAGTCCCCGAACACCGCCGCGGGGTGCTGCAGCGCGAGCGCCTCGACCTCGGCGCCCGGCAGCGCGCCGCGCTCGACCACGTCGAGCATGCTGTGCGACCAGGCGTGCTCGCCATTCGTGCCGCAGTTCATGAAGCCGAAGCGACCGAAGTCGCAGGCGAGCACATAACGGTCGGTGTCGGCCCATACCAGCGAGACCTTGCCGCTCAGGCCCTGATGCACGAACCGCATGGTGCCGGTCATGCGGATCGCGCCGAGCTCGGCGGCGTGATCCCAGCCGTGAGCTTGCGCGCGCAGCTCCATCAGCTCGTCGATGCTGAGCGCGGTCGGCAGCGGCTCGATCTTCGCCCGCGGCACCTCGATGTCGTTGCCGTCCTGGTGCAGCACCAGCCCCGGCACGTAGCCGTTCTCGAGCCGCCGGAACGACACCGCCACCTGATCCGCCATCTGGAACGACCAGCGGCCGCGTTGATCGGGCCAGTTCAGGCGCGAGGTGGTCTGGCCCGGGATCTCGAGCGTGAGCTGGCTGTCCTGCATCGCCACGGTCAGCTCCAGGCCGGCGGGGGCGAGCTTGTAAGTGCCCACATACCGCTCCAGCTCGCTCGGCTCGAGCGGCTTGCCCGGCGTCGATTGCTCGGCTTCCGCGCGGCCGGCGGCCGTGAACTCGCCGATGAGCGCGTCGAACACCAGCCGCACGGACTCGCCTTGCAGCGCCGAGGCGGTCACGTTGCTGAGCAGCACGAAGCCGACGTGATCGCCCGGGAACAAGCCGACCTCCGCTGCGAAGCCATCGATGTTCCCGCCGTGCTCGACCACCCGATGCCCGTCCCGTTCGTGCAGCATCCAGCCCAGGCCGTAGCTCGAACCGCTGCCCATGACCATCTGGCTCTTCCACATCTCGTCGAACTGCCGGTCGCTCACCAGCCGCCTGCCGTCGAGCACGCCGCGGTTCAGCTGGAAGCGCACCCACTGCGCCATGTCGAGCGCGTTCGAGTTGATGGCGCCGGCGGGCGCGATCACGCTCAGCGTCCGCATCGGCAGCGGCTCGAAGCGCTGCTCGCCCGCGATCCACTTGTAACCCTTGCTGGCGCGCCCGTCCTTCTGCATCTCCGTCACGGACAGATTGGTGCTGGTCATGCCGAGCGGTTGCAGGAGGCGCTGGGCGACCAGCGCCTCCCAGGTGGCGTGGGCTGCGTGCGCGGCGCACTCGCCAGCGGCCAGGTACATCTCGTTGTTGTAGAGGAAGCGGGTGCGGAACGGGGCGTAGGCCTCGGCCTCGGCCAGCTGGCGAAGCACGTCCTCGCGGCTTGCCTTGTTGCCCATCGACAGCCAGCCGCAGCGGGTGATGCCGGTGCGATGGCAGAGCAGGTCGCGCACCGTCACCGCGCCATCGGCGACCGGGTCGTGCAGATGAAAATAGGGCAGGTGCTTGCGCACCGGATCGTCGAGGCCGATCTTGCCCTCGTCGGCGAGCATGGCCACGAGCATCGCCGTGAACGCCTTGGTGGTGGAACCGACGCTGAACAGCGTCGCCTCGGTCGCGGGCAGGCCCTGCTCGACGTCGCGCAAGCCGAAGCCGCGCGCGAGCACGACCTGGTCGTCCTTGACGACGGCGATCGCCATGCCCGGAATGCGCAGCGCCTCGCGGCGCTGGTCGAGTCGCTGGCAGAGCGAGGCGAGCCGTTCGGCGAGCGTGGCCTCGCGCGGTGCCGCCGGAGCGGTAGGCGTGAGCAGCGAGGCGGCGGCGATGGTGAGCATGCAGGTCTCCCGGATTGAGGCGAAGCTGGCGCCAGTCTAGACTGGCGCCGGAACATGACCAAGGAGGAAGCCATGAAGCGGTGGATCGCGAGCGTTCTCATGTGCGCCGTGGTCGGCGTGGCGCAAGCTGGCACCTACTACGCCGATGCCATCACGGCAGTGATACGAGCGGCGACGGCTCGATCGGCAAGCCTTTTCGTACGCTGACCAGGACGCTCGCCGCGGCAACCTGCCGGGCGACGTCGCGGCGGCGCTGCCGAGCGGCACGACCCGACCATCGGCGAGTCGTTTTCCCTCCTGCCGCAGCCGGGCGTGACGCTGATTGCGCTCGGCGGCCCGCAGGTGACATCATCGACGCACAGCAGACCGCGGGTGCGGTGATCGAGCTCGGCAATGACAACGTGCTGCGGGGATTCACGATTCGCGGCAGCCAGCACAACTGGTGGGACGGCGGCATCTGCAGCCGACTTCCTCGGCAACCGCGTGGTGATCGACACGTGCGTCATCACCGGCAACGAGCGCGGCATCTGGGCGTTCGACGAAGATCAAGTACACATCACCCAGCTGCTTCTTCACCGGCAATGCCAACGACGCGATCTCGATCTTCCTGTCGAGCAACGTGCTGATCTTGAACAACAGCTTCGACGATAACCTGAAGGGCGTGATCCTCGATCAGAGCAACGGCACGATCGTGAACAACGTGATCACGAAGGCGGGCTTGAGCGGCATCGAGTGCTCGGGCGGCTCGGTGATCACGATGGACTACAACTGCCTCTACGACAATGCGCGCGACTACAATGCCGCGTGCACGCCGGGCGCGCACGATGTCTACGCCGATCCGCTGTACATCCACGCGGTGGGGCACGACCTGCATCTGAGCGCGGTCAGTCCGGTGCTGGACAAGGGCACCGCCAGCAATCCGGACGCGCCACCGCGCGATGCCGACTTCCAGTCGCGCGGCAACGGCGCCGGCTGGGAGATCGGCGCCGACGAGATCTACCCGCGCTACCTCTACGTGATGGGCTTCACGTCGCCCGGGCAGGACCTGGCGATATCCCTGGTCGCCAAGCCGTTCGACGCGTGGATCCTGCTGATGAGCCTCACGACCGGGCACATCGACACCGACTACGGGCCGTTCCTGCTCGGCTTCCCGTTCTACGTGATCGCCGCCGGAACCGCCCCCAGCACCGGCGCCGTCGTCTTGCCCGGCACGTTCCCCAACAACCCCATCTTCGTCGGCCTCCACCTCTACTTCCAGGCCCTCTCCGGCGACCAGCTCACCAACCTCTGGCCCACAACGATCTATTGACGTTTCATCTGGGGAGGGACGGCGTGGTGTCCACTCCCCAGATGAAACATTGGATCGAACGGTCGATTGGGCATCCGGGAGGTGGCGCCGCAGTCGTGGCAGGCGGACACGCTCCATCTCGGCGGGCACGAGTTCCGGCTGGTGCATCCGCGCGAGCCGAATCGCCTGCTCGACGACGAGGCGGTGGCGGCGGCGTCGCGCGCCGACGACTACATGCCGTACTGGGCATACCTGTGGCCGGCCGCACCGAGTGATGGCCGAAGTGGTGCTCGCCGAGCGCTGGCCGCCGCGACTGCGCGCGCTCGAGCTCGGCTGTGGTCTTGGGCTCGCCGGGCTGGCAGCACTCGCCTGCGGCATGCGTGTGACGTTCAGCGACTACTCGCCCGCCGCGCTCGCGGTGGCCGCGCACAACGCGCGCGCGAACGGCTTCACCGAGTTTGCCGTGCTCGAGCTCGACTGGCGCTCGCCGCCGCCAGAGCAGTTCCCGCTCGTGCTCGGCGCCGACGTCCTGTACGAGAAGCGCTGCCTGCCGCAGATCTTGCACGTGCTCGCCACGATGCTCGCGCCCGGCGGCGTCGCCCTGCTCACCGACCCGTTCCGCGTGAACGCCGAGCCGTTCGCGGAGCTGGCGCGCCAGCGCGGTTTTGCGGTGCATTCCCGCTCCCACGCGACCAGGGAAACCGGCGCCGCGCGCGCGAAGGGACGGGTGTATCGCTTGACGCGGGACCGAGAACACCACACTGCCCGTGATTCGCGAGGCCGGTTATCATGAGGCGCATGCTGCCAGCGTTTGGCTCGACCACGACCAAGACGATTCCGGTCGAGGAGACCGACACCCGCACGCGGCTCGACCGACCGTGGAGCGTGATCGTGTGGGATGACCCGATCAACCTGATGTCCTACGTGGTGTACGTGTTCCAGAAGCTGTTTGGGTTCTCGGAGCAGGTCGCCACGATCAAGATGCTCGAGGTGCACGAGCAGGGTCGTTCGCTCGTGGTCACCGTGGATCGCGAGAAGGCCGAGTACTACGTCTCCCGCCTGCACCTCTACGGGCTCAAGGCCACCATGGAAAAGGCGTCCGGCTGACCCATGGCGATCGCGCATTTGATCGGTGGCCATCCTGAAGAGCAGCGCCTCTGGCTGCGCCTCGTGCCGGTCGAGCTCGAGCTGCTGAGATCGCTGCCGACCCGCCTGCGCGACATCCTGCTCAACCCCGAGCGTGCCCCCGCGGTCCTCGATCGCCTGTTTCCGCCCACGCACACTGACGACGCCGAGTCCGAGGCCGAACACCGCCGGCTGCTCGGCCAGACGCTGCTCGAATGCCGGCTCGACACGATCAAGGGATTCGAGCAGACGCTCGCGCGCGTCCGCCGCCGCATCGCGTTTCCCGAGATCCAGCTCAGCCTGCCCGAAGTCGATCTCTGGCTGCACGTGATCAACGACGTGCGGCTGCTGCTCGGCACGCAGCTCGACATCAAGGACAACGACTGGCGGCGCCAGCCGCTCGCAGCCGACGCCGATGTCGAGAGCTACTGCGTGCTGGTCGCGCTCAGCACCTTGCAAGAGGTGATGCTCGGGGCGATGGGCGGCTGAGCCGCGGGCTGCGCGCGTTCACTTGCTGGCGCGCGCACGACGCGGCACGAGCTGCAACCTGAGCGTCGACCGGATCGTGTCGCCGGCCCGCAGCACTTTGCCGTTGCCGTAGTTGTGCACCCACTCCCACCAGCCGACGTTGGTGCCGCCATACCAGTCGCTGACGTGCACCTGGACGCGGTCGCTCGCGACGCTGGCGCGCAGATGCTGCACGCCATCGGCGTCGATGCGCACACCCGGCCCGCCCGGCGCAGCGATCACCGCCCAGCGCAGGTTGCGCTTGGTGCTGCGGAAGTCGTTGCTGCCCATCGGCGCATGATCCTGCGACCAGGGCCACTCCGGCGGCACGCGCTCGTCGTGCGGCGGGAAGGCGCGCGCGCTGCCGCTCGGCCGGCCAACGTGATCGTCGGGATACACGCTCCACTCAGCATCGCGCTGCCAGGCGAGCTCGTCCCATTCACGCGGCACGCTGAAGCGCATGCCCACCTCGCGCGCGCGCAGCTCCGGTCCCTGGTAGCGGAACTCGCTGCGCACGGTGATCGCCGGCCCGCGCGCGATCGTCAGGTCGTAGCGGCCAGCAAGGTCCTCGTGCGTGCCCTCGATCACCACGTGGATGGCGTCGTCTTCGCGCAGCACCTCGAGCCGCAACAGCGCGAACGATCGCGGCAGCGCCGTCAACGGATCGGCGGTCGGCAAGATGTGCACCCGCGGCAGCTCGAGCAGGAGCGGCTCACCGAACGCGACGCAGCGACGCAGCTGGCCGGTCGCGCGATCGATCACGAGATCGAGATCGCCGGCGGTGATGCGTGCGCCCGCACCCGCGAGCGTGACCTCGTCGGGTTGCACGACCGGAAGGGCGGCGCTGGCGATCGGCTGCGGCCCGACCGGCGCCTCCCCCACGGGCAGGCGATACGCGTCGACGATGCGGCCATCCCGAGCGGTGAACGTGAGCTCGAGGAGCTGACCGGCAGCCACGTGGCGCGGCTCGATCACGATCTCGCCCTGGCTGCGCGCCGCCACCGCCGGCGCCGCCGTACCCGACTCGTCGCCGAGCCGCCACCCCAGCTCGAGCGCCGCGAGATCGGTGAAGTCGAACTGGTTCGCGACGGCAACGCGCAGCGGCGACGTCGCCGCGAGCGCGCGCTCGGCAATGCGCACCGGCGAGTGCAGCTTCTTCACGATCCAGAACTCGGGTTTCTTGCGGCGCCAGCCGTCGACGATCCCCCACGGTGCATCGCCGACCAGGCCGCGTCCGGGAACGTGGTAGCACGGCTCGAGGAAGTGACAGGCGGTGAAGCCGCGGCCGTACTCCAGCCCGCGATTGGGAACGCAGAAGATGTCGTCGGCGAAGCACCAGATCATGCTGCCTTGCGTGACCTGGCTCGCCATGAAGCGCGCGTAGATGGACGGCAGTGGCTCTGCATAGTAGTCGTGCATGCCGGGATCGACCCACAGCTCGGCGACATCGCCGAAGATGCCCTGGAACGGTGCGAAGCTCTCGTCAAACAGCAGCGGTTTGTCGAGATGCTCGTGCTCGTCGATGCGCGTGATGGCGATGGGGTTGTGCAGCGTGGCCAGGTCGAGCCATGCGCTGGTGGCAGCCGACAGCGGCCGCGTGGCGTCGGTGCGCTTCAGCCATTGTGCGGCCCGCTCGAAGCCGGCGCCGAACTGGCTCTCGTTGCAGACCGACCAGATGATCACGCTCGGATGGTGGCGATCGCGCGCGACCAGCTCCGCGGTCAGCTGCAGGATGCGCGGCGTGAGACGCAGGTCGTCGTCGGCGCCGACCCAGCAGAACGACGCCTCGTCCTCGACGTACAAGCCGCGTCGATCGGCCGCATCGAGCAGCTCGCGGCGCGGCGGATAGTGCGAGGTGCGCAACGCATTCAGGTTCGCCTCCTTGATGAGTTCGACGTCCTGGCGCTCGAGCTCGGCGCTGACCGCACGGCCGAGCAGCGGGTGCGAATCGTGGTGGCAGGTGCCGCGCAGCTTGACCGGCGCGCCGTTGACGAGGATCTCGGTGCCGCGCACCGCCACCTGGCGAAAGCCGATCAGCTCGCTCACGCCGGGGGTGCTGCTGAGATCGATGGCGAGCTCGCACAGGTTGGGCGACTCCGCGGTCCATGGCTTGGCGCCTGGCACGCGCACATCGACTTCAACCTCGCGCCGCTCCCATGGCGCCACCGACAGCTCGAGCGGCGCCGATGCCGCGAGCTCGCGGCGCGCGTCATCGCGCACGCGGATCGTGAGCTGGCCGCGCGCGAACGGCGCCTCGCCCTCGTTCACGACCGCGATGCGGACATGCAGCGAGGCGCTGCCGGCTGGATCGAGCGCGGGCTCCGGCACGATCGCGGCGACGTGCACGCAGGGGACGCAGAACAGGGTCACCGGGCGGATGATGCCGGCGAGCGGGAAGTCGGCGTACTGACTCATCTTGTCGAGCGCGTCGCTGGTGGTCGTGTGTTCGCGCACCCGCACTGCGAGCACGTTGTCGCCGCGGCGCGCGGCGTCGGTCACGTCCACCTCGAACGGCGTCGCGCCGCCCTCGTGCGCGGCGACGCGGCGGCCGTTCAGCCACACTCGGCGCCGCTGTAGACGCCGTCGAACAAAAGCTTGATGCGGCCGGCGACGGCGCCGAGCGAGAAGTGCTTGCGGTAGCCGCCCACGTCGCCCGAGAAACCCGCCATCGCCCAGTGCGACGGCACCAGCAGGGTGGCCCATGCCGCATCGTCCAGCGCGTCGCTCGGGAGCGAGTCAGGTGGGTCGGGCGCAAAGCGCCAGGCGCCGCACAGATCGGCGAGCACCTGATCGGGCATGAACGGCGTCAGTCCGTACGCGAGCGCTGCGGCGTCGCTCGCACCCTGGGTCGTTTGGCCGTCGAGCTCGGTTGCGATCGCGAGCGTTCCGTTCAGGCCGAGCGGCATGGGTGCGAGGAACAATCCCTGGGCGTCGCTCAGTGCGCTGGCCGACCACGCGCCATGCGGCGTGCCGCCGGTGAGCGTGACGCGCGCGCCTGGGAGCGGCGCGCTGCCGAAGGCATCGCACACCATGCCGACGAGATGGCCTTGCAGGTCCGCGGCGAGCGTGGTGAGCGGCGGTGACGTGGCCGCGTGCACCTCGACCTCGGTGAAGCTCGGACCGTTGGTGATGTTCTGGATGCGCAGCCGCGTGGTCTCGCGCGCGGCGAAGCGCACCACGATCACGAGCGGCAGCTTGCGATCGGCGCGGCCGATGTGCTGCATCGTGCGCCAGGCTTGCGTGTGCGGCTCGAACAGCGCGACGTCGAACTCTTTCACGTAGCGGTCGTGCTGGTGGATCACGAGCTCGGCCACGCGCACCGGCCCATCCCACGCGAGCTCATACCATACGCCCGTGTTGTGGCCGGGAATGGCCGACCAGCGCGAGACCGGATCGCCATCGATGGCCTTCTCGGGCAGCAGATCCGATTGCGACTCCGACGCCGTCGCCTGCGCCCGCAGCGCGACGTTCTCGCCCGCAATCGCAACACACAACACGAAGCCCAAGCTCGCGATCATGCCAAACGTTTCATGTGGGGAGGGACAGTCTACGCTGTCCCTCCCCACATGAAACATCATTGAGGAGGGGGGCGAGGGTGTGCCAGACGGTGGCAGCGATGATCTCGTGGCCGCGCGGGGTGGGGTGGATGCCGTCCGGCTGGTTGAGGGCGGGGTCGCCGGCCACGCCCTCGAGCAAGAACGGGATGAGAGGCACGTGCTGGGCGCTGGCGATCTCCGGGAACAGATCCGCGAACTGCCGCGCGTAGTCGGGGCCCATGTTGGGCGGCACCTTCATGCCAGCCAGGACCACGATCGCATCGCGGCTGGCAGCGCGGATCTTGGCGATGATCTGCTCGAGGTTGGCGCGCGTGCCCTCGACCGGAAGCCCGCGCAAGCCATCGTTGGCGCCGAGCGCGATCACGGCGACATCGATTCTCTGAGAGAGCAGCCAGTCGATGCGCCGCAGCCCGCCCGCGGTGGTGTCGCCGCTCACGCCCGCATTCACCACGCGCCAGCGCGCGGGGTCGAGCCGCTGCTGGATGAGCGCCGGATACGCCGCCTCCGGATCCATGCCATGACCGGCCGTCAGGCTATCACCCAGGAACAGGATGACACGCGCATGGGACGTTCCCTCGTTGTGCGCCGACCCAACCTCGCCAGGATGGTGCTCTTCGCCACACGCGGTGATCATGATCACGAGCATCGAGGCCAGAAACGTGGATCGCGGCATGGATGATCCGGTGATTCTGAGAGCGAGCAGCCTGACCAAATCCTACCCGCGCCGCGACGGCGGCGTGCTCACGATCCTGAACCAGGTGACGTTCGAGATCGAGGTCGGCGCGACCGTGGCGATCGTCGGCCCATCCGGCAGCGGCAAGACCACGCTGCTCTCGCTGTGCGCTGGCCTCGACCGACCGACCGCAGGGACAGTGCGTCTGTGCGGCCAACCGCTCGAGACGATGGACGAGGATGCGCTCGCGCGCCTGCGCTTGCGCAGCGTTGGCTTCGTGTTCCAGACGTTCCGCCTGATCCCGACGCTCACCGCGCTCGAGAACGTCATGGTGCCGCTCGAGCTCGACCACGCGCTGGTCGATGTCGACGAGGCACGCATGCAGGCCGCCGACCTGCTCGGTCGCGTCGGCCTGCGCGAGCGCCTCGATCACTATCCCGCGCAGCTTTCCGGCGGCGAGCAGCAGCGCGTCGCGCTCGCGCGCGCGTTCGTGCATCGCCCCGCGATCCTGTTTGCGGACGAGCCCACCGGCAACCTCGATGCCGAGACCAGCGCCGGCCTGATCGATCTGTTGTTCGCGCTCAATGCCGACCGCGGCACCACCCTCGTGCTCGTGACGCACGACCTCGATCTGGCGCAGCGCACCGGCCGCATCCTGCGCCTGCGCCACGGCGATCGTTGGCGACGAGCGCCTGGAAGTCGCCGCTGGTCGTCAAGGGTCGAGGCGGCCCATGATCTGGTTGTGCTGCGCATGGCCTGGCGCGAGAGCCGTCGGCGCCGCCGTCGCCTGTTCCTGTTCAGTAGTGGCGATGAGCCTGGCGTCGCCGCCCTGGTCGCGATCGGCTCCTCTCGCGACAGCTCGAGCGGACCGTGCACCGTGAAGCGAAGGCCCTGCTCGGCGCCGACCTGCGTCTGCGTTCTAGCCAGCGGCTGGGCGATTCCGCGGAGGACCTGGTCCACGCCATCCTCGCCGACGCGCACGGCATCGATGCGCGCCAGATCTCGTTCGCATCGATGGCGTTCTTCCCGCACCAGAACGCCGCGCGCCTGGTGCGCGTGCGCGCGATTCGCGGCGGCTATCCGTTCTATGGGGCGCTGGTCACCGAGCCGGCCGCCGCCGCCGCTCGCTTTCGCGATCTGTGCCGCAGCGGCGCGAGCGATCAGGGTGCGCTCGTCGATCAATCGTTGCTGCTCGAGCTGAACGCCGCCGTCGGCGACCACGTTCGCGTCGGCAAGACCGAGTACGCGATCCTCGGCGCGCTGATGAGGGCGCCGGGCGAGTCCACGTCGAGCGCGCTGTTCGGCCCGCGCGTGTACGTGCCGCTTGCCACCATCGATCCCGTGCTGCTGGCGCGCGGCAGCCATGCCGACTACGACGTGTTCTTCGAGCTCCCGGCGCCGGTCGACGTGGCGCGGCTGGAGAAGCGCTTCCAGGAACGGCTCGAGGCGCTCGACCTGCGCACCACGACCGTGGCCTCGCGCGAGGAGAGCTGGGGTGATGCGCTCATGAAGCTGCAAGGCTTCCTCGCCTTGACCGGCTTCGTCGCCCTGCTGCTGGGTGGACTCGGCGTCGGCAGCGCGATGCACGCCTATGCACACGAGAAGGCCGACACCACGGCGGTGCTGCGCTGCCTCGGCACGCCGGCTCGCACCACGCTCGCCATCTACGTGACGCAGGCCATCGTGCTGGGCGCGGCAGCCTCGCTGGTGGGCTGCCTGCTCGGACTCCTGGTGCAGGAGTTCCTGCCGCGCCTCCTGCAGGGCCTGCTGCCGTTTCCCATCACGCCGCATCTCGAGTGGGCGCCGCTGCTGCTCGCCGGCGCCACCGGCGTGGTCGTGGCCGTACTGTTCGCGCTGCTGCCGCTGGTGGCACTGCGCAACGTGCCGCCGCTTGCCGCGCTGCGTTCCTCGTACGAGATCAGCGGGCCGCGCTTCGATCCGGCGCGCCTCGTGATCGCGACAGCGATCCTGCTCGGCACCGGCGCGTTCGCGTGGTGGCAGAGCCACGAGGTGCGCCTTGCCATCGCCTTCCCGCTCGGGCTCGCGCTCATCGCGCTCGTGCTCGCGGCGCTGGCGCGCGGCTCGATGTGGGTGCTGCGTCGCATCTCGATCCGCCACTTCCCGTACGTGTGGCGGCAAGGCCTGCTCAACCTCGGTCGCCCGCGCAACCACACGATCCTGCTCACCGTGACGCTCGGGTTGAGCGCGTGCATGGTGCTCACGGTCGACCTGACCCGGCACCTGCTGCTGGCGCAGATCGAGATGGCCGGCGGTGCCGGCCAGGCGAACGTCGTGCTGTTCGACATTCAAGACGATCAGCGGATGGAGGTTGCACGGCTGGTCGAGTCGCTCGGCTTCGAGCTGTTCGCGCAGGTGCCGGTCGTGACCATGCGCATCACCTCGGTGAAGGGCCGCACGGTCGCCGAGCTGCGCAAGGACCGCCAATCGCGCATCCCCACCTGGACCCTGACGCGCGAGTACCGGTCGACGTATCGACCGGCGCTGATCGACACCGAGCGCCTGGTCGCTGGCAAGTGGATCGCGGCGGTCGCGGATGCGAGCGCGCGCGTGCCGATCTCGCTCGAGCAGGAGATCGCCGGGCGGCTCGGGGTGACGATCGGCGACGAGCTCGAGTTCGACGTGCAAGGCACCGCGATCAAGACCACCGTGACGAGCCTGCGCCAGGTCGACTGGCGCCGCGTGCAGCCCAACTTCTTCGTCGTGTTCCCGACCGGTGCGCTCGAGTCCGCACCCAAGTTCCATGCCATCGTCACGCGCAGCGAGTCGGCGGCGCGCACCGCGCAGCTGGAGCGAGCGTTGATCGCGGCGTTCCCGGGCGTGTCGACGATCGACGTGTCGCAGATCCTGGTCGCCGCCAATGCGATCCTCGACCGCGTCGCCTTCGCGATCCGGTTCATGGCGCTGTTCAGCATGGTGGCCGGCGTGCTGGTGCTGACCAGCGCGGTGTGGGTGAGCCGCGCGCAACGGCGCGAGGAGAGCGCGCTGCTGCGCTCGCTCGGCGCCACCCGCGCGCAGGTGCAGCGGATGGCGATGACCGAGCACTTCTTGCTCGGCCTGGTGAGCGCGCTTGGCGGCGTGGCGCTCGCGCTCCTCGCGACGTGGGCGCTCGCCGCGCTCGTGCTGGAAGTGCCGTTCACGGTCAGCATCCCGGCGCCGTTCCTGACGCTGGTCATGGTGAGCGGGGTCACGTTCGCGGTCGCCTCGCTCGCCGGCCGCGGCGTGCATCGTGCGCCGCCGCTGCGAGTGCTCGGCGCGGAAACGTGATCCTTGTCGGTGCGAGCACGCGCGCGTACCATGAGCCGCCGCTCGCCTCACCCCTCGAGACTCCCAGGAACCACGACGATGCGAATCCGGCTCTTGCTGGCGGTGCTGCTCGCCGCCGTGGCCGCGCGCGCCGCCCCGCAGACCGCGACCGCCGTCGGCCAATTCCGTGTCGCCTTCGATCCGTCGACGCAGCCAGGACCTTACAGCGGCCGGATCTACGTCGTGCTGGCGAAGCCCAACCAGAAGAGACCGGTCGAGCCGCGCCTGATCATGGGCAGCTGGTTCGACGGCACGCAGGTCCTGGCGCAAGACGTCCACGACGTTGCCGCCACCGCGACGGTTGCGTTCACGGGCGCAGTGCTCGGCTACCCGCGCGAGCTGGCGGAGGTCGAGCCCGGCGAGTACCTGGCGCAGGCCGTGGCGCGCCGCAGCCTCGACTCGCCGAACGCGGGCCGCGGCGCCGGCGATCTCTACAGCAAGCCGGTGCCGGTGATGTTCGAGGCCCATAGCGACGGCGTGCTCGAGCTCAAGCTCACCCTGGTGGTCGCCGAGGACCGCTTCGTGCCATCGGACCGCGTCCAGCTGTTCGAGATGGTGAGCCCGAGCCTGTCCAGGTTCCACGGTCGCGAGCTCAAGCTGCGCGCCGGGGTGGTGCTGCCGCCGCACTGGCGCGACGATTCGGCGCAGCATCATGCCACGCTGTACTTCATCCCCGGCTTCGGTGGCTCGCATGCGAGCGCGCACTCCCTGCACTCGCTCGTGCCGCAGGCTGGCCCTGGCAGCGACGTGTTGTTCGTCGTGCCTGACCCGACGTGCTCGCTCGGACACAGCGTGTTTGCGGACTCCGAGAACAACGGTCCCTGGGGGAAGGCTCTGGTGGAGGAGCTGATCCCGGCGCTCGAGCGGCGCTTCCACGGCGCGGCAAGCGGCGAGCATCGCTACGTCAGCGGCATCTCCTCGGGCGGCTGGAGCTCGCTCTGGTTGCAGGTGAGCTACCCGGACACGTTCCATGGTTGCTGGTCGCATTGCCCCGATCCGGTCGACTTCCGCGACTTCCAGCGCATCGACCTCTACGCGCCGCACGCGAACATGTACCAGGACGACAGCGGCGCGCGCCGCGGCCTCGCGCGGATGGGCACGACCGTGACGCTCTGGTACGACGATTTCGCGCGTCAGGAATCGGTGCTCGGTCCGGGTGGGCAGCTGCACTCGTTCGAGGCGGTGTTCAGCCGGCGCGGCGCCGACGGCGAGCCCGAGCTGTTGTTCGATCGCGAAACCGGCGACGTCGATCAAGAGGTCGCACGCAGCTGGGAGAAATACGACCTGCGCCTGGTGCTGGAGCGCCGCTGGAAGACGCTCGGCAACAAGCTCAAGGGCAAGCTGCACATCTACGCCGGCGAGCTCGACACGTTCTACCTCGAGGGTGCCGTGCGACGGCTCGCGCAGTCGCTGCAGCAGCTCGGCAGCGACGCCGAGGTGGTGATCGTGCCCGGCATGCCGCACACCATCCACCGCCCCGGGCTCGAGGCGATGTTCCGGGCGATTCGCTAGTGCCGCTTGATGAACTCGAAGATCGCCTTGTGCCCCTCGGGCAGGACATCGGTGACGAAGTAGGAACCGATGCCGAGCGAATGGTCGAGGTCGGCGAAGTAGTGGAACTCCATCTTGAGCTTGCCGGCTTGCTTCGCCAGCGCTTCGAGCTTGCGCACTCCATCGATGGGCACCGATGTGTCGCGCGCGCCCTGGAAGAAACCCACGGGGATGTCGAGCCGAGCGAGCGAATCCCAGATCGGCGGCTGCGCGAAGTGATCCTTGAACCAGCCCTTCGGCGTGCTGACCCCAGCCGCGTTCTGGGCCCAGGCGTCGAGGATCGCGTAGCTCTCGGAATCGATGGCGTCGAGCAATGACTTCGCCCGTGCGCGCGTGTCGGCGGCGGTCAGCACGCCGTCGTGATCGACGTCGAGCAGGTCGAAGCTGATGCCGCGCAGCACGGTGGCGCGGTAGTGCGCCGGGTCCGCCTCGAACTCCGGCTTCGAGATCTTGCCGTCGCGGTCGGTGTCGAACAGGCGGCGATAGGTGAGGTCCGCACCGTCGGTCAAGATGTAGCGGAACGTGTCGCGCATGTTGCCGCTCATGACGCCGTAGAGGACGAGGCCGGCGATCTCACCCGGCGCTCGCGCTGCCGCTTGCGCGGCAAGCAGCGTCCCCTCGCTCGCGCCCATCAAGAAGATGCGCGACGCATCGACGCCTGCCTGCTGCTTGACGACTTGCACCGCGCTCAAGACGTCCCGCACCTTGTTCTCGAGCGTGCTCGTGTCGTAGACTTCGCGGTCGATCTGCTCGTAGCGCGGCGGCGCATCGCCGATGCGGATGCCGCGGCCCTCGTAGCGGAAGAACGCCCAGTTCATCTCCGGCAGCAGCTTCGCGTAGAGATCGAAGTAGTTGAAGGTGCCGGCGCGGCCCCCCGGCCGCTTCATGTCGACCGTCATTCCCTCGGCAGTCTGCACGTAGATCACCACCGCATGCGCGCCGTCAGAGTCCGGCATGGTGAGCTTGCCGAACAGGTCGTAGTCATCGTGCGTGGCGAAGTCGATCTCGACGGTGTGCGCGCCGCCCGCGTGCGCGGCGCCGATCGGCATCGAGATGAGCAGCAGGGCGAGCCTGGCGCGAGTGCGCGAGAAGCGCGGCATGGAGCAGATCTCCCATGGGATCGAGAGAGCGCAGTGTGGCGGACCCGAGGTGCATGGTCAAGCCGCGGCGCGGCGGAGCGCAGGCGTCGCCGCAGCGCGTCTTCCCGCGGACAGGAGCAAGCGCTTCAGCGCGTCAACCGCCAGCGGAGCTGGTCCACCGACGCCGTCCAGCCGTGATTCAGCACCGGGCCCGCTTGCTCGAAGCTCACCCTCGCCTTGATGGTGCCGTCCGGGGCGATGAATCGCGATGGGTCGCCGGCGGCGGGCACGTGCACGCTCGCGTCGGTCACCAGCGTTTGCCGCTGGTCGAGGGTCACGTACGCGCCGGCGACGTGGTCGAACAGCGCGAGGGTCTGGACGATGTGGATGTTCGCCGCGCTCGTCTCGAGGACCACCTCGAGCGAGGCGGGCGTCTTCAGCCACGAGCTGCCGGTGAGCTCGAGCTGCACCGGGGCGTCACCGGCAGACAGCGCCAGCGACGGGGAGAGGACGACGCGTTTGTCCTCCGACCAGGCGGCGTCCCTCGGCGGCGTGGCCCTGGGCCGTCACGTCGGCGGCGGCGAACGCGGCAATGGCCACGAGCAGCGTGAGCGTGCGCATGATCTCGTCTCCTTGGCAAGCCTCCTCGTCCTGAGCAGGTGGGTAGGTAATCGGCTGGGCGGCCGGCGTCAAGACCGGCGCGGGAGGGTCATGCCGCGAGGCTCCGGACCGAGGTGTCCATGCGCGCGCAGGAGCTACCGCACGCACGATGTCTTCGATCGGCCGGCCGGTTCCGCGCCGGTGTGGCATCGCGTGCTCTCGTCGCCGCGCCCTGCTACAGCACGATCTCCGACACGACGAAGGTCTGCAGGATCTCGCCGGTGATCGGGCTCATCGCGAAGCCCTGGTCGTACCAGACGCCACTGATCGCCGGGTCGTCGGGCAGACGGATCGTGATCGAGCCCAGGCCAATGCCGTTCAGCACGCCCCAGCCCAGCCGCACGAGCGAGAAGGGGTTGCCGCCGCCGATGCCGATGCAGATGTGCGGGAAGCACGTCGGTCCGCTCAGCGTGCTCGAGTACAGGAACCAGTAGTAGCCCGGCTGCGATCCCACCGTTGCGGTCCAGTCGCGGTTGCGGAACGCGATCGGCGGCGCGTCGAGCGCGGGCGGATCGGTGAGCACGTAGTTCACCGACTTCGAGCCATCGCTGCCGGAGCCGTTGGTGAGCAGCACCTGCACCGGGCCGAGCGCCGCGCCTTGCGGCATGTGGAAGCTCACCTCGGCATCGCTCACGATCGTGAACGGAATGGTGTTGCCGGAGATGGTGATGGTGAGCGTGGTAGCGAGGTTCTTGCCCAGCACCGACATCTCTTGATCGCCGATCACGGCGACGTCGCTCGGCACGATCTGGTCCACCTGCGGCGGCAGGTACCCGGGGAAGCCCTGGTCCTTGAAGCCCTCGTTGATGTCGTTGTAATGCGGCGTGCCGTTGGCGAGGTCGCCGTCGTCGTCGTCCAGGGTTAGCCACTGGGTGATGATGATGTTCTTGATCTGCACCTGGTTGTACTGCTTGAACCAACCGACCAGCAGCGCATTGGCAATGTCGTTGCCGAGCCCGGCACCGTTCGATGCCTTGAGCCGCATGCGCACCTTCCACATGGCGCCCATCAGCACCTCGCCGTCCTTGTGCACCTCGCCATAGCAGCCAGGGCAGCAATCGCCGCAGAAGCGCGTGCCGTTGTCGCCGGTGCGGATGTAGCAGCCGGGACCGCAGAAGTCGCGCGCCACCTGCGGATCGTCGGTGTTGCCGTTCACGGTGTTGCAGATGTACAGCGCCCACACGTCGGCCGCGCCTTCGCCGAAGCCGTCGCCGCCGTTGTGCGACTTGGCCTTGTCGTTCGCCCAGTGGCCTTCCTCGTGGCAGATCACCGTCGAGTACGACGTGTTCACGCAGCCGCCGCCCGAGGTGAAGAAGTTGATCGACGAGCCGTCGTAGAACGCATTGCAGATGGACGCCTCGTTCACCTTGGCGAGCACCTGGAAGCTCATCAGCGGGAAACCCGGATCGATGGTCTCGAGGAACTCCTCGAACTCGTTCACCCAGTAGAACGCATTCACCTGCGACGTCACGGTCTCGCTCGGCGAGGAATTGAAGGTCAACGTTCCCGGCGTGCCCGGCACCAGATCGGCGGACACCGATGCGTCGCCGCCGGTGGTGTTGCTGACCCTGACCAGCGGGCCGGTGAGCAGCGCGCTCACGTTGGTGGTCTGGCTCTGTCCGGGAAAGACGAAATAGCCAGCGTCGTCGGTGTCGGTGGTGCCGACGCCGGCGGCGGTCACGGTATCGGTCTCGAGCGGGATCATCACCGTGGGATTCGACGGTTCGTCGGGCGGCAGCCCCGGCGTGGCATTGCCTTGCACCGTGCCGGAGATGTCATCGGTGTGAACCTGATTCCACTGGTCGAGCACCGAGGCCCCTGGCTCGTCCGCGGCGATCACGTACCTCCAGTGGATCGGCAGGCCGGCTGCGTCGCGCCGGCTGGAGGCTGCCTCGACCAGCCACGCGAGCCGCGGCGACTGCACCCCGGCCGTGATCGCCGGATAGATCACGAGCTCGGGCCGGCCGACGCGGTCCGCATCGACGTGGAATGCCTGGCGCAGCCGATCGCGTGCGATCTGCGCGGCGTCGCGCTCGGCCAGCGAGGGCACGACGCTCATCGCTGCCGGCACGTCGACCGCCTGGGAATCGATGGCAGTCATGCGACCGTCGTCGAGGAACAGCACCACCACCGACGCGTCGTGCACGGTCACGCCGTGCACCACCTGGCGGAACTCCACGCCCACCTTGTCGCGGGTGCCGATCTTGCGCAGCGGCGAGACATGGACCGCGTCGACCTGCAGCTCGGCCGCGCGCACGCCGAGCAGCGCCTCGTTCTCGGCGAGGATGCGCAGCGCCGCCGCGGCAAAGTCCTCGCCGGTGTGCAACGCGCGCTCGGGACGGATGCTCGCTCCCGACACGAAGCGCGCGTAACCCGTGGCCGGATTCCAGATCACGTCCCAGGTGCCGGGGTGCTCGCGCTCGAACCGATCGAGGGTGCGCAGCGCGGCATCCCGCGGGGCAACCTGCGCGCGCACCAGATCGGGCAGGAGCAGGAGAAGGAGAAGGGCGATGACGAGGCTGCCGAACGAAAGCTCGCGAACCAGGTTCCTGAACATGGGTGTCTGCCTTGCTAGTGAGAGGGGAGCCGTAGGCGCGGGACGGGCTCGGCCTGGACCAGATCGAGCGAGGTGGGCAGCATACCAGAAAGACCGGGCTGGCTACAGGGTGGGCGGCGGACACAAGATGAGACGGCGATCGCGCGCGCTCACGCCCGATCCGGCCTCTGCCACAGGATCGAGTATCGCCAGAGCAGATGGCGGCGCACGCGCGCACCGGGCAGCACGCGCGCGCAGGCCTGGCGCACGTCCGGCAACGAGCAGATGCGATCGTGGCGCGCATGCTCCGCCCACGCCTGGCGCACGGCCCGGCTGGCGCGGAAGGCGCCGGTCCGTCGCAGCCGCAGGAACAGCGCCACCGCCCGGGCCACGAGCTCGAGGTCGATGCGGCCTTGCACCAGATCCAGGATGGCGAGCGTGCCGCCCGGCGCGAGCGCGCGGCGCATGGCGAGCAAGGTGGGCGCGAGCGGCAGATGATGCAGCGTGGCGATCGACACCACGCAGTCGTGCAGCGCCACTGGCCAGCGCCACCGCGCGACGTCGGCGACCTCGAACTGGATCTGCGGCGCGTGGCTCGATCGCGCGCGCGCCACGCGGATCATGCCAGCGGACACGTCGACGCCGTGCACGCGCGCAGCTCTGGTTGCGAGCAAGCGTGAGAACCGGCCGGTGCCGCAGCCGACCTCCAGCGCATGGTTGATGCGCGCCGGCAGCTGGCCGAGCAGCCACTGGTGATAGTGGGCGTTGTGATCGAAGCCGTCGTGGTCGAGCAGCGCGATCCGATCGAAGTCCGCGCGGATGCGGTGGATGGTGTCCATCGTGGCAGTGTCGGCGTGATGCCAGGCTGACCCTCGCCGCGCGGTGTGGCGGCGGTGGCAGCGCGACGGCCGATCGTCCGGCCATTCTCCCGCCGATGCGGGACGGTTGTCCAGGTCGAGCTTGGCCGTCGCCGCTCGCGCGATGGTTGCCGGGTGATCGCCGTGCGTCTAGACTCTCGCCCATGGTGTCGCTGCTGATCGCAGTGAGCGTGACGACGTCGTCCGCGGGCGGGCTGGGCGCGGCGATCGACGCATGCCTGCAGGTGCGCGCGGAGGTGGAGGCGAGCCGGCAGCTGGAGGCGATCCTCGCGCGTGCGGACGCGACGCCCGAGGCCGTGCTCGCAGCGCTGCACGCGAGCGAGGGGTCGGTCGCCGCCGAGACCGAGCTGGCGATCCCGTACTGCAACCAGCTCCTGCTCGCGCGCGTGCGGGCGCCGGCGGCCACGACGCGGGCGGCGCGCTGCCGCCGGTGGTGCTCGACGTCTCCGGTGGACCGGCGGCCGAGCAGCTCGCGCTGCGTGATGCGATCGTGGTCTCGCCGCGCGGCTACACGCCGCCCGAGTTCAGCGACGAGGGGCGCGATGCCTTCTTGAAGGTGCTGCGCTCGGCGGCGCACCGCATGCACGGCGATCCCGCGCGCCTGTGGTTGATTGGTTTCGCGTGGGGCGGGCACGCGTGCTTCGACACCGCGCTGCATCGGCCGGGCGTCCTGTGCGGCATCGTCGCGTTGTGCGGCGCGCCGCGCCGCGTGCACCTGCGCTTGCTCGATCAGCTGCGCGGCGTCACCGTGCGCGCGCTGTGCGGCGCGCAGGACGACCCGGAGCTGGTGTGGACGTTGAACGAGCTGAAGCAGATCGCGGGCAGCCGCCGCCTCACCTACCAGCTGCAGCTCGATCCAGAGCGCGGTCGCGAGCTGGCGCTCGCCGGCGCCGATCAGGTGGCGGGCGTGATCGCGTCGGCGCCGCCGCTGAGCCTGGGGCTCGCACCGAGCGGCGAGCTCATCGCCGACGGCGCGCTGGTCGAGAATCCACTGCTGCGCATCGAGGCGATCGATGAGGCGCGCGTCAAGATCGCGCACGAGGTGAGCGTGCCGGCCGGCGCCAGCGAGGATGCGAAGCGGCGGCTGATCATCAAGTCGATGGAGAAGGCCGTGGTCAAGCTGCGCTGGAAGATCGAGACCAGAGGCCAGGTGCGCACGCTCATGCTCGAGAGCGATGGCGTGAAGTCGTGCTCGGTGCTGGTGCGCGCGCCGCTCGCCGACCAAGTCGACCAGCTCGTGGTGCGCGCCAGGAACAAGGTGTGCTTCGCCGGCGCGCCGCTGCCCGACGTGCGCGCCGTGCTCACCGAGGCGCGCCGCACCGGTGATCGCCTCACCCCGGTGCTGCGCACCATCGCCGTCAGCTTCTGACCAGTGCCTGATTTGCTTGAATCAAGCGCGCCCCGACGCTTCGCGTTCGCGGAGGCGGTCGCGATCGACCTCGCGCGCTGAGGCGCCGGACGGAACCTTTTCCCGCCGGCTTGCGTCAGATCGAGGCAACGGCGGCGAACGCGCCAGCCGCCAATCCCGAACGCATTGAAGGAGAGTCACATGGCGGGGAATGCTCCGCATTCTGCCGATCGTTCGTTGCGCGAGAGAGCGGCCGCGAGCCCGTGGTCGCGCCGCATGTTCCTGGGCGCGAGCGTCGGCACCGCGGTCGGCTGCGTCGCGGCCGCCGCGCAGGCGCACGTGCCGCCGGGCCGGCTGGAGAGTGGCCAGCGCCGGCCGCGCCTGAACGACCCGATCCTGTTCCTGGTGAACCACATCACTCCCGGGTTCTCGCAGCCGACCTACCAGACGGCGAAGCAGCTGGGCTACCTGCCATTCCTCGAGTGGCAGCTCGCGCCCGAGGCGATCAGCGACGCGCCGGTCGATCAGTTCCTGACGCAGTTCGCATCGCTGCCGATGTCGCATCAAGAGCTCTACGAGCAGTACACGCAGAATGGCCTCGACAGCGTGCCCTACTACGAGCTCAAGGCGGCGACCGTGTATCGCGCCGCGTTCTCCGCGCGCCAGCTGTTCGAGCGCATGGTCGAGTTCTGGAGCAATCACTTCAGCATCTATCACGACAAGGTGGGGCTGAAGGCGATCAAGACCGTGGACGACCGCGAGGTGATCCGCCAGCATGCGCTCGGCAAGTTCCCCGACATGCTGGTGGCTTCGGCGCACAGCGGGGCGATGCTCGTCTACCTCGACAACTACTTGAACGTGGTGGGCTCGCCGAACGAGAACTACGCTCGCGAGCTGCTCGAGCTGCACACGCTGGGCGTGCACGGCGGCTACACCGAGGCGGACGTCAAGGAGGTGGCGCGCTGCCTCACCGGCTGGACCATCCAGGGTGCGCCCAGCCTGGGTGCGTTTGCCTACGATGACTCGCAGCACGACCAGGGATCGAAGACCGTGCTCGGGCAAGTCATCCCGCCGAACGGCGGCCAGCAGGACGGCGAGACCGTGCTGCAGATGCTCGCTCTGCATCCGAGCACCGCCGCGTTCGTCGCCAGGAAGCTGTGCCGCTGGCTGCTCGCCTATGAGCCCGATGCGCACCTGGTCGCGCGCGTGGCGGCGATGTACCTGAGCACCGGCGGCGACATCAAGGCGATGATCCGCGTGATCATGGATCCGTGGCACATCCGTTCGGCCGACGTCTTCGACCAGGTGAAGTTCCGCACGCCCTATCACTTCGTGATCACGCTCCTGCGAGCGACGCAGGCCGAGGTCACCGATCTGTCCGGGTTGCTGTCGGCGCTGCAGGCCCTCAATCACTATCCCTTTGGCTGGGTCTCGCCCGACGGCTACCCGGACCAGCTCGCCGCGTGGACGAGCAGCCTGCTGCCGCGCTGGTCGTTCGCGTCCGACCTGATGAACAAGCAGATCCACGGCACCACCGTGAAGTGGGCGAAGATCCAGGAGCTGCTCGGCGACGTGCCGGACGATCAGCTCGGCGAAGCGGTCAACCGCATCCTCGCCGGCGGGGCGATGGCGCGCGGCGACGTGTTCGAGCTGCAGGCATACATCGACTACTTCCCGCCGCCGCGGCTGTGGCCGGCGATGCGCCAGGTGCTGGCGGTCGCGGCATCGTGCGCGAGCCACCAGTACTATTGAGGAGATGATCATGATCGCGAACGGCGATGAGGATGGTTTCACGCGGCGCCAGCTGATCGGGCGGGCGCTGCCATGGACGGCGCTCGCTGGGCTGCAAGGTCTGCCGCAGGTTGCGTTCGGTCGCACGCCGCCGGGCTCGAGCCGGGACGTGCTCGTGCTCGTGTTCCTGCGCGGCGGCATGGACGGGCTCACCACCTGCGTGCCGTACGGCGACCCCGATCTGTATCTGGCGCGGCCCTCGATCGCGGTGCCGCCGCCGGGTGGCTCGGACGGTGCGATCGACCTCGACGGTTTCTTCGGCCTGTCGCCCGCCGCCGCGCCGCTGCTCGCTCCCTACCAGGCGGGTCACCTCGCGTTCGTGCATGCGACCGGCTCGACCGATGCAACCCGCTCGCACTTCGAAGCCTACCAGTTCATGGAGTTCGGGATCCCGGGACAGCCGGGCGGGTCGGTCGCGAACGGCTGGCTCGCGCGCCATCTGCTCGGCATCGATCCCCTGGTGAACGGTGCGCCGTTGCGCGGCCTCGCCATCACCAGCGTGATGCCGCTCACGTTGAGCGGTGCGCCGGCGACGCTCGCGATCCTGGACCCCGATGGGTTCGCGTTCGTCGGCGGCAGCACCCCCGCGCAGCGGCGCGCCTTGCTCGCACGCAGCTATGCCGCCACGGCGGAGCCGCTGCGGTCCACTGGCCGCGACACGTTCGGGACGTTCGATCTGCTCGACACGATCGACTTTGCCGGCTACGTGCCCGCGCACGGCGCCGCCTACCCCGGCACCAGCTTCGGCGGCGCGTTGAAGAACGCCTCGGCGCTGATCAAGGCCGCCGTCGGCGTGGAATGCCTGATGCTCGAGATGAGCGGCTGGGACCTGCACGCGAGCCTGGCCGGCAACATGCGCAAGCTGCTGGACGATCTGTCTCTCTCGCTGCTCGCGTTCTATCAGGACCATCTCGACGACCTGTCGCAGTTGACCGTGCTGGTGATGTCCGAGTTCGGCCGGCGGGTGGCGGAGAATGGCAGCCACGGTGCCGACCATGGCCACGGCAACTGCATGATGGTGATGGGCGGCCACGTGGCTGGCGGCCAGGTGCTTGCCGACTGGCCGGGCTTGAGCCCGCAGAACCTGGACAGCGGCGACCTGCGCATCACCATCGACTACCGCGACATCATCGCGGAGATCCTGGTGAAGCGCATGGCCGAAGAGAAGATCGGCGACGTGTTCCCGAACTACACCCCGAGCTTCCGCGGCATCATCGTCTGAGTGGATCGTCGCGCATGTCGGCCCCGGGCGCGGACACCCGCGTCACACGCATGCGCGACGATCCGCTCGTGTCGCGGTCAGCCGCGCGGTTGCTCGCCGGCGGCCGCCGCGTCCTCGGCGGACGCAGCGCCGCTCGGTCTACCGCCGCGATCGGGCGCACCCGCCTCGCCGGCGCGCTCGGGCGCCGCGCGCCCGAGCGGGATCAGGCCGAGCACGATCGCCAGCGCCGCGAGGCTGCTCATCCACCGCCAGTCCGGCAGCGCCACCCGCAAGGCCAGGCAACGCGCCACGATGCATACCAGCACGGTGACGATGATGAGCGCCACCAGCCACAACCAGCGAAGATCGTTCTTCATGAGTGAGCCCTCGACTCCGGATGTCGTGAGAACGGCAAGCCGCCGCAGCGCAGGCGCGACCGAGCGGCGAGCCGGATCAATCGAGACGTGAATTGCCGATCGCGCCGGGCGGCGGTCGCCGGCGCAGCGGTGAGGTCACTCGGCGCCGGGGTCGAGGTGCAGCGTGAACAGGTGGGCGAGCAGATGCGCCGGCTGCGCCGGACGCCGCGCAAGATCGGGCAGGATGATCGCCGGGCCAATTCGTTCGCCGCCCACGAGCGCGATCTGCCGGGGCGCCGCCTGATCGAGCGGCGATCCAGGCATCGACCCGACCGACACGCTCTCGCCCGGCGGCAGCTCGCCGCCGAGCTGGTGATGCAACGGCGCCAGCTCCTGGCCATGACCGAGCGGCTGGTCGGCCGGCCTCGGCGTCGACCGCAATCCCGGAGCTGCCGGCCACGCGGCCGCCAGCAGCAGCGCCGCGCATGCGAGCCAGGCGAGCTTGCGTCGTGAGCAGCCAGCGATCATGGGTGTCCCGGACGAGATTGGATGCGCAGGCGATCGCGTCGGCGCACTTCGATCGGCATCGGCTCCGAGCTAGACAGGATCGGGTTCGCCGCACATCATGCGAGCAGATCGGTGGATTCCAAGCGCCAACGGGGAATCGTCATGATGCTGTCCACGCTCGCGAGCGTTTTGTTCCTGGTGTCGCAGGCGGATGCCGACCGGCCCTGGACGCTGCTCATCTACGGCGCTGCTGACAACAACGCCGACGGGCCGATCCTCGGGTTCCTGGGCGGCGTGCGCACCGCGATCAACGACGACCCCGGGTTCGAGATCATCCTGTTCCTCGATCGCAGCGACAAGTACTCCACCGACAAGCAGAGCTTGGGCGAGGACTTCACCGGGGCGCGCCTCTACCGCGTGCGCCGCGACCGCGCCGAGCGCCTCGCCGGCGACGAGGAGTTCCCCGAGATCACGCTGCAGTCCGAGTACGAGGCCAACTCGGCGGATCCCGAGAACCTGCGCAAGTTCATCGCCTTCGGCAAGGCGCACTTTCCGGCGCAGCACTACGCGTTGATCATCTACAGCCACGCCGACGGTCGCACGATGTGTCCCGACGAGAGCGCCGGCGCCGACATGGGCATCGCCCAGGTGAGCGACGTGCTCACCGAGGAGGAGTCGGTCGATTTCCTCGGCCTCGAGCTGTGCAACATGGGCGGCATCGAGGTCGCCTATCAATGGCGGCCCGCCCCCGGCAGGTTCGGTGCGGACGTGCTGCTCGCGATTCCCAATGCGGGTCCGCCGCTCGACTGGAACCGCATCTTCGATCGCTGCCACACGCCGGGGCACGTCGATGCCGGCGAGCGCACCATCGATCCCGCCAAGCTCAGCGCCGAGCAGCTCGGCATCCTCGCCATCGAGGAAGGCTATGCCGGCCGGCGCAACGCGCAGAAGCAGCATCCCGATCGCGAGGCGTCGAACTTCGAGTCGGCGGGCTGCTACGACCTGCGACGCGCGCAGGAGGTGAAGGATGCGGTCGACGCGTTCGCGCGCGAGCTGGCGAAGGCGAACGCGAAGGAGATCATGAAGGAGCTGCGTGGCCCGGGGCCGCGCGGCATCGCCATGAACTACGTCCACGATGACCTGACCGATCGACCCTACGTCGATCTCCATGACCTGCTGCGCCGCGCCACGCAGTGCGCCGAGCTCACGGCCGGTGCGCGCGATGCCGCGGCGGCGGCAATGACCAAGGTCGATGCGTTCGTGCTCGCGTCGTTCGCGATGGATGGCTATAGGGGATTCGAGCCCGGCAAGAACGGCGTGTTCATCGTCTTCCCGATTGGCGACGAGCCAGTGCCGCAAGTGTTCGGATCGCCATCGCGCCGCTGGCGCCAGTTCCTCTGGTACACGCCGAACGCCGGTGATCCGAAGAGCAAGATCTACGGCAGCTGGGCCTGGTGTCGCGACGGTGCGAAGCCCGACGACGGCATCGTCGAGAACTGGTTCGAGCTGCTCGATTGCTGGTTCGACGATCCTGCCGCCGGCGCTGGCGGATGCAACCGCTACGTGTGGTGATGTCGCCCGCGAGTTGACCGCGCGCCCGACCTTGACCTACGATGACGTGATGTGCGGGAGAGCAGCTGGTGGTGGGTGGCGAACGCCACCGCATTCGTGCAGCATCCGCAAGCGCTGGTCGCGGGCGCGTGGCGCGATCTGCCGGTCGGCGGTGCTCATTTCCTCGCGACGCCCGGCCGTACGCTGCAGGTGCGCTACGGCTTCGACCTCGCGCGCGCCGCGCACGAGGTCGACGTCGTGGCCACCGCAGCCGAGCGAGTGTTGGGTGGTCCGGCGGACTCCCGCCGCCCTTGCGCGCCTGAGACGGACTCTTCCCGGCTTGCCATCGACATGGCGTTGTCAGCGAGCTATGGCAAGTTGCTTCTGCATAGTGATTTATGACCTCATCGAAAATGTCTGTCCTGGTGCCGGCAGAAACGGTCCTTTGACAGTTGAGTGGCACTCACGACAACATCACGTTGCTCGCCCTTCTGAGGATACGAACCATGAACGCGGGATTCGAGGCGTCTCGATTGGCGGCAGCGCTGCTCGCATCGATGGTCCCCGGAGTTCTGGCGACTGCGCAGACGACACCGCTTCCGCCACTTCTGACCACGCGGATCAGCGTGGATTCTGCGGGCGGCCAGGGGAACGGCGAGAGCGACCTGTGGGCCAACGGTCAGGTCTCGGCCGACGGCCGTTTCATCGTCTTCGACAGCACCGCACCCAATCTCGTGCCAGGTGATACCAATGGCGCCGCCGACATCTTTGTGCACGACCGGATGACCGGCGAGACCACACGGGTGAGCGTGAACTCCTCGGGTAGGCAGGGTAACGGCTGGAGTGAGTTCTCATCGATTTCCGCCACCGGCCGGTACGTGGCGTTCACCAGCCAGGCGACCAACCTCGTGCCAAGCGATTCGAACCACGTAGCCGATGTGTTCGTGCACGACCGGGTGACGGGCGAGACGACCCGAGCAAGCGTCGATTCCCTCGGCAACCAGGGCAACGATTCTGTTGGCAGGTGCCTCCTGTCGGCCGATGGTCGCTTCGTGGCATTCGACAGCTATGCGACGAACCTGGTGCTGGGCGACAGCAATGGCAAGAACGACGCGTTCGTGCACGACCGCGTGACCGGGGAGACGACACGCGTGAGCATCGATTCCTTCGGCAACCAGGGCAACGACGATAGTGGGATGCCCGCGATATCCGCCGACGGACGCTATGTTGCCTTTGACAGTTTCGCTAGTAACCTCGTACCTGGTGACACCAATAAGGCCAGCGACGTGTTCGTTCACGACCGGGTGACGGGGGAGACGACCCGGGTCAGCGTGACGTCCTCGGGTGCCCAGGTGACGGATGACGGTGGGTGGTTTCCCTCGCTCTCCGCTGAGGGCCGGTTTGTTGCGTTCATGAGCGCCTCCAGACAGCTCGTTCCCAACGACACCAACTGGGCCCAAGATATTTTCGTACACGACCGGGTGACGGGGGAGACGACCCGGGTGAGCGTCGATTCGCAGGCTCGTGAGGGGGAGCGCAATAGCGAGTGGGAGTCCATCTCCGCCGATGGGCGGTACGTGGCGTTTGCCAGCTGGGCGAACAACCTGGCGTGGAATGACAAGGATCCCGGTCGCGATGTATTCGTTCACGATCGCACGACCGGGTTGACCACCCTCGTCACTCCGCGCATCGAAACAAGCGCGGCTTGGCCGAGCGGTTCGGGATGGCCCTCGATCTCTGCGGACGGCCGGTACGTTGCTTTCGACGGCCATGAGGCCAACCTCGTTCCCGGCGATACCAATCAGTGGGGCGATGTATTCGTCCGCGGTCCGGAGCTGACCCTCGAGGTGGATCCCACGGTGGTCACCGCCGGACAGTTGCTGACCCTCACGACCTACAAGAGCGTGCCAGGCAATCTTGCTTCTCTTTGGATCGTCAATGTGAACGGATCGCCAGTCTCCTTGCTCGTTTCCGAGGGCTTCTTCGATGGTGAGGGTGTCTTCGTCCTGTCAGGGGTTGTTCCGCCAGGTCTCGGTCCACTAGATATCACGTTCCGCAGCCATGGCACGGGTGCCTCCGGCCTCCCAAGCCGGACCAACGACGTCGCGGTCTCATTCCAGTGAAATGTGTGCAGTGGCCAACCAAGGACAGTCAGCCAGCAACCGCACATCCATCTGGGTCTTTGGCCCGTTAACCAAAGGCCGCCGCCCCTGCGCTTACCTTTTGGGGCATACTCGTTGCACCCCACCACCCGTCAGTAAACGCTACGGGATTACCTGGAAGTTCTGCACCCACGTGGCCCATTTGTCGCCTGCTGCCGGCGACAACCAGTATTCTCCGATCGCCCAGAAGCTGCCGTCCTCTTCGTCGACCGCGATTCCAAAGTAGTCTCCCCACCTGCGATTAGTGCCAGACTTGCAGACACCGGTCTTGACGCTGACCACCCCTGTTGTGTTTCCAAACGCATCACGTCCATGTACGGCAATGCCGGGCGGCATCTTGATATCGCTGGTTTCTACCACCATCCCAGCTTGCCCTGCTGCATTGACCGCGAGGGCCGATAGGCCCACATGATGTCTATATGCTACGACACCTGTCGACCGTAGTGTGGGGCGCTGGAGTCCTGTTGGCCACCCATTTGGGTCGACCTCCACCCATTGTGCCGCCCTCTTGAATGGCGGCAGTCCTACTTCGCTCCCGAACGAGCCATACAGGATTCCGTTTCGGTACGTGGCTTGTTCCATCCTCCCGTCCGCGCCCTGTATGGTGTTGTTGAGACACGTTGGGAGCTCTCCAGGTGGATCCTTGGCCACAATCGCAACAAACACCGGCCCACTCAGTGCCAGCGTTGAATCGTTGATTGCCCACACGGCCAGGTGATCAATGACATGCCTGGTCTTTTGTAAGACATAGTGATACCCTGTGGCTCCGAAACTTTGCACAGGCTGCGGATATGATCCGTCAGCTGGCGGCAACGACAATTCGGTAGGTGGGGGCGCCCCTTTGCCCACAAGCACACGTGATTTCTTCCATACAAAGAGCGATGTCAAAGCGCCGACAGTGTACAGGTGTTCATCGTAACCTGCGCCGGCAAAATCCAGACCCTTGTGTGGATCATAGCGGTACACATACCAGCCCGCTGTCGGATCACTAGTGATTGACACTGCAAGCCACACTATCGTGGAACCCATCACGTTCTGCAACGCACTAATTACGAATCGCTGGGCGCTGGCGTAATTATCGAAAAAACACCGTACCTCACTCACATGAGATATCGGGAAAATACCCCGCACACCGCCTAAAGGGCGCGCCATCCGCAGCTTCAAGTCATGGCTTGAGTACACACTCAGTTGTTCGTTCACGACGACGAGCACAAATCTGTTGCCCACCGCGATTTGTGGATCTGGTGGATCCCTTACCGTCTGTTGTACAGGTCCTTGAAAGCCGCTTCCAAGATAAATGCTCGGCGCGAGTCCTGGCGTCAGGCGTAGTGTTCCGGACATGCTACCTAGCACAGCTGCCGACGTCCACACTGGTGGCATGATCGCGACTCGTGCCCACGCGTCCGACGACCCGCTGTTCAATGTGAACTTGAACCGGGTGAGTTCCTTCAGTCCGCCACTGATCGCCTTGAGCTTCGGTCCGGTCGAGGTGGCGGTGAGGAACGACCCGGCGTTGGTCCACGAGGACTCGTCTGCGTTGCGGTGCTCGACGGCCGCGGCGACGCTGCCGGTCGTCGTGCCGCCGAGCTGCAGCAGGTTATACGCAAAGGTGCCCGCGTCGGTGACGCGCGGGATGATCGGGCTGTGGACCGATGTTGCGTCCTTGATGAGCAGCTCGCCGATGACCTCCATCGTGTCCATTGTCGCCTCCGGTGTACGCCCCAGTGTCCCTACCCCTCGCCGCTCTGGAAGACCCGCTCCACGTTGCCGGAGAACTCTTGAGCACGTCGGTGCCCAGGACAACGCTCGAACGAGTCAGCGCGCCCGGACAAGAGCCCGGCACTACGGTGTCACTTCCTCCCTGGGCCTTCCCTTCCACAGCCTCGCCAATGCCCCTGCACGGAAGGGGAAGCCGGAGGGTGCCCGGCGGACCGTGCGGCCTGCCTGCCTGTAGGAGCGCAGCAGGTAACGGCCCTGCGTGGGCCATGAGCTTCGGCCCACGGCCGCATCAAGCCCCCCGCACTCACCTCTCATGACCACGCCGGTTCGAGTACGGCAAACCGCATCCAGGAATCGGTGGTGCCGTTCGTTTGTGACAGCTTCAGCCGCACCAGGTCCTTGAGGCCCGTGGCGGCCTTGCTGTTCAATCCCGCGGCGGTAATGCCCGTGAAGGAGGCGTTGGTGGACCAGGAATCGTCTATCTCGTCGCGATGTTCGATGTCCACGTTCAGGGTACCACTGGTCGTACCGCCGACCTGGAGGACATTCACGTAGAAGGTGGCCCCGTCTACGACCCTCTGGATGGGCGTCGTGTAGACCGCACCGCTGTGCTTGAACAGAATGTCGCCGATGACCATAGACATAGCCATGATCGAGTCTCCCATTGATTTAAACCGCACCCGAGCGCGCCGTGCCAGCCAATAGACACGGCAGATGAAACACTCTCGTGTCTCGCGCTGAGACGCGCCGCATGTGCTCGCCAACCCTTGCTAAACACCAAGCGGCAGTCGATTCGGCGCAAATAATCCGGGTAGCAACAAAAAAAGGTTCTCGGTATCAGGCGTCGCCCGCACCTCCTCTGCTTGGTAGATGCTGAAGTCACACTCGGAGGGGGTGGCTACAACGCTGGCGGGGGTGTGGTATGTCGTCGGCAGACGCAGAGGGCGAGCACGAGGCCGAGGCCTCACGGCACACAACTGACGAAGACGCTTTGATCGGGGATCTGCTCGAGAGGGTCAAGGCCGGCAATGATCCGCAGGCCGAAGCCATGACGAGACTGGCGACTATCATCTACCCGTGGGTACGTCGCACGGTACGAGCCCACCTGAGTGGGCGCGAGCGACGATGGATCGGGGTCGATGATGCGTGTCAGGAAATCATGTACCGGATAGTACGGCGAATGAAGACTGTTGAGTTTCGCGGGACCGGTGCGCTGGTCGCATGGGTGTCGCTGGTATCCTCCACCACGCTGCGCATGCTCGTGAACAAGATGGCGGCACAGAAGCGAGGCTTCAAGCGGTTGGCGCCGAACGACGAACCGTTGGCGGGCGCCAGGGATTACGACGCCGAGGCCGCGGAAGGCCTTGAGCCGGACACCGAAGAACGGTTGCGCGCCATTCTCACGCGGCTGTCGCCGCTGGAGGCGGCAGTCATCGACGCCGTGATCCTGCGCGGGGGCCATCGGGTAACGGTAACGACGCAACTCGGAGTGAGCGAACGTACCGTGCGGCGGGCACTGGCCAGCGCACTGCACCATATCATCACCCAATTGGAGTGCCCGGGACCACCGGACAGCGCATGATGTTGACGTGGCAGATTGCCGATCACATCAGCGAGCAGCGACGCCGAGCCGGCGAGCACGAAACGGAACAGCGGGTCGGCGTCGTGGCGATGAAATCGAGCGTCCGATTCACCGCAAGGACGGAGCACGCGCGCATCGGCCGCGCAAGACTGGCCGCGGCGATGCCGAGGTCGCGCGCCTGGAAACCACTCGACGTTGGCTGCCAGCGGGCGCGGCCTGCCTCGTGACGCGTGAATGGCTGGCCGCCGAAGCTGCGCCCGGGGTCCGCGGTCGCGGTCGGCAGCTCGAGATCGTGATCGACCGCCGTCCAGTGCCGAATCACCTCGAGGCCGTCGGCGCATGCGAGCACGCGGTGCTGGATGCCGATCGGCCGCAGCCCACAGTCGCCGGCTTGCATCACGAACGGTACTCCCTGGTCCTCGTACACCACACGCACTGACCCGCGGTAGCAATAGAATCATCTGCAGGTAGACATCGTGATGGTGAACGCAGTCGGCGACCGGACCGCCGGTCGCGATGCGGATGTGCGAGGCGATGAACCGGCCACCCTGGCGGTCGGGAATCAGGTCGCGGTATTGCATGCCCGTGCGCCTCGGAGTGAAGCGCGACTGGCCCACTCTCGTCAGCACGAACGATGCGGCGCAACGAAAGTACGACGCGCTGTTCGCGGGCGCGAAAACCGCGCCGGGGTACGAGCGGATCGCGCCTGGGCGCTCGTGAACGACGATGCCAGGGACGATGTGGCCTACTCGGCGCTGGCCTGGCTGTTGCGCAACCAGCGTGACGACGAGTCGACGCAGAAGGTTCTGCGACGATCGCGCAGCATCACATCGTCAACCCGAAGGTGGCTGACTGTGCCGCGACCGGGTGCGCGACTCGCGCCCGGTCACACGCGATTTCCTGGCGCAAGCGATGGCAAGGAGTCCGGCCCGTAAGGTGAAGGGCATGGCTTGCTACGCGCTTGCCCGGCGCCGCTCGCGGCGATCCGCAAGTCGATCACCGAGGCCGGGTGGTGATGCGCGGTCACCAACGCGCATGCGCCTCGAGGAGCAGCTGCGCCGCCGCGTTCAGCGCTGCAGCACGAGCGGTGCGCCGGGGCTGTGGCGCCGCCAGATGCGCGGCCGGCGCAACTTCTCCTGCGGGCCATCGGCGGCGGCCGTCGCCGGCGCTCGTTGGGCGCCGACGTCGTACGCCTCGCGCACCAGCGCGGCGAGCCCGGCGTCGAGCTGCTCCGAGGATGTCAAGCGAAAGAAGTGCACGTAGTCACGCGGCGTGTACTGCTCGATGCGGGTGAAGTGCGGGTCGTCGGCGAACCGCTTGAGCCACAGCGCCGACTCGAGCCAGCGGGACCTCACCACCGCGCCGGTGAAGCGCGCGCGCACCTGGAAGACGATCCGCGTCTTCTGCGCGTACACTTTGATCGGACCGCAGCGCCGCACGAATGCTCGGTACTGCTTGAACAGCTGCCAGAGCGCCGGATCCTTGCCCTGGAAGTGCGCGGCGAGCGGCACGCGCACGCACGAGTGCGAGAGATTCCTGCTGACGAATCGATGCCGGCACTGCGGACAGGTCCAGAGCGGGCGCGAGCGCATCTCGTCCGGCGTCATCCCACCCCGCGCTTGATCGGCGTTGCGGTGCGCGGCGCACCGTTCAGCGCGCGCGCCACCGTGCTGAGCAAACGCACGCTCGAGCAGAACTTCGCGCGCGGGAACTTCGCGCGCGTGGCCTGCACCTTGTCCCGCTCGCCGTCGACGAAGATGAGCGGAATGCCTTGCCGCTTCTTCGCCTCCCAGAACCACTCGGCAATCGCGCGTCCGTGCGAGGGCAGGCGAGCGAGCGAGACGATGAGCGCGTCAGGGAGCGGGTCCTTGAGCGGCGCGCTCGCGGTCGCTGTGCTGTGACCCGTGACCCCATGACCGGCGGCGCGCAGCGGCGCGATGCGCTGCTCCAGCTCGGCGTCGTGCCAGTGCACGTAGAACAGTTGCGCCATGAGCAGCCTCCCGTGAGCGCGCCATCGTGCCATGGGGCGAGCCGCTTGCGCAAGAGGCGAGGCAGCCGTTGCTTGCCGGCTTGCGGCTCGCGTGCGATGATGCGTCCGGGCGAAGGATGGAGGCGCCATGAACACCTTGCCGCCATTGCCACGCTTCGAGTCGGCCGCGTGGACGTGGACGCGCACTCGCGCGCGACGTCCGCGGCAGACCGAGTTCGACGTGCTGCCGGTCGCCGAGCTGCAGCTGCATCTGTGGCTGTTCGCGATCGGGCTCGTGGCTCTCGCGATCCTGATCACGGTCGCGGTTTTCCATGGCCATAGGACGCTCTTCGACCCAGCGCTGCTCGTGTGGCTCCTCGTGCCGGTGCCGTGGTGCCTCACCCGGCTGTGCTGGAAGTACCACGTCGACGCCGATGGCTTTCGCATCGGGCGACTGCTGCGCCGGGAACGCGTGTCCTGGTCACAGCTGTGGTCGGCGCGCGAGATGGGATGGTGCTTGTGGGTGAGTTACCAGCCATCGCGCCGGCGCTGGCGACGGTTCATCTTGCTCCCGTCATCCCTCAATGCGGGGGACTTTCGCGACCTGATCCACCATCACATCGATCGCCGGCGGGAAGAGCTGCTCGAGCGCTCGTGAGAGAGCCTGTGGCTGGCTTGCTCGCGAGCCGCACGGGAGCGCGTCAGGTGGCGCGTACCGAGCCCATGATCGCGGCGTGAAGAATTTGCATGCGCGCGGAGAGTTTTTCTGCCGTGGACGTCGCCCTGCCAGAGTCCTAAGATGCCGTTCACGAAGGGTGCGAGCGCCGAGGCGCTCGCAGGCATCTCGAATGGTCGGGCCGCCATCCGAAACTCCATCTGGAGTCACGACCACGAGCGCCCGTCGCCACCTCTAGTCTTCGATTTCGGCCAGTCCCCACCTCGCGATCGATGATCGCTCACGCGATCTGGCTTCGCGCTGGCAACGGCATGCGCATCCGCTGTGACTCGCAAGGAGGTGACTCTTGCGTCAGGAGGGCGATGTGCCCGCGGAGGTCAGGAAGATCACGAGTCTCTCGGCCCTCCTCGGCCATCTCATGTGGTCCGGCCTCGGGCCGGCGCTGCTCATCGGCCTGTCGATCGGCATCGTGATGCGCGGCAGCGGCTGGTTGACGCCGCTCGACTTCGCCTTCATCGCGGTGGCGCTGGTGATGATCGCGTCGCGGTTTCTCGAGCATCGCTCGGGCCAGGCGACGACGCTGGCGGGTCAGCCGGCGACGCGCCAGCAGCTCCATCGCTATCTGCTCGCCGCGCCGCCGATCCTGATTGGCATCTGGGTTGCAGCGAACGTGCTCGGCAACCACGTGCTCCACTAGGGACTCAGGCGATGACGGAATCGTTCGCGCTGTTCGACTGCAGCCTGGCTCGGTTCGCCGTGGGACAGCGCTGCTCCAACTTGCGCGAGCTGCTGGAGGCGCTGCGCACGGCGCCCGACAAGGTGGTCGAGCATCACATGATGCGCTGTGCGCTCGAGGACCATTTCGAGCTGGACGAGTTCCCCAACGACTTCGCGCGCTGGTGCTGGCATGCACTGGGCGATCGCGCGCTCGGCGAGGAAGTGGGCCTGGTGGACCCGTACCAGCACAGCTCGGTGGATTCGCTGCGCGCGGCGCTCGTGGCGCTGCTCGAGGATCACCTGTGGGAGGTGGACCGGGTGCCGTGGTGTCGACCGGGGCTCGAGCTGCACCTGGTGGGCTCGCGGCTGATCGCCTACGACACCGGCGAGCGGTTGCCGACGCTCGCCGCGCTGGCGGAGGCGGTGCCGCGCATGAGCCGCCGCTCGCTGTTCCTGCACGTGCACGAGGCGCGCCATCGCACCGGTGGCCGCACCGACGACTTCTCGGCGTGGCTCGCGGCCGTGGGCGGCCACGATTCGCTGATCGCGCGGCTGCGGCGCATCGATTTCAACTTCCTGAACCTCGGCCAGCTGCGCACGCGGTTGATCGAGGTGTTCGCGCAGGGGCTGTCCGAAGAACAAGCTCTCCTGCAGGGGCAGCATGCAGCTACTCGAGCAGTATGAAGCGGTCGTCGGTCATGCCGAGGTGCAGCGCCTGCGTCAGCTGGCGCGCCACCTGAGCGGCAAGCGCATCGTGCACGTCAACTCGACCCGCGTCGGCGGCGGCGTGGCCGAGATCCTCGGCTGGATGATCCCGGTCATGCAGGAGCTCGGTCTGGACGCTCGCTGGGAGGTGATCGCCGGCACGCCGGACTTCTATCGCGTGACGAAGGGCTTCCACAATTCGCTCCAGGGTACGCCGGTCACGCTGCGGGCGAGCGACTTCGAGCTGCACCGCGACGTGAACCGCCAGAACGCGGCGCGCCTGAACCTGGAGGCCGACGTGGTGATCGTGCACGATCCGCAGCCGATCTACCTGCCGGTGTTCACGCCGCCCAAGCAGGTGGGTCGCTGGGTGTGGCGCTGTCACATCGATGCATCGCATCCCGATCGGGCGGTATGGAAGCACCTCGCCGCCGCGATCCCGAGCTACGAGGCGCTGATCTTCTCGATGGCGGCGTTCACCAGGCTGTCGCCGCGGCCGATGTTCTTGATCCCACCGTCGATCGATCCGCTGTCACCGAAGAACTGTCCGATCACCGAGGCGGAACGCACCGCGACGCTCACCCAGCTCGGCATCGATCCGGATCGGCCGCTGCTGCTGCAAGTCTCGCGCTTCGACCGCTTCAAGGACCCGCTCGGCGTGATCGACGCCTACCGCATGGTGAAGGCTTATCACCCGGAGCTGCAGCTCGCGCTCGCAGGTGGTCCAGCGGACGATGATCCGGAGGGCGCGGAAGTGCTGCGCGAGGTGCGCGAGCGAGCCGGCGATGATCCCGACATCAAGGTGCTGTTGCTGCCGCCGGACTCGCATCGCGCGATCAATGCTCTGCAGCGATCGGCCATCATCGTTCTGCAGAAGTCGCTCAAGGAGGGCTTCGGGCTCACCGTCACCGAAGCGCTCTGGAAGGGCAAGCCGGTGATTGGCGGCGCCTGCGGTGGCATCACCTTGCAGGTGGTTGATTATCAGACGGGGTTCCTGGTGTATTCCCCTGCGGGCGCCGCCTACCGCATTCGCTACCTGCTGCGTTACGCCGACAAGCGCGAGCGCATGGGACGCACCGGCCGCGAGTTCGTGCAAGAGCACTTCCTGCTGACCCGTCACCTGCGCGACTACCTGACGATGTTGTTGTGTCTCGACCACCCGAACGAGCAAACGCTGCAGGTGTGACCGATGGCGTCGTGCTTGCCGGTCGGATTCTGGTTGCGAGTGGCCGCGGCGCCCGCACGCTTGTTGATGCTCGACTACGATGGCACGCTCGCGCCGTTCACCGAGCAGCGCCTCGAGGCGCACCCGCTCCCGCGCGCGCGCGCGCTGCTCGTGCGCATCGCCAGCGAGTCGGCGACGCGCGTGGTGATCGTCAGCGGGCGGCGGGCGCTGGAGGTGGTGGATCTGCTCGGCCCGCTCGACGCCACGATCGTGGGCGAGCACGGCTGGGAGCGTTACCATCCGCACCATGGTCTCGAGCAACGGCCGCTGCCGGAGCCCATGGCGCGCGCGCTGCAGCACGGGCTCGATCTGGCGCGCCAGATCGGCGCGCCCGACCTCGAGCGCAAGCGCTGCTCGCTCGTGCTGCACACGCGCAGCCGGTGCGCCGCGGACAGCGCGCGCGATCACGCATGCCATGTGGCAGGTCTGGACGGATCTTGCGCACGCCAGCGGTTTGCGGCTCGAGCGCATCCATGGCGGGCTCGAGCTGCGCGCGCCGCAGCGCAGCAAGGGCGACGTGGTGTGCGAGTGGACACGGGGCGGTGCGACGCCGGCGTTCGCCGTGTTCATCGGCGATGATCAGACCGACGAGGATGCGTTCCGCGCGATCGAGCCAGGCGGCGTCGGCATCCGCGTCGGCAGCGACAACGCAGCGACCAGCGCGTCGGCGGTGCTCGGTTCGTGCGCGGACGTGGTCGAGTTCTTGCACACCTGGCTCGACGTGGCGGCGACCGATCGGGAGGCGCCATGAACCGCGTCGTCGTGGTCTCCAACCGGCTGCCGACGCTCGACTCGACGCGCGCCGCGGACCTGCCCGTGGGCGGTCTCGCGAGCGCGGTGTTCGGCGCGCTGCGCCGCAGCCCGGGCAGCTTGTGGTTCGGCTGGAGCGGCAAGGTCGAGCGACAGGCGAGCGATCGGCTGATCGAGCGCGAGCTGCATCAGGTGCGGCTGATCGGCGCCAGCCTGAGCCACAGCGACGTGGAGAGCTACTATCACGGTTTCTGCAATGCCGCACTGTGGCCGCTGCTGCATTGCTTTCCCGGCAAGATCGTGCTCTCGCTGCAGCAGGAGCGGCACTATCATCGCATGCAGCAGCGGTTCGCACGGCTGCTCATGCCGCTGCTCGAACCGGGTGACTTCGTCTGGGTGCACGATTACCACTTGATGCCGCTCGGCCGTGCGCTTCGGCAGCTGGGCTGGCGCGGCCGTCTCGGCTTCTTCTTGCACGTGCCGGTCCCGCCGTTCGACCTGTGGCGCATCTTGCCCGACCCGAGCGACATGCTGTCGGCGCTGCTCGACTACGATCAGGTCGGCTTCCACGTGCGCGGCTTCCGCGACAACTACATCGATTGCTGCGTGCGCGAGCTCGGCGCGCGCGTGCACGCGGACGTGATCCGCGTCGGCGGCCGCATGCAGCGGGTCGGCCACTATCCGGTGGGCATCGATCCCGAGCCGTTCCTGGCGACCGCCGATGGCGGGCGCGAGCTCGAGCATCCTCTCTGCCACGTGGTGCGCGGCCGGCGCTTGATCCTGGGCGTCGATCGCCTCGACTACACCAAGGGCATTCCCGAGCGGCTGATCGCGTTCGAGGATCTGATCCGGCGCTATCCGCGCTGGCGCAAGCTCGTCTCGCTGGTGCAGATCGCATCGCCGAGCCGCACGCAGGTGCGATCGTACGTGCAGCAGAAGCGCACGCTCGATGCGCTGGTCGGGCGCATCAACGGTCAGCTGGCGGAGCATGACTGGGTGCCGATCCGCTACCTGTATCGTTCCTATCCGCGCGACGTGCTGGCACGCTTCTATCGTGATGCGCACGTCGGGCTGGTGACGCCGCTGCGCGACGGCATGAACCTGGTGGCGAAGGAGTTCATCGCCGCGCAGTCCGCCGATGACCCCGGCGTGCTCGTGCTCAGCCGGTTTGCCGGCGCGGCCGAAGAGCTGCAAGAGGCATTGATGGTGAACCCGTACGTGGTGTCCGACATCGCCGATGGGATCGCCCGCGCGCTCGAGATGTCGCTGCGCGAGCGTAGGAAGCGGCACGCGGCGCTGCTCGCGCGCGTGCTCAGGCACAATGCCGACGAGTGGGCAGGTCGGTTTCTCGACGACCTCGCGCGCAACGCTGCCTGGCCCGGAAGGGTTGCGTCAGGATCGGTGCGCATGCTGCCGCGAGGTCGCCAGCATTCCTCGTGAGCTCGCCATCTCGCAGGGCCGCGCCCGCGCGCCCTGCTCTACCGAGCACGCGGTTGATCGATGTCGCGATGTCGCGGCCGCGCGCGGCCGTGGTGCCGCCGATCGCAACCCGAGGCTTGCCGCACCGGTCGTCTCGTGCCATTCTCAATGTGGTGCGAGGTCGGCTTCTGTTCGGGTTGCCCCGCCTCGCGTGGGCGCCGCGCGCGGGCAACGCGGCGTGCGAGCGATGACGATGCCATGGATCCTTGTTTGCCGATCGCGTTTTTCCGCACCGCCGTTCGGTAACTTCTACCGTCCAATGATGCGATGGCTCCGCGCAATCCTGATTAGGGGGGTCGTCTGATGCCGTACGCCCTCATCATCGAAGATGACGCCGCGTCGCTCGGGGCGCTCGCCGAGCTCGTCCGCCAGGAGAGCTTCGAGATCGAGACCGCGCTCAGCCTGGCCGAGGCGCGTGCGCGGCTCGCCGAGCGCCGGCCAGACGTCGTGCTCATGGATCTGCTGTTGCCCGACGGCAACAGCATCTCGCTGGTGAAGGAGCTACAGGCGGCGGACTGCTCCGACATCATCCTGATCACCGGGCACGCGAGCGTCGACTCGGCGGTCGAGGCGCTGCGCTGCGGGATCACCGACTACCTCACCAAGCCGATCGACATCGGCCGCTTGATCGCCGCGCTGAAGAGCGCGGCGCGCACGCGTGAGCTGCGCGGCGAGATCGATACGCTGCGCGATCAGCTCCGGCACCTTGGCCGCTTCGGCGCGTTGATCGGTGCCTCGCCGGCGATGCAGCGCGTCTACGACATGATCGCCAGGGTCGCGCCCACCGACGCGGCGGTGCTGCTGATCGGCGAGAGCGGCACCGGCAAGGACGTCGTCGCGCAGACCATCCAGCAGCTCAGCCGGCGGCGCAAGGAGGCCTTCCTGCCGCTCAACTGCGGCGCGGTTTCTCCCACCTTGATCGAGAGCGAGCTGTTCGGTCACGAGCGCGGCAGCTTCACCGGCGCCGCGCGCACCCACCGCGGCTACTTCGAGCGAGCCAGCGGCGGGACGCTGTTCCTCGACGAGATCACCGAGATGGCGGTCGAGCTGCAGGTCAAGCTGCTGCGCGTGCTCGAGACGGGCACCGTGCATCGCATCGGCAGCACGGAAGCGGTGCCGGTGGACGTGCGGGTGATTGCTGCGACCAATCGCACGCCGGAGGAGGCGATGGCGGCCGGCAAGCTGCGGGAAGATCTGCTCTATCGCCTCGCGGTGTTTCCGATGCAGCTGCCGCCGCTGCGCGATCGCGCCGGCGACGTGGCGTTGCTCGCCGAGCATTTCCTGGCGCAGCTCAACCATCAGGAAGGGACGACCAAGGCATTCGCACACGGCATCATGGAGATGCTGAACGAGCATGCCTGGCCGGGCAACGTGCGCGAGCTCAAGAACGCGGTGCACCGTGCGTTCATCCTGGCCGACGGCGAGATCCTGCTCGAGGACTTGATGCGCGTCACGCCGCACGCGGCGGTGCCGGCGGTGGCCGAGCCGCAGCCCGCGTCCCCACTCGAGATGCGGGTGGGGATGTCGATCGCGGATGCCGAGCGCCAGCTGATCCTCAGCACGCTGCACGCGAACGGGCGCAACATGAAGCGCACCGCCGCGATGCTCGGCATCAGCTTGAAGACCTTGTACAACCGCCTCACCGAGTACCGGCGGACGGGAGTGCAGGAAGGCCTGGCGCCCGCGCCCGAGCTCGACGAGTCGGAGAGCCGGCAGGCTTGAGCTGCCCGGGAGGCGCCAGCGAGCGCCTCCCGAACAACCCGCATGAGACATGGTCATCGCATGTCGGCTTGAGCGCAAATGTGTGTGCCAGTCCGCCGCGCGCACCGAGCAGGTCTGCAGGCACCGTGGCGACGTGACGTGCGAGCGGTGCGTGCTCGCCGGGTCGCCGGTCAAAGTTGCCGCCGGTGGGCACGCGATCGACGGCGGGCTTGTAAAGTGTGGTGTGCCCCTCGCCGGGCAGCGACCGCCCGCGCGCTGCGCCGGTGCGCCAGCCGTGCACTAAGATCGGTCTGCGACGCGAGTTGAACTCGGCTCGTGGCAGGCGCCCGAGTATCCCGCATCCTTGGTACCGGGTTTGCAAAGCACCTTCTCGCAAGATCCCTGCAAGAGCCGAGAAGGACATGGCTCGGGTGCGGTGCTGATCACGGAGCAGTCGAGGGCCTCGCGTAGGCAGGCTGGGAATGCGAGTGCTCTCTTGGACCTCCGGCGTGTTGGCTCGTGAAGTTCTCCCTCTCGGGAGTGGTTGCGTTGGCACTGCTTCCCAGGCCATGTCCTTTCTCCTCCGAAGTTGCCCTGGATACTCCCTCTCTCATTACCCCCGTACCTCGGCGACTTCGACGGAAACCCCTGCGACTCACCGTCGCAGGGGTTTCGTTCTTGGCCGCAGGCGAGGGGCACGGCCTGGGGTGCTTTCCCTGATCGGAATCGGTCCTGGTTGTTGTGTAAGTAGATGCATACGATATTCATCCGGCTGGCGAGAGACTCGTTTGCCGGAGGTGACGTATGCAACCGCGAGCCATGTCGGTGCTGATCTGGGCGCCTCGCGTCCTGGCGATCCTGTATGCGCTGTTCCTCGCGCTGTTCGCGCTCGACGTGTTCGGCGAGGGGCGCGCGTTCTGGCCGACCGTCCTGGCCCTCTCGATGCACCTGATTCCGACGCTGGTCGTGCTCTGCTCGGTGGCGCTCGCGTGGCGGTGGCCGGCGCTCGGCGCCGTGCTGTTTCCGGGGCTTGGAGTCCTGTACCTGCGCGTGTTCCGCGGCACGTGGACCACGTACGCGATCATGACCGCGCCGCTGTTCTTGACCGGTGCGCTGTTCCTGATCAGCGCGCTCAAGGCGCGCCGGCCGCCCGCGCCCTCGGCGTGAGGAAGCCCGCGCGCGGGCAGGCATGCTGCCGATCGCGGGGATCCGCGCGCCGGCGCGCAGCCTCGCGGGGCCGGCGGCTCACGCTCGGCCGCCGGCACTGCGCCACGCTTGGAACGGCCTTTGCCGCAAGGTTGCTCCGTGGTGACCGTTGTCGCATCGGAGCATGGCATGTCGGAGCAACCCAAGCTGCATCATCCATGGCTGGTTGCCGTGTGGCCCGGAATGGGCAGCGTGGCGATCGCTGCGGGCTACTATCTGATGGCGAAGCTCGGCATGCACGGGCTTGCCGAGTTCTCCGGGCAGGAGCTGTTCGACGCCGAGCACGTCGAGGTGCGCGGCGGCTTGATCAGGCCCGGCCGCCTGCCGCGCAGCCGGCTGTTCGTGTGGAATGACCCGCGCGCGCAGCGAGACATCGTCGTGTTCATCGGCGAGGCGCAGCCGCCGGTCGGCAAGCACGCATTCTGCCGCCGGCTCATCGAGTATGCGCGTGAGCTCGGCGTCGAGCGAGTCTTCACGTTCGCCGCGATGGCGACGCCGATGCAGCCGGCCGACCATGCGCGCACGTTCGGCGCGGCCACCGATGAGTCGAGCCTGCTCGAGCTGAAGCGCCAGAAGATCGCGATCCTGGAGGACGGGCAGATCGGCGGCCTGAACGGCGTGCTGCTCGGCGTGGCCGCCGAGCTCGGCATGTCCGGGTCGTGCCTGCTCGGCGAGATGCCGCACACCTTTGCGCAGCTGCCATTCCCGAAGGCGTCGCTCGCGGTGCTCGAGACGTTCGCGGCGATCTCCAGCATCGAGGTCGACTTGCACGAGCTGCGAGAGCAAGCGCGCGTCATGGAAGCGAAGCTGGGCGAGCTGCTCGAGCGGATGCAGAGCGCCGCGCGCGAGCCGGCGGCGTCCGAGGAGCCGTCCTACGGTGCCGAGCTGGACGAGGAGCAGGGACCCGGCGGCGAGGATCGCCGTCGCATCGACGCTCTGTTCGAGCGCGCCAAGGCGGATCGCGCCAAGGCTTACGAGCTCAAGCGCGAGCTCGACCGCCTCGGCGTGTTCCGCGAGTACGAGGACCGCTTCCTCGACCTGTTCAAGAAGCCCGGATGACGGCCATCCGCTCAGCCGTTCACGATCGTGATCACGCCGCTGCTCACGGCGAGCGCGTACTCGAGCGCGAGCGGCAGGCGGAAATCGAGGTCGAAGGCGCGATCCGAGAGCGGGCGGTGGGTGATCGCGAAGCTGCCGATGCCGTGGTCCGCGGCATCGCCCTCGAGCTCGACGACGACGAAGTAGCTGCGGCTGGTCGTGGCGGCGATGCGCACCTTGGAATCGACTGCGGACTGCGCCGGAGCGCCAGCGGCCAGCGGCACGGTCAGCACGCCGCTCGCGAGCGTGAACTGCGAGACGCTGGTGACGAGTCGATCGAGCGCCGGCTCGAACGCGCCCGAGCCATCGTCGAGGTAGATCGAGATCTTGCGGAACACGGCGTCGGCTTGCGCTGACGTGAGCGGCGTCCCCGGAGTCTCTTCCAGGAGCAGGTCGATGCTGCCGAGCAGCAGATCGCCATCGCCGGCGCGACCGCGATGGCTGGAGACGATCTTGAGCACATCATCGGTGGCGCCCTCGGTGAGCGACGGCGGCGCGGTCGAGGTGGTGGCGAACGCAACCTGGCCGCCGCGGTTCTCCCACCACTCGACGGCATCGGCCACCGCTGCCACGCCCAGCACGTCGAGATCGCCGTCACCGTCGATGTCGCGCGCCACCGACGACGTGACGATGGTGAACCCGACCGTGACCGGGTGCTCGAGCCACTGCGTGCCCTTGCCGTCCAGGTTCTCGAACCAGCTGATCTCGCCCTGGTTGTGCGCGGCGCCGACCAGATCGATGTCGCCGTCCCGATCGACGTCCGCGCCCTCGACGTAGATCGCGAACGTGAAGTCGGTGTCGACCAGGTGCTGCGTCCAGGTCGTTCCCACCGCGTCGGCATTCTCCCACCAGGCGATGGTGTTCGAGTTGAACGCCACGCCGAGCACGTCCAGATCGCCATCGCCGTCCACGTCCGCGAGGTCGGTTCCGGCCGCGAGATCGAAGCCGGTGACGACGCTGTGCTTGGTCCAGCTCTGGCCCTGGCCGCCCAGGTTCTCCCACCAGGCGATCTCGTCGCCGTTGCGCGCCGCGCTCGCGACATCGACGTCGCCGTCGTGGTCGACGTCGCCGGTGACGACGAAGTTCGCGCCGTCGAAGCTGGCATCGATGGTGGTGCGCTGCCACGCTCCGCCCTGGCCGTCCTGGTTCGCATACCAGGTGACGTCGTCGGCGTTCTCGCCGTTGCCCACCACGTCCAGGTCGCCATCGCCATCGATGTCGGCCGCCGCAACCGATTGCGCGCCGCCGAGCGCGGCGTCGATGGTCGCGCGCGACCACGTCGTGCCCTGGCCGTCGACATTGCGCCACCAGTACACGTCGCTGGCGTTGAACGAGCAGCCGATCACGTCGAGGCTGCCGTCGCCGTCGAGGTCGGCGGCGGTCACCGCCGAGGCGCGCACCACCGCCGAGTCGATCACGCGCTTGAGCCACGCGCCGCCGCTGCCGTCCAGGTTCTGCCACCAGGCGACGGTATCGCCGGCGCGCGACACGGCGATCACGTCGAGATCGCCGTCGCCGTCGAGGTCGAACGCCTTGCCCTCGTCCGCCTCGTCGAACGCCGCGTCGATGACGTGCTCGATCGGGTAGATCGCGCTGCCATGCGAGGTGCGGTTGTCGAGCAGCGCGACGGCCTGGTCGGCGCCGAGGCGCGCGAGCAGGTCGAGCTCGCCATCGCCGTTGACGTCGCTCGCGAGCGCGGTGGAGACGACCTCGCCGCCGAGCGCGATCGCATGCGGCACGAAGGCGGGCGGCGCGCCGCCGTCGTTCTCGAACCAGTCGATGGTGGGGATGCCAGCGACCACGCCAGCACGTCCAGGCGCGCGTCGTGATCGAGGTCGACCGCGGCCACCGCAACCGCGGCGTCGGCGCCACCGATGGTGCGCACCGCGAAGGCGGCGGCGCGCCGCCGTCGTTCTCGTACCAGGCAATCGTGCTCGCGTCCGGCGAGGCGGCTACCACGTCGCGATCGCCATCCCGATCGAGATCCGCCACCGCGATCGCGAGCACGCCGGCGCGGCGCTGGTGAGGTCGTGATCGACGAACGCGGCGCCGCGGCGCCGTCGTTCTCGTGCCAGCGGATCTTGCCATCGCATGGCGACGCCGACACGGCGTCGAGATCGCCGTCGCCGTCGAGATCGGCTGCCGCCACGGCTTCGGCGCAGCTCGCACCGGTGCTGATCAAGCGGACGATGAAGCTCGGCGGTGAACCGCCGTCGTTCTCGAGCCACAGCACGTTGCCGTTGTTCACGAGCAGCAGGTCGAGCTTGCCGTCCTGGTTCACGTCGGCGGCGCTCACCGAGCGAGCGCTGCCCGACGCGGCCACCACATGCAGCGTGAACCCGGGTGCCGCGGCGCCGTCGTTCTCGAGCCAGGCGATGATCCCGGGGTCGCGCGTGGTGAGCGCGATGTCCTGGTCGCCATCGCCATCGAGGTCGCCGCTGCACAGCGCCGTCGCGCTGCCCGGCAGCGAGGCCAGCGGATGCGCCAGCCACGCCGGCGCATTCTCGAGCCAGGCGAAGATGGTGAGCGCGCCGACCCGGAAGGCGGCGACCACATCGCGGTCGCCATCCTGGTCGAGGTCCGCGCTCGCGATCGGTGCGAGGTCGACCAGCGCGCTCGCCGCGGCGGGGCTGGCGGCAATGACCGCAGGTGAGCTGAACGCGACATCGCCCGCCAGCGCGGGCGCGCACAGACCGATCGCGAGGACCAGGAACATGACTTCCTCCTGCGGCGCGCGGGGCTGGGGCGATGGCCCGCGTGTTCGGGGCGCGACACTATAGCGCGGCGGCCGCAGCTCGCCATGGCGAGACGTGAAACGGCGATTCGCCGCCGCGCCGCTCAGGCGCCGATCGTGACGACCACGTCGTTGATGGTCAGCACCGCACCCGCATCCTGGAAGCGCCGCACCAATCCCTGGAAATGAGGCGTGAGCCCCACGAGTGACGGGTCGTTCGGGATATTGATGCGAATGGCCGCGACACCATCCGGTGCGATCGTGGGCGCGGCCACCCGCAGCAGGCCGCTGGTGGGGTCGATCAGCAAGCGACCATGGTGCGGCACGCTCGCGTCGAGGCCGCCGCCTGCCGCGTACAGCACCCCGCGCTGGCCGCCGCGGCCGTACAGATCGATGAACAGAGTGTGGCCGATGCGAGCTTCGCCCGACCAGTCGAGGCGCGGCGCATCCTCGGTGACGATGATCGGTGATTCTCCCACGCTCACCGCGGTTGGGTCGGTGCCGAGCAGCCGGCCGGTCTCGAGATCGACGATGCGCACCGGTGCGCTCACCCAGCCCGAGGCGTCGACGGTCGAGGATCCCACCGGCCGCCAGAGGACGACTTGATCGAGCGCCTCGCGCTGCAGCCGGTGCGCCTTGAGGTCCGGCCCGAGGTCGATCTCGCCCTGATACGCGCTCGCTTCCAGCTCCTCGGCAGCCGCGCGCAAGTAGGGATACTCGCCCCAGTCGACCGCGAGGCTGTCGAACGAGAACGACGAGACGCCAGGGTGGCGTGCCTCCCAGTCGAGGTACGCCTGCGCCGTCTCGCGGGTCGACGCCCACACGGCCACGGTCGAGCCGGTCGGCTCGTGCTTGCCGATGAACTGATCCTGCAAGAAGCTCATGACGTTGACGAGCGTGGTTCGCTCGACGCCGCCCGGCGTGAAGTCCGCGGGGTGGCCGCCCCAGCCGATCGCCCAGATCTTCTCCATGCGACCATGCCGATCGCTCGCGCGCCAGCTCAAGTAGGCTTGCAAGAACATGCGCTTCGCGTTGGGCTCGGTCATGTCCTGGTAGATGCCGTGATGCACGCCGGCGCGTCCGGGAGTGGGGCTTTGCGGGACCACGACGAATGGACCAGCGAGATCCTCGCCCATCGCGTTCGTGCTCGATGGCCGGAACACCGTCCAGATGTGATGGCCGAACCAGGCGTAGTAATCTTCCTCCGGTCCTGCCTGACGGCGCCCGAGCAAGAACTCGCGCATCAAGGCGTGATAGTCCGATTCGCTCACCGGCAGGTGCGCGCCCTTGACGCTGTTGATGGCCTCGATCGGCTCGGGCAGCGTCGGTCCGAGCGCGACCATGATGGCTTGATCGACCCAGGCGATGTTGTCGGTCCAGCTCACGCGTGCCGCATCGATGTCGGCGTCCGCGCCGAACTGCGGCCAGTCGTGCGCGGCGCGCCGCCACTCGCGGTGCGAGTGGCTGCCGATCTGCTGGCCGGACGCGTACATGCGGCGCAGCAGCGCGGCGCCCGGTCCCGCGGATCCCTCCTCGACCACGTACTCCATGAACTCGCCCACCGAGAGGAAGCTGATCCTGGCGCCGAACGAGTCTGCGAGATCGAGCTCCCAGTTGGCGTCGTCGATGGAGACGAGATAGGCGTCGTGACGGTTGGCCTCGGGAATGCCATCCATCGGGTCGACGTGGGTGTCGAACACGATGCGAATCGGCGGCTGCGACTGAGCACGGGCGAGGGGCAGCCCGGCAAGAAGCTGCATCGCGGCAAATGCGAAGCGGTGATGCACGGACATGGGCATGACTCCGAACGGGCTGGAGCCTGAACGAGTCGCAGCATAACCCGCCGTGGCACTAGCGCGCGCACATGGTTGTGTTAGATCGCTGTGAGATCCACCGCAGCCGTGAAGGCCCGCCGCTCAGAACGAGCAGGTGAGCGAGACGATCCGCCACGAGAAGAAGAACCGCTCGTCGAGCACCTCGACTGGCATGAAGTTGAACAGCACGCCGGTTCCCACGTCGAGATGCTGATTGACCTGGAAGTTCAACCCACCGCCGACATCGAGCAGCAGCCCGAGGTCGTCGTCGTCGCCGCGGCGATGATCTTCGTGTAAGTAGGTGAAGCCGACGCCGCCTTCGACATACGGTTTGACGCGCTCGAGCCCCTGCTGTTCGAGATCGATGACGCCGCGCACGTTGACCGACGGCGCCACCAGCGTCCGGCGGTCCGAAACGCCGAGCTGGACCAGCGGGCCGACCCCCACGTGCGGCTGCACCCAGAACAGTCCTTCGAGCGCGAGCAAGAACGTGTCGGGATCCGCGGTGAAGCCGAGCCCACCCTCGAACGAGACCGGGGCTGGTTGGGGCGGCAGATCGTGCGCGGGCGCGTCCTGTGCCGGGCGCGGCGGCGGCTCGTCGCGCGAGACCGGTGGCGGCGCAGCCGGAGCATCCTGACGCGGGGCGACGCTGCACCCCAGCCCGGCGCCGGCGACCGCAACGGCGAATGCCATGGTCCTGGTGAACATCCTACCCTCCTTGCAACGGCGCATGCCGATCATCGCCCACATCCTGGACGCGATCGGCGCACGCCGGCGATGCAGCAAACGCAGTGCCTCATGCTCGCCCGACCGAGCGGTGTCGGCCTCCCCGAGCCCGATCGAATCGCGATGTGCGCCGATGTATCCTGGTCGCCAGGCAGGCGAGCCCTCGAGCAACCTCGAGTCCCCAGGAGGCAACCATGAGCGCGAAGCAGATCCTGATGCTGGTCGGCGACTACGTCGAGGATTACGAAGTGATGGTGCCGTTCCAGGCGCTGTCGATGGTGGGCCACACGGTCCACGCGGTGTGTGCCGGCAAGCAGTCCGGACAGAAGATCAGAACGGCAGTGCACGATTTCGAGGGAGATCAGACGTACAGCGAGAAGCGCGGCCACGACTTCACGCTGAACGCGACGTTCGACGCCATCCGTCCAGAGCAATACGATGCGCTCGTGATCCCCGGCGGCCGGGCCCCCGAGTACATCCGTCTGAACGAGAAGGTGCTCGCCACCGTGCGGCACTTCGCCGCCGCGAACAAGCCCATCGCCGCGATCTGTCACGGCCTGCAGTTGCTCGCTGCCGCGGGCGTGCTGGAGGGCAGGAGCTGCACCGGCTATCCCGCATGCAGCCCCGAGGTGAAGCGCGCCGGCGGCGAGTGGGTCGAGGTCGCGATCGACCGCGCGCACACCGACCGCATGCTGGTCACGGCCCCGGCGTGGCCAGCGCATCCGGACTGGCTGGCGAGCTTCCTGCGCGTGCTCGGCACCAGGATCACGCCGTGAGCCAGCCTCACTTCGCGAGCACGAGCTTCACGGTGCGGATCTGATCGGGCTTGATCGCGAATGACAGCGTGCGATCGGGCTCGATCGGCAGCGCGCGGAGCACGTCCTCCAGCAGATTGACCTCGCTGGCCGACTCGATCGGCTTGCACGCGGCGATGTGCACCGTCGCCGGCTTGCCCGCGCTCTCGTACACGCGCGCGACCCACGATCCGTCGTCCTCGGCCAGCTTGAGCGCGGTGAGCACGACGCTGCTCGGCTCCACCGTGAGGAACGAGACCTCGGTGCCGAGATCCGGCTGCGGCCGCGCTGGCGTGACCAGCGTGAGCGGTCGATTCAGCTCGAACCCGCGCCGCACGGCTTCGCCGTCGCGAGAATCGCCGGCGTGCGGCACCAGGCTGTAGGCCACGCGCTGCACGTACTGATCGGGCTCGGGATCGGGATAGTACGAGCAACGCACCAGCGAGAGCCGCATCACCTGGCCATCGACGCTGTGGCCGTGCTTGCTGTCGTTCAGCAAGCTCACGCCATAGTCCGCTCGCGACAGATCGATCCACTTGAGCGCCGGCCACTCCTTGCCATCGGTGGCGCGCGCGATGTCGCCGAACGGCAGCTCGTAGCGCGCCTCGCCGCCGGTCACGTTGACCGGGAACGCGACCTTCAAGAACGGATTGCCCGGCGAGCTCGCGGAGCCCCTCTCGCGCCAGTCGATGGTGATCGCGAAGTCGATGCGGGCGATGCCCTCGGTGAGGGCGATCTCCTGGGTGATCACCGAGCTGCGATAACGGCGCGTGCACTGGGCACGCACCCGCAACGGGCCGCGCTCGAGCACCTCGATCGGCGCCTCGTGATCGAGCCGCTCGACGCCCACGATCTTGCCGATCACCCACGCGCTCATGCCGTTGGGCTGCTCGAGGTGCGCCTCCACCAGGTTGCCGACCGCGCCGGGCGCGAGCACGTCGCGCTGGTGGCGCTTGTCGAAGATGCGCCGCACGAGCGCGGTCTTCGCATCGAGCTCGACCAGGAAGCAGCTGGTCTCCAGGCGTGTGCCGTCGCTCGCGATCGAGGCCTCGGCGCGCGGTTCGCCGTGGCCATCGGTGCCGAGCACCTCGGCCGAGCCGATCGCGTAGCTGCGCGCGCCCAGAGTCGGCACCTGCCGCGCGAGGAACAAGAGCTGATCACCCGCGACCTGCGCGGGCATGCGCCGCCGCGCCGCATCGGCAACGACGAGCGATGCGGCCTTGCCCGCGAGCTCGGCCGGCAGCGGCGCCGTCACGAGACCATCACGCGCCCACGGCAGATCGTTCACCACGACGATGCCGGTGCCGGCGCCCGCGGGCGCGAGATGACTGGCGATCGTCTCGGCCGCGCCGGCGTGTGCCGCCTGGCTGCGCGCGATCGCCGCCGCGTACATCTTGCGGCTGCGCTCGTACGAGGCATGGATGCTCGTGCCCGGCAAAGTATCGTGATGGTGATTCCAGAGGATGTCGATCCAGCTCTGCTTGAAGTCGTCCTGCGGGTAGCTCGCACCCAGCAGCGTGGCAGCCGTGCACAGCGCCTCGGCACCCTCGGTCCAGCGCTCCGCGTCGCGGTTCCAGCGCTTGATGTTGCCGTGTGTCGTGTAGCAGCCCTCGAACACCGAGTTCAGCTCGGTGTTCACCACCGGGATCTTGCTCAGGTCGCGCTTCTCGATCGTGCTGAAGAACCCGCCGGCAGTCGCGAACGTGACCCTGGGCAGGTAGTCCTTCTTCTGCCAGTCGAGTGCGACCTCGATGTTCTCGCGGGTCGGCCCGCCGCCGTGGTTGCCCACGCCGTACACCCACAGCAGGTCCTTGAGGCCGGTCGCGTCCTCGAACTTGAGCAGCTCCCACAAGGCGCTCGTGTTCACGTCGGAGTTGTACCAGCTGCCGGTCGCGGGCTCCTCGAACGCCAGCACGCGCGAGCCGTCCGGGCCTTGCCACCAGAACAGCGGGATGCCCTTGCCGGCGCGGCAGAAATAGTAGAAGCGAATGCCAGCGGCCTGCAGGATCTGCGGCATGGTGGCGACGTGGCCGAACGTGTCGGGCTCCCAGCCGACCGTGCAGGTCTTGCCGAACTTCTCGCGGAAGTAGCGCTGCCCATAGAGGAAGTGGCGCGCGTGCGACTCGGCCGAGATCATGTTGGTGTCGCCCTCGCACCAGCGCCCGCCGGCGAGGTCCCAGCGGCCTTGCTTCGCGTAGTGCTGCATCTTGGCGAAGATCTCCGGGTGATTCTCCTCGGTGGCCAGGTACAGCGCCGCGCTGCTCTGCGTGAAGGTGAAGTCGGGGTACTCGTCCATGAAGCGCGTCGCCTGGCCGAAGGTCTGCTTGCACACGTCGATGGTCTCGGGCCATTCCCACAGCCACTGGAAATCGATATGCGCGTGGCCGACGAGATGGCCCGAGTACTGCTTCATCAACGGGTGGGTGTGCGCGAGCTCGGTGCGTCGCTCGTGCAGCTCGGCGGCGAAGCCGTCGGGATCATCGCGATAGTCGAGCGGCGCCGCCAGTTCGATCGCGCTCACCGATTGCTCGAGCGCCTGGTCGTGCGAGCGCTCGACCACGGCGCGCACGAACCGCAGCTCCTCCTTCAGCTCGGCGTGCGCGCTCAGCATCTTGCCGAGCGCCCGCGCCTCCTCGATCAGCGCATCGATCGGCTCGTGATCGCGCACGCGCGCGCGCGGCACCGCGAGCACGATGCAATCGCGCGCGTAGCCGCTCGCGGATGCCAGCGTGCTGTCGCGTGGATCGCCGTCGTCGAGCAGCACGACCTTGCTGCCGTCGCGGTGTCGGATCTCCACCTGGTCGAGGAACTGCACGTAGCTGCCCGCGGGATCGCCTTCGAACACGATCTCGCAGCTGGTCACGGTCTTGCCGGTGATCGAGCCGAGGCCGATCGCGCGATGCAGCCACTGGCCCGCGGCGCGATCGAGCAGCGCGTCGCCGTGGGCGCGCAGGCCGTGATCGTCGGTCGCGCCCATGTCGCGCAGCGGCGTGCCCGCGCGCACCGAAAGATCGATGCCGCCCTTGGCCACGGGATTGCCCCGGTCCAGATAGATGTCGTAGTGCAGCACGTCGCCGTCCGCGATCACGACCTCGCCCTTCCAGATGGTCTGGTAGAGGAAGAAGTTGCCGGCACCCTTGGCGATGCACGTGGCCGCGGCGATCACTGCCGTGTCTTGCGCCGCGCTCGGTTCCTGGTGATGCAGAGCAGCGAGCGACAGCGCGATCGAGACCAGCGAAGGGATCATGTGCGCCTCCAGGTAGAGCACGACCGATCGCGCACGAGCTCGCGAGCGTCGTCGCCAAAGAAGAACACCGTTGGTCGTGTTTTCGCGGCAAGCGTACTCCCGGGGCGCCCCGGTGGGTAGCCGCAGCCGGAGTTTGCACGCCCGAGTTGGGGTCGGGCTCCCGAGGCCGATTCCGCGGGGATGGATCAGGTCCCAGCAGGACCCACCCGAGCGTTCCTTATTTCGCGCCAGTGCGCGAAGGACCGCGTGGCCAATGCAAGTGGCCAGCCCGTCGGTGCTTGATTTCCGCGTTGCCCCGCTTGGTCATTCCATTGCTGATCAGGCTCGCAGCGTCCAACCACCCAGTTGGGGAAGCGTTCGCGTGGAACCACTTAGACCGGGCCTTGCCGATGACCGAGAGTTGCGTTCATCGGCGACGGCTCTGGGCGATGGAGACACGACTCAGGAGGTACGGGCATGTGTTTGCTTGAGCTGATACCGATCCTGCTGTCCGTGTTCCTGACCGATCCTCGAGTCGAGCGCTTTGGCTGCACATGGCCTGCCCTGAAGTTCCTCCCGAGGGGCAACGTGTACCAGCAGTCGCACGCTACCCTGGGCGCCGACGATTTCGGCCGGAGATACGTCGTCTACTCTGGCGCGGGCACATGCCCCGATCCCAACCTGTGTGGTGCGTACTACCAGTGGAGCGCGGACGGCGTCACGTGGACGGATCCGCAGTTCGTGCCGGGGTCCGAAGACGTTGGCTGGTCCGAGCCCGAGGTGGTCGGCGCACCGGGTGGAAGGGCATACATCGTCTGGTCCGGGAACAAGGGCCTCGAGGTCACCTGGACAGATGATCTCGGCCAGACGTTCGCACCGTCGGTGTTCGTCGATCCGTCGGCACCGGGTAGCCTCACGATACGGGTCGAGGTCGACCGCGGCGGCGACCTGCACCTGACGTGGGGCAACAACTACAATCTCTACTACGCTCGCTCGGTCCATGGTGCCGCACTTTCGACCGGGAGATCGAGTGCACCGCAGTTCCTGCCTGCCCAGAGGCTGTGGGCCGATGACGGACGGTTCAGCTACAACGCGTCCGTGGATGTCGACGACGCAGGATGGGTATCGATTGCGTACGTGGCGACCGACCACACGGTCGCGTTCACGCGCGCGTACCAGGGGCTGGACTTTCCGCCGTCTCGGATGCTTGCAAACCAGACGTGGCACCTCCAGCTTGCGGTCTCGCCCGATGGGCCGGTGACCGTCGTGTACGAGGCGCTCGTCGGCAGCCGGAGCCAGAAGATCCTGAGCGCGGTGGCGATGGATGGCTTGAACTTCCAGGGGCCATTCGAGCTCACCCATCTCAACGGGGGCCTCTACAATAACAAGTGTGTACGCGCCGGTGCGAACGGGCGCGTTTACGCGTCGTGGGTGGAGCAGTGGGCCGGCATGGGGTGGGAGTCTCACCTCACCTACCGCGAGTCGTACGACTACGGCCGCTCGTTCGTGCGGCGTGACTTTCTCGCCGATAATCGCCAGTGGCCCGGTGGCTTCGATCCGAGCCTTGCGATCACCCCGGACGGATTCCGCTGCGTGGTCGAGCACTCAGCTCAGTACACCCAGTGTCGGTGAAGGGCAGCGAGCGTGGACCGTTGTGCTCGCGGCGAGCGAGCATGACGACGTCGGCGATGCTGGGAATCGCCAACGGTGTCCTGTCCCCACCCTGTACGTGCCCGTCGACCTGGTGTCGGTCACGGCACTGCGCCGATCACCCCCGGTCCTTGACGGTGAGCTTGAACGACTCCTCGGTCTCCAGCCCATCGGGGCCCGATGCCGTGACGCGCACCAGGTGCTCCTTGGTCAGTGCGGCGTCGGGTGCTGCTCGCAACGTGAACGTCGCGGTCTTGTCCTCGGCCGCGATCTCACGGCTCTCGTCTTGCACCTGCACGCCGGCAGGAAGGTCGGCGAAGCGAATCGTCACCGGATCGCGGAAGTCATCGCGCCGGATCGTGATCATGACGCTGTTCGTCTCGCCCTGCTTGATGGTCTGATCCGCCGGCTTCATCAAGGTGAGCCTCTTGCCGCGCGCGCCCACCGTGGATTTCTCGCAGCCAGCCGCGCCGATCATCAAGACGGCGAGCACCATGACCAAGCTGAATCGTTCCATTGCTCCATGCTCCTTTCCTCTGGCTCCGCCTCGACCGCGTGCCGCCACCGCTGGGGGCGACACCACCGGCCCGACCCGAACCAGTGCAGTGCGGACCACCAGCTGGCGGATGCAATTCACGTGCCGCCGGCGGCACGTGATGCCGAGCGCGGCGGCACCGAGCTGTTCCGCGGTGACGGTGCCGCAAGGCAGGCAATGAACATCCTGCCAACGCCGAACCACGTTCTTGCAGCGGCGTGGATGGGCGCGAGCGCGGCCGCCCTCACCTCAGCCGACCGAGGGGGGCGAGATCGAGTTGAGATCCTCCGGCGTCAACCCGAACCGCGCGGCCAGCTCGCGCACCGTGGCCTCGAGGCGCATGAGCGCGAGCCCCACCGCCTCGGTTTCCTCGGCGGTGAGCGTGCCGCCCTCCATGCGGCGGATCGCCTGACGCTCGAGCAAGCTGGCGCAGGAATTCGGCGATCGCGATGCAGTCGCCGCCGGCGATGTGGTGCGCCGCCCTGTACGCGACTGTACGCGGCGGGTCACTGCCAGACCGGAGCGCGCGATCACGTCGCGGATCTTGAAGGTGCTCAGGTGCAGCGGCATCTTGCCGGCCTCATGCGCGCGAGGTCCAGGATCTCGTTTGATGATCGTGGTCAGGTGGCGGGCGTTGGAGTCGACGCGCGCCAGCCCTTTGTGCTGCGTTGCCGACAGCTCGC
>JAXMBY010000025.1:0-84283 GCA_046349655.1 Planctomycetota bacterium
GCTGGTCGTGCACGCGGCAATGAGCACCGGCACGATCGGCCACAAGAACAGGTAGCTCCCCCCGGGCAACCAGCACGAGGCGGCAACCAGCGCGAGCACCCACACACACAGCGCGGCCGCGAACAGGCAGGCCACGCCGATGCGGCGCGAGGCGCTGCGCAGCAGGCCGCCGGCGAGCATCAGGGCCACCAGCGCGAGCAGGACGAGCAGCGGCCCGTCGTGGCGCGTGTGACCCCACACCAGCTGCCGCACCGAGCCCGGCACGAGCGCGAGCAGCGCCTGGCTCACGCCGAAGCCGACGATGGTCGTCAGCACCAGCGCGCCGAGCAGCTCGATCATCGCCGCCAGCAGCGGTCGCCAGGCGAGCGCCGCGCGCGAGCGCACGAGGACGACGAGCAGCAGCGCCACCGCACCGATGGTGAGCGGCCACACGAGCGTCGCCGGATAGTGCACGAACAGCGGGCCGAGGTTGAAGTAGACCGCGTCGAGCGGATCGCCGCCTTGCAGCTCGTGCGTCGCGAAGCGCCGCGCCAGGGCGAGCATCTGCGCGCCGTGATGCTGCAGGCTGCTCGCGGCCAGGTTTGCGACCGAGTCCCACGGTTGGTGATAGGCGTCGTAGCCGCCGATGAACGCGAAGTTGAGCCCGCGGAACCCGTGCTCGCGGAAGATCGTGAAGTCGGTGTCGTTCGGCATCCTGCGGTACACGTCGCCCATCAGCGACGAGCCGGTCGGACACGGTGCCGCCTGCGCGAACGCGTCGATCAGGCCCCGGTTCGGCGTGCTGGTCTCGAACATCAGCGACGCGCCGCGGTTGCCGCGCGCTTCGAAGTTGAGCACGACGCCGACGCTCGCGAGGCGCGCGTCGCCGGCGCACGCTTGCGCGCCCAGCAGGCCGCGCTCCTCACCGTCCGTGAACAGCGCCAGCACGTCGGCGGCGAGCGGCGGGCTCGCCGCGAGCGCGCGCAGCGTCTCGAGCAGCGCCGCCACGGCCGCGCCATCGTCGCCGGCGCCCGGCGCGCGCGGCGCCGAGTCGTGATGTGCCACGAGCAGGACCGCCTTGCGCGCCGGGTCCGAGCCCGGCACGCGCGCCAGGATGTTCCGCAGCCGCAAGCGGTGATCGCCGAGCTCGCGCTCGATGTCCCACTCCTCGGTCTGGATGGCGAGGTCGCGCAGCGTTCGCACCAGGTAAGCGTGCACGCGCGCGTGCGCTGGCGACGGCAGCGGATGCGGCTCGGCGGCGATGTGCTCGAGATGCGACCAGGCGCGCGCCGAGCTGAACTCGCCTACTGCAGCGTCCGCAGCGACCGGCGCCGGCACGATCGGCAGCAAGCTCGCGATCAGCGCCAGCGCCACCGTGACGATCGCGATCGCGCGCCACCTCCCGCTCGCGGCCGGCTCGCCCACCAGATCACCGGCCCTTCTTGGCCAGCAGGCGCGCGCGCACGTTGCCGATGGCCGTCTGCGTGGCGGCTGCACCACGCGCCGAGGAACTCGACGTCGCGCGCGCGCAGCGCCGCGCATCCATCCGCGCCGCGTCTCGCGGCGCAGGTCGCGCTTGGCGATGCGGAAGCCGATCGGGAAGCGCGCGAGCGCGCGGGCGCGCGCGAGTGCCGCGCCGAGCAGGCGAGCGCGCGGGCACGGTCTCGTCGATCAGGCCGAGCTCGATCGCGCGCTCGAGCGCGACCGCCTCACCGGTGAGCAGCAAGCGTCGCTGCGCATGGTCGGCGAGCGCAAGCCGCACCACCAGCGCGGGCACGCGCGGCAGCGGCAGACCGAGGGCGACGCCGCCGAACGCGACCCTCGTGCGCGCATCGCGCGCGGCAATGCGGTAGTCGCCGGTGAGCAGCAGCACGGCGCCGCCCGCGTACGCGTGACCGTTGAGCGCGATCACCAGCTGCTGCTCCAGCGCGAACAGGCGGCGCAGCAGCCGCGAGTAGGCCCTGACGAACGCCGCCACCGTCGCGCGCGAGGCGCGGTGGTGCTGGAACAGATCGAGGCCGACGCAGAACGCGGCGCCCTTTCCGGTCAGCACCACCGCGCGTGCCGCGCTGCGGTCGGCACGCTCGAGGGCGGCCTCGAGCGCGCGCACCAGCGCCGCGGTCAGCGCATTGCCGCACGGGGCGCGCAGCGTGATGAGCGCGACCTCCCCGCGTCGTCCGATCGTGCACGGCTCCATGGCGACCTTTCCAGGCTGCGGTTCGCGCCTGTTTCGAGCTGGCCGGTGCGAAAGCGCCAAGGCGATGTTACAACGTGCTGGCGGCGATCGCTAACCCGGACTGCACGCAACCTGGACCCATGCGTTTGACTTCGCGCAGCGCGTTTCTCACCACCTTGCTCGTGCTCGTGCTCGGCGCCGTCACCGCGGCCTGGATCATGAAGCCCTGGCGGCCGCGGCGACCGAGATTCGAGGCGCCGCCCAGCATCCTGTTCCTGCTGCTCGACACGGTGCGTGCCGATCACGTCTCGTGCTACGGCTACCAGCGGCCGACCACCCCGCGCATCGATGCGCTCGCCGCGCACGGGACGCGCTTCGCGCAGGCGCAGGCGATGGCGCCGTGGACGATCCCGTCGGTGGCCTCGCTGTGGACCGGCGTGCAGCCCTCGGTGCACTCGGCCGGCATCCCGGCGCGCATCAAGCGTTTCCAGGACGAGACCTCGTTTCGCGGCTTCAAGCAGGACGCGCTCGCGACCTTGCCGATGCGGCTCGCGCAGCAGGGCTACCGCAACTATGCGGTCATCGCCAACCCGCTGCTCACCAACGAGTGCTACACGAGCGGCTTCGTCAAGGATCGCTGCGTGGTCGAGCGCAAGAGCGCCGAGGCGGTGGTGGACCAGGCGCTGAGCTGGCTGCCCGAGCTCGAGGGCGGCGCGCCGTTCTTCCTGTACGTGCACTTCATGGATGCGCACCAGCCGATCGAGCCGCCGCCGCGCTATCGCGATCTGTTCCCGACCGACGGTGAGGATCGCGGCCGGTTGGCCGGCGCGCCCGAACAGCAGACGCACGGCCGCTTCGCGGAGTGGGGCGGATACTACTTGCCGGAGCGCATGCACGGTGCCAAGTTCGACGCGTTCCGCGCCAGCAAGGTGGCGGTGTACGACGGCGCGCTGCGCTACATGGACGATCAGATTGGCCGCCTGCTGGACGCGCTGCAGAGCCGCCACCTGCTCGATCGCACCATCGTCGTGGTGACCGCCGACCACGGCGAGGAGATGTGGGATCACGTTCGCCTGCAGACCGAGCTGTACGACGTCAAGCTGCGCCCGCACGTCGGCATCGGCCACGGCCACACGCAGTTCCAGGAGCTGCTGAGCGTGCCGCTCGTGGTCGCCGGACCGCAGCTGCCGGTGGCGGTGGTCGCGCCCCGCGTCAGCCTGCCCGACATCGGTGCCACGCTGCTCGACCTCGCCACCGGCGATGCCGACGTGCGCTTCGGCCTGAGCTCGAGCCTGGTCGAGCTGATGATCGGCGCCGATCGCGCCGGCCGTACCGTGGTCTCCGAGGAGACCTCGTTCGGCTACGAGGTGAAGGCGCTGGTCGATGAGCGCGGCATGAAGCTGATCGCCGCGATCGACCCGAGCGAGCACGACGCGCTGTTCGACCTGAACGCCGATCCGGGCGAGACGCGGAACTTGCTCGCCAGCCAGCCTGCGGCCGCCGATCGGCTGCGCGGGATGCTGAGGGCGCGCCTGGATCGCGCGCGCCAGCTGCGGCTCGATCCGGGCGCGTTCTCCAGCGTGCCGAAGAGCGAGCTCAACAAGCTGGGCTACATCGGCGCCGGCCGCGACAAGAGCCAGGGTGATGGCGACGCGAAGCCCCTGGACAAACCAGCCGACAGCGCGCCCGACAAGCACTGAGCGCTTATAATGCGCGCGATGAGCGAGGCGCCCGAACCGATCCCTTTGGCCGACCAGCCCGCGAGTCCTCTGCCCTCGCGCCCCCCCGAGTTCGGCATCCCGCTCGAGATCCGCATCGTGCTGCTGACCGGCTTCATCATCGTCGTGGCGATGGCCGTGGTGACGTGGGTGAGCGTGGCCACCGCCGAGCAAGCGATCCTCGACGAGTGGCGGCTGCGCGGGCGCATGGCGAAGGAGACCATCGAGGCGATCTGCCAGCCGATCTGGCGCCAGCTCGGCACGCGCTCGGTGCGCGACGTGGTGATGGCTCGGTTCGCCGAGATCGACTCGTCGTCGCCGCCGATCGAGACGCGGGCCAAGGGCGAGACGCTGCTGGTGCAAAGCTGGCAGGAGACGATCGAGAGCAAGATCACGCAGCTGTGCCGCGCTGGCTACGGCTTCACCGAGATCTTCGTCTACGACACCGGCATGGACGGCCGGCTCGGGCTGCTCGCACCGTTGAGCGAGCGCGCGTCGTTGCATGAGCCCACCGAGTCTGATCGCGAAGCGTTCGACCGCGAACGTGTCAGCAGCTTCACCCGCCACGATGCGCGCGGCCATCGCCTGGTGCAGTCCTATCCGCTGTACGATGGCAACGGCGACATGCGCGGCACGGTCTCGCTCACCATGTCGCTCGACAAGGTGGACGAGGTGCTCGCCGCCGCGCGCGCCAACATCATCCAGTGGACGCTCATGGTGGCGATCGCCGCGGCTGCGATCCTGCTGATCTACTTCCACGGGACGGTGAGCAAGCCGGTGCGCGCGCTGGTGACGCTGGTCGAACGCATCCGGCAAGGCGACCTGTCGGCGCGCTCGCACCTGCACGGCACCGCCGAGATCGGCTGGCTGGCGCGCAACTTCGACCTGATGGTGAAGAGCATCGAGGCGAGCGAGGGCGAGAACCGCACCCTGCTCAAGCAAGTGCGCGACTTCAACGAAGTGCTGCAGGAGCAGGTGCGCGTGGCGACGCAGCGGCTGCAAGAGACCAACGAGACGGTGATGCATCTGCAGCGCGACATGTCGCGCCAGGAGCGGCTCGCGTCGCTCGGGCAGCTCGCGACCACGCTCGCGCACGAGGTCGGCACGCCGCTCAATGCGCTCAGCGGCCACCTCGAGCTGCTGCGCGAGGATCCCGCGCTGAGCGAGGCCTCGCGCTCGCGCCTCACGGTGATGGAAGCCCAGGTCGATCGCTTGACCGCAATCATTCGCAACGTGCTGCAGACGATGCGCATGCCGGAGCCGCAGTTCCAGACCATCGACGTGAATCGTCTGATCCGCGACCTGTTCAAGTTCGTCACGCCCACGCTGCGCTTCAAAGGCATCGAGCTCGAGGTCGCGGAATACCCCGAGCTGCAGAGCGTGCTCGCCGATCCGCAGCAGCTGCAGCAGGTGGTGATGAACCTGGTGAGCAACGCGATCGATGCGATGCCCAGCGGCGGCAAGCTCGCCGTCACCACCGGCTACTTGCCGCTCGGTGCCGGATCGATCCGCGAGCCGGCGGTGGTGATCCGCATCACCGACACCGGACCGGGCATTCCCGCGGATCAGATGGCGCGGCTGTTCACGCCATACTTCACCACCAAGTCGCTCGGCTTCGGCTCCGGGCTCGGGCTGGTCATCAGCCGCCAGATCCTGCGCGGTCACGGCGGCGACATCAGCGCCGAATCGGAAGCCGGCAAGGGCACCTCGTTCAGCTTGATCTTGCCGTGCAGCCCGGCGCTCGACGCGAGCGCTCGCGGCAAAACGCCTCAAGCAGCGGACGGCAAGGTAAGTCGCACCAGTTGAATGCGTTGCAGCGCCGCCGAGCGCCACGGCGCCACGCGGCGCGAGTCAACTCGCCTCGCGCGCCTGCCGCCCGCGCGCGCCCGAACGCCCGCGCGCCGCGCCGCGCCTGCCGGCGGCGCGTTGGGCACACCGATTGAGTTGCGGTGTGCCGTGCGCGCGTGCGCCCGCTCATCGATGTCGGTCATCGAACGCGTTCGTCATCGAACCGGGCGATTGCCTTGGTCACGAGGGAGACCGTCATGGCGACTCTGCTCGATCGGCTGCGTAGCCTGGGACCTGGTGTGCTGATCTCGATCTCGGTGCACGGCATCGTGCTCGCCGCGCTGGTCGTGGTGTGCTTTCGCGATGCGCGCCTGGATGAAGCGTCGATCGTGCGGTGCTCGTTCCTGCGCGCCAACGACCTGCCACCTCCCCCGCGGTCGACCCGGCGCGGCTCACGATCGATCGCGTGGGCATCCCCAGGAACGTCGATGCCGAGGTCGTGCCGGGCGAGGAGAGCAAGACGCGATGGCCTCGGGAGCTAGACGTGAGCGGTACCGAGATGCTCACCGCCGACCTGGGCGAGGCGAGCGGCGACGGCTCGGTGGTGGCGGGGTTCGACGACGGCGACTTCCTGTCCAGCTCGCTCGTGGGCGAGCGCGGCGGGCACGGCACGTCGATCGGCGTCGGCGAGGGCGGGCGCTGTCCGGCCGGCGCGGCCGGCAGTTCCTCGGTCGCCGCGGCGGCTCGCACGGGGGAGCCCAACCGCGCCACGCAGCGCACCGAGGCCGCGGTGCTGTACGGGCTCACCTGGCTCGCCCGCCATCAGATGGCCGATGGCAGCTGGGACGCGGTGGCGTTTCAGGGATCGCCGCGTCGATGCCTCGTGCGCGGGCGCCGGCCATGCGCGCTTCGGCGACGGGCTCACCGGCCCGCCCTGCTCGCCTTCCTCGGCGCCGGCTACTCGCACGAGAGCCGCCAGTTCGTCATCGATCCGAGCACGCACGCACGCCTCGTGCTCGGCCAGGTCGTGAAGAACGGCCTGCGCTACCTGGTCGATCGGCAGCAGCCCGACGGCTCGTTCGGCCCGGACTCGTACATGTACAACCAGGCGATCTGCGGCATGGCCCTGTGCGAGGCGTACGGCCTGAGCGGTGCGCGCTTCTTTCGCGAGCCGGCGGCGCGCGCGATCGCCTTCCTGCAGAGCGCACAGAACGACGATCCCACCAGCACCGGCTTGCTCGGCTGGCGCTACGCACCGCGCGGCGGCGATCGACACGTCGGTGACCGGCCGGTGCGTGATGGCGCTCAAGTCCGCGGAGCTCGCGGGCCTGCCGGTCAGCCCCGCGGCGCTCGAGGGCGCGCCTGCTGGGTGAAGCGGTGCACGGGCAGCGAAGGCAAGACCGGCTACCTGTCGGTGGGCGACGCGGGCCAGAAGATCGAGAACCAGGAAGAGCTCGGCAAGTTCGATCATCACGAGTCGATGACCGCGGTGGGAATGATGGTGCGCACGTTCACCACGTTCGACTGGCGCGATCCGGCGATGGAGAAGGGCGCGGCCCACCTGGTTGCCGATCTGCCCACGTGGGAGCCGGCCAGCAAGCGCGATTACTACTACTGGTACTACGCCTCGCTCGCCTTGAACCAGTACGCTGGACCCGACAGCCCCAACCCGAACAAGACGTGGTGGTCGCGCTGGAACGAGAAGCTCGTGGCGGCGCTGGTGGCGCACCAGGAGAACGTGTCAGCGCTCGCCGATCAGACGTACGCGACCTTGTTCACCGATGCCCTCGATCACGCGTGCAAGACCGGGAGCTTCGCCCCGACCGATCGCTACGGGTACGCGGGCCGCGTCTACGCGACCGCGCTCAACGTGCTGACGCTCGAGGTCTACTACCGCTTCGACAACGCGTTCGGCGGGCGCCTCGACCACGCCGGCGGCGGAGGCAGAATGCCCCGCGAAAGGTAAGCGGTGGTCGATTGCAGAGTTAGCATCGAGAGCCCGCGCAGCCGCTGTCCCTTTTTGCCCCGTGACCGCTGCCGAACGAGCTCGCTGGTTTCGGCATGGGGATCATCAAACCTTGTCCCTAAAATCACTTGTGAACGAAGATCAGGCTTGGCATGCAGCTTGTGTGTGGCCAGCGCGCGTGAGCGTCCCGGTGGTGCCGAGAGCGGCCCCATCCAAGGTGCGACGATCTGGCGGTGGGTTGGTTACGTCATCGACCCGCAGAGCTATTCACTGGCTCGACCGGTCACATCCCAGCACGCGCCAAGAGTCGGACGCCACACGTGCGCTCGCCCGGGGCTTGCTTCCGGGTCGACTGCGGAATGCGAGGCGAGGATCCTTCGACGCGACCTTTCGTGCGCGAATCTTTTGCGGCGCGGCGATGACCCGTGATCACGGTGTCCGCCCGCTGGCAGACAATGCCCAGGCGTGAACGCCGCCGGGCGCGACCATTTGTTCGGAGCTAGGCATGGCAGACAGAGAACCGTTGGCCCAGCGCATCCGCAACCTCGGCCCTGGGATGCTCATCTCGATCGCGTTCCACTTGATCGTCGGCGCGGGCCTGGTGGTGTTCACCTACAAGGAGATCGCCTCCAAGGACGAAGCCATCCCGGTCTCCAGCGGGTTCCAGGCGTTCAAGCCGCCGACCCCGCAGCAGCAGGAACAAGAGAAGATCGAGATCGAGCGCAAGGGCATCCCGAAGAACCTCGAGGCCGAGCTGAGCCCGCGCAAGGAGGACGAGGTCTCCGACGAGGAGATCCCGGACCTCACCATCGACAACGCCGTGGAGGCAGATCACAACGAGCGTGACACCGGCGCCGACGACAACTCCACCGGCGGCGACGATGTGTTCTCGAGCTATGCCGGCCACACCGGCAACAAGGGCCTGTCGAGCGCGATCGGCGTCGGCGGCGGCGGCGGGCGTGGTGGCGGGCGCGGCCACGGCCTCGGTGGTCGGCACAACCTCGTGTCGCGCGGCAGGCGCGGCTCGACGCAAGGCACCGAGGCCGCCGTGCTGTACGGGCTGACCTGGCTCGCGCGCCACCAGATGCCGGACGGCAGCTGGGACGCGACCGCCTACCAGGATCGCTGCGCCGACGCGTCCTGCACCGGCCCCGGCCACCCGCGCTTCAGCGATGGCCTCACCGGCCTCGCGCTGCTCGCGTTCCTGGGTGCGGGCTACTCGCACGACAGCAAGCAGTTCGTGAAGGACCCGAAGACCGGCGAGAAGCTGTATTTCGGCGAGGCGGTGAAGAAGGGCCTCAAGTACTTGGTCGACAAGCAGCAGCCGGATGGCTCGTTCGGCTCGGACAAGTACATGTACAACCAGTCGATCTGCGCGATGGCGGTGGGCGAGGCGTACGCGCTCACCGGCGCGCGCTGGCCTTCCGCGAGCCGGCGCAGAAGGCGATGGACTTCATCCAGAGCGCGCAGAACTCCGGCCCGTCGGGCACGGCTACCTGGGCTGGCGCTACCAGCCATGGAGGGCGTGAGCGACGCATCGATCACCGGCTGGTGCGTGGTGGCGCTCAAGTCGGGCGAGCTGGCCGCGCTCAAGATCAACCCGCAGTCGATGGAGGGGCGGGCTCAAGTGGTGAAGCAGGCCACCAACAGCGAGTTCAAGACCGGCTACCTCTCTGCCGGCGACGCGGGCCAGAAGATCGAGAATCCCGGGCTCGGCGAGTTCGATCACCACAGATCGATGACCGCGGTCAGCGTGATGATCCGCACGTTCGTGACGTTCCGAATGGCATGATCCGGCGATGGAAAAGGGCACCGGCGCACCTGGTCGCCGACCTGCCGACGTGGGGCGGTGGGCAAGCGCGACTTCTACTGCTGGTACTACGCCTCGCTCGCCTTGAACCAGTACTCGGGCCCGGACAGCCCAGACACCAGCAAGACCTACTGGAACAAGTGGAACGAGAAGCTGGTGGCCGCGCTGGTGATCCACAGGAGAACGTGCCGCCGGGCAGACCACGCCCAAGGACTACGTGGATCTGTTCAAGGAAGCCGGTGAGAAGGGCTGCAAGACCGGCAGCTGGGAACCCACCGACCGCTTCGGCTACTCCGGCCGCATCTACTCGACCGCGATCAACGTGCTGTCGCTCGAGGTCTACTACCGCTTCGACAACGCGTTCGGTCGCAAGCGGTGACGCAGGTCGCGAGCCGGTGATGGCGAGAGCGTAGGTCAGCTCGTCGTGATCGTGCTCCAGCGTACGATCCGATTCCGTCCTGGCTGGACCACGTGGCGCGCTTGCGGCACGATCATTTGCTGCGCGCCATCCGCCGCGCGATTCCTGTGGTCGACCGCCGCGCAGCCCGTCGGCATCGTGGCGAACGAGGGCCCGGCTGCGGCCACCGTCTCTCGACGTCGGGGTCTCTGGCGTTCGGTCCGGCCGTGGGCATACTTCTGCATCGGCTGGGGGGTTCCTCCGCCGGTGCGATCGCGGCGAGGACGCCAACGCGATCAGGTCGTTCGCTACCGATGGCCCTGGAAGGAGACCAATCGCCCTGAACGCTCGCCACCACCGCGTCTCCGAGCTGTTTCTCGCTGCCTGCGACCTCGACGTGAACGAGCGGCCCGCATTCCTGCTCCGGGAATGTGCCGGCGACGCGGAGCTGCTGCGGCAGGTGCAGGCGCTGCTCGATGCCGACATCGAGACCGCGGTGGCGCTGCCGGCCCTGCGGACGAGCGCCATGGAGCAGGCTCTTGCGGATCTCGTGCGCCAGAGCTGCGGCGAGCACCAGGATCCCGAGATCTCGCTCGAGCCTGCGCCGGCCAGCAGTGGCCAGCGCTACACCGTGCAGGGCGAGGTTGCGCGGGGCGGCATGGGAGCGATCTACAAGCTGTGGGACCGCGAGCTGCGCCGCACACTGGCGCTGAAGATGATGCTCGGTCGCGCGACGCCGCCGGACCGCGGACCGCAAAGCGGCACGCCCCGCAACCTCACACGCTTCGTCGAGGAGGCGCAGATCACCGGTCAGCTCGACCATCCCGGTGTGGTGCCAGTGCACGACGTCGGCGTGGATGCGCACGGTCGCATGTACTTCACCATGCGCCTCGTCCACGGGCAGAACCTCAGGGCCGTCTTCGACATGGTGAGGAGCGGCCGGGACGGCTGGACCGAGGCGCGCGCGCTCGGGGTCATTCTCAAGGTCTGCGAGACGGTCGCCTACGCTCACCGCAAGGGTGTCGTGCATCGTGACCTGAAGCCCGCGAACATCATGGTCGGCCAGTTCGGCGAGACCTACGTGATGGACTGGGGCCTGGCGAAAGTGGTAGGGCACACCGAGCGGCACGACCTGCGCTTGCAGCCTGCGAGCGACATTGCGGGGATCGCGACCGACCGGCACGATGCGGCGGCCGCCACGCCGGAGTCCCCGCTGCTCACCATGGACGGCCTCGCGATCGGGACGCCATCCTACATGTCGCCCGAGCAGGCCAGGGGTCGCGTCCAGGAGATCGGCGCTGGATCGGACGTGTATGCGGTCGGCGCGATGCTGTACGAGCTGCTCACCGGTCAGGCACCGTATGTCGAGCCCGGCAGCCACCTCGCGCCACGCGCCATTCTCGAGCGCGTCGTGCAGGGGCCGCCGACGCGGATCGAGAACCTCCGATCGCGCGTCGCGCCCGAGCTGATCGCGATCTGCGAGAAGTCCATGGCTCGCACCGCGCCCGAGCGCTACCCGAGCATGCTCGACATGGCGGACGACCTGCGCGCCTATCTCGAGAACCGGGTGGTCAAGGCGCACCGCACCGGCTCGCTCATCGAGTTCCGGAAATGGGTGCAGCGCAATCGGGGTATGGCGGCCGCCTTCCTCGCGGCGTTGCTCGTCTTGATTGCTGGCGCCATCACCAGCACGGTGTTTGGCCTGCAGGCGAGCGAGCAGGCGGTGATTGCCGAGACCAACCTGAAGGAAGCCAATCGCCAGACGCTGCTCGCTCGGCAGAACGCGACGCTCGCCGAGCAGCAGAAGCAGGAGGCCCGGACACGCGAGCAAGAGACCAAGCTGGTCGCGCAGTTCGAATCAGCCATCCTGAGAAACCTCTCGCTGGATCAATTCGCCCACGTGCTGGCGACCGAGCTGCACCGCGAAGTGGAGCAAGCTCATGTCCGCGTGGGCCATCCGCCGGAGCAAGTCGACGAGGCGCTGGCGTCCCTCGACAAGGCGCTGGCGCCGGTCAACATGACCAACGTGGCGCGGGTGGCCATGCAAAGGACGCTGTTCGAGCCAGCGGTGCAGGCGGTCGAGAGGGAGTATGCCGACAAGCCGCTGATCCAGGCGACGCTGCAGACTCCTCTGGCGGAGACGCTGCGCGAGCTTGGTCTCTATGAGCTGGGCGAGACGGTCGCTCGCGCTGCCGTCTCGATCCGCGAGCGGGAGCTTGGCGAGGACCATGTCGACACGCTGTCGTCGCTCCACGCTCTGGGTGGACTGCTCTGGATGCAGGGCAAGCTCGGCGATGCCGAAGCGCTGCTCGCCACGGTCCTGGCTCGCTCGCGGAGGGTGCTGGGTGACGACCACCCCGACACCCTCGTCACCATGGACAGTCTCGCCATGGTGCTCGCGGCGCGCGGCAAGACCGAGCTCAGCGAACCGCTGCTGCGGGAAGCCTACACGAGAGCCACGGCCGCGCAGGGTCATCCCGAGACGACGGAGCTCTCGATCGCCGTCAACCTCGGGTGCTTTCTGCTGCAAGAGGATCGCCTGACGGAGGCAGGTCCGATCCTGCAGGCGGCTCTCGAGGAGCTGCGCGCAACAATGGGCGACGAGCATCCGGACACCCTGAAATGCATGGGCAACGTCGCCGTGCTTCTGCGACGGCAAGGGAAGCACGCTGACGCCGAGCGCCTGTGCCGGCGCGTGGTGGAGATCTCGCGCCGCAGTCTCGGCGACGATCATCCCGACACGCTCACGGCCATCAACAATCTCGCGCAGGTTCTCGCCGATGAGGGCAACCTGCCCGATGGCGAGCGTGAGGCCCGCAAGGCGCTCGCCGGCCGGCGCGCCAAGCTGGGTGACGCCCATCCCGATACACTCGCCGCGATGAACAACCTGGCGGGCATTCTCCGGGAGCAGCAGAAGCTGAACGAGGCGGAAGCCTTGTACCGCGAGGCGCTCGAGCACCGGCGCACCGAGCTGGGCGAGAAGCACGTGAAGACGCTTGTCTCGGCGGCGAACCTCGCCCTGCTGTGGCAGCAGCAGGGCAGGTTCCGCGAGGCCGAGGACGCGCTTCGCGAAGCCGTGGCTGGACTGCGTGCGGCGGCCGGCGAAGATCACGCGGACACGTTGAATGCCATGAGCAATCTCGGCCAGCTGCTGATGACCGAAGGCAAGCTGGACGATGCGGAAGCCCTCCTTCAGGAGGCGCTCGAGAAGCTCCGGGCCACGCAGGGCGACGATCATCCGCTCACTCGCAAGACGCTCGTGAAGCTCGGCCGCTGTCTTCTCGCCGAGGCGAAGCTGGACGAGGCCGAGCCGCTCCTGCTCCAGGCCGCAGACGCAGAGGAGACACTGTTGAAGGACCGCATCGCGGCAATGAACGGACTCGTGCAACTGTACGAGCGCGAGGAGAAGGCGCGGCCGGGACAGGGTCTCGGTGCGAAGGCCCAGGAGTGGCGGGCACGGTGCGCGGCCCTGCAGCAACGACGCTGAGTCGAGTGCCGGCGGTGCGAGCGCGGCGCGGTCTCAGCACCAGGGCAGCAGCGAGACGACCGCGTTGTACGAGAGGTGCGCCACCACGCACGGCGCGAGCCTGCCGCTCAGCTTGAACAGCAGCGCATTGAAGATGCCGACCAGCATCACCACCGGCCATCCGAGCGGCTGGTGGTAGATGGTGAAGAACAGCGCGCTGCCGAGCACTGCCTTCCAGCCACCCCACTCGCGGTCGAGCGCGCGGTAGAGCAGGCCGCGGAACAGATACTCCTCCGCGAGCGGCGCGCACACCACTGCGAGAAACAGGAAGCTCAGCCGTGCGAGCACGCCGTGGCCGAGATCCGGGGTGCTGGACTCCATGTATCTCGCGACCGATGGGAACTGCGCCAGCAGCCACAGGTAGCCCGACGCCAGCAATGCCATCGCGACGGCGCCGAGGAATGCAGCGGCGATTGCCGGTGAGCGCCGCGACCAGTCGATGCGGTCGAGCAGCGGCACGCGACCGACGAGGCGCGCCGCATCGTGATCCTGCCAGCGCCACACGGCAGCGGGCGCGACGCCGCGGCTCTTGAGAAACGTGCGCATGACCCACCACGTCGCGAGCCCGACCAGCCCGTAGGCAGCCGTGACCGCCAGGGCGCGCGCACTCTGACCGAGAAAGAGCATCAACAGCAAGGCCACCACGCCCATGCCATCCACCATCGCGACGATGGCGATCATCGCGTGCATCAGCGTGGGAGCGGGCGGCAGCTTCTCGGACCAGGGATCGAACAGGAACGGAATGCGCGCGCGGAAGTTCTGCCACATGGCAGCGGACGACAAGGACGAGAACACCACGCCGAGCGCGGCGAGGTGCCAGTTCTGCGTCAGGATCCCCGAGGCGAACGAGAACGTGCCGAGCATGGCTGCCCAGCGGCGCGCGCGCGGCACCGGCGTGGGTTCGCCCGAGCTGCTCGGCGCCGCCACCAGCGTGACGGCTTTCTGGCCGAGGCTGTGCGCAAAGAACCACCAGGCGGCCGCCACGAGCGCGATCTTCCACGCGTCCGCCGGGAACTTCACCATCGCGTAGATCATCACCACGCTCACCAGCGCCGTGGCGATGAGCGACCACAGGCGCGCCTTCGCCTGCAGCAGCGACTCGAGACCGCGCGGCCAGGTGAGCGTGATCCAGAGCGCGGGGCCCTCCGACGTGAGCGAGCGCGGCCCGAGCACCAGCAGGAAGTACGTGCCGCACACGACCGCGAGACCGCAGAGGTAATGCCATGCCTCGGTCGCGTGCATGGCGAGGCCACGCAGGTTGTAGGCCTGCATCAAGCCGATGGTGAGCGGGATCAGGATCACCTGCACCACGGCGCCGCGGTCGCGCCAGAACCACAGCAGCTCCTTGCGCAGCAGCGGGTCGCGCAGCAGGCGCCAGCGCGGCTCGGAGTCGCGCACCGTGAGCACCTGAGTGCTGCCGCCGAAGCCGCCTGCCAGACCCACGCGCGTGGCGCGTGCGCTCACCCAGACGCACCCCGCGATCACCAATGCGGCGAACGCGAGCCCGGCGAGCGTCGCGGCGGTGAGCGACATGGTGCCGTCGCGGCGCAGGCCGAGCGCCCACGCGAGCAGCGGCGCGTGCCATGCGCTGCTCCACGGCTGCAGCCATCGCAGCACCGGCATCAGCAAGCTGCCCGCGCCTCCGGCCAGCATGAACGCAAGCACGAACGACGCGTAGCCGAGCCACGACAAGATGCCGAGCACGGCGCCGCGCGAGCGCGGCGAGAGGCGCAGCATGCACGCGATCTCCGCGGTCTTGCTCATGCAGCTGGCGGCGACGGCAATTGGCAGACCGACGAGCATCGCGGCGAGCAGGCTCGGCTGCCACGAGTGCCAGGTCGAGAACGCCACCAAGAAGAACACCGGCGCGGTGACGAACACGGGATTGGCCGCCATCGGCGTCAGCATCTCGGCGAGGAACACCGCGCCCGGCCGCACCGGGTGCGCGAACAGCCACTCCCACATGGGATGGCGGCGCTTCTGGTAGTCGATCTCCAGGCCCTCGCCCTGGAACGCCATCATCAGGAACCACCAGACCAGCACCAGCGCGCCGATCGCGAGCGCGAGCGGCGTGGTCGGCCGCGCCAGCACGACGTCGTCCTCCTCGACGAAGCCGTCGCGGCCCTTGGTGTTGAGCTGCGCGTACAGCAGCCGTGCGTGCTGCTCACGCGTGCCGCCCAGGGCGCGCGCGCGCTCACGCGCTTCCCATCCGACCACGCTTTCGAGGAGGTTTGGATTCGCTTGGCAGCGGTCCACGAAGCCGTGCGACACCACGAGCTTGCCCGCCTGCTCCACCTCGAGCCGCGTGGCCAGCTTGATCGCGGTGGTCAGCGTGTGCCCGAACAGACCGTGCACGATGCCCATGACGACGAACACCATGGCGGTGCCGAGCCCGCTCAGGACATCGTCCTCGCTGCGTGTGCGATGGTAGAGCAGCTCCATCTGTCGCCGCGAGCGCGCCACGCCACGGGCGCGTGCGGTGCGCAGCAGCACGCGCACGGTCTGCCAGAAGCCCGTCGCTCCGGCGGTCTTCATCGCGGCTCCTTCGCCGTGGCCGACCCGACGATCTCGAGGAACACGTCCTCGAGCGGCCGGTCGCCGCCGAAACGCTGCCGCAGCTCGTCGAGCGAGCCGCTCGCGATCAAGCGGCCCTGGTGGATGATCGCAGCGTGGCTGCAGATCCGCTCGACGTGATCCATGAGATGCGTGGAGAACAGGATGGTGGTGCCGCGCGCCGCCAGCTCGCGCATCAAATCGAAGAACAGCCGCGTCGCTTCCACGTCGAGACCGTTGGTGGGCTCGTCGAGGATGAGCAGCTTCGGCTCGTGCAACAGCGCGAGCAGCAGCCCGAGCTTCTTCTTCATGCCGCGCGAGTAGTCATCGGCGAACTGGTGCATGGCATCGTCGAGCTGCAGGCGCTTGATCAGCGGCTTGAGCGCGTTGGTCGTCGCGCGCGGATCGAGCCCGTGCATGCCGGCACTGAGCTTCAGGATCTCCATGCCGGCGAGGTACGAGTAGAACACCGGCTCGTCGGGCAGGAAGCCGACGGTGCGCTTCAGCACCACGCGCTCCTCGAAGGCATCCTTGCCGTCGATGCAGAGCGTGCCGGAGCTGGCCTTCAAGATGCCCATCAGCAGGCGGAACAACGTGGTCTTGCCGGCGCCGTTCGGGCCGAGCAGCCCGCAGATCTGCCCCGCCGGCACCGACCATGTGACGCCGTCCAGCGCGAGCTTCGCGCCGAACCGCTTGGTCACGTCGCGCAGCGCCACGATGGGCGGGGTGGTCTCGCCTGCGGGGAGCGTTTCGTTCCCAGATTGGTTTGGATTCTCCATCGCTCGCAAACAGTAGGCGATCGGCGTGGCGAAGCCGAGTCAAAAAACGCTGTCATCGCCCCGAGCTGCGCCGGCTGCTGCTGGTTGGCATGCCGAGCGGCGGCGAGCTCGCCCCGTCAGCTTGCACCCTGTGCACGAGGGCGACGCGTGTCCCTGCCGTCGAGCGCACCCATGTGGAGCGCCAGAACCGCAGCGCGAGTTGCTAGAGCAGCTGCTCGCGGCGGTCGGGATCGAGGCCCAGCTCGCGCTCGTGGCCAGCCATGGTTGCGTGCGCGACGAGATCCCCTCCGTCGATCAGTTCAATCACATGTTCGTCTACTGCCCCGGCGTGAACCGCTTCCTCGACCCGACGGCAAGACGCATGACTGCCAGCGCACCGGCGCCGCTCGGGCTTGCCGGTGCAGTGCCGCGCGGGTCCTGAGCGAGTTGACCGCTTGGGACCGCTCGCCCGATCAAGAGGAAGCGGCCGTTTGCTCACCGAGCGCGGGGGATTCGACAGGCGTCCGAGGCGGCCCCGCCATCGTTGACGTGCTGCAGACTTGGCCTTCCCTTTGCCTCTTTCTCCTCGTTTGCCCCATGTGGGGGTGCAGTGATCCCCCACCGGGAGAGCGCCGCTCGTCGTGCTGCAAGTGAAGGAGAAGATCATGCGATTGCAGATCTGGTCAATGGTCCTGCCGCTCGCCATCGGCGGCCTCGTGACCGCCTTCGGTTCCAGCGCCTTGCTCGCACAATCGACTGCACGTGTGAGCGTCGATTCGCAAGGCAGGCAAGGAAACGGTGCAAGCGAGTTCACCGCGATCTCCGCGGACGGTAGATTCGTGGCGTTTGCGAGCGTGGCGGACAACCTGGTACCTGGCGACACGAACGGGGTCGAAGACTTCTTCGTTTGCGACCGCCAGACCGGGGCCACCATCCGCGTGAGCGTCGACTCGCAGGGTGTGCAGGCGGATCGCGACAGTTACTACCGCCCCGCGATCTCTGCTGACGGGCGCTACGTGGCGTTCATGAGCGCTGCTGACAATCTCGTGCCTGGCGACACCAACCACCGGGAGGACATCTTCGTGCACGACTGCCTGACCGGTGAAACGACGCGCGCGAGCGTCGATTCGCAAGGCAACGAGGCGAACGACCTGAGCTTCTTCCCGGCCATCTCGGCAGATGGCCGGTACGTGGCGTTCGCGAGCGCTGCCTCGAACCTGGTGGCGGATGACCGCAACGGGGTCATGGACATTCTCGTGCACGATCGGCAGACGGGACAGACGGTCCTTGCGAGCGTCGATTCCCAGGGCGTCCAAGGGAACGGCATGAGCAACGCACCCGTGATCTCAGCGGATGGTCGCCTTGTGGCTTTCGAGAGCGTGGCCAACAACCTCGTCCCGGGTGACACCAACACCGGTGTGGACATCTTCGTCCACGACTTCCTGAACAGCGACACCACGCGCGTCAACGTGGATTCGCAAGGCAACGAGGCGAACAGCGATTATAGCTTCGCGCCTGCGATCTCAGCGGACGGCCGGTTCGTGGGGTTCGACAGCGAGGCAACCAATCTCGTCCCGAATGACGGCAACGGGTCCCGGGACGTCTTCGTGCATGACCGCCAGACGGGCGAGACCACGCGCGTGAGCGTGGACTCTTCCGGCGCCGAGGCCAACTCCATGAGCTTTCACGGCGGCATCTCGGCGGACGGTCGCTTCGTCGCATTCTGCAGCTACGCGAGCAATCTCGTACCCGGCGACACGAATTACGAGGCGGACGTTTTCATGCATGATCGCCAGACGGGCGAGACCACGCGTGCGAGCGTTGGCTTCACCGGGACCCAAGGAAACGGCGTGAGCTGGAGCGAACCCGGCGCCAGCTTCATCTCCGGCGACGGGCGCTTCGTCGCGTTCTCCAGCGGTGCGAGCAACATGGTGCTCGGCGACACCAATGGGAGCGGCGACGTGTTCGTTCGCGACCGCAATGGGCCGTGTTCATCGCCAGCAACCTGGACCAACTACGGCTCTGGTTGGGCGGGAACGAACGGCGTCCCTGGTCTCGTGGCGATCTCGAACCCGGTTCTGTGCGCGCCGTTCGAGATGTTCGCGAGCAATTCGCTTGGCCTCGAGACCAGCGGTGTGCTGCTCACCGGATTCTCGAACGCCACTCTGGGAACCCCGTGGGGCGGCGTGGTCCTGCTGGTGCCCGCCCTCGTGATGGCGCTGCGCGTGCCCGCCGCTGGTCTCGACGTCGTTGCCACGCTGCCATGCGATGACTCGCTGTGTGGCCTCATCGTGTTCACCCAGCTGGTCGAGATGGACCCCGGGGCAGTGCATGGCATCTCTTTCACTCCGGGGCTCGAGCTGCGGCTGGGTCAGTAGGCGGAGTTCATTCTCCACCGTGCCGTGCCTGCACACGCTCGATCGACTCAGGGTCGAGCAACGCATCGCCGATGGAGCGATGGCGGCGCGGCGCGAAGTCAATGCGACCCAGTTGACGATGGCCGCTCACGATCAGGCGCTGCATGCGCGAGCCGCGCGACTCGTGAAGGTCAGTTTCCCCCGGACTTCACGGGCAAGTCGGAGCGCCTGACCGTAGCCGTGGAGGTGGTCAGGATGCGGGCGGTGGCCAGGTCGACCAGCTTGAGGCGGAACTCATAGGCCTCGAGGCTGGAATCGCGCGCCGTGCCAAGCACCAAGGCGTCAGCGCCTGCGAGCCGGCCAACCTTGGCCTGGTTCTCCTCACCAAACAGGTCGGAGATCTGGAGTTGCTGCTCTTGCAAAATGTGCTCGAGGTCGGCCCGCTCCAGCACGCTGATGCCGGCGGCCACGAGCTTGACCACGAGGCGGCTCGCCACGTAGCGTGCGGCTGCGGGCTCGTAGTCACGACCCTCCTTGAGGATGGGCAGCAGGGCGAGCTTCTGGCCCTGGGCCGCGCTGATCAACGGCTCGGCAAGGAGAGCCACGCTAGCCTCCAGCCGCTCTTCTTCGGTCTGGGGACCGCTCGGCTCCTTGGCTGGGGGGCCGCTACAGCAGAGCAGCGTGGTGGTGAGCCACAGGGGGAGAGTGCGCTGGATCATGGCGGGTCCTCGTTTCAGGGGAGGGGATGAGTGAGGACCAGCGTGAAATGGTCGGTGCACACCGATCGCTCCTTGCCCACCTCGACCAGCTCCATGGTCAGGCGATGCACGTAGCTCGTCACTGCCGGGTTGGACTCCAGAGGCGCGGTCACGCGCACAACGTAGCGCAAGGGATGCGCAAGGTCAGCTCGCAGTGACTCGGGCAAACCCTGAATCCAGGTGGCGTCGCCGATCAGCAGCCGGTTCAGCTGAGCCCAGTAGGCGTGCAGCGCCGTCCAGCCCAGCTCGGTGCCGTTGCGGAACTCCCGGGCCAGAACCGCACCTGGCTCGGCGTGTCCACCTGGTACCTCCCAGCCCGGTGCCGTCACCCGGGACAGAAAGAACGCGCGGTCGGCCGAGGCGTTGAACTGCAGGCTGGTCAGCGTGGACGCTTTGCGCAGTGCCGACTCGCAGCCGGCGTGGAAACTCAACAGGTGGCGGCGATTGATGGCGCCTTCGGGAATGAACAAGGCAAAGCAGGACTGTGCCGCGACGCCCTCGTTCTGCACCCGAGTGCAGAACTGCACGGCGGCTTCCTCGAGCTGCGTGGACAGTGGGCGTGCGGGGTCAGCGTCCGGCGTGTGGCAGGCAGTGAGCAGCAGCGGGAAGAACCAGGTCGCTAGAGTCCTGGTCACGAGCGACCCTCTGCCGCCTGGCCACGGCGTCGTGCCTGCAGCTCGGCCGTGAGCTGGTCCAGGTGAGTGCGCATGTCGGTCAGGGCGCGCGCCGCCTGCTCGTCGAAGCCAAACCGCAGCACGTAATTGTCGAAGTACTCCTTGCGGCGGTTCAACTCCTGGAATGCCTCGAGCTGCTTCACTTCATCGGACAACCGGAGCAGCTCGAAGTTCGCCATCAAGGCTCCAGCGAAGGTCGACTCGTAGCGCTGCTGGATTTCGCGGCGCGTGGCCTCGTGCTGTTTGCGCAGCTCCTCGCTCGCTTCTCCGAACTGGCGTGTCGTGAGCTCGCGCTGCTCGTTCAGCTGCCGCATGCGCGCCTGCAGGTCCGCCTGGACGGCGGGATCGCTGGTCTGCGCGCTCATCTGCTCAAGCTCGTCTTGCTGCGTGCCGATGGCGGCCAACGTGCCGATGGTGGCGACCACGAGCAAGGTCGTCGCCAGGCCGTTGGCGACATCGGCCTTGCCGTCCTGATAGCGGCGCACCCAGTCGGCGTTCTCCAGGATGCGGATCTGCTCCTCTTCGCCGTGGGCCACCGGCGAGCGCAAGTAGATGTCCGAGAGTCCGACCTGAACGCGCATCAGCTCCTCGAGGTCGCGTTCGCCAGCCCGGCGATATGCCTCTGCGAGCAAGGTGAAGGCGTGACGCCGGACCTTCTCGCGCCGGAAGAACACCGAGTACGAGGCAAACAGCAGCTCGGGGGGGCGTGCGGTGCCGGAGGCCAGGTGGCCACCGAGGAAGCGCTCGGCGTCACGGATCGCACTCCAGCACGCATCTTCTTCGAGCGTGGTCTGGTCGTAGCGAGCGTGCAGCTCGGCCTTGGCGAGGTGTGCCAGCGGGATGAGGTATGCGGTCTGATCGTGATGCGAAGGAGAGCTCTGCTCGGCATTCTCGCTCAATTCCCGCTCGGCACGCACGATGGCCTCGTTCAGATCGTCGATCGCCTCGTTGGCCTCGTCTGCGTCAGGAAGCTCACGCTGGCGCACGGTCTGCACGGCATCCTCGTAATAGTCGGACGCCGAAGAGCAGCCAAGCGCGACGCCAAGCAGCGCCCCAGCGCTCAGGCAGCGCGCCAGGTCGTGAACGCAGTGACATCGGATTGACGTCATCATCCCTCGAGACACCCCGAGCACGTGAGGAAGTCGTGCAAGACCAGCTCGAACAGTGCGTCCAGGCTATCGCGGTCGTAGAAATCAGGCCGCCAGTAAATGTTGTCGCAGTACCACTCCTTGCGGTTGGTGCCCATGCTGGCGCCGACGATCTGTGGCGCCCCGCCACGCCGGTCGTAGAACACGGCTTGGATCACGTAGAACGCGGACGGATCCTGATATGGGTACCCGAGCAGGAAGCCGAGCCCGAGCGTGACGCAGTTGAAAGTGTACATCCAGGAGTCGATCTCGATCGAGTACAGGCACTCGACGCTGCACGAGATGACGAAGTCGGCTCGTGAATCGTCCAGGCTGTCGACGGCGAGCACCTCGCCGAACAGGTTGGCGTCACCGAGGAAGCTCGCGAGCAACCAGTTCTCGTCGGCGCGCTCGTCGACCAGCTCGCCATCCACCGGGGACTGCCACCGGGCTCGATTCGGATTGGTCAGCACACCAACTCGCAGGCGGCTCAAGGAGCTCTGGTGATCACGCACCAGCGCAGCGTGCGACGGAGGCGAGAGCGAATCACTGGAAGGCTCCACGAACGGCAGCACGAACATGGAAAGTGGTGGTGGGTAGAGGAGCGCGCAACCGCTCAGGGTGGGGATCATCACCAGGGCAGGGAGGAAGAGCCGCATCATGGCGTCCGTCCACCCTCGAGGATGCGCTCCTGCTCGGCGCGGAAGCGCTCGAACTCCGGACCGATGTTGAGCGCGGCGCAGAACGACCAGAAGCTTTTCTCCAGGCCGTCGAGCAGAACCTCCTTCTGCCGGCTGGGCTCTGGCGAGCTCTGCGCGAAGGAAGCCATGTAGTCGTAGAACTCGAGAAAGAACTCGCCGTAGTGCGACTCGCGTGTCAGCTCGTTGAAGCGCTCCTTCCAGAACGTGCGGACGATGCGGGCTCCATCCGGGCCGATGTCGAACACACCGTTGAAGTCGCGCCGCTGCACTTGCGGCGTGTAGGTCGTGTAGATGCGCAGCAGACCGAACTGGCTTTCTTGCAGGCTGCCCTTCGGCTCGGGCTGGTCTTTGACTGTGGTGCAGCCCATGACCAGGAGCACGCCGAACAGCATGCCCCGTCGCCAATCTGATTTCATCGGCGCTGCCCTCGTCGTTTCGGTAGCAATCCAGGACCAGGAACGATGATAACGTTTGCCCGGCGACGGCGGTACTTCGGAATGTGTCAACAAGAATGAGACAGATTCCTTCGCCAAATAGTGAGTGACGATCGCCTCCTCGCTCGATGCGGGTGGATTGATCCAGACCTCCTGCGGCAGCTCCGCCACCTTGGGGTTGACCGCGCACGAATCGTTCGGGGTGTACCGGTGCTTCTGAATCGACGCGTCGATCAAGGCTCGGGCGATCCGCGCGCTCTCCCTGGCGGCGACCGACCAGCCCACGACGTAGGGCTTAAGACGTCGAGGATCCCGTAGAGGTAGGTAGTGCACCCACTTGCCCGGGCCTCGGAGCTTGGTGATGTCCCACGACCAGAGCTGGTTGGGCCCGGTGGCCAGCAGCTCGGGTTTCTTGTACTCGGGGTGCCGCAGCTGATTGCAGCGCTCGCGTACCTGGTCGTGTTCGGCCAGGATCCGGTACATGGTCCGCACCGAGCAGAGGAACATGCCTTCGTCGAGCAGGGTCGCATGGGCTTCAGGTGGAGCGAGGTCGGCGAACCGATCGGCGTTCAGCACCGCCAGGACCTGCTCGCGCTCGGTCGGGGTGAGCGCGCGCATCGGCTGCTTGCGCACCGGTCGCGTCGGCACCTGCCGGATAACACCACGATGCCGATACTGCATCGCGCGCGCGAGCCCCAAGGCCCGGCATGCCGCCGAACTCCCCACGGTGGGTGCGAAAGGCCCCGAAGTCAAGGCGCCCCGGGGCGGATGCCTTCTTGGAAGGCACATCCCCCGAACGAGGTTTCTACTGACTTCTGGGACTCTCCGCTGGACCTGTGGCGATCGGGCACGCCACAATAGACGTCGATGGCGGGTCAGGAAAGCGACACCACGCATCTCTTGCGCAAGTGGCACGCGGGCGACCGGGCCGCGCTCGAGGCGTTGCTCGAGCGAGACCTCGCGTGGATTCATCAGTTCGTCCACCGCCGGCTCGGTCAACATCTTCGGAGAAACGCCAGCACGACCGACTTTCTCCACGATGCGGTCACCGAGATCCTCGAGTACACTCCCCGCTTCGAGCTCTCGAACAAGAGTCAGTTTCGCGCGCTCGTCGGCCGGATCGTCGACAACCTGCTTCGCGACAAGGATGACTGGTACCGCGCGCGCAGGAGAGAGCGAGCACGCGAGTGCCCGCTGCCAGCCGACACGGTGCTGCTTCTGGACCCACCGGCAGAATCGGTGGACTCCCCCAGCGTGGCTGGACAGCGCAACGAAGCGAAGGCGCTGATCCGGCTCGGCATGGATTTGCTCGATCAGCAAGCGCGCGAGATCCTGGTGCTGCACCAATGGGACGAGCTATCGTTCGCGCAAATTGCGTCCCGGATCGGCATCAGCGAGGCCGCCGCCCGAAAGCGCCACGAGCGCGCTGTGAAAGAGCTGGCCATCAAGGTGGGACTATTGCGCCGCAGCCAGCTCGATCTGCTGCTCGGCGAGGACCGGGAGGACGCATCCTCGTAGTTCACCGCTCCGCCTCGAGCAAGAATCGGTTGGTCACGGTTTCCTTCCTGTCCCGCTTTCCTGAGCTGGCAAGCTGACAGCGGCACGATCGATCATGCCAAGGGCTACACGAAACCGACGCTTCCACGAAGCAAGCGATCATCCGCACCCTTTGGGCTTCCAATCCTTGAAGGCGTCTTGGACAATAGGCGCTGAGGTTGGCCATGACCGGCAGCCGGAACGCGCTCCCAGAAGGAAGAGTGATGGCGCTCGCGACCTCATCAGGTTCCGACGACCCCATCGAGGTGGCACTCGCCGAATTCCTGGCGAGATGGAATGCGGGCGAGCGACCCGATATCGATACGTTCTGCGACCAGTATGCTGGTCTCGGTCCCGGGCTTCGCCGACGCATCGGCGATCTGGTGTTCGTGCTCGAACAGCTTGAAGCGCCCAACACTCCTGCTTCCCCAGGGCCATGCGCCACTCCCGATGCCAGTCTCGGCGGAAAGCCCTTTTCGGACCTGAGTTCTCGTCGCTTCGAGATTCTCGAAGAGATTGGACGCGGTGCTTTTGGCAGGGTATTCCGGGCGCGGGACCAGGTGCTCCATCGGGACGTGGCGCTCAAGTTCATCGAGTTGCCACCTGGTACTACCGGCTCGCGACTCGACGCTTTTCTGGGTGAAGCTCGGGCGCTCGCCTCGGTCAGCCACGACAACGTCGTGACACTCCACGATGTGTGTGAGCATGACGGCCGAGCCTTCCTCTGCATGGAGTTGCTCCAGGGGCAGACGCTCAAGGATCGGCTCAAGTTTGGACCTCTGCTCCTGCCGGAAGCCGTTGCCATTGCCCTCGACGTCTGCCGGGGAGTTCAGGCAATTCATCGCGCCGGCCTTATTCACCGGGACATTAAACCGGCCAACATCTTCCTGGGGCAACTCGAGCGCGCCAAGGTACTCGATTTCGGTTTGGGCGTGCTCGCCTCACCCGAGACGACCATGATTGCCGGGACTCCAGCTTACATGTCGCCGGAGCAGGCAGCAGGGAAGGCGCTTGATCAGCGAAGCGACATCTATGCGATCGGCATTGTCCTCTTCGAGATGCTCACGGGGGCACGCTTTTTTCCAAAGGAGGAAGGCAGCCGGACGGTTCCGTTCCTGCCTCCCAAAGAACTTCCCGACGTGCGCAAGCTGCGACCCGAGCTTTCAGCCAAGCTTGCCCAGGTCGTGAAGCGTGCGTTGGAGACGGATCCAGCACGGCGTCACGAGACCACCGCGGAGCTCGAGGCCGCGCTTCGTGATGTTCCCGAATGCAATCCTGGTGGCGGGCGTAGGCTCTTCTGGGTTGCTTCGGCAGTCTTCACGGCTGCTGCGATCATGGTTGTGCTGACGCTCACACAAACGAATCGCGTCTCCGTGGATACCCGATTCGGCGTGAACGCCAAGGAGGAAGTGCCAAACCGCTTCCTCCCGGAGTTGTTCTTGGCAACGATTGCCCGGGGCAAGAACACCCCTGTCTCGTGCACCGATGGCTCTACGGTCTCCTACGACACCCAGGGCGAATGGAGCGAACCGCTCTTCTTAAAGCTGAGAACTCGCGAAGACTGTTTCCTTTACGTGGTGTACATCGAGCCCGATTACAACCCGTGGCGCCTCCTCCCCGATCCCGCGACCGGGTTTTCCAACCCCGTTCCGGCCAAAGAGCAGCTGATCCCGCGCGCGACCGATGGAGGAACTTCGCAGCGTGGGTGGGCCGTGGCTCCCGTCGAGGGCATCGGTCGGATCTGGGTTCTCGCCAGCCGCAAGAGAATCCCCGGCCTGGGTCCGACCCTCGGCAAGTGCCGCGATCCCAACAAGAAGATCTATCCCGACCTCGAACCAATCGAGCCAGGAGAAACCCAGCCCGTCGCGGTCCAACGGATTGCCGATTGGATCAGTCCCGGCAATGGAACGCGCAGCGAAGGACCTGGTTTCGCGCGACCGGTCACCGTAGATCCCAAGGGCTCCCTTCTCGATGCCGAGCAGGCATTTCGCGATCTCGGCAACGATCCAGACTGCTGTTTCTGGTCCATCAGCTTTCACCAGGTGCCGGGAGAGAACTGACATGGGCTTCCTCCAGACGAGCCATTTGCTTCTGCTCGTTCTCGGTAGGTCGAGTCTCGCCCAGGACGAGCTCGTCTCCGGCAAGCCGGTCGTGATCCAGCTCGCAGCGGACAATGCAGCCCTCGCTGGCCACGGACCGTCGCGGGAGTTCACCTACCGCGCAGAGAGCGACGGCGTGATCTACCTGTCCGCATTCTCGCGGGACGTCGACACGTTCCTGCATGTCGAGTCGACGGAAGGCGAGGTGCTCGCCGAGGATGACAACTCCGGCGGCGGCAAGTCTGCGTTCAAGCGCATGGAGGTCACCGATGGCGCGGAGCTGTGGATTACGATCGCCGCGGCGCAGTCCGGGAAATCCGGCAACGTCACCGTCAAGCTGGTCGCGCTTGCCAAGCCGGACGAAGCAGTCCTTCGCGAAGTGGCTGTGGTGCGAGGGCTGTTGCGCGACGCGAGGGTCAAGCAGCAGGGAAAAGTTTACGATCAGGCTCGAAAGCTGTTGCGCGACGCGATCGATCACCTGGTGGCCCTTCCCGAGTTAACGGAAGCGAGTTTGGAGACACTCAAGGAGGCAGCGGATCTTGCCCGTGACCTTCAGGATCTCCAGGCCTCCAAGCTAGTTGAGGAACGGGCTTGGCGTTTTCGCGAAAGCGTGCTTCCCGATGACCACGCCGACTTGCAAGCAGCGCGGCTGTACGTGGCCGACACGAAGTGGAGACTGGGCGATCTCAAAGGTGCGCTCACGCTGAACGAGAAGGTCTTCGAGGTTCGCTCGCGCACGCTACCCGACGACCACCCTGACCTGCAGGCAGCGCGTAACAACCTGGCCGTGACGAAGGGGGAACTAGGCGATCTGAAAGGCGCGCTCGAGCTGGAGCAAAAAGTTTTCGACGTTCTCTCGCGCACGCTGCCCGACGACCACCCCGACCTGCAGACAGCGCGTCAGAGCCTGGCGGCGACGAGCGTGGGACTAGGCGATCTGAAAGGCGCGCTTGCGCTGGAGCAAAAAGTCTACGAGGTTCGCTCGCGCACGCTGCCCGACGACCACCCCGACCTGCAGGCAGCGCGTAACAATCTGGCCATAACGAAGGGAGACCTCGGCGATCTGAAGGGCGCGCTCGAGCTGCAGGAAAAAGTCTACGAGGTTCGCTCGCGCAAGCTGCCCGACGACCACCCCGACCTGCAGAGAGCGCGGCTCAACCTGGCGGCGACGAAGGGGAAACTGGGCGATCTGAACGGCGAGGTCGAGCTGCAGGAAAAAGCCTACGAGGTTCTCTCGCGCAAGCTGCCCGACGACCACCCCGACCTGCAGAGAGCGCGGCTCAACCTGGCAGCGACAAGAGCGCACATGGGTACCATGGATCGATGCAGGCACCTTCTGCTCGAAGCCGCAGACGGACAAAGAAGCCATCAGAGGCTCGTTTCGAGCCTACTCAGCCCTCGTGCGCAGGATGAGGCGAGACGGGAGAACGCCTACCTGATCGATTGCCTCTTCTCTTATCGCGATCCTGCCTCGCTTTCCGGCCAGTCGAGTGCCGAGGAGCTGAACGCTCTCATTGCGTTGCGCGGTAGCGTGGATCGCCAGGCCCGAATCGCGGAGATCTTGGGCGATCGCGTCCTGACGGATCAGGAGCTGAAAAAGCTGGTGACTGAGGCACGTGCGACTCGTGCCCTGTACCTTCGGGCGTTCGAGAGCACTGATTGTGCGCAGTCGGACACACTGCCAAAGCTCCGTCAAGAGATGGAGCGTGCGGAGGAAGCTCTCACGCGTCGCGCGGCGACGCTACCGGGCGTGCAGGAGCTGTTCCACTTTCCGCCGCTCTCGGAGCTCGCGGCGCAATTGCCGGAGGATGCTGCTGCGATCATGACTGCGGCGTACACACGCTTCTTTGCGCGGAACCGGACGGAGAATAGTAGTCCGGATCCTCAGCTTGGGATCGCCGCATTTGTCGTCGCGCGAACAGGGGAGGTGCGCAGGATCGATCTCGAACATCCCGCAGAGATCCTCGACCTGTGCTCGAGCTTCCGGAACGAGCTCGAGATCGAAGTGAAGGCAGGACACGTGGGGCCAAGTCTCGGCGAGCGGCCGGGAAAGAGACTCTCGCGTCTCTTACAGCCTCTCTGGCAAGCTTTGCCGGAGGGTACCCACAAGCTGTTTGTCTGTCCCGACCAAGCGCTCGCGGCGATCCCGTGGGAAGCGCTCGCCCATGGCGGCAAGGGAGCACTTGCGGATCATTTCGACGTGGCCTACATCGAAAATCTGACCGCTCTCAATCCCAGAATGCCTGGTCGTGGCGACGCGACGCTTCTCGTCTTTGGTGGGATCGACTACGGGGGAAGTCCAGTCGCGCTGGGCGAGAATCGCCGCGCTCCCGAAACGTCCAGCGTGCGGCGAGGGACCGGGACTTTCCAGGCGCTTGCCGGAACACTGCCCGAAGCCGTCGCCATCGAAAAGACCTTCGAGGAGACGCATCCTACAGCCAGGGCGATGCTCTTGAAGGGCAGCGAGGCCTCGCGTGCCTCGTTCGTGAACCTGGCGCCCGAGTTTCGGTTCGTGCACCTCGCTACGCATGCGTTCGTGGCGCCCGAGCAGGACTGGAAGCTCGGCGAGGAGAGCGTTCGATCGGGCGTCGCGCTTTCGGCAAGAGAGCGTGCGGTGGGCTTCGACCGAGGGCTGCTCTCCGGCATCGTGTTCTCCGGTGCCAACCTGCCGGCGGATGGAAGCCACGACTCCTCCGTCCTCACGGCGACCGAGCTCTCGGGACTCGATCTTTCGCAGTGTGACCTCGCCGTGCTGTCAGCCTGCGAGACCAATGTCGGCCCGCGCTACTTTGGCGAAGCTGTGAGTGGCCTCAATCGCGCCCTCCAACTCGCCGGCGCGCGCCACACAATCACTTCGCTCTGGAAGGTCGATGACCAGGGAACTGCGGTCTTCTTCAACGCCTTCTATGACGCCCTCTGGTCGAAGAACCTCCCGGTCGCTCAAGCGTTCCAGGCCGCACGCCAAAGGGTGCGGGCGCAAGGCTATGGCCCTGCCGTGTGGGCAGCGTTCGTACTCTACACGACAGGCGTGGCTTGCTGACGCGTGCACGTCGTTGCGACCGCACGATCGTGCTCGTCAAGTGTTGACGGCGATGACTTTTCGCGGGATTCCGGCGACGTGGCCAAGACACACCGACTGCGGTCGCGATGGGAGGGCCTTCCCTCTCCGACGGCGCCAACGTGGGGCACTGGCTGCCAGACGCGCGCCCAAGCGGGCTCGCAGGGCGCCGGGCGCGCAGCCCTCGATGCCCACGCGAGCGAGCGCAGGCAGGGCAACCAGGCGGTGCACCTCCGCTCCGCCTGGGTCTCAAGCCGATCGAGGGCGCAGGATGATGCGTTACGGGAAGAACCAGATCCATCAGGCATAGCGCCTAGAACCAGAGCTGACACAACAAGGAACCCAGATCGCCGGGGATCCCGCGCCTTCTGACCGTCGTTGCTCATCAAGATCTGCGCTGGCCGGCCGGACCGCGTGCGATGCCCGCCGACGCGGTGCTGAACCTCGATCCTTTCGCTGCTTTGGTTGGTTCGCCCAGCGTCATTGCACAACGTGTCATGACCAGCATCGATTTCGAGTCACGCTCCGCGCGTGGTTCCGCTCAAGAGTGGGACGGTTCCGGATGATGCTCTTCGTCAAGCACATGGTTCCGTCACGAGACTTGATGGTGCAAGTTCACGAAAGGATCTTTGCAATGAATGCCTGGAAACACTTGTTTCGCATCGGCGCATCTGCGCTGTTGCTTTGTACTGCTTTCGCCACTCCAAGTCTTCCTCAGACGCTTCCCAGCAGCCTTCCGATGATTCCGGGGCAGGGCGTCGTGTACGGAGGGACCGTCGGTGTTATTGCGATCCAGTATCCAGCGTTCGGGTTCCCGATAGTGGAGAGCCTCCCGGTCGTCTTGACCCCAGTCCCGAATGCCGCGACGGGCGCGTCGACCACGGCCTGGTTCTTCTATAACTATCCCAGCCCGCCGTTGGTCACCGTGACGATCACCCCGCCGCCAGGACAGATCGTTCTCTTCTGGGTGGACACGTTCTCCCTCGCCATTCCGCCGGCAACTGCTGGATGGGTTGCATTACCGGGTGGTCCAACCGTCACGATACCGATGACCCCGGCTTGCGGCCACACGCTCTACGCGATCCTCCTTTGACGTGCTTGCAAGGCGAGTTGAGCTAATCGCGCAGAATTGCGAAGCGGCTCACGTGGATGCACAACCACCCAAAGCCCGAGCCACCACGAGCGACCGCCGGCGAGAAGCTGGCGGACTCCTTACCGTTGTCGATGCAAGCATGTAAACGGCAAGACGAACGTGACGTTCGTGGCAGGTTGAAAAGGGGACCCCAATGACTAATCGCACGTGGCCGAGGCGGAGCCTCTGCCACCTTGCTCGCGTAGCGAGCGGTTCCGGACCTGCTCGATGGCAGATGGCCGTCTACTTGCCAACCAGCTCGCGGAGAAACGGGCTGGCCACCACGGCGACCGCACGGTGCCCTGCGGCATTCCAGTGCATGTCTCCCCCGGGCAAGTAGTAGCAGGCGCGCTCCTGGGCAGCGCGACGATGCAAGGGCTCGGTGAGATCCAGACACGGAACAGCCAGCTCGCCTGCCCATCGGCGTATGAACCCGTTGGGTCGCATCAGGTCGAACGCCCCCACAGCCAGGTTGTATCGCGCGACCGTCGCATCCCAGTCAGCTGGGTGCACCTGAAAGCGTTGCGGGCAGATGATGAGAGCCAGCCTGGCGCCGCGCTCGTCGCAGAGCGCTTTCAGGTTGGCCAATGCCATGTGGACGAGGGCGAACGACTCTTCGACCTGCGCCGGCGGTCGCATGAGGAAGAAGCCGAGCGCATGAACCGGATCCATCGCGCGCGGAGCGTCCTCCGAATGCTCATACCAGCAACCGATCGGCACTCCGGGCGGTGCAAAGCCGAGGCGTTCCCAGAACGGCACCAACAGTTGCCCCAGGTGGGTGCTCGCGAGCATGGTCTGCAAGACGCGAGTGCGCATCCAACCCGACGCCGCACCGGCGCGCGCCTCCTCAGGGAGCAGCAGCCGGGCGAGCTCGCCGTGGTACATGCGCGCCTTGTCGGGCGAGGGATTGCGTTCGATCGAGTGGCCATCGCGTGCGCTGTACCTGAGCAGCCCTCCCACCGCCAGCGCGGTGTACGCCTGGGAGAAGTCGTTGCCAATGCAGATGCTGAGCACGACGTGGTGACGTCCCAAGCTGGAGCCGAACCGCTGGTAGTAGTACCAAGCTCCGGCGGGATCGTCGATCACCGCATTGGCGATCTCGACCGCCTCCGGCGCCACCTCGCGATTGAGTGACCGTGCGGCAATCTCGGGCCAGATGTCTGCTTGAGTCATGCGGTATCCGGCGCTGAGGGAATCCCCGAGCAACACGATCCGCGTCGTCGAGGACGGCGGTTCGGGACCAAACTCCCGGCTGTTGCGAAAACCGTCCGCATTGGTGAGCCAGCGCACCCGCTCGAAAGAATGCGGCCCTTGCGCCAGACCGTCGAAGCCGGGGATCAACCGCCCCCCGCGTCGCACGTCGAAATAGGGGCTCAACAACCTGCCCCAATCAGGATCGGACGCGGCGCGCCCGAACGAGGCGAGCGCCGCAAGCCCGAGCTCGGCGATCTGAACAGGGACGAGGGTGCCCAGGAGGACGAGCAATGAGCGGGCGCCGCGCATCGTGGGTTGGGAGAGGAGGGCTGCCGCCGTGAAGATGACGAGGGATGCGGTCGAGAGCAACGACCGGTGGATCGGTGGAAACGTCAGCAACGAGAAACCCACGACGAGAATCATCGTTGCCAGCAGCGCTCGCGACAGCGTTCCCAGAAACCTCCAGAGCCCACCCCAATGGCGCGGGAGGTGCGCCAGCAGCAGCGGGACGAGGAGGCCAGTGCCGATGGATAGCACGCTCGCGTGGGAGTGAACCCGGTAGGCGCTACCCAGGTCGAGCAGAACGAACAGGGCGAGGGTATCGAGCCCGCCGAGGACAACGGCCCGAAACGTGGTCATGTTCCAGGAGCGCGGCAGCGTGGGAGCTCCGTGGGCATTGTTGGTCACAGCGACTCTGCCACCATCAGCGGAAGCGGATGACGAATCCGTTCGACTCAGCGACGCGGCCGAATGCCAACCCCTGCTTGTATGTCTTCAGCTCGACATCCAGACCCTGAAGGCCGGGCGGCACGGTGGTCGTGAGCACGAACTGCTCGCTGGCATCGAACACGCTCGTCAAGAGCGGCCAGAAACCCGGCATGCCGGCAATGTCGACTGCAGCGAGCAGAATGGCGGAACCTGGGTCGCCGCAGGCGCTCGTGATCGTGATCGGATCGCCGGTGTGCACCTCCGGCGCCACGGCCTGCAGGTAGAGCTCGGAGGTACTGAGCACGTAGGCAGAGCCGGCACCGGCGCCGTTCCCATTGGTATCCCCTGGCATCCCTGCGACTGCCACGCTGTTGCCCGCCGCCACGCTGCGGCCAAATCGGTCGAGAGGCTCTCGGTCCGGCGGGGCCAATGTCTGATCCTCGAACCAGGAACCGTTCCCGAAGTAGCGGAAGACCGTTGCCGCACCTGTTTCTTCTCCACTCACTTCGGCGCGGCTGCCACCGAGCAGCAAGGGGCCCCAAGGTGTCTTGGCCAGGGACTCGCCGAAACGAGCGCCGGTCTGTGCCCCAGCGACCCAGAGCTTGGCGGTCTCGGTCCAGCTCGAGGTGGTCGAATCGTAGAAGAACGCATAGGCGGCACCGGGTTGCTCTGCGCCGACGTCCGCGTAGGCAGCGCCGATCACCGCCACATACCCGAGCACGAGCACGTCGGTACCGAAGCTGTCGTCGGCATCGGTGTCGATGCCCCAGAATTCCTGCTGATGCACCCAGGTGTTGCCTTGGAGTTCGAATGAGTGCACCGATCCGGCCCCGTGACCGCGATCGTCGTCGGTGGGCGCTCCCACGGCGAGGAGGTGGGTGCCGACGAGAGCGTTGTAGGCGACGCTCACCGCCTGCCCGAAGCTGCCGTCGAATGGGCCGAGCCTCGCCTGCTCGGTCCAGCTAGTGCCGTCATACCGGAAGACGTAGGCCGTGCCCGGCCCGGGTGTGGATGGGGCCGCTCCAACTGCGACGATGGGTCCGTAGGCGGCGACGGCGCTGCCGAAGGTCGGCTCCCCGCCGCTCGGAAGGAGTACCGCCTCCGGCTGGAACTGCCCGGCGGCGTCGCGGCGGTAGAGGCGCACGCTACCCAGCGAAACCGAGTCGATGACACCGAGGACGAGAAGATCCGTGTCTGCCGCCAGGGCTGCGAGGTGTTGGCAATCGATCCTCTGCGTCTCGATCCAGAGGCCGCTGTCCGCGGCGTAGCGAAACACGTAAGCCGCCCGCACCGACGCCACGATGATCTCCTCGTCGGTCACTGCGGTGTCGAATCCGAAGCTGTCGAACGCCACGCCATCGCTCGCGACGAGCTTCTGGAATGGGGAGCATTGCGCGCGCAGCGCGCAAGGAGCGGCGATCGAGGCCATGAGGAGCACGATCAGCGGCGGCAGAGAACACCTGATTCCCGTTATCTTGACGGTAGCCATGAGGAGCTCCTTTCGATCGCGCGGCCCGCAGCTGACCGGGCATCGTAGCGCGCCTGGTGGGGCGCGGCCATGGGTAGCGAGCGACCTCGTTACCACCGAGCAGGCAGCGGGACGATCCGGTTGGTCGAGGCGCAGCTCCCATCGCCGCGCTGGTGAACGATTCGCTCGGCCCGGCGAAATGGCCTCAGGGCGAATACCGGCACGGAGAAAAGCCGGTAAATGCCGTTCGTCAGCCGGCTGCCGGTCGTTGGGGAAGCGGGCAAAGGCTCCTGGTCGAGTCGCGGTCAAAGTATCATGAACCGGCTTCATCCCTCCTGGATCGACGAGTGCCCGTTCATGAGCGCGAACCCAGAGCAGCCAGAACCAGGGTCGAGCAGCCCGGCCACCTCGCCCACCACGGAGCGCCTGCTCGAGCGCCTGCGCGGCGGCGATGGCCCCGTGCTCGAGGAGCTGTTCCGGCGATACCTGCCGCGCCTGCGCCAGTGGACGCGTGGGCGGCTGCCGGTCACCGCGCGCGACCTGTTCGAGACCGATGATCTCGTGCAAGAGGTGCTGATGCATTCGATCGAGAAGGTCCAGTCGTTCCAGCCGGACCGTCCCGGCGCGCTGCTCTCGTACTGGCGCCAGGCAATCATGAATCGCATCCGTGACGAGGTGCGGCGCGCGCGCCGGGTCGGGGTGCGCGCCGAGCCAGGCGAGGAGGCAAGCGATCCGAGCCCATCGCCGCTCGAGGTGACGGTGGGACGCGAGCTGGCCGAGCGCTACGAGCAAGCGCTCGCCCGGCTGTCCGAGGAAGAGCGCGAGGCCATCGTCGGGCGGGTCGAGCTCAACCTGGACTACGATGACTTGAAGGAGCTGCTGCTCAAGCCGACCGCGGGGGCAGCGCGCATGCAGGTGGCGCGCGCACTGGTCAAGCTCGCAGCCGCCATGAGGGTGTCATGAGCGATCCATCGCCGCCACTGCTGCAGGCCGCCGAGTCGATCGCCGATGGCCGCGCCGTCGACTGGCAAGATGTCGAGCGTGCGACCGCCGCTGGCACCGAGCGCGAGATCCTGCCTGCCTTGCAGCACGTCGAGCGCATCGCGAGCTTCCACCGCGAGTGGTTCGATGCGAGCCGGGCCTCGCCCGAGGCTCCGCGCGAGCGGTGGGGCCACCTCAAGATCCTCGAACGGCTCGGCCGCGGCTCATTCGGCGAGGTCTATCGTGCGTTCGACACGAAGCTCGAGCGCCAGGTCGCGCTCAAGCTGCTGCGCATCGATCGCGCTCAACTCGGGGGTGAGAGCCGCGCCGCGCTGTTCTTCCTCCAGGAAGGCCGCCACATGGCGCGCTTGCGCCACCCCAACGTGGTCACGGTGCACGGCGCCGACGAGCACGATGGCCGCGTCGGTCTGTGGATGGAGCTGGTCGCGGGCAAGACGCTCGCGCAGATCCTCGAGGCGCAAGGACTGCTCAGCGCCCGAGAGGCCGCGTCGATCGGCCTCGATCTCTGTCGTGCGCTTGCGGCAGTGCACCAGGCCGGACTGCTGCATCGCGACATCAAGCCGCAGAACGTGATGCGCGAGTCTGGCGGCCGCATCGTGCTCATGGACTTCGGTGCCGGCGCCGACGCCAGCGGCGCGCGCGGCAGCTCCTCGCCGACGGGCACGCCGCTGTACATGGCGCCCGAGGTGCTGCGCGGCGAGGCCGCGTCGCCGCGGTCGGACCTCTACGCCGTGGGCGTGCTGCTCTATCACCTGGTCACCAACAGCTACCCGGTTCACGCGAGCGAGCTGAGCGAGCTCGTGGCGATGCATGAGCGCGGCGCGATGACGCGCCTGCACGACGCGCGCGCGGACCTGCCGCTCGATTTCGTCAGCGTCGTCGAGCAGGCACTCGCGCGCGATCCCAGGCAACGATTCAAGACCGCAGGCGAGATGGCAGCGGCGCTCGCCCGCAGCACGCGACCGAGGCTCTCGTGGCCGCGGAGGATCGGGATCGGCCTGATCGCCGCGACCGTGCTGATCGCGACGGCCTGGTTGCTCGCGCCGAGCAGCTACGGCGTGCAAGCCAGGCTGTGCCGGATCGTCGCCGGCCAGCGCCAGCCATTGAAGAGCGGCGATCGCATCGCCGTCGGCGACCGGCTCGGCGTCGAGCTGACCAGCTCGCGCGAGCTGTGGGTGTACATCGTGAACGAGGACGAGAAGGGCAACCGCAATGTGCTGTTCCCGGTTGACGGCTTCACCAATCCGCAGCCGCCGACCAGAGAAGCGCGCTGGCTGCCGGGCTACCTCGAGGATGGCAGCGAGCAGGCCTGGGAGATCGACACGGTCGGTGGCAAGGAGCACTTCCTGATCGTGGTGAGCCCCCAGCCGATCGAGCCCCTCATGGAGCGACTGGCTCGCGAGCAGCAGCCGGGCGAGCACGTCGCTCGGAATGCACGCGGCGCCGGCGGGAAGCAACCGGGGCCCCCATCGCAACCCAGCGATCCGCATCGCCTGGTCGATGCGGTCGAGGCGCTGGCCGATCGCGCGCAGACGGTCACCGGCATCTGGAAGCTGCGCATCGATCTCGACAACCCAGGCGACTAGAGCGCTAGGAGCTGGTCCATGCTCGCAGCGATGACTCTCCTGCTCGCCATGTGCGTGCCAGCCCCACCACCAGGAACCTGCCAGGCCCTCGACGATGCGCCCGCGCCGCAGGCGCGCATCAGGAACCGCGTGGCCTTGATCGTGGCGATCGATCGCTACGAGCACGAGGAGTCCGATGGCGCCTGGCAGAACCTGAGCGGCTGCGTGAATGATGGGCGGCTCGCGATCGACCTGCTCGAGCATCGCTTCGGCTTCCCACCCGAGTCCATCAAGTCGCTGTTCAACGAACAGTCGACGCATGCGGCGATCGTGCAGTCGTTCTACGATTGGCTGATCCTGCAATCGAGCAGCGACACCGAGGCCGTGTTCTGGTTCTCGGGCCACGGCTCGCAGCTGCCCGATGCGAGCGGCTACTCGGGTGCCGAGTCCGAAGGCAAGGACTCGAGCTACGTCGCCTACGACAGCCGGCAACGGGGCGCGAGCCACAGCTTCGACATCTCGGACGACGAGATGTGCTCGCTGGTCTGCGCACTGTCGCGGCGCACGCCGCGCATCACCATCATCACCGACTCGTGCCACTCCGGCGGCGCCGTGCGCGGCATCGTGGCGCGCACCGTGCGGCGCGCCGCGCAGGACGGGCAGAATCCGATCACGCTCGCGGACGTGAAGTCGTTCTGGCCGCCGATCCCGTTCCTCGACGATGGCGACCCCGCCCGTGCCAGCGCGGCCTACGTGCACCTCGCGGCCTGTGCCGACGACGAGGCCGCGCTCGAGTACGAGGTCGAGGACGGCGCCCAGGGCAAGGTCACGCACGGCCTGTTCACGTACTTCCTCACGCGCGCGCTGGAGGCGATGCCCACCGGCACCACCTACGAGCAGCTCGCATGCGACGTCGGCGCGCGGGTCTCGAGCAGCACGAGCTGCCAGCACGTGCAAGTCGAGGGACAGCGAGACCGCCTGGTCTTCGGCAGCCGCTTCGAGGCGCCGCCCCCTGGCTTCCAGGGAACGATCGCGCAGGATGGCCGCATCGAGATCCTGGGCGGCAGCCTGCAGCAGCTGCAGCGCGGATCACTCCTGGCGATCGTCGACCTGCGGCTCGCTGCCATCGGCAAGGCGCGGCTCGACGACGTGCGGCTGACGACCAGCTCGGCCTCGTGGGTGGGAGCGCACCCCGAGCCGGGCGAGGTCGTGGCGATCCGCGCCATCGAGGTCGATCGGCCGAGCGCCGAGCGGCCGTTCCGCATCCTCGTGCCCGGTCGATCGCCGCTCGAGCACCAGATCGCCGCGGCCCTGTCGCGCTTGCCGAACCCGAGCGTCGAGGTCTTGCGCAGCCCGGACACGGTCGTCGACTATCAGCTGGTGCTCGATCCCGCGCATGCCCGCTGCGAGCTGGTGACGGTGCCCGATGGCGTGACCCTGTGGCAGGAGGCCAACGACGCCGAGGGCGAGCGCGCCGCTGCCATCGTCGACGGCGTGCGTGCCAAGCTCACCAGCGAGGTCTACCATCGCGCACTGCTCAAGATGCTGGGGTCGAAGGGGCGCGTCGCGATGACGCTCGACCTCGCGGCGGCTGCCGTCGGCCAACCCACCAACGGCGCGAGCCGGCTGCCGGCCCGCATCGAGCACCTGCGTGCGCGCGGCCTGATGGATGCGGCGTCCGAGCGCATCGTCGTGTACGACCGGCCGGCTCTGCAGGATGTCGCCACCCTCACGATCCGCGTGGCGGCCGACGAGCGCCCAGGGCGCGATCTGTACCTGAGCGTGCTGTGCGTCAGCGACAATCACGACGTCGTGCTGCTCACGCCGATCAGCCCACGCGTTCATCCCGGCGACGTTCACCCGGTCCCGATCGAGGTATTCGGGGACCCGGACGCGAACGGCACGAGCCGCGACCGCTACCTGGTCATCGCCACGAACGAGCCTGCCGACTTCTCGATGTTCGTGAGCCGGCGCGTGCTGATCCGCGGCAGCGGCACGGTGACGCCCGACACCAGCGTCGAGATCGCCGATGGCGTGCCGTCGCCGATCGCGCAAGCAGTGAGCGCTGCGGGTGCGACGCGCGGCATCGGCGGCATCAGCAGGCGAGTGGACTTCGGCATCGCCACGCTCGACGTGGTGGTGAAGCCCGAGAAGCCGTGAGCCGAACAGGCCGACCCTGCGCGCGCTCACGCAGGCGCTGACAGCTAACGGGCTGCGTTCACTTCCTGGCCGGCTGAAAGGAACTGAAGAACAACCGTCATGCCGGCCCACTCAAGTGCAATGCTCCAGCCGGCACCCGGGAACGAAGATAGCGAAGATGGACGTGTCACCCTCATCGTCGGGCCCTCGCTCCATACCGAACGTACACCATACCGTTGGCGAACCTGCGTTCATCGAGAAGTTCGAGCTTCACGGGGACCCTGCCTGGCAGATACGGATTGCCGCTGCCTGCGATGATCGGCGCGATGAGTAGGTTGTATTCGTCGACAAGGCCAGCGCGAATGGCATGCGCTGCGAGCGCCGGACCGCCCACCGCAAGCTCGCGGGTCGCTCCTGCCTTGAGTTCCCGTACAACGTCCGCCTCGAATCTCCGCTCCAGCCGCGTCTTGGCCGTAGAGACCGTCTGCAGCGTCGTCGAGTACACGATCTTCTCGGCCGCCTGCCAGATCGGCGCGAACTCATGCACGGCGGCTATCCGATGGGGAATCACATCTGGCGTCTCCCACACGGCCATCGTCTCGTACATCTTGCGCCCAAAGAGATAGGTGCCGACCTGTCTCTCCCGGCTGTTAATGAAGGCGTGGATTTCCTCATCGAGCTCTGCCCAGTCGAAGTTGCCGGTTTCGTCCGCAACATAACCATCGAGCGATGTAAACGCGGAGTAGATCAGTTTGGCCATCGTGCAGCCTCCGTCTCTCACTCAGCCCCTGAGACGCCCCAGCAGGTTGGTTCTTGGTTTTTCGCTTCTTCTGCGAGCGCCGCGCCTTCGGCGGCTGCACACGGTTGTTGGACGCCGCCGTATCGCGGCGGATCGCTGCTGATTCCAGATGACGCGGCTTTGTTTCCAGGAACCCTCAACGAGACGACCCCTCATTTCGTCAGCGGCCTTACGGGTCGCAAGCCCAGGTCTCGATCAAACGCGTGTGGTGGCGCCGAGCTGCGCACCATCGAGCGGCACCTCCAGGCGTCCAGGAGAAAGCTGCCACCGCGGCATATCGGGTAGGTGAGGACCGAGGTGATGCGCAATCCGTCGCCAGGCCGGACTGGCCCGCCATAAGTGGCATGCCGATCTCGGCACCACTCGGAGACATTGCCGATGACATCGTGCAATCCAAAGCCGTTGGGCCGCAGGCTCCCAACCGGTGCCACGTTCTCGAACCCATCATCCCAGCTCTCGGCTCCTGCGATGGCGTGACGGCTCGCACAAGCGCGGTCGGCGATGTTGCCCGCCTCCTTGATCGCGGTCTTGTCGTTGCCCGTCCACCAGGCCGTCGCGGTGCCAGCGCGGGCGGCGTACTCCCACTGTGCTTCGGTCGGCAACGCGAGACCGAGATGCTGCACGACCCGCAGGCAATCGTTCCAGCTCACCTTCTCGACCGGACATGTATCGCCCAGGCCCGAGGCGGTCGGCCGCTGCCCGGTCGCGCGCACCCACTGCGCGATCGTGAGCTCATACTTGGAGATGAAGAAGGCGTCAAGATCGATCCTGTGCACCGGGGCTTCGGTGTACGAGGCATCGGCGACGAAGTTGGAGTCATGGCGGTCGGCTGACTGCGCTCCCATCAAGAACCACCCACCCGGGATCAGCACGAGCACCACACCGTTTTCGGGCGTCAGCTGCAGCTTGCCCTCCAGCGACCGCTCGGGAGCGGTGCCGGTCTCCGGTTGATAGAATTCCCACAAGCCGCTGAGTCGATCGCGGCCCAGAGGCACGAGGCCAATCTGCGGCGCGATGACGAGACCGTGATAGGCCGGGCAGCGATCCGGATCGGCGATCTCGGCGATCGCTTGGGTCCATGCCGCTGCCGGCTGCTCTATCGTGAGCCGCACCACGTCGCGGGCCCATGCCAGCCGCCGCGAGACGTTCGCGATCAAGCCCTTGTCGAACTCGTCGCCCACCAGCTGTGCGAGGCCGCTGACGGCAGCGGCCAGCTGATCTTGCTTTCGCTGGTCTGCTGGTTCTGAATACTGCCATGTGCGTCGGGTGCCCACCTCGTGCTCGAGCGCATCGATCTCGTTCCGCTTCGCGTCGATCTGCGACTCGGCATCCTCGGTCAGTGGTGCGCTCTCGAGGAGCTTGTCGAGCTCGAACTGCGCGGCGGTGAGCTCGTCGGCACGCGGATGGGTCTCGCGATCGTGCTGCTCGCTCGCCGCGTCGTACGGCAGGGCCCGCTCGCGCAAACGCCGGAGCTCCTCGCGATAGCCGGCGAGCCGGTCCGCGAGCGCGCGCGCCTCTTCAAGCCACGCCGCCATGCTCGCGGCGTTCTCCGGCACGGCAGGCCACAGGTCCTCGGCGCTCGCCACCAGCACCGAAGCCAGCCTGGCATCCGCAAGACGATAGACTTCTGCGAGTCGTTCCGCGGCGATCGCATCGCTCCGCAACCATCCGCGAAGGGTGAACGCCAGCACGATGATCGCGATCGGCAGCAGCACCGCCGCCACGCTGAGCCGCGGATGACGCTGCGCCCAGCGGTAGGTGCGCAGCGGCACGCCGGGTCGCCGCGCTGCCAGCGGCAAGTGCTGCAGCGCGCGGCGGATGTCGGTCGCGAGGTCGGCCGCGGTCGCGTAGCGTCGCTCCCGGTCGCGATCCATGGCGACCAGGCAGATGGTCTCTGCATCCCATGGCACGGCCGGGTTGAAGGTGCGCACCCGCGTCGGGTTGCCGGCGACGGTGAGGCGGCGCGTCTCATCGTAGCTTTGCGAAAGGTACGGCACGCGCAGCGTGAGCAGCTCGTACAGCGTGACGCCGAGACCGTAGATGTCCGTGCGGTGGTCGATCTGGCGCGCGTCACCCACGAGCTGCTCGGGCGAGACGTAGGGCAGCGATCCGAGCGGCGAGCGCGTCTCCGTGAGCTGCGACGGTTCGTCGACCCGTGCCAGGCCGAAGTCGACCAGCCGCACGCGACCGCCAGGAGTCAACATGATGTTGGACGGCTTCACGTCACGATGCACGATGCCGTGCGTGTGCGCATGCTGAAGGGCCTCCGCGACCTGCAGCGTCAGGCGCAGGCACACCTCGCTCCAGGTGCCGTGGAAGAGATCGCGCGAAGACGACTCGCGCGGCGACTCCTCGCCAACGGTGCTCACGATCGCGCTCTCGAGGGCCTCTCCGGTCAAGCGCTCGGGGACGAAGTCGCGCAGCTGATGCAGGGCGTCGCTCAGACTGCAGCCGTTGACCAGCTCCATCGCGAAGTACGGAACGCCATCCTGTTCGCCCACGGCGTAGACCGGCACGATGCCCGGATGATTCAGGTGCGCGACCGATTCCACCTCGCGCCGGAATCGATCGCGGCTCGCGTCGAACCACAGAGCTTCGGGACGCATCAGCTTGAGAGCAACGCGACGACCGAGCGAGCATTGCTCGGCGACGAACACCTCGCCCATGCCGCCGCGACCGATGCAACGCAGCAGCTGGAAATCGCCGAGCTGCCGGCCGCATGGTTCGTGACGCGACGTCGGCGTGGCGGCGAAGCCCATCTCGCGCAGCGCGACGATCCCGGTGCGGATCGCATCGGCATGGGCGGGATGATCGCGGCACACGCTGTCGATGCCGCGCTCGCCGTCCACCATCGCCCGCTCGAGACCGAGCGCGATCAGGTCTTCGAGACGATCGGAGATGCCGCTGTCTTCGGAGCCGGAGACCGGCCTCTCGTCATTCGTCGGCGACACCATGGCCGCTCGCCTCACCGCAAGTTCCATGGGTCAGCTTCAGGAGCCGCGCCAGCGCACGCGACAAGAGCTGGCGCACCGCCTCCTCCGATCGCCCCAGGCGGCGCGCGATCTCGGCATGCGAGAGCTGCTGATGGTAGGCGAGCTCGATCACCTGCCGATGATCCGGCGTGAGTCGAGCAAAGGCACACTCGAGCTCTGCCATCTGCTCGTGCAACAGCGCTTGCTGCGAGGGGCTCGCGTCCGGCGCGAGCTGCGCCGCAGGGCGTTCGTCCAAGGCGGGATCGCGCTGCTCCTGGCGCTTGGCGGCATTCCAGTAACCTTGCCGAGCACCCAGCTTGCGGCGGGCGATGTGGAACAACCACTTGCGCAGCGAGCGATCGCGATCCGAGCCGGATCGGAAGCGGCTCCAGTACGTGAGCGCTTCGCGGCAAACGGACTGCGCCAGATCGGAAACCGACTCCTTCGCGCGCAGCAGCGGACCGCAGCGCCGGCGCAGATAGCCCGCGAGGTCGGTCAGGTGAGCCGCAAACAGAGCGCTGCGAGACGCGGGGCGCTCGGACTGGCCGCTCGCATCGCTCGACTGTTCCGGGGCTGACGGAAGGGAGGTGGGGCTCGACTTCGGCGGTGGGTTCCCATCTTTCCACGTCATGTCTCCCGTTATCACCAGGTCGTGACAACGTGTCAAGGGCAGGCACCAGCGCCGAGGATGCGATCGGAGCAGAGGGACGCGGGCCGAGCAGGCGCATCGGTCCGCGTCCCCTGATCCTGCACCGCTCAACCGCCAAGCACGAGCTGCAAGCCCGGCGTGAAGGAGACTCCCTTCGACGCACCAGGGTCCATCTCGAGCGCCTGGATGTTCACCGGCAATCCACACAGCGACCCGTCGCACGGCAAGTCACCTGGAATCGGTGCACCCGCTGCCGGGATGGGGAACAGGAAGATCGTCCTGGGAGACACCAGCAGGTGGCCGCCGTAGATCGTGGGCTGGTCGATCTGCGTCAGGCCGACGAACAGTGCCGCGGTGGTGGTGACACCGCGTGAGTTGGCGAGGTCGAGCGTCACCGTAGTGCAGAGTGCTGGATCCTCTTCCGCCGTGAAGCTCGGGATGCCGTTCGTCCCGGGCCAACCCGACCCGTAGTTCGCCCATGACGCCTGACTCGAGCACGGCGTCACCGGCTCCGTGGCTGACGTCGGGGGACCGAAGAAGCCGCTGCCCGGCGGATCGAGGCGCATGATGCGATCGGTCTGCGTCAGCAGCAACGACGGGTAGCCGCCGGGGCAGTACACGTTGGGATCGGCCGCGATGAAGTCGCCGCGCGAGCCGCCGGTCGCGATGCAGTTGATCTCGCCGTCTTTCCCAGTGTTGGGAAGCCCGAACTCCATCACCGTGCCATTGTTGTAGTTGACATAGATGTATCCGGTGAGCGCCCCGAGTCCGATCGCGATGCCGTCCGCTCCGCCCGCAACCACCGCGGACTGCCAGGTCATCGCACCGCTCGGCACATCGTAGGCGCGAATGACGTTGGCGGCTTCGAGCGCCACGTAAAGCGTGAGGCCATCGGGGCTGAACGTGAGACCATCGGGCACCGAGCCCGGAACCGCGAATGCGGTCTTGGTCTTCGCCACCGGATCCACGTCCCAGATGGTCGCCGTCGAGTCGGTGGCGAACAGGTGGCCGTTGTAGGTGCCGACGGCCCCCGTGGGAGGATAGGGGATGAGTGCCGTCGCAATGGGAAGGTCGACGATCGTATCGACGATGACACCCTTCTCATCGATCTCGACGATCTTGCCGGCGATGTACTGGCTCATGTAGTACTTCCACGAGCTGCCGTTCTGGATCTGGGCCAGCGCTTGCGCATCGCCCTGCCCGTGGGCGATCAGGTCCTCGAAGGGCCAGACCTGGTTGTCCTTGTGGTTGGGCAGCAAGTAGATGTGGCCGCCTTGCGGATCCGCAACGAGGACGCCGCCATCCTGGCGGTAAGCGACGCCGATCGGCCCCACGTTGCCGGCGTTGGGAAAGCCCGACGCAAACGTCGTGAGCGTGAAGCCGCGCGCCTTGGCGTCGTCGCAGAGCGTGAGCACCCCGGCGTGTGCGATACCGGCGGCCGCCGTGGTCGCGAGAAACACGACGAGAAGCAGAGGAGATCGCGAGGTGGCTCGACTGAGTGATTGCATGGCATTCGCCTCCATGGAAGTAACCCTCCTTCGTGCAGCGCAGCGCGGAGCACATCGCTCCACGGCCTGTCATCCCCACAGATGGTTCCGGACCGACGTGTGACGCGAAAAACGTTGCAGGCGCCCCGATCGGAATGGTCGCTCGATGCCTCGTGTGGCCAGGCCGGGAATCGCATCGGCGCGCGCGCTCTCTCTCGCCCGTACGGTGAACCGCGTCCTTCGCTGACGGACGGAGATTACATCGGCTTCTCGGCCGATGCAGGGACGTCGGGTACAACGAGAGAGCATGTGCGCGACGCGCGCGGTGCAGCGCCCGGATGCACCAGCACGGTCAGATCGCCGCGCAGGCACGGCTGCCGCCGCAGGTCTTCGCTCTGGCGGGAATCGCGCGCGATGTGCTCGTTCGGCGCCGACTTCACCGGGCTCGCGAAGTCATTCGCGCAGCATCGAGGCGCATCGCCGGCTTGATGGCACCGCGCGCGCGGGTCGAGCGACAAGCGCCGAAGGACTCCGGTCGCACCCGGAGCCCTTCGTCAAGCTCGCCGCGCACGAGATCAGCCGCTGTGGCCGGCGCTGAGTCGCTTGGCAACCGTCTCGATCAGAAGATCGACGCCCGGCGACGCGCCGATCGTCAGCCACGCCACCGTGCCCTGCGGATCGATCACCACCAGCGTGGGGATGCCCTGGATCTTGTACTTTTCGCTGTTCGTGCGATCGTCGGCGATGCCCACCCAGTACTTGAGCGCGATGTCCTTCATGAACTTCTGCACGTGCGGCACGTACTGGTCGCCCGCGATCGCCTCCTTCTCGACCACCTTCTTGGTCGCGTAGTCGAAGCCCGGGTTGCCGTCCTTGTAGCAGAGGCCGACGACGCGGATCTCGTCCGGCTTCAGCTTCGCTTGCAGCTTCGACAGCGACGGCATGACCGCGCGGCACGGACCGCACCACGTCTGCCAGAAGTCGAGCACCACCACGGAATCGCGCAGGTCCTCGAGGCCCTTCCAGCCCTGCGTCTTCTCGCCGCCGGGGCCGAGCCAGGTGGACACGGCAATCTCCGGTGCCGGGCTGCCGATCAGGTCGAGCTTGCTCTGGTAGCGGTACTCGCCCTGGCCCTTCTTGCCGAACTTCTGCGCGTAGCTGTCATACAGCCCGCGCGCATCCTCGTACTTGCCGTGCGAGGCCAGGATCGCCGCATGCACGTCGATGTAGCTCAGGCCTTGCTCGCCGCGCTCGGCGGCGCGCTTGGTGACGAACGCGAGCGCCCTGTCCTCCTGCCCCGACGCGAACAGCGCGATCGCGCGCGGACCATCGAGTTGCTCCGCCACGGAGCCCTTGAGGCCTGCCTTCTCCAGGGTCTCGACACCGGCGAGGAACTCTTTCGCCTTGCCTTGATCGAGCACCAGGCTGGCATACGTCATCGGCAGCTGCGACAGGAACGACTGCTCCGAGGCAGCTTGCACGATCAAGCCGGCGGTGGCCGCATCGAGCGTCTTCACGCAGTGCGTCTCGACGAACTTCTTCATCGCCGAATCGAGCTTGTCGTAGGCGGCGTTGGCCGCGGCGCGCCTTCTCGTCCTTCTGCGCGGCGTTCGCCGCCTCGCCCGCCTTCTGCATCTCGGCGGACAGCTTCTTCAGCTCGGCAAAATCGGCGGTCGCGTCCGCCGGACCGGCAGACAGCGCAAGGCATAAGCAGCTGGCGAGCAACACGATCATGATGGGGTCTCCTCGACGAAAAGCGAACCGATCGCGAACGTGGGGTCTGCCGCGCCACGGTACCAGTTCAGCAGCGGAGCGTCCAGCCGACGCGTACGCCAAGCGCCCATGCTTTCCGGTAGATGCCGATGCCGCGAGACGCGCGCGCTGGACAACCGGAGCCGTTTCGCGTCTGCTATCGGCGTGAGTGCGGCGCTGAAGATTGGCCTGACGCTGGCCGTCGGTGTGGCCGGCATCGCGCTCGGCATCTGGATGATGCCCGTCGACGAGCGCGAGGAGCCGCGCGCGCACTCGCCATCACCGCGGCCGACACCGTCGATCCTGCCCGCGCCACGGCCGCCACCGCAAGGCGCCGCGGCGGCCATCGAGCGCAGGCTGATCCCAATGCCGCCGGCGCCGGCACTTGCGCAACGGCGCGACGTGCCGCTCGACAGCGTGGCCGGTGAAGGAGAGCCGGTGCCGGTTGCAGGCCGCTTGATCGTGATCGACCAAGGGGGCAAGGAGCACGCCCAGGAAAGCGGGTCGTTCGCACTCGAGCGGTACCAGAAGCACAGCAGCAGCCGTCGCTCGATCGAAGTGACGCGAGGACAGTGGTCGGCACCGATGCTGCAGGACGTGCGGTACCAGGTGGCTGACGTCATGGCGGCGGACAGGCCAGCGGTCGTCATCGGCGATGCGGATCTCGTGCTGCCGGCCGATCGCTCGCTCGTGATCCGCGCACGCTGGCTGCCCACCACCGTGCTGGAGGTCGTCGACGCGCTGAGCGGAGAACCGCTGACGGGCGTGACCGTGGTCGCGGGAGAATCCGAGCAACGGCCAAGTCTGCAGGCGGCCGATCCCCACCGGTACGCACCGTCCGTGGTGACGCTCGTGCGGGATGCCGCTTCCCCGATCAGCATCGACCTCGAATCGTGGTCCGCGATCAAGGCGGCTTCGCATGTCTGGAGTCATGCCCCCTTGCATGCCTGGACCGAGATCCACATCGACTGGACGCGCGGCGGTGCCTATCGACTGGCGCTCGAGCGGAGCGCCCAGCTCGAGGTGCAGATCGTCAACGCCGATGCAATCGACAGGCGCGAGCCGCCGCTCGAGGACGTGAAGCTGCACGTGCGCTCGCTCGACCTCGATCAACTGGCCGCAGACGTGGCCGATGCGCTTGCGGACAGGCAGCGTTACCAGTCGCTCCCCCTCACCGACCGTGAGATTCGCGAGCGGCTGGCCCGCTCGTGGGACAGCTTTGCGGATTCGGTCCTGCCCGACGACGTGCTCGTGGTCGACCCGCAATCCCCCGGGCCCACGCTCATGGACGATGCACCACTCGGGTCGTTCGTGGTCACACTCGAGGCGGAGCAGAACTTCCGCCAGCTGCTGCTGGGCGAGGCTCGCGTCGAGCTGCACGAAGGCCAGCGCGCGGCGGTGACCATCGAGGTCCGCGACCCCAGGGTGGAGACTCCCGCGACGCAGGTCCCGCTGTCGGGAACGCTGTTCCTGCATCCAGCATGGGGACGCACGGCGGTCAATCTGACCATCCCGGGAGCTGGCAAGAATCGCGATCTCGTCATTCCATCCGCCAGGATGCAAGCGCTCGGAAAACAGGGTCTCTTTCGCTGGGATGCGGGGCTCGTTGCTCCCGGCCTGTACGTGGCCTATCTGTCGGGATGCGGTGCCAACTTCACGTTCGACGTCGGCGCGGAGGGACGCACCGATCTCGATCTGATCATCGACGAGCCAGCGCTCGCGCGAGTGCGCGTGACCGATGCCAGTGGCCAGGCGGTGCCGGCTCGGACGGTCCAGTGGTCCAGCGGCGTCCCCGGCGTCGACATGGGCGGATCTGCCGACTGGAACGCGAGCGAGCAGGTGTTCGAGCTGCGCGCGCCGGTTGGACCGATCCAATTGAACGTGACCGGCGATCCCGAGCGCCATCAAGAGCTCGAGCAGCTGGTCGAGCTGCACGCCGGTGCCAGCATCATCACGCTCACGCTCGCGCCGCCAATGGGCATCTTGCTCGACGTCACGGATGGCGGCACGGCGATCGCTCTGGACGTTTTCGATTGCTGGCGGTTCGTGGTGCGCAAGCAAGAACCCGGTGCGCCGCCGCTCCCGTACGTGACCACGCCGGACGTGGAGTCCACCTCGTACCGCATCCTGGTGCCGAGTGCAGGCACCTGGCAAGTCTCGCTGCCGCGCACGCGTTGCTACGAGGCGGCGTCAATCGAGGTTGAGGTCCCCGAGGGCGGCTTCACGCGCCAGCGCGTCGCGCTCGTGCGGCGGCCACGCCGATGAGCTCGGCGTGCGAGCCGCTTCACGGCAGCGGCGTGAGCTGGAAGCGCACCGGCACGCGCAGCTTGCCGGCGATCGGCGCGCCGCTCTCGGCGCGGGCTGGCGAGCACTGCCACGATCGCAGCGTGCGCACCGCCTCGTCGTCGAGCAGTTCGTGGCCGCTGCTCTGCACGACGCTGACCGTCAGGATCGCGCCGTCCGCGCCCACGTCGAGCTCGATGAGCACCACGCCTTGCAGCCCGAGGCGGCGTGCCTTGGCCGGGTAGAGCGGCGCCCGACAGTGCGGGGCATCGAGCGATGGCGCCGCTGCCATCTTGACCTGTGACTCCCCGCCGCCGCTGCCGCCTTCGCCGTGCAGCGCGTCGCCCACCCCGTCCCGCTCGGGCTGAGACGCTTGCGCGCTCGCAAGCACCGTCCCGAGCGGCGCGACCACGCTGGCGCGCGCCGGTACCTTCGCGCACAGCGCGGTCACGAACCGATCGAACGGCGAGGCCATCGTGTCGGCAGGTGGCGCCACATCGGGTTCGCCGTCCGCGGCTGCCGGTGGATCGAGCACGAGGAGCTGATCGAGCTCGTCGGCTGGCGCAAGCGTCACCTCCTCGGCGCCGAGCGCCGGCGGCTCGGGCGCGGGCACTGGATGGCGCACGAGCGCCGTGGCCTGCATCGGCGCCGGCGTTTCGCGCACGAGCCCGATCTCGGGCACGCCCTCGAGCCGCATCGGCTCGCTGCCGCCGGCGGTGCGCGCCACCGACCGATCACCGCCGCCGTGCGCGTACAGCAGCCAAGCTGCCGCACCGTGCAGCAGGCACGACGTCAACCACGCTCGCGTTCGGCAGGAGATCCGGCGCATCATCACCACCCGTGGCCGATCAGTCTATGGCTGCGACCGGCGTCTGCAAGAGCAGGGCCGGCGATACGCATGTCTCAGAACCGCCAGTCGAGCGACAGCACGGCGTTGCGCCCGGGCGCGTCGATGCCGGAGCCATGGATGCGGTAGCGGTAGTTGAACACGTTCTCGAGCGCGGCGCTGAGCCGCACGCCCGCTGCGACGTCGATGCCGCCGCGCAGGTTGAACGTCCACCATCCGGGTGTGCCGCCCTCGGCAAATCGCGGGTCGGCCTGGTCGGCAGCCGAGAGCCGGTTCTGGCGTGCGGCGCCGCGCACGTCGCTCTCGGCGAACCATTCGTCGCTCACGCCCTCGAGGCGATAGCCAAGGGTGGCCTCGGCGGGCGGCACCTTGCTCACCGGCTCGTGGTCGGTCATGTTGCGGCCGACGCTCCAGAACGCATTCGTGAACACGACGTGCTGGGGTCGCGTGCCATGGCTCTCGCTCACCACGCACTCGAGCCATCCTTCGAGCGACAGGATGCGCGCGCGCGACACGTTGTCGACCTGGAAGACGTCGGTGCCGGCGTCGTCGAACACGAACTTGTTCTCGAGCAAGTCCTGGTAGAACGCCGCCGCCGCACACGCCCCGGCGCGCACCGCCGGCGTCGCGTACTTGCTCCCCATCTCGAAGTTGAGCACTTTCTCCGGGTCTAGGTCGAGGCTCGGGATGCGATCGCCGGCCGAGAAGTCGCCGAGGATCGCGAGATCGTCGAGGTTGGGTGCGCGGAAGCCGCGCGAGATCGAACCGTACACCGACGTGTGCTCGGTGAGCTGGGCGGTGAGACCGGTCGCGAACGTCACGTCATCGAACGATTCACGTAGTTGCTCGAACGGCGGCAGTCCACCACCAGCCCGTTGAAGTCGGCAGCCACACGGAACAGCGAGTAGCGCACGCCATTCACCCAGGTGAGCGTGTCGGTGAGCTGCCACTCGTCCTGCGCGAACACGCCATAGCTCTCGTAGATCGAGCCGTCGGGGAACTCGACCGGGCCGGGCGTGAGCGCGCCGGTGGTGAGGTCGCGCGTGACGCGCGCGGTGTCGACGCGCTCGCGGTACGCCTCGAGCCCGGTGGTGAGCAAGTGGTCGGCATCGTAGCGGATCCCCGCCTGAGCGCTGATCCCCGGAACGAACACCTCGTCCTTCTCGACGGTCTCTCGATCGGGGCTCGCCGCCTGGATGCGCCGGCGCCCTTCGACTGGATCGTTCAAGCTCGCGGTGACGCTGAGCGACTCGAGCGCCGACGTCGTCTCGTCATGGCGCCAGCGCAGCTCGTACCACCGCAGCCGCTGCGGGTCGAAGTCGCGCACCAGGTCGGGCGGCTTGGGCTGCTTGTCGTTGGCGATCAAGACGTCGCTGCGTGGCACGCTGTACTGCCGGCTGTACAGCACGAGGAAGTCGAGCGAGTCGGTATCGGTCAGCTGGCGGATCACGCTCGCACTGAAGTCGCGCTCGCGGTACCCGGTGGGATCCTGCACGCCATCGATGTCGACGGCGCCGACCGGATCGCCAATGCGGCCGGCGCGCAGGTCGTCGAAGTAGCGCGATGTCACGCCCGCGGTCACGCCCCAGCGGTCGAACTCCATCTCGCCGCTCAGGTGGCCCAGCACGGCTCGGTCCGCGCTCTCGTATTGCAGGAACAGGTGGCCGCCGAAGTCGAGCTCGCCCTTGAGCTCGCGCCGCCGCGTGATCACGTTGACCGCGCCGCCCATCGCGTCCGAGCCGTACAAGACCGAGGTCGGCCCGCGCACCACCTCCAGGCGATCGACGGCTGCCAGGTCGATGGTGTTCAGGTACTGGTGATTGCGACGGAACGTGGCGTTGTTGAAGCGCTGGCCGTCGATCAGCAGCAGGTTGTCCTTGCCGCTGCGGCCGCGGATGATCGGCGAGCCACCGCCGAGGTTGGTCTTCGATCACCACGCCGACCTCGCCCTCGAGGGCGTCGGGCGCGGTGGCCGGCATGCGCTCGCGGATCTGCTCCGGCGTCACCACGCCGGTGGCGTAGGGCACGCGCGACTCGGGCCGCGCCTCGCGCGTGGCCGTGACCACCACCTCTTCCAGGGTGGGCGTCTGCCCCGCGGGCGCCTGGCCGCCGGCCGCTGGCGGCGCCGTGGCCGCGGGCTCTGGCGCCACCGGCCCGGGCAGCTCCTGCGCTGCCACGCTCCTGCCGATCGCGGGGATGGCCAGGATCACCGCCGCAAGTCGCTTCATCCGCATCCTCCGTGAGGCATGCTGTTGCTAGCAATTCCCGCAAGCGCGGTGAAGCGACCGCCGGCGCTTTTTCAGATGAAAGCCAACATGCTCGTCACGCTGCTCGCCGCATGGCTCTTGCTGGATGATTACCCGCGCCAGGCGGGCGTCGACGTGGTCGCCTACCAGGTCGTGCTCGACGTGGACGTGGAGCACGCCGAGCTGAAGTGCCGGGCGTCGATCGAGATCGCGGTCGACCGAGCGCTGCGCCAGCTCCGCCTCGACTACGAGGGGCCCGCGCTCGAGCAGCTCAGCGTCGACCAGACCACGGCTGCGGCCGAGCTGCGCGGCGCCGAGCTCGTGATTCCGGTGAGCGAGAGCCAGGCGGCGGACGGGCGCTTGACCGTCGCCGCGCGCTACCGCGGCCGACCGCGCAGCGGCTTCTACTTCGCCGAGACCACGCACCAGCGCAAGGTTGCGTACACCGACTGCTGGCCGCAGCGCGCGCGCGGATGGCTGCCCTGCATCGACCATCCGTGTGATCGCGCGCAGCTCGAGCTCTGCATCCGCGCGCCGGCCGCGCTCGCGGTCGCCGCGAACGGCGCCGAGGTGGCCACCCTGTCGTTGCCCGATCAGCGCACCGAGCACCGCTTTCGCCAGCAGCTGCCGATCGCGACCTATCTGTTCGCGGTGGCGGTGGGGCCGCTCGAGGCCACCGCGCATCACCTCGAGTCGTTCGACCAGCGCCAGCTGCCGGTGATCACGCTCACCTATCCCGAGGAGCATGACGCGGCGATCACCGGCTTCGCGCCCACGGCTCGCGTGCTCGACACGCTCGAGGGAATGCTGGGACGCTATCCGTTCGCCAAGCTCGAGATCGTGCAGATCCCGACGCGCTTCGGCGGCATGGAGAACGCCTCGTGCATCTTCTTGAACGAGCGCTGTCTCGCGAGCCACGAGCCGCTCCTGCCGCTGATCGCGCACGAGGTGGCGCATCAGTGGTTCGGCGACCTGATCGGCCTCGCCGACTGGGGCGAGCTGTGGTTGTCGGAGGGCTTCGCCACGTACTGCACGGTGCTGGTGCAGGAGAAACAGGACGGCCACGACGCGCTGGTGCGCGAGATGCGGCGGCACCTGAGCGCGCTGCTCGCGGACGACGAGATGCGGCGGCGCAGCATCCGCGACCGTCACGTGCAAGATCCCGAGGTCGAGCTCAACTCGCTCAACTACGGCAAGGGCGCGTTCGTCCTGCACATGCTGCGGCACAGGCTCGGCGAGGACGCTTTCTTCCGTACGCTGCGCGAGCACGTCGCCACCAACGCCGGCAGGGTGATCACGACCGAGGACTTCCGGCGCGTTGCCGAGCACGTGAGCGGCAAGGACTTGCAGGCGTTCTTCGCGCAGTGGATCGATCGCGCCGGCTACCCCGAGCTGCGCGTGGCGAAACACCTGGCGGCGCGCGACCAGAAGCTCGTGCTGGTGATCGACGTCGAGCAGACGCAGCCGGGCGAGCCGTTCGATCTCGATCTCGGCGTGACGATCGACGCGACCGCGCACCGCGCCGTCGCCCTGGTCGACGGCCAGCGCCATGGCACGTTCGAGCTGCCGATCGACCGGCCGCCCAAGAGCGTGACCTTCAACGACGATGCATGGCTGCTCGCGAGCATCGAGGAGTGAGGTCCCCGCGCGGGTTCGCGGGGAGTGGTGACGCGGCGGCCGCAGGTGGGCAGAAACGGCGAAGGGGACGGCGAGCCTCCTCCAAGGATGCCCGCGGTCCCCTTCACTAAGCTTGCGCTGACAGTCACTTCATCGGCAGCACGATGAGCGGCCGCGCCGCTTTTTTCTGCCGCCGCGGGATCGCGCAGCGTGTGTCATCGCCGCGAGCAGATCGACGATCGCGCATGGATGAGTTTCGAGCGGCGAATGGCGAACACCGCTGCAGCGTGGGCGGTTTTCGGCTACACGTAGGTGCGAATGGATGGGTACCATCCTCGCCGCCGGCCGGCACCCGGCACTTCGAAACACCAGGACCACAAGCCGATGCCCACGTACGCGATGTCGATCGATATCACCCAGTGCATCGGCTGCCACGCCACCATCGCCTGCAAGTCCGAGCACGAGGTGCCGCTCGGCGTGTGGCTGCTGGGTGAAAGAGGTCGAGGTTGGCTCGTTCCCAGACACGAAACGCCACTTCCTGCCGGTGCTCTGCAACCAGTGCAAGGACGCCCCGTGCGAGCGCATCTGCCCGACGCAGGCGTTGCACTACCGGCCGGACGGCATCGTCGATCTCGATCCAGCGCGCTGCATCGGCTGCAAGGCATGCATGCTCGCGTGTCCGTATGACCAGCTGTTCATCGATCCGAACACCGCCACCGCCGAGAAGTGCAACTACTGCGCGAACCGGCTCGATCGCGGACTCGAGCCGGCCTGCGTCGTCGTGTGCCCGACGCAGTGTCGCATCTTCGGCGACCTGGAAGACCCCACCATCGGCGTGTCGCAAATCCGCTCGCGCGAGATGAACCGCGCGCGCAAGCCGGAGAAGGGCACCAAGCCCGGGATCACGTACGTGGGCGCGAGCGATGCCGTGATCCGGCCGGCGGCGGCCGAGCGCCCGCTCGCGTTCCAGCAGACCACCAATGCGCAACCGCGCTTCACGCCGTTGCAGTACCCGACCGAGATCACGGCGCGCGAGCAGTCGTTCCTGGCCGCGGCGCTGAGCGGACGGGCGACACCGAGCACGTGGGCCGCCACCATCGGCGACCTGCCGGCGCAGGTCGGCTACGACGTGCATCACCTGAAGCCGTGGGGTCTGCGCATCGTCCTGTACCTGCTCGCCAAGGGCATCGCCGCCGGCGCGTTCTTCATCGCTGCGATCCTGCGCCTGCTGGGTTCGCACGATGGGCTGGTGCGCTTCGGCGGCCCGGCGCTGGGTATGCTCTTCACGCTGGTGACCACCGCGCTCCTGGTTGCGGACCTGAAGCGGCCAGAGCGCTTCCTCTACATCTTGCTCAAGCCGAACTGGCGCTCGTGGATGACGCGCGGTGCCTTCATCCTGGTCGCGTTCGGCGGCCTCGCCACCGGCGCATTGCTGGCCGAGCTGCTCGGCCTCGAGGCGCTCGCGCGCGCGTTCTTGATCGCCGGACTGCCGGCCGCGCTGATGACGTCCATCTACACCGGCTTCTTCTTCGCGCAGGCCGTGGCACGCGATCTCTGGCAGGGCAGCCACAACACGCTGCACATCGCCGCGCAGTCGACCGCGGCCGGTGCGGGCGCGCTGCTCTGGCTTGGCGCGTGCGCCGGCGCGGCGCACCAGCAGGCGCTCGCGTGGGTGCTGGCGCTCGGCATGCTGCTGCACGTCGCCACGATCGTGTTCGAGGTGTACGTGCACAAGTCGCCGTCGCAGGATCACGAGCTGGCGCTGGCGATCGTGCGGCGCTTCGCGCACCGGCACCTGATGATCGGCTGCGGCCTGTTCGCCGCGGTCGGCGCCGCGCTGTTCTCGACCAGCACGGTGGCGCTGGTCGGCATGGTCCTGCTCGCGTACGTGAGCATGCTCCTGTGGGAGCATCTGTGGGTGCATGCCGGTCAGGAAGTGCCCCTCAGCTAGCACGAGGAACGCATGAGCACGCGCGACTACCGCTCCCTGGGTGAACAGGCGAAGACGCTCGCCGCCGGCGGCGTGCTGGCCAGGGCGGCCGCGCCGCCGCCGACCTGCTCGCCGGCGCCAGCGAGCGGCAAGCTGAGCGCGTACCCGCCGCCCGAGCAATGGGACGACTGGGTCGAGTACCGCTCGACCGAGTGGCCGCGCAAGGTCGAGCGCCGATCGATGCTGATCCCGACGCTGTGCTTCAACTGCGAGGCCGCGTGCGGTCTGCTCGCGTACGTGGATCGCGACACGTTCAAGATCCACAAGATCGAGGGCAACCCGCTGCACCCCGGCAGCCGCGGGCGCAACTGCGCAAAGGGCTGGGTCACGCTCAACCAGATCGAGGATCCCGATCGCATCCTGTATCCGCTGAAGCGCGTGGGCGCGCGCGGCGGTGGTCAGTGGCAGCGCGTCAGCTGGGACGCGGTGCTCGACGATCTCGCCGGCCGCATTCGCAACGCTCTCAAGGCGGGCAAGCACAACGAGATCATGTATCACGTCGGCCGGCCGGGCGAGGACGGGTTCATGACGCGCCTCGTGCAGTCGTGGGGCATCGACGGCCACAACAGCCACACCAACGTGTGCTCGTCATCGGCGCGCCTGGGCTACATGACGTGGAGCGGATCGGATCGGCCGTCGCCGGACTACGCGCGCGCCCGCTGCATCCTGCTCATCTCCTCGCACCTCGACTCGGGCCACTACTTCAACCCGCACGCACAGCGCATCATGGAAGGGCAGAAGAACGGCGCGGCGCTGATCGTCGTCGATCCGCGGCTCTCCAACACTGCGTCCAAGGCCGATCACTGGCTGCCGGCCTACTCCGGAACCGAGGCCGCGCTGCTGCTCGCAATCGCGCGCCACCTGCTCGAGACCGGTCGCTTCGATCGCGAGTTCGTGAAGCGCTGGGTGAACTGGGAAGAATACCTGCGCGCGCGCGCGCCGGATGGGGCGATGACGTTCGAGCGATTCATCGACGCGCTGCAGCAGGAGTATGCGCGCTACACGTTCGAGTACGCGGCGGCCGAGACCGGCGTCGCCGCCGATCGCATCCGCACCGCGGCCGAGCTGATCGCCGGCGCGGGCACCGCGTTCACCTCGCACATCTGGCGCGCGGCCGCGACCGGCAACCTGTACGGCTGGCAGATCGTGCGGGCCACCTATCTGCTGCAAGTCCTGACCGGCAGCATCGGCACCGAGGGCGGCGTCGATCTGCACACGTGGGACAAGCTCACGCCGAAGCACCCCAATCCGGTGCCGCCGCAGAAGGTGTGGAACGAGCTCCTGTTCCCGAAGGAGTACCCGCTCGCCTGCTACGAGCTGAGCTTCCTGCTGCCGCATTTCCTGAAGGAGAAGCGCGGCCATCTCGAGCTGTATTTCACGCGCGTCTACAACCCGCTGTGGACCAACCCCGACGGCTTCACCTGGCTCGAGGTGCTGCGCAACGAGAGCCTGATCGGCTGCCACGTGTCCCTGTCGCCGACGTGGAGCGAGACCGCCTGGTTCGCGGACTACGTCCTGCCGATGGGCATGGCCACCGAGCGGCACGACAACCAGAGCCAGGAGACGCACCCGGCGCAGTGGGTCGGCTACCGCCAGCCGGTGCGCAAGCTGGCGATGCAGCGCGCCGGCAAGCAGGTCGAGTTCACCTATCAGGCCAACCCGGGTGAGGTGTGGGAGGAAGCGGAGTTCTGGCTCGAGCTGTCGTGGCGCATCGACCAGGACGGCTCGCTCGGCATCCGCAAGCACTACGAGTCGCCGTATCGCCCCGGCCAGAAGATCACCGTCGAGGAGTACTTCCAGTGGATGTTCGAGCACGGCACGCCCGGTCTGCCGGAGACGGCGGCGAAGCACGGGCTGAAGCCGCTCGAGTACATGCAGCGCTTCGGCGCGTACTCGATGCGTGAGGGCACGCTCGATCCGAAGCCCTACGAGCGCGAGCTGCCGCCCGAGGACCTGGTGGCGGCGACCACCGATGCACGGACCGGCGTGATCACCAAGGGCGGCAAGCCGCTCGGGCTCGTGATCGAGGGACGCGCGTGCGTCGGCTTCGAGACGCCGTCGCGCAAGCTCGAGCTGTACTCGAGTACGCTGGCCGAATGGGGCTGGGCGGAGTTCGCGGTGCCGCATCACGTGCGCTCGCACGTTTACTGGCGCGATCTCGATCGCGGCAAGAACGAGTTCGATCTGCTGCCGAACTACCGTCTGCCCACGCAGATCCACACGCGCGCCGCGGTCAAGTGGCTCTACGAGATCACGCACCACAATCCCCTGTGGCTCAATCACGACGACGCCGCGCGGCTGGAGGTGCACACCGGCGACCTGGTGCGGGTCAGCACGCGCATCGGCCACTTCGTCACGCGCGTGTGGGCGACCCAGGGCATGAAGCCCGGCATCGTCGCGATGTCGCATCACTTCGGCCGCTGGCGCTTGCAGGAGGACCTCGGCAACTCGCGCCTCGCCTCGGCGCTGGTCGAGATCAAGGAGCAAGGCAGCGTGTTCGCGATGCGCCAGATCCACGGCGTGCAGCCCTACGCGACCAACGATCCCGACACCGAGCGCGTGTGGTGGAGCGAGGTGGGGGTGCACCAGAACCTCACGTTCCCGGTGCAGCCCGATCCGGTGAGCGGCATGCACTGCTGGCACCAGCGCGTCACGGTCGAGAAGGCGAAGCCGGAAGATCACTATGGCGACATCAGCGTGGACACGCAGAAGTCGATGGCGGTGTTCCGCGAGTGGCTGGCGATGACCCGGCCTGCGCCAGGGCCGGGCGGCCTGCGGCGGCCGTTGTGGATGACGCGACCGCTCAAGCCGGTGCCCGAGGCGTACAAGATGTGACCGTGGTCTTCCGTTCGACGTTGAGAGAGGGTGGAGCTGTCGGGGTATCGGTGTGCGGTGTACGAAGCAGTGCAGGGCCTTCCACTCGAGCTCGTCGAAGAAGGCGGTGCAGGGCACGTCCGGGAGTTCGCGTCCGAGTTTGACCAGCGTCATGACCCGCCAGGCAACCACGACATCGATGGCCAGCGCGGCCTTGAGACTGTCGGCGGTGGTCGATTGCCGCTGCTCGATTCGGCAGCCACTCTTCAGCGTGCGGTGGTAGACCTCGATGAGCCACCGCAACATGTACGACTTGACCTTCTCGATCGCGGCTTCAGGATTCTCCACGGGCAGAGTCGTCAGTAGCAGCCAGTCGATTGGCTCGACTTCGCCTGGGTGGGTCTCGCGTTCAGTCGCTGCGATCGCCCAGACTCGAACAGAACGAGCCGTGCTGCTCTTGCCAACGGGCTTGGCGACGTCAACCACTCGATAGCGGAGGTCGAGCGCAGCGGTGCGCGCCGAGCGGCTGCCGCGCCTCGGGATCTGCATGCCCCATCGAAGAGGCACCGGCACGCGACCTGATCTGCCTCGACGGCGGTGTCGGTGCTGCTCGACGACCTGGACAACCCCGGACCGCGCGCCTCGCGCGTGGATCTTGGGCATGCTGTTCAACTTGACGGCGCTGTTGCCGTCGACGGCAGTCAGCGGGTCGCTAGGCTCCTATCGACTGAGTCGAGCGCAGAATGTTTCAGGTTGACGAGGGACGGTCGAAGAGGGACAGTCTACGCTGTCCCTGCCTGCGTACGCCAAGGGGAAAGTCATGAGACAGCTCTGGCTCGGGACCTTCGCCATCTGCCTGGCTTGGCTCGGTGCCTTCGAATCGGTGCGAGCGCAGGCCCCTGAAGGCTTCCTGACCACCGAGAATCGACCCGAGGGTTTCACGTTCTATCGCCCGGCGTCCTACAGCGAGATGCCACTGCCACCCGGTGAGTCCACCATCATCGCGCGGTACATTCGCAAGGATCCCAACAGGCTGCCGGACAGCAACCCCTATTCCTCGATCCACAAGATCACTGCCGAGATCTGGATTCTCTCGATTCAGAAGCCGCCTCCTCCAACCACCACGAGCAACCTGCCACCACCGACCGATGGCCCCAAGGACCGCGAGCCGGACAAAGCAGACCCGGTTGCTGACAAGACGGCCGCGCACTCATTCGATGAGTTCGTGACCAAGCGCATGGAGTCGTGGAAGATCGTCACCTCGAAAGTCACCGAGGAGCGCGGTCAAAAGAAGATCATCTACACTCTCACCCTACCCGGCTCGGGCGTCCTCAAAGGTCTACGCGCCATGGCCTGGGTTCTCGACCGCAACGATCGCCTCCTCGTTCTCATGGGCTTGAGCAGCGAGACCGACTTCGATCGCAGTGTGCGAGCGTTCGAGACCAGCGCGCAGTCGCTGAGGGAGATCGGGATCTCGAATGCCGAGACCGAGCGCTGGGAGAGAAGCTACAGGTTACATCCGGAATTCAAGGATCCGGCATTTCGCCTGGCGCGCAGGAAAGAGCTCGTGAGCGGATGGCAGGCCATCGACACGATCAATTACCTGATCGTACATCACACCGCCGATCAAACGTTGCTCACGCGTGTGCGCAATGGGCTCGAGACGATCCGGTCGCTGTATGAGAAGCTCTTTCCCTCCGCCCAGCCGATCGAGGCCGTGTCGGTGGTGCGGGTCTGCAAGAACCGCGAGGAATATCTGTATTATGGCGGCCATCCCACTACGGTGGGATTCTGGAACGCGGCCCGCCATGAGCTCGTGCTCTATGACAACATCGTGAACATGACGGGTAACCAGCTGATCGGTACTGACTCCTGCTTGGTGCTCTATCACGAGGCCTTTCATCAGTACATCTTCCACTCTATCGGTGATCTCGCGCCCCATGACTGGTTCAACGAAGGCTACGGTGATTACTTCAGCGGTGCCGACATGTTCGAAGGTGAGAAGCGGTTGAAACGAATCACCGACAATCCTTGGCGGCTCGACACGATCAAGAAAGCAGCGGCCGCGAACACGCACGTGCCACTCGCAGCGCTGGTTCGGGCCAGCCACAAGGAGTACTACGGCAACGCGCCGCTGTTTTACGCGGAGGGCTGGTCGTTCATCTACTTCCTGAACGAGAGCGACACCGCCCGCAAGCACCCGCAGTGGAGCCAGATCGTCTCGCTGTATTTCAACACGCTCAAGGACGCCTGGGCCGAAGAAACGAGGGCGCTCGGTACGAGCGCAACTGCGGCCATGAAGGAACTGGCCGCGGAGAAGGCACGCACCAAGGCACTGGACGCTGCGTTCCACGACGTGGATTTCACCGCGCTGGAAGCGGAGTGGAAGAAATTCATCCTGCTCCCGCGTTCACATCGGTGATCGATGTTTCAAGTTGAAGAGGGACAGTCTACGCTGTCCCTCGGTCACAGCCGGCACGTCGCGGCCCGCAGGTAGCTCCACCAACCTGGTGTCGGGGGACACGAACGGCCGGAACGACGTGTTCGTGCACGACCGCCAGACGGGCCAGACCACGCGTGTGAGCGTGGACTCGAGCGGCGCGCAGGCGAACTGCCCACGCCGGGGCCTCGGCGCGGGCTCACCACGTGAGCGTGGCTGGCGTGCGCGGCGGCCACCATCTCGCGGACGCATGCGCAGAACCACTCGCCCGTCACGCGCCGCCCGAGCGGCTCGATCAACCGGAAGTCGCCGATCTGCTCCGGGAACGCGCGCGCGCGCTCGGCCCGCTTCGCGTCGGGCTCGGCGAGGCACTGCGCGATCAGCTCCTCGACTGGATCGAGCGATGGATCGGGATCGGTCATGGGCTTGCCGAGTATAGCATTTATACTCTCCCGGCCCCTGACGACAGGCATCACGAGGATCCGCCCACATGCTCAAGGTCTACCTGTGGCTGGGCGCGCTCGCCACCACCGCCATGGCCGGCGCACCGGCGCGCTTCATGCAATCGCCCGACATTCACGATCAGGCGATCGTGTTCACCTACGAGGGCGACCTGTGGTCGGTCGCCGCCGCCGGCGGGACGGCGCGCCGGCTCACCAGTCATCCTGGGTTCGAGGACGCGGCGCGCTTCTCGCCCGACGGCAAGCTGCTCGCGTTCAGCGCGAGCTACGACGGCGCGAACAGCCTCTACGTGATGGCGAGCGACGGCGGCACGCCGCAGCGCGTCACCTGGAACGGCAGCGGCGTGCAGGCGCTCACCTGGACGCCGGACGGCAAGAAGATCGTGTTCCGTTCGAGCCACGAGAACACCTTCCGGCCGATCACCAGGCTGTACTCGGTCTCGCCGGCGGGCGAGCTGCCGGAGCGGCTGCCGATCGAGCGCGGCATCCTGTGCTCGTTCGCGCCCGATGGCACGAAGCTCGTGTACAACCGGCGCGGGCGCGAGGAGTACTACTGGAAGCGCTACAAGGGCGGGCAGTACCTGGACATCTGGCTGTACGATTTCACCCGCAACGAGTTCACGCCGCTGACCGACTACGTCGGCAAGAACGCGTACCCGATGTGGGTGCAGAGCCGCATGTACTTCGTGTCCGACCGCGGCCAGAACGGCATCGCCAACCTGTACACGTTCGATTTCGCGACCAAGGCGGTGCAGCAGGTCACCACGTTCGACGATTACGACGTGCAGATGCCGAGCAGCGACGGCAAGAGCATCGTGTTCCTGCACGCCGGTTACCTGCACGTGCTCGACACCGCGAGCAATGCCGTGCGCAAGCTCGACGTCGACGTGCCGTCGGATCGCTGGCAGCTCGCCGAACGCACCATCAACCCGAAGGACTACATCCATTCGATGGCGGTCGCGAACGATGGCAAGGTCGCCGCGTTCGAGGCGCGCGGCGACCTCTACCTGGTGCCCAGGGACGAGAACCAGCCGACGCTCTGCTTGACGCGCTCGCCTGGCACGCGCGAGCGGTTCCCGCAGTTCTCACCGGACCAGAAGCAGCTCGCGTTCTTCTCCGACCAGAGCGGCGAGTACCAGCTGTACCTGATGAACCTGGCCGGCGAGCACGCCTGGGAGCAGCTGACCACGACCCTCGACCGCACCGTGTACCACCTCGAGTGGTCACCCGACGGCAGCAAGATCCTGTTCGGCAACAAGGACTTCGCGCTGTTCTACATCGACGTGGCGAGCAGGAAGGTCACCAAGATCGACGCGTCCAACCAGCTCAAGAACGACGAGTTCTTCTGGGAGGTCAGCGACTACTGCTGGTCGCCGGACAGCAAGTGGATCGCGTACTCGCTGGTGCAGTTCAACCACAACAACCGCATCTTCCTGTACAGCGTCGAGCAGGCGAAGTCGTATCCGGTCACGCAGGACTTCTACGACTGCCTCAACCCATCCTTCGATGCCAACGGCGACTACCTGTATTTCCTGTCGTATCGCAACTTCGACGCGCGCATCGACATCTTCGAGGACGACCACGTCATCCCCAATCCGGTGCAGGTGATGGCCATGCAGCTGCGCGCCGGCGAGCGGCCGCCGTTCACGAAGGCGCCGAAGGAAGACAAGAAGCCGGACGACAAGAAGGAGTTCCGCATCGACCTGAGCGGCATCGAGGACCGCGTGTTCGCGCTGCCGGTGAGCGCCGGCAACTACTTCTACCTGAAGGCCGGCAAGGGCCTGGTCACGTGGGCTTCCACGGATGACTTCGGCGAGGCGGAGATCGAGGAGGTGTTCACGCCGAGCGGCGCCGACAAGCTGACCTTGCACGTGTTCGAGATGGCGAGCGAGAAGGAAGCGAAGGTGGACGGCACCGTGAGCGACTGGCGCTTCTCGCCGAACCGCGAGCAGGTGATCGCGAAGAAGGGCAGCGTCTATCACGTGACGTCCGGCGACAAGCTGTTCGCTTCGAAGACGCTCGGCGACAAGCTCGACCTCGAGCAGATGAGCTATCGCCTGCGGCCGACCGAGGAATGGACGCAGATCTTCAACGACACCTGGCGCTGGTACCGCGACTTCTTCTACGACCCGAACATGCACGGCCGGGACTGGAAGCGCATGGGCGACACCTACCGCACCTGGGTGAAGGACCTGTCGTCGCGCAACGAGCTGAACTGGCTGCTGTCGCAGATGGTGGGCGAGCTTTGCGTGTCGCACACGTACGTGACCGGCGGCGACAGCGGCCCGTCGCGGCTGCCGGACAATCCAACCTACACCGGGCTGCTGGGCGCCGAGCTGAGCGGCGATGCGAGCGGCTACTACCGGATCACGCGCCGGTTCGGGCCGACGCCGTACAACCGCGACCTGCTGGGACCGCTCGTCCGTCCCGACCTCGACCTGAAGGATGGCGACTTCCTGATCGCGATCGACGGCCACGAGCTGCGCGCGCCGGAGAATCCGTACCGGCTGCTGCAGGTGATCCGCGGGCAGAAGGTGAAACTGGCGGTCAACTCGCAGCCGTCGGCGGACGGCGCACGCACCTACGAAGTCGAACCGATCCGTTCCGAGATGGACCTGCGCTATCACCGCTGGGTCGCGGACAACATCGACAAGGTGCGTAACGCGAGCAACGGCGACATCGGCTATCTGCACCTCACCGCCATGGGCGCAGGCAACATCGCGCAGTTCGACAAGTACTGGCGCGCATTCCGCACCAAGAAGGGGTTGATCATCGACGTGCGCGGCAACGGCGGCGGCTGGACCGAGTACTTCATGATCGACAAGCTGGAGCGCAGGATGGTCGCCTACAACGTGCTGAAGAACATGGAGCCGTTCCGCTATCCGGGCTCGACCAGCAACGCGCACTTCGCGCTGCTCACCAACGAGTACAACGGTTCGGATGGCGAGGCATTCACCGAGCACTTCAAGGCGCGCAAGCTCGGCAGCGTGATCGGCGTCCCGTCGTGGGGCGGTCTGGTCGGCATCGTCAACGGCCAGCGCACCATCGACAACGGCACGGTCCAGCAGTCCAACAACGCGTTCTATGGCCGCGACGGCAAGTGGCTGGTGGAGAACCACGGCGCCGATCCCGACGTGCTGCTCGACAACGACCCGGCGTCGGCGTCGGCAGGTCATGATCGGCAGCTCGAGGAAGCGATCCGGCTGCTGCTGGAGAAGATCAAGTCCGATCCGTTCCGCTTCCCGGAGCGGCCGCCGTACCCGGTGCGCTAGGACATGCGGCGGCGCAGGATCTGCAGCCGGCTCCTGCTCGCGGTGCTGGGCTGCATCGTCGGTGCGGCCTTGCTCGAGGGCGTTGCGCGCTGGCTCGCGCTCGCGGACTTCGAGCGGCTCCATCCCGACCCGCGCACGAGAGTGGCGCGTCTGGGCAGATCCTGTTCGATCCGGACGCGACGCTCATCTATCGCCCGGCCAAGAGCGCGCACGTGCACGAGCCGTGGTACGGATTCACGTACGACACCACCGCGCTCGGTTGGCGCGTCACCACGCCTGGCGCCGGCGAGCACGTGGCGCGGCCGGCGGGCATCCGGCGCATCGTCTGCCTGGGCGACTCGTGCACGTTCGGGCTGCGCGTGGCGAACGGCGACACGTACGCTGCCAAGCTCGCCCGGGCACTTGGCGCAGGCTACGAGGTGTGGAACCTGGGCGTACCCGGCTACACGTCGGTGCACGGCGTGCGCCAGCTCGACTACGTCGCCACGCTGGCTCCAGACGTGGTCGTGCTGGCGTTCGGCTTCAACGATTCCTACCTGTCGCAGGTGGGTGCGGCGGACGACTTCGCCACGCTCGATGGCGCGCCGTGGCGGTGGCGGCTGCGCAGCGTGCTCGCGCGCTCGCAGCTGCTGCGATTCCTGTATCACGCGGTCGGCAACGCCCACCCGCGCTTCGAATCGGTGGCGGCCGGCGGCCGCTGGCAAACGCGCGTCCCGCCGGCACAGTACGACGCCAACATGCGGCTGCTGGTGCAACGCGTGCGCGCGCTCGGTGCGAAGCCGATCCTGATCGACCTCGACGTGCCGAACTGGTACGTGCACGCGCTCATCGAACGCATCGCCCTCGACACCAGCACGCCGCTCCTCTGCACGCGCGAGATCTTCGCCCGCGAGTGTGGCACGACCGGTCGGCCGCAGCTCGATCCCGGCGTCGCCGCGGGCCGGCTCGCGATCGCGGTGGCGCACGGCAGCGCCGCGCCGTGCCTGGTCGCGATCCCGATCGATCGGGGCGTGCTCGTGCCGCAGAACCTCTTGTTCGAGCACGGCCCGGAGGGCGGATGGCGCCTGGAGATTCCGGCGCCGCCAGCGGGCTGGGAATGGACCATCGCCGCCAAGCCGGTCAAGAGCGTGCGCGAGCTCACCCAGCTGACGAATTACGCGACCTTCGAACGATCCGAGGCGAGCGCTGCGGCGGCGGGTGCATCGCTGCACCTCGACGAGCTGCCGTTCGCCCCGTATCAGACGCTGCTCGCCGACGATCCGATCCATCCCAATGCCGCTGGCCACCAGCTACTGGCGCGCGCGCTCGGCGCATTGATCGAGGCGCCATGATGAGAGGTGGGCGGCGGCATGCCATGATGGACGAGCGATGAACCGAGACCAAGAGCCTCTCTCTGCCGGCACGACGCTGGATCGGCGGGCGTTCCTGGGAGCCGCAGCGCTCGGCGTGCTTGGCGCGCGCGCGAGCTTCGCGCAGAGCCTCGCGCGCGCGCCGAACGCGCGCAAGATGATCGCGATCCCGGGCGGGCAGCTCATGCTCGGCACCGGTGCGGCCGAGGTCAAGAAGCTCGCGCAGGATCACGGCGTGCACCCGAGCTGGTTCGCGGCGGAGACCCCGCGTCTGGTGCGGGTCGCACCGTTCTTCATCGACGAGTATCCGGTCAGCAACGCGGAGTTCGTCGCGTTCTGCACCGCCACCGATCGCGACTGGCCGCCGTTTCGCTCGGTGCACCGCTCGCTCGGCAAGATCGGGCGCGTGCCGGTCGTGAACGTGAGCCTCGCGGACGCGCTCGCGTTCGCGCGCTGGGCGGCCGCGCGGCTGCCCACGGAGGTCGAGTGGGAATTCGCCGCGCGCGGACCGCAGGGATCGATCTACCCGTGGGGCAACGAGTGGGATCCCGGCCGCCTGAACAGCAACGACCAGGACCTGCCCGGCGGCCGTGGCTTGCAGCCGGTGGACGCCTATCCGACCGGCGCCAGCGTGTACGGCGTGAAGGACCTGGCCGGCAACGCGTGCGAGTGGACCGCGTCGGTCTACCGCGACGGCCCCGCCAACGTCGTGCGCGGCGGGTTCTACCTGCAGCGCGCGCCTTGGTGCTTCCGCGCGGCGAGCCGTCTTTCGTCCCAGAGCCGTGACAACCGGCAGGACTACATCGGCTTCCGTTGTGCGCGCGGCGGAGCCGGTTGATGCGCCAGGACTCCAGCCAAGGCCTCACGATCAACCCGGTCGCCGGCAGCCCGCGCCTCGAGATCGCCTCGCCCGAGTTCGCCGGCGAGGTGTTCGTCTACACCGTGCCGGAGGCGATCGGGCCCGCGGACGACGTGACCTGGGCGCACGTGCGCCCGAACGAGATCACGCCGGAATGGAACCGCGGCTCGAGCGACGTGCTGAGCTACGCATGGCGCCGTCCCGGGCAGTTCGCGCTCGCGGTCCAGGCGGCAGCAAACCACGAGCACGTCGACGTCCAGATCAAGCTCAGCAACATCAGCCAGCGCAGCTGGCCGGTCACGCTCGCGTTCTGCTGCATGGCCCCGCGCGGCGCGCCGAGCTTCGTCGACTTCGACGGCACGCGCACCGAGGTGCTGCTCGACGATGCGTGGCAGGCGATCACCCGGTTGCCACGCCGCGACTCGCCCCGGCCCACAGTGCAGCTGTGGTACTTGCAGGACGGGCCGCGCAAGATCCCGGTCGTCGAGTCGTTCGCGGCCACGCCCGCGTGCTACCCGAGCGGCGCGATCGCGGTGCGCGCGCGCGGCGGCGGCGCGGCGTTGATGCTCACCAGCGATCGCCCGCTGTTCCTGTTCTCGAACCTCGAGTATGGCTGCGTTCACTGCTGCCCGGGCTTCGGTCCGCTCGCACCGAACGAGTCGCGCGTGGCGGTGCAGCGCATCTTCATCACCTCGCCGGCCACGCCCGAGCTGCTCACCAAGCGCGCGCGCGCGCTGTGGCAGTGAGCCACCTCCGCGCGCGCCGCCGCCAGGCTGGTGGTGTCAGCTCTCGAGCGATGCACGCAAGAACCACACGTGCTTCTCGAACTCCGAGATGATCCCGGTGAGCATGTCGACCGTGTCGATGTCCTTCAGCTCGTCCGCGATCATGCGGCTCTCGCGCAGCCCACCGAGGTAGACCTCGATGCGCTCGGCGAGCAGCTTCACGTGGTCGAGGTCGCGCGTGGTGTCCTGGGGATAATCGGGCAGGCGCGATTTCTTGGCGACATGGCGGGCCGTGCCGTAGGCCTTGCCGCCGAGAGTGACGCCGCGCTCGGCAATCGTGTCGTTGTGATTGGCGAGGCTGACCGCAAACGTCTCGAACAGCGGGTGCAGCGTCGCGAACAACGGCCCCTTGATGTTCCAGTGCGCCACCTTGATCTGACCGTGCAAGTCGAGGCCGTCCGCGAGCCGATCGTTGAGCGTCTCCGCGATCCTGGCGCGCGCTGGCTCGGGAAGTTGGCTGGGGCTTCGATACATGATGACCTCCTGTGCGTCTCGTTTTCCTTGCCGCACGTCACACGTGCTGGCCTGCATCCTGCAACTCGAGCGCCACGGCCGCGGCGTGGATCGTTGCGGCGATGCGCACCGCGTCGTGCACCTGATCCTCGCTCAGTCCTGCCGCCAGCACGCTGCGCTCGTGGGCGCGCACACACATCTCGCAGCCGTTGATCGCGCTCACGGCGAGTGCGAATAGCTCGAAGTGTGCCTTGTCGCTCGCCGGCTGCGCAAGTCGATTCATGCGCAGCCGCGCGGGCTTCTCCGCGTACACCGGCTTGCCGATCATGTGGCGGAAGCGGTAATAGACGTTGTTCATCGCCATGAGCGCGGCCGCGGCCCTGGCATCTGCCAGCACGGCCGGCACGACGCGTGCCGCCGCCGCGGCCAGCACCGCCTCGCGCAAGGCGGCGTGGCGGGACGCGATCGCCGCCGCCGCCGCCACGCCGAAGCGCTGCGCCTCGCTCAGCGAGCCGGATTCCAGCACCGACTGGAGATTGAGCTTCACGTCGCGCGCCACGTCCGGGATCGCCTGCCGCAGGTTCTCGAGCGCGGTCATGACGCCGCTCCCGCGAGCGTCGGCTCGCCCTTCTGCCAGTTGCACGGACACAGCTCGTCGGTCTGCAAGGCGTCGAGCACGCGCAGCACCTCGTCGACGCTGCGGCCGACCGCGAGGTCGTTCACGCTGGCAAAGCGGATCAGGCCGTCCGGATCGACGATGAAGGTCGCCCGCAGCGGCACGCCCTCGCGCTGGTGCAGGATGCCGAGCGCGGTGGACAGTTCGCGGCGGTTGTCCGCGAGCATCGGCAACGGCAGCTCGCGCAGATCCGGATGCTGCTGGCGCCAGGCGAGGTGCACGTACTCGGTGTCGGTGCTCACGCCGAGGATCTGCGCGTCACGCTCGGCGAAGTCGGCGGTGCGCCGGCCGAAGCCCGCGATCTCGGTCGGGCACACGAACGTGAAGTCCATGGGCCAGAAGAACACCACCAGCCACTTGCCCGGGAAGCTGCCCCGGGACACCTCGCGGAACTCCTTGCCGCGCTCGAGGGACACCACCGCGCGCAGCTCGAAGCTCGGGAATCGATCGCCAACGGTCAACATGCGAACTCCTTTGAGATTCTGTCCATGATTAGATGTCGTCTACCTGGACCGCAAAAAAACTCGCCGCTTACGCCCGGCGCCGCGACGCTGGCGCGACGCGACCGCGCATCACCACCTGGAACTCGCGCACCTCGAATCCCTTCAGGCCGTCGATGTTCGCCACCTTCAGTGCGTCCCACGGCACATCGTGGATCGCGCCGGTGCCCTCGTCGATGACGTGGTGGTGCGCCTCGATCTTCGGATCGAACACGATCTTGCCCTCCGCCAGCACCAGCTCGCGCAGCAGCTTCTTCCTCACGAACAGGTTGAGCGTGTTGTACACGGTGGCGCGCGAGATCATCGGCACGTTGCCCCGCACCCGCGCAAATACCTCGTCCGCGGACGGGTGCTGCTCGGTGAACAGCACGTAATCGGCAACCGCCAGCCGCTGCGCGGAAGGCTGGATCCCGTGCTGGCGCAAGAGTGCTGCTGCATCGCGTGACTTCATGTGATTAGATTTAGTCTAAAGATGGACTTTGGTCAACATGATTTTCTGGCGCCGCGATTTTCGATTGCCTGGCACCGGCGCGCCATTCATCCTTCTGCGATCTGCTGCCCCACACCACGGAGAACTCTCGTGACCAGGCCTCGCCTTGGCGTCTCGTTCATGAAGCTCGCGGTCACCTTCACCTGCTCCCTGCTCGGAGTACCGACGTTGCGCGCGCAGAATCCCATGCCCGACCATCCCGAGCTCGAGGCCATGGCGGCCCGTTTCACGCCGGTCGAGATCGGCGCCGATCTCTCGGCCATGCCCGAGCGCGAGCGCGAGGCGCTCGCCTATCTGGTCGCCGCAGCGCGCGTCATGGACACGCTGTTCCTGCGGCAGGTGTGGGACGGCAACGAGACGCTGTTGCTCGATCTCGTGCAGGATGGCACGCCGCTCGGCCGTGCCCGCCTGCACTACTTCATGATCAACAAGGGTCCGTGGTCACGGCTCGATCGTGACACGCCATTCATCGCCGGCGTACCGCCCAAACCGGGCGGCGCTGGCTTCTATCCTGCCGCCGCCACCAAGGCCGACCTGGAAGCGTGGCTACAGAGCCTCGGCGAGGCGGACCGTGCCGCGGCGCAGGGGTTCTTCACCACGATCCGCCGCGACCCGAGCGGCCGTTTCACGCCGGTCGCGTACAGTCTCGAGTACCGGACCGAGCTCGAGCTCTCGGCGCGGCTGCTGCGCGCCGCGGCGCGCGCAACCGCGCAGCCCAGCCTGAAGAAGTTCCTCGAGGCGCGCGCCGACGCCTTCGCCAGCAACGACTACTATGCGAGCGAGGTGGCGTGGATGGAGCTCGACGGCGCGATCGAGCCCACCATCGGCCCGTACGAGGTGTACGAGGACGAGTGGTTCAATCTCAAGGCGGCCTTCGAAGCCTTCATCACCGTGCGCGACGATGCGGAGACGAGCAAGCTCGAGCGTTTCTCGGCCGAGCTGCAGGACCTGGAGAACCACCTGCCGATCGACGCGAAGCTGAGGAATCCGGCGCTCGGTGCGATGTCGCCGATCCGCGTCGTGAACGTGCTCTTCTCGGCGGGCGACGGCAATCGCGGCGTGCAGACCGCCGCGTTCAACCTGCCCAACGATGAGCGCGTGGTGAAGGAGAAGGGCTCGAAGCGCGTGATGCTGAAGAACATGCAGCAGGCCAAGTTCGAGCGCGTGCTGATGCCGATCGCGCACGTGGCGTTGCCGGCCGCCGACGTGGCGCACGTGTCGTTCGACGCGTTCTTCACGCACATCCTGATGCACGAGCTGATGCACGGTCTCGGCCCGCACCAGATCACGGTCGGCGGTCAACCCACCACGGTGCGCGAGCAGCTCAAGGAGACCTACAGCGCGCTCGAGGAGGCCAAGGCCGACATCTCGGGGCTGTGGGCACTGCAGCAGCTGGTCGACAAGGGCTCGCTCGACAAGGACCTCGAGCGCACCATGTACACGACTTTCCTCGCCTCGTGCTTCCGCTCGATCCGGTTCGGGTTGAACGAAGCGCACGGCAAGGGCATCGCGCTGCAGCTCAACACGCTGCTCGACGCGGGCGCGTTCAAGGTGAGCTCCACCGGCACGTTCTCGGTCGACGTCGCGCGCGCCAAGGCGGCCGTGCGCCAGCTGACCAGCGACATCATGACGATCCAGGCCGAGGGCAACTACGCAAAGGCGAAGCAGCTGATCGCGGAGCGGGCCGTGGTGCGGCCCGACGTGCAGCACGTGCTCGACAAGCTCGCGAGCGTGCCGGTCGACATCGAGCCGCGTTACACGACCGCCAGCCGCTTGCCGAGGAAGTCTTGACCATGCGATATCGTCCCTTCGGCCGAACTGGCTGGCGCGTGAGCGAAGTGGGCTACGGCATGTGGGGCATGGGCGGGTGGAGCGGTCGTGACGACGCCGCGTCGCTCGCCGCGCTCGAGCGCGCGGTCGAGCTGGGCTGCAACTTCTTCGACACCGCGTGGGCATACGGCGCGGGTCACAGCGAACGGCTGTTCGCGCAGCTCAAGCGGCGCTGCCGGGGCAAGCAGCTGTACCTCGCCACCAAGGTGCCGCCGAAGAACATGGCCTGGCCGGCGCGGCCCGAGTTCCAGATCGAGGACGTGTATCCGCCCGAGCACATCCGCGCGTACACGGAGAAGAGCTGCGCCAATCTCGAGCTCGACACCATCGACCTCCTGCAGCTGCACGTGTGGGACGACACGTGGTCGAGCGATCCGGGCTGGCAGCATGCGATCGCGGACCTGAAGCGGCGCGGCGTGGTGCGCGCGTTCGGCATCAGCCTGAACCGGTGGGAGCCGGAGAACGCGCTCGTAGCGCTGCGCACCGGACTCGTGGATGCCGTGCAGGTGGTCTACAACATCTTCGACCAGGCTGCCGAGGATCGGCTGCTGCCGCTGTGCCGTGAGCTCGGCGTCGCGGTGATCGCGCGCGTGCCGTTCGACGAGGGCTCGCTCACCGGCACGCTCACCAGCAAGAGCACGTGGCCCGAAGGCGATTGGCGCAACAGCTACTTCACCGCAGCCAACCTGCTGCCGACCCTCGAACGCGTGGAACGGTTGCAGCCGCTGGTGCCAGCCGGCATGACGCTGCCGGAGCTGGCGCTGCGCTTCATCCTCGCCAACCAGGACGTCGGCACCGTGATTCCGGGCATGCGTCGCCGCGAGCACGTGGACGCGAACCTGGCAGCGAGCGACGGTCGCGCATTGCCCGCGGCGCTGCGCGACCGCCTGCGCGCGCATCGCTGGGACCGCAAGCCCGCCAAGTGGTCCGCGTGAGCACAGCCGACGCATCGCGGCTGGCCGGCGACGCGGACCAGCTCGGCGCGTACGCGCGCGTGTGCCGAGCGCTGGCACGCCTGTTCTTGCGCGAGCTCGACCGCGAGACGCTCGCCAGTGCTCGCGCGTTCCTGATCGAGCTGCTGGGCGAGGACGCCCAGGCATCGGCGAGCCGCGATCTGGATGCGCTGGCGGCCGACTACGCGCAGACGTTCTTGCTCGGCATGCCGCCGTACGGCTCGCATTATCTCGATCCCAGCGGATTGCTGAACGCCGACAGCACCGGCGAGGTCGCGCGGCTCTACCGCGAGCATGGATTCGTCGTCGACATCACGCAGGCGCCGGCCGAGGACCATCTCGGCGTCGAGCTCGAGTTCCTCGCCCACCTGTTCGATGCCGAGGCCGCTGCGTGCGCCGGCGGCGATCCGACTGCCGCGCGCACGTTGCGCGCAGAGCGGCTCGCCTTTCTCGAGCGGCAACTGCTGCCGTTCGCCATGCTGTTCTTGCCCGCCGCCGAGGCGACCGCGGGCACGACTTTCTATCGGGCGCTGTGCCGCACCGCGCGCGAGGTGCTGGTCGATCTCGCCACCTGACGCCAGAGCCCGTGCGGCACCGCGCCGACGGTCATGACCGCACCTCATTTGTGGTGCTTTGGCGCGGCAAGCGGTCACGTATCATGTGGGCTTCGGTCCATGGGACCGCTTCGCCGTCCAACGAGTTGAGGATCCTCATGTTCATCCAGGCATTATTCCTCGCCGCTGCATTCCAAGCGCCGCCCGGAGAGGAAGCGGTCACCCTGCACATCGGCGACAAGGCCCCGGCCATCTCGGCCGAGCACTGGGTCAAGGGGGACGCGGTCAGCGCCTTCGAGAAGGGCCGCATCTACGTGGTCGAGTTCTGGGCAACGTGGTGTGCGCCGTGCATCGAGAGCATCCCGCACCTGACCGAGACGCAAGCGCACTACAAGGACAAGAACGTCACGGTGATCGGCGTCGCCGCGAGCGAACAGCCCGACGACGAGAAGGAGAAGCTGGAAGGCGTGAAGGCGTTCGTCACCGAGAAGGGCGACAAGATGGGCTACACGGTGGCGGTGGACACCGACCGATCGATGGCGACTTCCTGGATGCAAGCCGCCGGCCAGAGCGGCATCCCCACCGCGTTCTTGATCAACGGCGACGGGCTGGTCGCGTGGGTCGGTCACCCGATGGAGATGGACGCATCGCTCGAGGGCGTCGTGTCCGGATCGTTCGACCTCAAGGCTGCGACCGAGAAAGCGCGCAAGCAGGCCGAGGCGATGAAGAAGGCGGCGCCGCTGCAAGCCAAGATCGAGGAGGCCGCGCAAGCGCAGAAGTGGGACGAGGTGATCAAGGCGTTCGACGAGATGCTCGCGATCGACGAGGAGGTGTTCGCGATGGTGCGCGTCTCCAAGTTCCAGGTGCTGCTCACCGAGATGGGCGAAGAAGAGAAGGCCTACGCCTACGCCAAGGAATCACTGCCCAAGCTGTGGGATCAGGTCGAGGCCATGGGCGGCATCGCCTGGTTGATCTCCGATCCGGAGACCAAGCTCAAGACGCGCGATCTCGAGCTGGCGCTCAAGGCCGCGGATCGCGCCAACGAGCTGACGCACGAGAAGAACGCCGGCGTGCTCGATCTGGTCGCGCAGGTGCATGCCGCCAAGGGTGATTTCGCCAAGGCAGTCGAGTTCGAGACCAAGGCGGTTGCGTTCGCGCAGGAAGGCGAGATGAGGACGGCGATGGACGCCAAGCTCAAGGAGTACCAGGAGAAGTCGGCGAAGAAGAGCTGAACGACTGCTGCTCGGGACGTGAGCCGGGAGCAGAGCGCTCCCGGCTTCTTGCGTTCGTGGCTTTGACGAAATGTCACATGCGCGGGACCTAATGTCCCACGGGCTCGCACCGGCGAGCCGGCCGCGACCTGCCGCGGACGCGCGCCTACCGAAGGCGACGCTGGGCACGACGCGACCACGGTGGCTGGTTGCCGGGCGCTGGCACGCGATCTGCGAACGAGAGCCGCCGCCACGTCGGATCAACGCGATCCTCGAGACACCTCCGCCGTCCGGGGATTGCCCATTCCCTCCGACACTCCGCACAATCTCGAACAAGGAGTTGCCGAACATGATGACCGTCGTCCGGAGGCTCGCGTTCTCCACAGCCATTGCCTGCGCCGGCACCGTCCCCGGGCTCGCGCAATCCCGAACCACCGATCAGTATCCGGCCGACGTGGCCACCGCGTGGATGGACCTCCTGGTCCAGTCGGTGAAGACCGAGAAGTACTCGCCGGTGGTCGCATCCCGCCTGTACGGCTTCGCCGGGATCACGCTGTACGAGTCGGTGTGCGCTGGCATGCCGGGGCATCGCTCGCTCGGCAACCAGCTGCTCGACCTCGGCACCGTGCCGAAGCCGAAGCGCGCGCTCAAGTATCACTGGCCGGCCGCGGCCAATGCCGCCGTGGCCAGCGTCCTGCGCACGCTGCTCGCCAGCGCCTCGGCGGCAACGCTCACCGCGATCGACGACCTCGAGCAATCGTTCGCCACCGAGTTCGCTGCCGAGACGCGCGCGCGCGTGCTCGCTCGATCGACCGCTTACGGCCAGCGCATCGCCGACCTGATCGTCGCGTGGGCGGCAGGCGATGGCTACGCCACCTATCACAACTGCTCCTACACCCCGCCCGTGGGACCGGGCCTGTGGGAACCGACGCCGCCCGACTTCAAGCCGCCGCTGGAGCCGTGCTGGGGCCAGATCCGCACGTTCGCGCTGCCGGCATCGGACTTCTGCTCGCCGCCGCCGGCGCCGGCGTACTCGACCGACCCGGCGTCGGAGTTCTACGCCGCCGCCGAGGAGGTCTTCACGGTCTGGCAGAACCTGACGCAGGAGCAGAAGGACATCGCCACGTTCTGGGCCGATTCGCCCGGCGTCACCGGCACGCCTCCCGGCCACTGGGTGCGCATCGTCAGCGCGGTGTGCTCGCAGTATCAGATGCAGCTCGACGTGGCCGCCGAGTGCTATGCACGCGTGGGCATCGCCGTGCACGACGCGTTCATCAACTGCTGGCAAGCGAAGTACACGTTCAACCTGCTGCGGCCGGTGACCTACATCCAGGCCAACATCCAGGCCGGCTGGCTGCCGTACCTCAACAACACGCCGGCGTTCCCGACCTACACTTCCGGACACTCGACGCAATCGGGCGCGGTGGCGGCGTTGCTCGCCGACCTGCTGGGTGATCTGCCGTTCACCGACGACACGCACGCCGACCTCGGTTATCCGTCGCGCAGCTTCGACTCGTTCTGGGAAGCTGCCGAAGAGGCGGCGGTCTCGCGATTGTACGGCGGCATCCACTACCGCTTCGACAACGACCGCGGCAACGAGACCGGCCGGTGCGTGGGCCTCGTGATCCTGGGCTCGGTGAGCTTCACCAGGTAAGCTGCTTCTTCCGCGCACGAGCCACACGCCCCGCGCGGGCGCGTGTGGCTCGTGGCGTTTCCGCAGCGCTGGTCCTTGCCGCGCTCGCGCTGCGGCGCGCAGCGCCTCACGGCGTGCGGCGGCGCGCGCCGCGCTGCGGCGCCGCGCTCAGCGGATCATCGGGCCATGCATGCTTGGGGTAGCGTGCGCGCAGCTCCTTGCGGACCTGCGCATAGGTCGTGCGCCAGAAGCTCGCCAGATCTTGCGTGACCTGCACCGGCCGGTAGTTCGGCCCGAGGATGTGGAGCAACACGCGCGCGACCGTGGGCGATCGTCGGCGTGTCGCGCAGGCCGAACAGCTCCTGCAATCGCACGGCGAGCACCGGCGGTTGATCACCCTCGTATCGGAGGCGGATCTTGCTGCCGCTCGGCACGGCGATCGTCTCCGGCGCGAGCGTGGCGATGGCCTGCAGGGTGGCGCGCGGCAACTGCGCCGCGAGCGAGCCCGCGAGATCTCGCTGCAGTTCCGCGACGCTCAGCTTGTGGGCGCACGCGTGCGCGAGCCATGCGCCGAGCGCGGGCTCATCGCTCGCCGGGAAGCCGCGCTCGGGAAACACCCGGTGCAAGAGCCGCACGCGTTCGACGAGCGCGTGCGCCTCCGGGTCGGCCGCGAGCAACGCGGCGGCGCGCTCGCGCACCACCTCGCCCAGCAACGCGCCGGCCGCCGCGCGATCCACCGGCTGATCGCGCGGCGCCTCGAGCGGCGGAGTCGCGGTGGCAGGTCGTGATCGTGCGCCGCACGCAGGCCTGCGCCGCATCGAAGAACACCGACTCGACGGCATGGACGTGCATGGGCAGCTCCTGCTCCAGCCAGGCGCGCTGCACGCCGCTGGCGATGCGCACGATGGTCCCGGCGCTGCGGCGAATCGCCGGCTTCGAGATCGACGGCGACGAACAGCTCCGGGACCCGCACCGCGCTGTCGGGCGACAACACCACGCCCGAGCCGCCGACCATGCGCCGCGCGCAGGATCGCTGGCGCGCCGCCGCACGAGCCGATCAGGATACGCGTGCGAGGCGCGCGCAGCAGGACCCTCGTCGCCGGCGATGGCCGCCACCGCGCGGTCCGGGGCGATCGTGCGCGTGGCGCGCAGCAGCTCCCGGTGCAAGCGCCCTTGCGCACCGCGGCCGGATCGAGCTCGCGCGATCCCTCGCGCAGCAGGTCACGCCGCAGCAGCACGTCGGACTCGGCGCTCGCGGCCGGCGCGCGCGCGGCACGCGGTCCCGGCATCATGCGGCGCGCGAGGATGTCGCGCTCCTCGATCAGCGCCGCCACCAGCGCGCCGTCGTCGGCAGCGTGGCCGGCGGCGGCGCGCACCAGGAGGCAACCGAGCCGCGGTGCAACCGGCAGCTCGAGCAGCGTCCGGCCGAGACTGGTGAGCGCGCCATCCTGGTCCTGCGCGCCGAGCATCAAGAGCAGCGCGCGCGCGCGCTCGAGCTGCGCTGGCGGCGGCGCCTCGAACCAGGCGAACGTGCGCGCATCGGCCACGCCCCACGCCCGCAGGTGGAGCAGTGTGGCGCCAAGATCGACCCTCCGGATCTCGGGCGATTCCTGTTCCGCGAGCGCCGCGTGCTCGCGCTCCGACCACAACCGGAGCACGCGCCCAGGTCGTACTCGCCCGGCGCGACCGGCGCGCTGCTCGGCCGCATGCTTGCTGATGCGCTCGGTCTCGAGCCGGTCGATGCCGGTGCCGGCATCGTGACGCATCAGGCGCAAGAGCCCGCTGTCGATCACGAGGTCGACGCCGTCGATGGTGAGCGACGTCTCCGCGACGTTGGTCGCGAGGATGATCTTGCGCCGCTCGGCGGGCGCGAGCGCACGCTGCTGCTCGGCCATCGACAGCCTGCCGTGCAGCGGCAGCAGCTGCGCGCCGGCGGCGGCAGCGAACGGCTCGAGCGTCGCCAGGGCACGACGGATCTCGAACGTGCCCGGCAGGAACACGAGCGCATGACCCGTGGCACTGCGCCACGAGTCGGTGAGCGCGCGCAGCACGGCATCGCTCAGCGGCTCGCGCGCCGGGCGCGGCACGTAACGCACCGTCACCGGGTGCGGCCGCCCCTCGATCGCGATCACCGGACAGTCGCGCAGATAGCGCGCGATCGGCGCCGGATCGAGCGTCGCCGACATCACCAGCAGCTTGAGGTCGGGACGCACGGCCTCCTTCACTTCGCGCAGCAGCGCGAGCAACAGGTCGGCTTCCAGGCTGCGCTCGTGGAACTCGTCCAGCACGACCGCAGCCACGCCGGCGAGACCTGGATCGTGCTCCACCTGTCGCAGCAAGATGCCCTCGGTGGCAAAGCGGATCACCGTGGCGCGCGACGTGCGGTTCTCGAAGCGGATCTGGTAGCCCACCTCGCGCCCGACGGCGAATGCGCGCTCCGCGGCGATGCGAGCGGCCGCGCATTGTGCGGCAATGCGCCGCGGCTGCAGGACCACGACCTGGCCGGCACCGAGCACGCCGTGGTCGAGCAGCGCCGGCGGCACACGCGTGGTCTTGCCGGCGCCGGGTGCTGCGACCAGCACCAGCGCACCCGCCGCATCGAGCTCGCGCGCGATGCGCGGCAGCTCTTCATCGATGGGCAACGCGTTCACGGCGGGTGTTCGCTGGACGGCGTCTGCGCTAGTTGCAGATCAGCGAGTCCAGCCCGTCCGTTCCGGTCAAGCCGAGCGGACCGCCCGGGTCGAAGCACATGAACTGCGAGTAGAAGTGCACTCCCGCCAGGGCCGGGTCGGGATAGATGGGAACGTTCAGGTCGATGCTGCCGAAGCCCGGGAACGGCAGTCCGGGCACGGGGAACGGCAGCACCACCCACGGCGGCGCCACGTTCAGGTAGGCGCCCTGGCCGAGGTTGACGGTGATCTTCGTGAAGCCCACGAACAAGAAGCCGGTCTGGCCGCCGTAGAGCAGATCGCCCTTCAGGTGGAAGTCCGGGTTGCCGAGGTACGGCACCCCGCCGGACCAGGTGATGGTGGGGGTCACGCCGCCGCTGCCGGGCGTGGGCAGTCCGTAGTGCACGGGATCAGGGCAGCTGTCCGGCGCGACCACGGTCACCAGCACCGGGTCGGAAGCGATGCCGTTGGCGACCACCACGAGCTCGCCCTGGCCGATCTCCGCCGACGCCGGCACCTGGAATCGCGTCGACACGAGGGCGCTGCCGGGGCCCACGGCCATCGTGCTGTGGTCGAACGTGCGGCAGTAGAAGACGTGGCTGGTCGCGAGGTTCTTGACGCGCACCAGCGGGTAGTTGGTGGCGACACCGGCCTCGTCGCCGTAGGCTGCGGCTTGCGACAGGCCGTTCAGCTGCGTCCCCTCGAGCGCGTAGCTGCGCGTCTGCGCGATGCTCGTGGGCACCGACGTGATCGTCGGCCGCCACGACGGGTCCGGCCCGCCGGTCGCCTTGTAGGCGTAGACGGTCGTGCCGCCGTTGGCGAACAGCACCTCGCCGGTCGGCAGCAGCAGCATGCGGCCGATGTAGGGCGGGCCGCCCGAGTTCGGTGGATCTGCCACCCGCGTGAACCCACCGCCATCGCACTCGAAGAAGTAGGTGGGCGACAGGAAGTCGCCGCCGACGCCGTTCACCGGACCCAGCGCGAGCAGCACGCGGCCGCTCGGCAGCAGCGCGCACGGCGCGTCCTTGGCGCCCACGGTTTGGCCGCCGACCAGCGGCGGCACCGGTCCTGCGACCCACGTGCCCGGGTCCGACGGGTTGGGCGGCGAGGTGTACAGCGCACACGTCGGCGTCGCGCCCATGAAGAAGGCGCGGCCGTCCGGCAAGGTCAGGCCAGGGCCGATCTCGAGCGATGCCGCCTCCACGAGGTCGACCGGCGTGGCGCCGATGTTGACCCACTTGTTGGTCGACGTGACGTACTTCTCGGAGTTCGGGTGGCCCACGCAATCGGGATTGACCACCGTGCCATCCGCCATCAGCACCCAGGTCTCCTCGGTGCTCTGCGCGTTCTTCTTGCGCGGGCCGCCGGTCCACGTGTCCGCCTCGGGATCGTAGATCGCCGTGCGATTGTCGAAGATGCTGCCGATCAAGAAGCGCCCGTCGGGCAGGATCACGCACGGCGCATCGCCGACGTTGGCGAACGGCGCGGCGATCTCGGTCCAGGTGTTCGCGACCGGATCGTAGATCTCGGTCTTGTTGATCTCCGAGCCGAACGAGCTGTACTCGCCGCCCGACACGATCACGCGGCCGTCGGCGAACACGCCGGACGCGTAGTAGAGTCGGTCGTAGTGCGCCTCCGCCACCTTGCTCCAGGTGCCGTTCACGTAGCTGCCGCTCACGTCGGGCGTGAGCTTCCACCACTTCAGGTCGCCACTTTTCTGGCACAGCACGGTGCTGTCGGTGAGCAAGAACATGGTGCTCGCCGCGAACGGCGGCTGGTGATTGAGCGCTTGCCAGGTCCCAGCGCGTGCGGGAGCAGCCAGCAGCGCGCCGAGAATCACCAAGGTGGTCAGGAGACTGTGTGCACTCAAGGGATGCCCTCCGTCGATCAGCGTGGCGGCGCAGAAATGAGCCGGTATCGTCCCGCTGCAGGAAGGCCTTGTCAATTGCGGTGAGCGATCTGGCTTGAGACGAGTCAGCCGGCGCGCGCGCTCGCGATGCTGGGAACCCCGCCGGCGTTGCGGTATGCTCGCGCACGCTCCGCACTCCCAACGTCGAGGACGCTCGTGACACTGCTCTGCCTCATCGCCGGTCTGTCGCTCGCTGCCGATGTCGATCCGGACCTGCTCGCCGCCATGCGCGCGCGCGCGATCGGACCGGCCGGCATGAGCGGGCGCGTGGCGGCCATCGCCGCGGTCGAATCCGATCCGAACATCATCTACGTGGGCGCGGCCACCGGCGGGCTTTGGAAGTCGGTGGACGGCGGCATGTCGTGGCAGCCGCGGTTCGACGAGCAGAGCGTGGCGTCGATCGGCGCGATCGCCATCGACCCGCGCAGCGCCGATGTCGTGTGGGTGGGAACCGGCGAGGGCAACCCGCGCAACAGCGCCTCGGTCGGCAACGGCATGTACAAGTCGCTCGACGGCGGCCGCACCTGGAAGCAGCTCGGCCTGGCACAGAGCGAGCGCATCCATCGCATCTGCCTCGACCCTCACGATCCCGAGATCGCGTACGTCGCGGCACTGGGTCCCACCTGGAGCGATGGCACCGAGCGCGGAGTGTTCAAGACCACGGACGGCGGCGCCACGTGGCAGCGCGTCCTGTACGTCGACCAGCGCACCGGCTGCGGTGATCTGGTGATGGATCCAACCAACCCGCTCAAGCTGTTCGCAGCGATGTGGGAGCATCGCCGGTCGCCGTATTCCTTCCAATCCGGCGGACCCGGATCGGGCCTGTACGTGACCCGCGACGGCGGCAAGAGCTGGCAGCAGATCACCGCGCGCGATGGTTTGCCGGCGGGCGAGCTGGGGCGCATGGGCCTCGCCATCGCGCCGTCGAATCCGAACGTCGTCTACGCGCTGATCGAGGCCGCGCAGAACGCGCTGGTGCGCTCCGACGACGGTGGCCTCTCGTTCCACACCGTGAATGCCGAGACCAACATCGCGCTGCGCCCGTTCTACTTCGCCGATCTGCGCATCGATCCGGCCAATCCGGAACGCGTGTACAGCTTGCACTTCATCGTCACCGTCTCGAACGATGGCGGCCGCAGCTTCGCGCCGCTGATGCGCGCCGCGATTCACCCCGATCATCACGCCATGTGGATCCATCCGCGGAACCCGCAGTCATCATCGACGGCAACGACGGCGGCGTCGCCATCTCGCAGAACCGCGGCGAGAGCTTCCGGTTCGTGCGCAATCTGCCGTTTGCGCAGTTCTACCACGTGGCGGTCGACATGGACGTTCCGTACCACGTGTACGGCGGCATGCAGGACAACGGGTCGTGGCGCGGGCCGAGCACGGTGTGGGAATCGAGCTGGATCCGCAACCACCACTGGCAGGAGGTCGGCTTCGGCGACGGCTTCGGCACCCTGCCGATGCCGGACGACTCGCTCTCGGGTTACGCGATGAGCCAGGGCGGCGAGCTGATGCGCTACGATCTGCGCACCGGCGAACGCAAGGCAATCCGGCCCGACCCGCCGGCGGGCGTGAAGCTGCGCTTCAACTGGAACGCCGGCATCGCGCTCGATCCGTTCGATGCGAGCACGGTGTACTACGGCAGTCAGTTCCTGCATCGCTCGCATGACCGCGGCGACTCCTGGGAGATCGTCAGCCCCGACCTCACCACGAATAACCCGGACTGGCAGAAGCAGCAGAGCAGCGGCGGGCTGACGCCGGACGTGACCGGCGCCGAGAACTACACGACGATCATGACCATCGCACCGAGCCCGCTCGCCCACGACGTGATCTGGGTCGGCACCGACGACGGTCGCATTCACGTGACGCAAGATGGCGGCCGGTTGTGGACCAGCGTCGAGCACAACGTGCTGCAGGTGCCGGCGAACACCTGGGTCCCGCACATCGAAGCGTCGCGCTTCGATCCGGCGTCCGCGTTCGTCGTGTTCGACGATCATCGCCGCGGCAACGGCACCACCTACGTGTATCGCACCATGGATCACGGCAAGACCTGGTCGAGCCTGGTGACGGCGGACCTGCGCGGCTATGCGCACGTCATCGTCCAGGACCCGGTGCAGCCCGACCTGCTCTACCTCGGCACCGAGTTCGGCCTGTTCGTCACGCTCGACGGCGGCCATCGATGGTTCCGGTGGACGCACGGCCTGCCCACGGCCGCGGTGCTCGGACTGGTCGTGCAGCCGCGCGACCACGACCTGGTGATCGCGACGCACGGCCGCGCCGCCTACGTGCTCGACGACATCCGCCCGCTGCGCGAGATCAACTCCGAGACGATGGCGGCGAAGCTGCATCTGTTCGCGCTGCCGCCAGCCCAGCAGTATCAGGTCGCCGATGCCAGCGAGGCGCGCTTCCCCGGCAGCGAGGAGTTCTACGGCGAGAACCGACCCTACGGCGCGCTGGTCACGTTCGTGATCAGCGATGCGTCGCTGCCGCATCCCAACCCCGAGAAGGACAAGCTGCGCAGCGCGGCACCGCCGAGCGCGACGGCCCCGACCAAGCCCGGGGCGAGCAAGCAGCCCCCTGCCGGGCAGGCCGAGGTGCGCATCGCGACGTTGAGCGGCGAGCTCCTGCGCACGCTCAAGCTGCCGGTGCATCAGGGCCTCAACCGCATTGCCTGGGGCCTCGATCGCCGCGGCTTCCGTCCACCGGGCGCACGCAAGAGCGAGGACGACGTGCCGGGCGGCCCGGAGGTCGCGCCCGGCAGCTATCGCGTCACCGTGCGCTACGGCGATCAGGAGGCGCACGGCGACTTGCAGGTGCTGCCCGACCCGCGCACGCAGATCACGCCAGACGCGCGCGCAGCGAAGCTCGCGGCGCTGGTGCGCGCCGGCCAGCTGCAGGAGACGCTGGCGGAAGCGCTGCAACGCATCCAGCAGACGCGCGCCGACACCGACGCGATCATCGCCAAGGCCAACGAGCTGAAGGACCCCACGATCGACGAGAACAACCCGCACCAGAAGCTGATCGATGCTGCGAACGAGCTGAAGAAGAACCTCCTCGAGGTCGAGAAGCGGCTGTGGACGCCGCCGGACACGAAGGGCTTCGTCGGTGGCGACACGGTCATCGCCAAGGTGCAGGATGCCTATGGCAGCCTGGCGTCGTCGTTCGCTGCGCCAACGCCGTCGCAGCTCGTCTACCTGCAGCGCGCGGAAGCCGCCGTGCGCGACGTGCTGCCGGCGGTGAACAAGGCGCTGGTCGAGGATGCGCAGGCATTCCGCACCAAGGTCGACGAGCTGCACATCCGCTTGCTGCCCGAGCTCTCGCCGCTGGCGCTGCCGTGACGGCGCCGGACCATCGCCAAGGGCCTATCCACCCAGCGTCATCTGCAAGCCGCGCGTGAACGAGACGCCGAGCGACGCGCCGGGATCGACCTCCATCGCCTGCAGGTAGCAGGCCGCGCCGCACAGCGCTGGATCGCACGGAATCCCCACCGGCGCCTGGATGCCGTTCGCGGGAATGGTGAGCGGCAAGACGAACGCCGGCACGACGTTGAGCGTGCCGCCGAGCGCAGTCGGGACGCTCGCCGGACTGAAGCCGACCAGCAGCGTTCCGCTCGTGATCACGCCCGATGAATTGTCGAGGTCGATCGTGATCTGGTCGCACAGCGCGGGATTGGCCGAGCACGTGAAGGCGGGCACGCCATGGGTGCCGGGCCAGCCGCTGCCGTAGTTCGACCAGGATGCCGGGCATGGTGCGCCGGAGAACAACACGACCTGGTCCACGGGATAGGCGCTGATGAGGAAGTCGGCGTGGCCGTCTCGGTTGACGTCGCCGGCCGACGCGAGCGCGCTGCCCCAGTTGTAGCCGCCGCTGGTGTGCGAGAGCACGGAGCCATCGCTGCCGGAGTACACGTAGGCGCCGCCGATGCCGCCGCCGCTCGACTCGAACCAATCGCCCCCGAGCAGATCCGCATGGCCGTCCGCATCGACGTCGCCCGCACCGCTCACGGCGACGCCGAAGTCCGCCGCGCCGCTCGACGTCCAGGTGTAGAGCACGCTCGCGTCCTTGCCCGAGAACACCTGCGCGTAGCCCGGGCCGTAGTTGCCATAGATGAAGTCGCCCTGCGGCGCGCCGACGATCACGTCCGGGTAGCCGTCCGC
>JAXMBY010000026.1:0-82787 GCA_046349655.1 Planctomycetota bacterium
ATCTCGATCACCCAGCCGTGCACGCAGCTCGCGCACCTGCCGCTGCAAGCGCTCGATCTGCTGGCGCAGGCGCTGGACCGCACCGGCGCCTGGCGCGGCAACGCGGGCGAAACCCCGCGCCGCGGGCGCGGCCGCAGGTGCATTGCAGGCGCAGCACCGCGGGCTGCAGTCGTCGCCGCAGCGCGCCGGCATCGCGCGCACGGCCGCGCGCGGCAGCCGCACCGCGAAGCGCGGGGCGGTCACCTGGATGCCCTGCGGGCGAACCAGCTGATATCTGGCGCGCGGGGCGGCCGGAGCTGGCGCGGCGGGCGGCGCTGGCGGGGCGAAGCGGACCCGGGCTCGCTCGCCACCCTGGGGCGCTCGCCGCAGCATGACCTGGGCCGGCGCCGCTTGCTCGTCGTTCACGTCGAACACGATCTCCTGCCCATCGCCGGTCTCGGCTTCGCCCTCGTCATCGGCTTCGCGCTCGTCATCAGCTTCGGTGCACGTGGCCTCACACTGATCGTCATCGCATCCTTCGCCGCAATGGCCGTTGCAGTCGTCGTCGCAGCGACCATCGTCGTCCCGGTCGCAGTCGTCGTCGCGGCTGGCCTGATCGTCGGTCATGGTGAATACCGCGACGCCCTCGTCATCGGCGCCCTCGTCATCGGCGTCGTCGTCCGCGTCGTTCTCGCTGCCGGTGCTCTCGTCGGTCACCACCAGATCGTCGATCTTCGGCTCGTGGTCGTCATCGCCGCCGGCCACCAGGTCATCGACCTTCACCTCGTCCACGCCCTCTGGCAGAGCGAGCGCATCGAGCAGAGCGTGCGGCTGTGCGTCGTCGTCGCCGGCGATCGCCACCGCCTCGTCGCCTTGATCGACCTCCAGCATCGACTGCGCCTGCGTGTCCTTGCGGTGGCCGAGCGTGACCGAGATGGTCTGTGACTTGCCATCGCGGCGTACCCTGAGCTTCACCGTGGTGCCTGGCGATTGGCTGGCAATCGCGTTCACCAGATCATCGGCGCTGCCGATCGGCTGGCCATCGACCCTGGTGATGACGTCGCCATCGCGCAAGCCCGCCTGATCCGCGGGCGATCCTCGCACCAAGCTCGCAACGTGAGCGCCGCCATCCTCGTCGCCGAGCTGCACGCCCAGGTACGCGCCGCCGCCACCGTGCTCACGCGGCTGCTTCTTGAGCTCGCCGTGCGGGCGCTCGGGCTGCTGCTCCGCGTGCTTCTCGTCGGCTTCCTGCTCCTCGCCTTGCTCCGCCCCGCCTTGACGCTCGCCGAGCGTGACGCGCACGCGCACCGTCTCCTCGCCGCGCTGCACGCGAACGCCGACCGTGTCGCCCGGTTCGTGCTCGCGCAGCGCCGCGAACACGTCGTCGGTGTTGCGGATCGCGCGGCGATCGATGCGCACGATCACGTCGCCTGCGCGCAGGCCGTGTTTCTGTGCGGGCGAGTCTTGCACCACCTCCTGCACGCGCAGGCCGTCGCCGTCGAAGCTCGTGTCCGGAACCACGCCCAGGAACGCGCGCGGCGCCGCACCTTCCGCGGGCGCTTTCTCCTGTTGTTCCTCACCCTGCTGCTCGCGGGCGCGGCGCTCGGCCTCGCGCTGCTCCTGTTCGGCACGACGCTGCATCTCCTCGGCGCGTTGCTGCTGGCGCTCGGCCTGCTCCTGGGCCCGCTTCTCGGCGCGCTCGGCCTGCTCCTGCGTCAGCTTCTCGGCGCGCTCGGCCTGGGCGCGCGCCCTCTCCGCCTGCTGCCGCGCCTGGCGCTCGGCACGTTCCGCTGCTCGCTTGGCCTGGGTCGCAGCGCGCTCGGCCTGCTCGGCCGCCTCGCCCGGCACGGTCTCGACCTGTGCCTCCGCCTCCGGCGCTGCGCCGAGCGTGGCCTTGAGGTGCAACGACTCACCGCCGCGGTTGACCTTGAGGTCGATCGCATCGCCAGCATGATGGCTGCGAATCGCCTTGGTGAGCTCGTCGTGGTCGTGCACGGCCGTGCCGCCCACCGCGACGATCACGTCGCCTTGCTGCAGGCCGGCGTGCTCGGCGGGGGAACCGCCCACCACGTCTTGCACGGTGGCGCCCGCCTCACCTTCCGCGCAGAACACGCCGAGGAAGCCTGGCGCTGCGCCGCTGCCGCGCTTGGCGGGTCGCTTCGGTTCGGTGGCTTGCTTTCCGGGCTTGGCGGGTGCCTGCGGCTCCGCCCTGGCCTCCGGTTCGTTCTCCTTGGCTGCCTCGCCCGCCTCTTCCTCCGGCCGGCTGCCGAGGCGCACGCGCAGGCTCAGCTGGCCGTCGCCGCGCTTCACGCCGACCCGCACCGAGTCGCCCGCGTGGTGCTGAGCGAGCGCCTGCATCAACGCGTCGAGGTGGGCCGTTTCCTTGCGATCGAGCGACGTGATCACGTCGCCGGCCTGGAGTCCGGCCTTTGCCGCGGGACCATCGTCGGTGACGCTTGCGATCTTGACCCCGGCACCGGTGCTGGTGCCGTCGATGCTGACGCCGAGATACGCGCGCTGCCCCTTGGCTGGCTCGGCCTTGGCATCGGCCGGCTTGCTGGGCTCGGCCACCGGCGGCGCGATGCCAGCGCCGGCCTGGGCGCCCAGGGTGGCAACCACGGTCATGGTCTGATCGCCGCGCTTCAGCTTGATCTGGACCTGATCGCCGGCGCTCGCCGCGCTCAACGCCGAGCGCAAGTCGGCGGCCTTGCCCACGCGGTGCTCACCCACGGCGGTGATGATGTCGTCCGTCTTGATGCCGGCCGCTTCGGCCGGTGAACCGCTCACCACATTCGTGACCAGCGCGCCTTGCTCCGCATCCTCGAGATAGACGCCGAGGAATCCGCCGGCCGCGTTCGTCGTCACGGTCGCGATGCTCGGCGGCGCAACCTTGACGGTTGCCGTCTGCGGCACGCGCGCCGGTCCGAGCGCCACCACGCCCGAGCCGCTCGGGTCCTGCGGCTTCACCTCGATCGCCCCGGAACCCACGGCGCCGCCCTGGCTCTTCGAGGGGCTCGGAATCGACACCGCCTTGCCTTCGCTCTGCTCACCCAGCGTCACCGCCACGGTCTGCGCCGCGCCGTCGCGCTCGACCTGGAACGTGAGCTTGTCACCCGCGCCGTGCGTCCGCAGTACGGCGCGCAGGTCCGCGGTCGTGGCCACCGACTGGCCGTCGATGGCGAGCACGCGGTCGCCACTCTTGAGGCCGGCGTGTGCGGCCGGGCCGTCTTGCACGACGCTCTGCAGCGTCGGTGCCGCGTCGTCGCTTCCCAGAATGACACCGAGGAAGGCCTTGCCTCCCTCGGCGGCGATGACCGACCCTGCCAGAGTCGAAATGAGGAGTGCGCGGACGAGGATCTTCATGATGGACTCCATGTGGGTGGGCTGCGAGTGGGAGGCCGACGCAACGGCTGTCGCCGCTAAGATACTCGGGTCACGCACACCTGTTGGGCCACTTTTCTCTCAAACTTGGACCCGGGCAGGGCGCTGCGCACGACCTGACGAGCGTGGCGATCGAGCCACGTAACCAGCTTGGTCAGCAACGGTTAGGAGCTAGTCTCGGTCCTGGTCAGAGAATCTGCTCGGAGCATCGAGTACAAACTGGTCGTGCCTGGGGCGAGGGCGTTTGCGCGCCAGCGACCTCGAGCCAGCACCTCGCCGGAGAATGTCGCTCGGCGTGCGGTTCACGAGAGAGCACCCTTGGTTCGCAGTCAGCTCATCCTCAGCACCCGCTGCCTCGGCACCGAGTCGGTCACGGTGCGCGATCTGGTGGCGGCCGCCATGCTGGTGGGGGCAAACCAGGTCGGCCTGGCAATGTCGCTCGACCCGCCAGACCCGACCGACCTGAAGGCGGCGCTCGGCGCCCGCGACCTGCGCGTCGCCTGTGTCGAGAGCCCATGGGCAAAGGGAACGGCGCGACGCAGCCTCGGCAGCGGCAGCGCCAGCGAACAGGTCGAAGCGCTGGAGCTGGTGAAGGCCACGAAGCGCAATGCCACGCACGCGGGGGCGCCAGTGCTGATCGTGGACCTGGGCGAAGCGGATCTCGCCGACGGGCCGCAGCGCTGCAAGATGCTGATCGAGCTGGTGGCGAGCGAGGGGCTTTCCCCGGCCGCGGTGGCGCAGCGCGATCAGCTCGTGGCAGAACGAGAGAAGCTCGAGACGATCGCGCTCGACCGACTGTCGCGGGCGCTGTTCGCCGTGCTCCGCAGCGAACCCGATCTGCCGGTGGCGATTGCGCCCGGCAGACCGCTCATCGGCTACCCCACTCATGGCATGCTGGAGCAGCTGCTCGGCGACCTGCGATCGCCGCGCCTGCGGTACTGGCACGACGTGGCGCGCGCATGGCACTGGGAACGGCTTGGTCTCGACCGCAACGGCGCGTGGCTGGGGGGGTACGGAGCGCACCTCGCCGGCGTCGCGCTCGCGGACGTGCGTGGGATGACCGATGGGCTGCCGCCCGGCGCGGGCGAGATCGATTTCCGCGCGCTGCGCAGCGCCTTGCCGGCTCGCTGTCTCAAGCTCGTGGACGTCGGGCCGATCGGCTTGCCCGCGCTCAAGATGGCGTTCGATTACCTGCGCTCGCTGGGCTACGACTGATCATGTCCCTTGCCAAGCCCACCCGATCGAACCTCCCCATCCCGCTGACGATCGCCGGCTCCGATCCGTCCGGCGGCGCCGGGGTCGAGGCCGACCTCAAGGTCTTCCTCCGCCACGGCCTGTCCGGCGCGAGCGTGATCACCGCGCTCACCTGGCAAGGTCCGGGCGGCGTGCGCGATGTCACGCCGGTCAAGATCGAGGCCGTCCGCAACCATCTGCAGACCCTGCTCGACGAGATGCCGATCGGCGCCGTCAAGACTGGCATCCTGTCGTCGCCGCGCATGATCGCCGCGGTCGCTCGGAGCTTGCGCGAGCGTTCTCTCCAGGTGGTGGTCGATCCGGTGATCGCGTCGACCTCGGGCTTCATCTTCCTCGATGGCGACGGCGTGCGGGCGTTGCGCCACCGGCTGCTGCCGGTGGCGACCATCGTCGCGCCCAACCTGGACGAGGCGGCCTACCTCTCCGAGCTCGACCGCGCGCTGGTCGAGAAGGAGCCGGAGCTCGCGATCCAGAAGCTGCACGCGATGGGCCCGCGCTGGGTGCTGCTCAAGGGTGGTCACGCGTCCGGACCGACCGCGACCGACTACCTGAGCGACGGCGAGACCATCCACGAGCTGCGCTTGCCGCGGCTGCCGGTGCGGGCGCACGGCACGGGGTGCGCCCTCACCGCGGCGATCGTCGCGCGCCTCACCCTCGGCGACGACATGGTGGCGGCGGCGACCGCCGCCAAGCGCTACGTGCATCGCGCCATGCGCAAGTCGCGCGTGCTCTCGGCCGGCCGAGCGTACCTCGAGTTCATGGCCTAGGCCAGGCGCGTGTCGTCACGGCAAGTACGCTGCCCGGTACCACCCCGGCTCGAGCAGCGAGGCGCGCAACGTGTCCTGAGCGATCATGGCCGCCAGCTTGAGATCGCCGAGCCGAGCCGGGTCGAAACGAACCTCGCGCGCAGCGCTCTCGAGGTCGGGTGCGGCCGCGGCGCTGCCGGGGAAGATCGGCGTGCGCCTCGGCTCCGTGAGCAGCACCACCATCTCTTCCCTGCGGCCGCGGTTGAGGAGAACGTATTGCGCATTGCTCGGCGGCGGACCGACCGGCACGAACTCATGGCCAACCAGCCCGAGCTGTTCGATCAGCGGCTCGCCATGGGCAAACTCGAGAACCGCCGCGTCCAGCACCGGCTCGAGCACGATCTCCACGCTCCAGTTGCGCTTCAGCTCGATCGTGCGGTGATGCGGCACGCAGTTGGCCGCGCGCACCGTGATCAGGTAGTGGTCCGGGAGCAGATTGCTCACGTTGAACCGTCCCTCGCCATCGCTGGTCACCTCACGTGCCAGCGTGAATTGCTCCGGCAACGCGCCCTTGCGCCAGATCTGGATGCGCGCGGTGGTGGCGAGCTTCTCGCCGGCGCGCGTGGTGCGGCCGCTCAGGGTCACCGGGTTGCGCGGCCAGGCATCGTTGCCGTAGTTCGACTGCACCAGCAGATTGTCCGGATCGACGCGCGCATAGGTGACGACGAACGGCGCGCGCACCTCCTGGCTCGCCCGGTAGCCGAGGCAGACCTGCTCCTCCTTCACCTCGCCCTGCGCTCCTTGCATCCGCACCATCACCGGGAAACGGCCGGTGCCGTCGTTGGTGACGGTCACGCTGCTGCCGCCGTCGGTGCCGCCGGTGTTCACCGCGGCAACGCGATAGTCCGGAAGCGCCGTGCTCCAGATGAACTCATCGAAGAACGAGCTCAGGTCCTGCGTGCTGTTCGCCTGGATGAAGTCGAGGAACGTCTGCGCCTGCACGCTCGCCGCCGTGAGTCGCGACGAAGTCGCGCAAGATGGCATGGAACCGATCGCGGCCGAGCTGCGACTCGAGCATGCGCAGGATCAGCGCGCCACGATTGTAGGTGCTCGTGTAGTAGATCTCTTGATAGCCGTCTTGCCGGCCGAGCGGAATGTCCTCGGTGGCGACCGGCTTGTAGAACTCGCGATACGTGGCGTACAGCTCGCGCTCGGCTTCCGGACCGAACAGCGAGCCGAAGCCGACCGCTGCCGCGTAGTTGCACATTGCCTCGGTCACCAGGCCCGAGCCGGGCCCATACGAGTGCACGTGATTCGCCCACCAGGCATGGGCGAGCTCGTGCGCCACCACGCACAGCCGCGCTCCGTCTGGTATGTGATCGCGGAAGTGGCGCTCGCTGAGCAGCATGCCAGCGGTGAGGCCGAAATTGGCGCGCTCGAATCGATCGAGATCAAGCGGAATCGAGGCAGGTGAATCGGGCCGAACACTTGCCGGTACACATCGAGCAGGCCAGCGATGAACTCGAGGTATTGCCGGCCGCGCAACAGGCCCTGCTCGCCGTACCGCTCGTGCACGTACGCGGTCAGCGTCGTGTCGCCATGACGGATCTCGACGTTCTGGTAACGGCCGATGGCGACGAACGGCTGCGAGGGCTGCTCGCATGCGTAGCGGTAGCGCACCGACCCGGGCTGCGGCTCGATGGACACGAGCGCACCATTGGTGATCGGCAGCTCATGCTCGGCTGCCTCGATCGTCATCGAGTAGGGAAACTGGTCGAACGGCCGGTCCTCGCCGGGCTGCACGCGCGGGACCCACAGCGAATCGTAGACATGGGTCGCGCCGGGCTGGATGCGGCAGTTGCTGCCCTGGTCTTCCAGCGGCGGGTCATACACGTAGGTGAGGCGATAGGTCACCGTCTCGCCGGCGCCGATCGGCGGTGCGGCCGAGATCGCGAGCACCTTCTGGTAACGCGAGTTGTTCCAGCGCTCGTACGAGACCGGCTGGCCATCGCGGAAGATGCCGAGGTGGCGCGCTGCCCAGGCGATGTAGAACTTGAACTCGCCCACCGCGCTCGAGCCGGCGTTCTCCAGCTTGAGCTCGGCTTCGACCGCGAGCTTCTGATCGCTCGGGCGCACCAGATAGTCCGCGCTCACGATGCGCAGGTCCGCGTAGGCGTTCGACTCCTCGACGAACTGGTGGGTAGACAGCTTGCGCTCGGAGAACAACGAGCACGCTGCCAGCGCCGGGAGCAACAGGACCACTGATCGGGCGATGCGCATCGACGACCCATCTCGAAGACCATGGACAGCAACCGCTGTCTTATCGGCCTGCCCAAGGGGGCGCGTCGAGCCTGGCCGATCTTTGCACGGCGCTGGTCCAGGCCGACCCACAAAACCCGGTTGACTCGTGCCCGGGATCCCTTTAACTTGTCCAGCCCGCATGCGGGTGTAGCTCAGTGGTAGAGCACAACGTTGCCAACGTTGTTGTCGAGGGTTCAATTCCCTTCACCCGCTCTCGACTGCAAGAACCCGGCCCGAGCGCCGGGTTCTTGCCGGTTCGTGCTGGCTGCGCGACCGCGCGCTCAGCCGCCCCGCACCTTGCGGCGCAAGTTCTCCGCCTGTACGCGCAGCTCGGCTGCAACTCCGGGCAGTGCGAGCAGCTGGTCCAGATCCCGCTCCGCGTCCTTGCTGCTGCCGAGCCGCCGGTGTGCGACCGCGAGGTTGAACAGGATCGTCGCCAGTCGCCCGGCGTCGTCCGGAGTGCGCAGCCCGCGCCGCAGCGCCGTGGCGCGCGCCTGCTCGAGCGACCTGGCAGCGCCGGCATGGTCCGCGTGGTCGGCTTGATCCTGCGCCTTGAGCAGCCAGGCGTGACTCAGGTTGGCAATCCACGTCGGGTCGGCCTCGCGCGCGATCGCTCGTTCCATGGCGGCGATGCCTTCCTCGTGGCGGCCGGTGCTCACCAGCGCCAGACCGAGCAAGTAATGCGCGCGCGGCAGCTCGGGGTGCGCCGTGGTGAGCAGGCGCAGCTCGTCGATGGCGTGCTGCGTGCGCTCCGGGTTGCGCGCGGCGAGATCGCACGCGGCGAGCTCGATGCGTGCGCGATCGCTGTGCGGATCCTGTGCGAGCGTCACCTGCCACACCGTCTCGGTGTCGTGCCAGTCGCGGTTGCGCACGATCGTGCGAGCACCGTAGGCGAGCGCGATCAGCGCGACCAGCATCGTCACGGTGCCGCGCGGCGCGCGCGGCCGCAGGCGGTCGAGCACCGTGGCCAGCAGCAAGCAGAAGCCGATCGATGGCAAGTACCGAGAGCGCTCGGCCCGCAGCCAGTTCATCGGCACCAACACGTTCGCTACCGGCAACAACGTGATGAAGAACCAACCGAGGGCGAACACCACCCACGTGCTCGTCGTGACCGACGCGCGCGGGCGCGCAACCCGCCGCGCGCAGGCAACGAGGAACGTCAAGACGAGCACCGGAATGACCACGGCGGCGGCCATGGTGCTCGGGCTCCAGCGCAACGCCTCGGGATTCTCGTAGGCGTTGCGCAGGCTCGCCGGCACCACCAGCAGCCGGAGATAGTCGAGCTCCGCTTCGGCGGCGAGCACCAGGTTGGCCGCGAACGAGCCGCCATGCCAGCCATGCCCGCGCAACCCGGTCGAGAGCGAGGTTTGCATGACGATCCACGAGAATCCCGCCGACACCATGAAGAACGGAGCGTAGGCACACAGCGTCGCAACCAGGCGCGCCTTCAGCTGTGGCGCGAACCACACCGCGTCCACCAGCAGGAACACGAGCGGCATCGACATCACGGTCGACTTCGACATGACCGCGAGCAGCGTGAGCGGCAGCGCGGTGATCAGGAACCGCGGCGTGCCGATCGTGGTGCGCCGCCAGGCAGCGTGCGCGAGCAGCGTGCCCACGAAGAACACGGCCGAGAGCACGTCCTTGCGCGAGGCGATCCAGGCGACCGATTCGGTGTGGACCGGGTGCAGCGCGAACAGCAGGCCGGCGACCGCCGCAGCCCAGCTGCTCATCCCGAGCTGGCGTGCATAGCACCAGACGAGCACGGTGGTGATGAGATGCAGCAGGAGGTTGCCGAGGTGAAAGCCGGCTGCCCAGTACGGCGGCGCGCCGCGGTCGTCAGGCTCGGGCGCACGGCGGAAGATGCGCGCGTCGATCCACCAGGACAGGTCGCGCACCGGCAGATACTCGCCACCGAGCTCATAGCGCCGCGCGAGCGCTTGCTTGATCGCATCGAGCGTGGAGCTCGGTGCGGGCTCGGCGGCGAGGCGCGGCGGCGAGGCGAAGAAGGTGCCGATCTCGGCCAGCGTCCCCTGGCGCAGATACGGGTTCTCGAGCACCAGCGATTCATCGTCCCAGGCGAGGAACTCGCCGCTGAGCGAGTTGGCATAGGCGGCGATCACCGCGATCGCGAGCAATGCGATGACCCGCAGGCGTTCGGCTCTTGAGGGCATGAGATGCAAAGGCTAATGCCTGCGGTGACCCGCCACCAGCGTCCATGGCACGCGGAAATGCCAGGTGCTAAGATGGGCCGCTCATCACCGCTGGCAGTGGATGACTTGGTCCGGAAACGAGGATCCAATGGACAAACCGAAGCGCCTCGAGCAGATGACGCGCGACGAGCTGCTCGTCCTGGCGAAGGGCCTGGGCGTCTCCCGGCCTGGAACGTTGACCCGCAACGAGCTGATCAAGGCGGTGACCGCGAAGCAGAAGCTCGCGCCGCGCATCGCTGCCGCCAGGCAGGCGCCAGCGACCTCGGGGGCGACGTCCGGCGTGCGCGCGGCCGAGACCAATCCGCCGGTGGTGCAGCCTTCGCCAGGGCCGCCGGCCACGCGCGCGCCGCTGCGCGGCAAGGTGGCGAAGGCGCCGCGGCCGTTCGCCGCCGAGGAGCTGCGGCAGCTCGACGCGCGGGCGCCGCACTTGCCGCAGAGCTACGGTGAGAATCGCGTCGTCTTGCTGCCGCGCGATCCCTGGTGGTTGTATGCCTACTGGGATCTGCGCGAGGACACCTTGAGGGCTGCACGCGAGCGTGGTGGCTGCCGCTTGTTGCTGCGGCTGCATGAGCTCGGCGGCGCCGGTGCGGGCGAGCTGATCGCCGAGCAGGAGCTGCCGGATGCCGCACGCAGCTGGTACTTGAACGTGCCGCGCCCGCGGTCGGCGTATCGCGCCGAGATCGGCATGCGCACCGAGCATGGCGAGTTCCTGTTGCTGGCTGCCTCGAACGCGGCGGTCGCGCCGCCCGCAGCTCCATCGACCGTGGTTCAGGACGAGTTCGTGCGTGTGCCGTTCGGTGCCGATCTGCGCCAGCTGTTCGCGACGCACCGTGCCGGACTGGCAGAGGTGGCGCTGCGCGGCGAGCGCAGCGCCGGCCAGCTGCACGAGACCATGTATCGGGCAGCCCAGGGGATCGGCGCCGACACCGACGGTGCCACCAGCGCGGCGCTGGCGCGCATGCCGGAGATGGGTTCGGCGCGTGTGGGCTCGTTCGCGCTCGCATCCGAAGCGCTCGCGCGCGGACCGGGTGGGCGGCACAAGAGCTTCTGGCTGGTGGCTGATGCCGAGCTCATCGTGTTCGGTGCGACCGAGCCAGATGCTCGCCTCGAGATCGGCGGCGAGCCGGTCGCACTGCGTGCCGATGGGACCTTCTCGCTACGGTTCGCGTTCCCCGATGGTCGGATCCCGGTGCCGATCGAAGCGGTGGCGGCAGACGGCGAGCAACGGCGCGCGATCCGGTTCCGGTTCGAACGCACGTCGGGCTAGAGCAGCGCGGAGACCATGATGCCGCAGGGCTACCTCGCACTCGTGCTGCACGCACACCTCCCGTACGTGCGCCACCCGGAGCACGAGCGGTTCCTGGAAGAGGACTGGCTGTTCGAAGCGGTGGCCGAGACCTACATCCCGCTGCTGCACGTGTTTCGCGGCCTGCTGCGCGACGGCATCGACTTCCGCCTGACGATGAGCCTGACGCCGCCGCTCGTGTCGATGCTGCAGGATGATCTGCTGCGCGAGCGCATCGATCGCCATCTGCACGAGCTGAGCGAGCTCGTGGACCGCGAGCTCGAGCGAACCCGCTTCGACGGCCACTTGAGCTACCTCGCCCGCCACTACCGCGAGCAAGCCGATCAGCTGCTCAAGACCTGGAACGAGTGCGACGGCAACCTGGTCGCACCGTTTCGTGAGCTGCAGCAGCGCGGTGTGCTCGAGATCATCACCTGCGGTGCCACCCACGGCTACCTGCCGTTGATGCAGGTCCAGCCCGGGCCGTATGGGCGCAGATCAAGGTGGCCGTCGATCACTACGGCAATGCGTTCGGCCGCGCGCCGCGCGGCATCTGGCTGCCCGAATGCGCGTACTATCCGGGGGTCGATCTGTTCCTGCGCGATGCGGGGCTGCGGTTCTTCGTGATGGATGCGCACGGGCTATTGTATGCGCAGCCGCGCCCGCGCTTCGGCAACTACGCGCCGATCTTCTGCGAGCACTCGGGAGTTGCGGCGTTCGGCCGCGATCTCGAGACGTCGAACCAGGTGTGGAGCCAGGAACAGGGCTACCCGGGCGACGCGGTGTACCGCGAGTTCTACCGCGACATCGGCTACGACCTGCCGTTCGACTACATCGGTCCCTATGTGCAGCCCACCGGGGAACGCAAGAACACTGGCATCAAGTACCACCGCATCACCGGCAAGACCAATCACAAGGAGCTGTACGATCCGTACTGGGCGCGCGAGAAAGCGGCCGAGCACGCCGGCAACTTCATGTTCAACCGCGAGCAGCAGATCGTGCATCTCGCCGCGACCATGGGGCGGCCGCCGATCGTGCTGTGTCCGTACGATGCCGAGCTGTACGGACACTGGTGGTACGAGGGCCCATGGTGGCTCGATTTCGTGATCCGCAAGTCGGTCTGCGACCAGCACGTGTATGAGCTCACGCACCTGGCGCAGTACCTGGAGCAGCACGACACGCAGCAGATCACGCAGCCCGCGCAGTCGAGCTGGGGGCACAAGGGCTACCACGAGTTCTGGCTGAACGACCGCACCGACTGGATCTACCCGCACCTGCACAAGGCCGCCGAACGCATGGCCCAGCTCGCCCGCGATTTCGCCCAGGCGGATGGACTGCGGCGGCGCGCCCTCGACCAGGCCGCGCGCGAGCTGCTGCTCGCGCAGTCGAGCGACTGGGCGTTCATCATGAAGACCGGGACGATGAGCGATTATGCGGTGCGCCGCACGCAGTCGCACCTGCGGCGCTTCCTCAAGCTGCACGATGACCTGCGCCAGAACACGATCGACGACTCGTGGCTGGCACGCGTCGAGTACGTCGACAACATCTTCCCCAACATCGACTATCGCGTGTACGCGCAGCGCGGCGGTTGACGGCTACTTGACGCCGTGCAGCCAGAGATACGCAACCACGGCGTTCACCACCGCCACTCCCGCCACCGCCAGCTTGAACGACGTCTTGCGTGTCTTGTGCGAGAAGCTGAGCATGCCGGCGATCATGCCGATGACTCCGCCCAGCACCCCGGGCAGCAGCAGCGTGGTCTCGGGGATGCGCCGCTTGCCGCTCGTGGCGAGCCACTTGTCGACGCCCATGAGCGTGAATGCGACGAGGTTGATGATCGAGAGCGTGGTGAGGATGTAGGGCAGCATGGCACCTGGCAAGCACGAGGACGCGGACTCGAGTTCGAGCCCCGTGAATGAAGCAGCCGCTGGCGGTTTTGTAAAGAGCGTCGCGCGGGCCGCACTTCACCGGCTCGGCAGGTGCCAATCCCGGGTGAGGTCGAGCCACAGGGCCAGCCCGCGGTAGCGACCGAAGCTCGCGTAGCGGCGTGCGATCGTGCCATCGCTCACCCGGCGTCCGCCATGGTACCGGCGCGCGTATTGCGCGCGGCACCAGCTGTCCAGTGCGAGCTCGTCGTGGTGGCCGAGCAAGCGCAGCAGCCCGCCCTTGGCGTACGGACCGAAGCCGAGCAGCGAGCTGATGCGCTCCTCGACCAGGCCGCGCGCGCAGCCCGGATCGCGCCACGACTCCGGCGCGAGCTCGCCGCTCGCCACGCGCCGCGCCAGCTCGACCAGCGCGCGCGCGCGATACCCGACCCGCACGCGCTCGCGATAGTAGCGCTCGTCGCGCTCGGCCATGACCTGCGGCGTCGGGAACGCGCGCAGCCCGAGCGGCGCCTCGCTGCCCAGCTCGTCGACCAGGCGCTTCACCATCGCCACGGTCAGGCTCCAGCTGCAATTGGTCGTGAGCAGCACCTTCACCATGTCCTCGAACGCCGTCGGGCTCTTCAGCATGCGCCCCGCGCCGCGCTCGGCGACCCAGGAGAAGGCGTCCTGGTCACGCGCCTGCGCGTGGAACTCGGCGAGCTCCTGGTCGAGCGAGAGCATCTGTTCTACCGTGGCGACGACGCCGCTGGCCACGCCCGGCGCGAGCGCCTGCGCCGACGTCATGGTCACGAGCAACCGGTTCGCAGCCGCCGAGATCTCGACCGCGAGCGGCTCGCCCGCTACGCTCCAGGCGGTGCGCAGGGTGCCGCGATCGCGCTGCCAGCAAAACGGCGGCAGGTCGAACCAACCGTGGCTCTCGACCACCAGGCGAAGCTCGAATGGCTGCGGCAAGATCAAGCGCTTGCGGGTGCGCGACGTCATGGAGACCGATTATGCAGCAGCGCGAGCTCGGCGATGGACGATTTCTCCTGGTCCTCGACCCCGGCGACGAGGTGCATGCCGAGTTGAAGGCGCTGGCCGAGCGCGAGCGTCTCGGTGCCGGCATGATCCACGGCATCGGCGCGGTCGGCGATCTCGAGCTTGGCTACTACTGCATTCCGAAGTGCGACTACGATCGCACCACGTACCGTTCAGCGCTCGAAGTGCTCGCGCTGAACGGCAACCTCGCGCGGCTCGATGGCAAGCCGGTGTGCCACCTGCATGGGGTGTTCAGCGGACCGGACATGGCGGCGTTCGGCGGCCACGTGTTCCGCGCCGTGTGCTCGGTGACGCTCGAGGTATTCGTGACCAGCTTCGCGGCACCGCTGGTGCGCCAGCGCGAGGAGCGATTCCGGCTGCCGCTGCTGCGATTGTGAAACCGACCGTGCACGGTTGATGCGCTCCTTCATTCATGCCGCCTGCGCGGCCGATGCATGCGTGCAAGGGAGTGCCCCCATGACCGAGGATCGGTTGGCCGCCACGCTGGTGATCGCGGTGCCGCTGGGCAATGCGGCCACGCCCTGGTTCGGCGCGCGCCGAACTGCCGTCGCTCCTGCGCGCGCGCCGGGCGGCGCGGTGCGAGCGCTCGACGCGGGCGCGCTCGCGATCGAGCTCGGGTTCGGGCTCGAGGCGCTCGTCGATCCGGCAACGCTCGCCGCCGCACTGTTGCGGTACTTCGGTGCTACGTGCGGCCGGTGGCGGCGATGGCACCGCGCACGTGCGCGAGGTGCTCGCGGCCTGGCGTGCCCTGCGGGCAGCGTGGTCTCCGCGAGCGCGCTCGTCGCGCGACTGCTCGCGTCTCTCGACAACCCGCCGCACGAAGGTCAACCAGGTGCGGTTCACCGCCCGTGCCTGCCACCGGCCGCGGCGCTTTGCGGCGATGATCATGGTGGGTGAGGTGGTGCGGGCGGATCCCCGCACGCTGTGGATCCGCGGCCCGCCAGTTCCAGCTCACCGGTGCGACCGGTGCCGAACGCTACGTGGCCATCAGCCCGGTCGCCGGCGAGCATGCGCTGGCGCGCGCCAAGTGGCGTCTCGACACGTACCCGGTGCACGGCGCCGACGCGCTGCGCCGCGCCATCGACGCCGAGGTGATCGATCCGTGGACCTGGTCATCGGCCAGCGGCCAGGCCGACGCCGGCGGCACGATCACTCCTTCGCGGCCAGCGCGAAAGGCAACGTCGCCATCCGAGCGTCGACCGGTCCTCGAGCGGCTTGAATCGTGACGCGCCGCCCGGCCTCGGCGTACGTGCTCTTCACGTAGCCGAGGGCGATCGGTACACCCAGCTTGAAGGAGTGGCCGCACGAGCTGATGCGCCCGATCTCCTTGCCGTCGATCAGGACGGCATCGTTGGCACTGGCCGCGGCGCCTTCGGGCAGAACGAACCCCGTCACCTGGCGCATGACCTTCTGATAGGTATTGAGGCGTGCCACCACTTCCTGGCCGACGTAGCAGCCCTTCTTGAAGCTCACCGCGCCGAACAACCCGGCCTCGAGCGGGTTCACGTCCTCGCTCAGCTCGCTGCCAACCTCTGGCATCCCGGCCTCGAGGCGCAGCGTCTCGTAGCTCTCCAGTCCGGCGCGAGCCAGGTCGTAGGGTGCGCCCGCGGCGAGGATCTGCGAGTACACGCGCGGCGCGTCCTCGGCACGCAGGATGAAGTCGAAGCCCAGGCCAAGTGCGTCCACGTGCTTGATGAAGTACACCGCCGCATCCGCCACGGCGACGCGACAATGTCCGAGCGCAGGCAAGCTCTCGGGATCGGGTCCGCCCAGCGCTTCGATCACGCGCGCGACGCGCGGACCGCGCAGCCACAGCTCGCAGGTATCCTCGGTCACGTCGCTGATGCGCACGTCCTCACGGATCAGGTAGCGCTGCATCCAGCTCACGACCACGCCGCGTCGCGATGCGTGCGTGTCCACCAGGAACAGCTCGTTGGACAGGAGCAACGTGAGCACATCGATGACGCGACCCTTCGGCGTGGTGAGCACGGCGCTCACGCCGGTCCCGGGCCGCAGCGCCTTCACGTCGTTGGTGACGAGCGAGTTCATCCAGTCGATGGCGTCCTTCCCCGCCAGCTGGAAGCGGCCGCGGTGCGACATGTCGAACAAGCCCGCGCCGCGGGCCACGCGCCAGTACTCCTTCTCCAGATCGGTGCCGAACCGGAGCGGAACGCGGGGTTGGTCGCTGCTCAGCTGAGCACCTGCCTGCAGGTGAAGGTGCTCGAGTGGGTTTTGCGTCATGATGCCGAGACTCTAGCTCGCATCCGGGGTTCTTCAACCCTCACGTGCTCTGCTGCGGCGTGACCAGCAGCAAGATGCCGGTGCCGAGTGCGAGGATGGCGAGCGTGAGGAATGCGATCACGCAGTAGCGATGCGCGCGCACTCGCGCCGGGTTGCGCCACCGCATTGCCCCCGTGACGATCGTTGGCACGAGCATCACCACGGTGCTGACCGCGATCGGCAGATGCACGGCGAGCACGGTCGGCGAGAAGCGGTACACCTGGCCGAGTCGCTCCGCGAAGTAGATCGCGGCGAGCAGGAAGAACGCCGTGGGGAAGAACACCGTCAGGTGCATCTTGCGCTCGCCCATCAGGCCGGTGGTGACCAGTGCGGCGAGCGATGCCAGCGTGGCTACCACGCTGATGCCAAACAGGATGTTGAGCGAAGTCACGTTCCGACCAGCTCCGCAAACCCAGCCATGCGCGACGAGTGCCGGCCGGATTCTACTGCGGGTCACTCGCCACACCAGATCCTGCGCGGGCGCGCGCTGGTCATCGGGCAGCATCGCCGCGCGTGCGAGTGCCCGCATGTTCGAGGTTGATGCGCCTCGGGGCGATGCATTCCAGGGATGGCCTGGACGCTGTTCGCGCCGGTCATTAGCATGGCAGGCGATCATTGTGACCAGATTTGATTCGATGAGACTCGCCATGACCCGTCTTCTCGCGCTGCTCCGCGTCGCGATCTTCGTCGGTGTCTGCCTGGTGCCCGCAGCGCTGCCGCAGTCGCTCGAAGATGCGGCGCTGTGGGTGAGCGATACCGATGGCTCGATCGAGAGCGGCTGGATCGTGCAGCTGCCGGCCGGATCGGCCGATTACTTCAACGTCGCGCACGCCGTCACCGCAGCCGCCAACGCCGACGAGCTCTCGCTCGCGCTGCCGGTGACCGCGATCGGCGTCTCGGTGGCCGACTTCGGTGCGCTGGTCACGTTTCCGGCGGTGGGCGTGTTCTTCGCCAACCTCGCGCTCGACGCATCGGGCAACACGCCGGATCTCGCGGCGCCGCTCAGCCGCGTGTCGAGCCCTGCGCTGGCGCCGAGCGGTCTGTTCGATTTCGTCGCGATCGACCTGCCCGACGCCACGATTCCCTCGGGCACCACCAAGCTGCATGCGGTCGTGCAATTGCCGGCAGGCGAGACCGGCCAGCTCGCGGTGGGGGCGGATACGTCGGGCGCCGCCGGCACCTCGTTCTCGACCAGGAACGGCTACGTATCCATCGGCCAGCCGTTTCCCGGCAACCTCGGGTTGAACGTTGGTCAGGACAACGGCACGAGCAAGACCGATGGCCGCCTGCGCCTCGCCAGCGATCTCCAGGACCGCACCGGCGATCGACTGGCGCTCACCGTGGCACCCGGCAAGGACATCCAGCTGGCGATGTTCGCCCCGCACTCGATCGACAAGTGGATGCTGTTCCTGGCCGATGCGGCGTGCGTGCCGGCGATCCGCGTCGGCGGCGTGCTGCCGGTGACCGCCGACCCGGACGGCGACGGCGGCTACCTGCGGGTCGGCATCCGCTGGCCAATCGGCTTCGGCGGACAGACCTTCCACCTGGCGGCCGCCTACGGCGACGCCAACGCCGGCGCGCACGGTTTCACCAACTGCGTGACGATCGTCGCCGACAACGAGCTGCCGTTCGGCCGCTGGGACGACGGCGGCATCGACGCCGCATGGTTCATCTCGCTGCCGTCCGGACCATCGGACTACTTCAGCGTCGATTTCCTCGGGCCGCCGGCGAACGTGAACAACGTCATCGGCCTGAGGCTCGCGGTGATGGACTTCGGCACGCTGACGCCGGCATTCCCGGAGGCGGGCGTCGCCGGTCCCAACAATGCGATCGATCCCACCGGGCTGACGCCGGACCTCGCGCACCCGCTCGCGCAGATCGCACCGTTCACGTTTCCGCCCGGCACCATGGCGACGACGTCGGCGGCGTACGTGCAGCGCCCGCTCACGCCCATCGCCAAGAGCCAGCTGCCAGGCGACACGATCTGCTACGTCAAGTTCCCGCCGGGCGACTCGGGCCTGCTGGCGATCGGTGCCGACACCGACAGCGACATCTCGGGGTACTCGGCGTGGAGCGCGGATGGATTCACCACCGCTGGTCACCGCGTGGGCTTCGCGAACTGGGGCATCCGGCTGGTGACCAACTGACGCGCAGCCACGCGGTCGAGGTCAGACCGGCTCGACGCGCAGGTACGGCTGCAAGCGCCGGCGCAAGATCTCCTTGGCGCGATACAGGCGCGAGCGCACCGTGCCCACGGCGATGCCGAGGATCTCGGCGATGGTCTCGTAGTCGAGCCCCTCGTACTCGCGCAGCACGAACACCAGACGCTGCTCTTCCGACAGCATGGCGATCGCGCCGGCAATGCGATCCGACAGCTCACGATCGAGCAGCTCGTGGGGCGGCGTGCTCTCGGGTGCCGGCGGATCCCACGTCGGTCGCAGGCCATCGTCGAGCGAGACGATGGCGCGTCGCGGACGCTTCAGCAGATCGATCGCGTAGTTCTTCACGAACGTGTAGATCCAGGTGGAGAAGCGTGCGCGCGAGGCGTCGAACTGCTGCAGGTTGCGGAAGATCTTGACGAACAGGTCCTGCACGTAGTCATCGAGGTCTTCGCGATAGCGGCCGCCCACCATCCTGAACAGGATGCGAAAGATGGGCAAGCGGAACGACTCGACGATGCGCCGGCTGGCGATCGGGTCGCCGTGTGCCGCGGCAGCAACCGTCTCCTGATCGATGTCGCAGGGACGCTCGAGTCGATCGACGCAGCTCGGATCGTGGTCCAGCAGCTTCAGCATGGGGGCCAGGTTCTCCGCAGGGGATGCCGGAGCGGCGCAAACTCTGGTCCTCGCTCGAGCGTTGCGCAAGTAGCAGCGACCAAGTCACTTAAGGTTCGCGGTGCAAAACGGATCGGGGGCCGGCCCCGGTTCAAAACCGCCGAGTGCGCCAGTTCCACACACTCGCCAGGACCGGCGCGGTCGAGGGCGGCGGGGATGGCCTGCGTCATTGGACCGTCCGCGCGGGCTCGAGGCGTGCGCCAGGCGCTGCACCAGGTGCAACCGCAGCGCGTCGTCTCGCGGGCGTTGTGCACACCAGCCGGGGCGTCGGCGAGCTCGTGCGCCGCCGCGTCGCCTTGAACGACCAGGTGCCCTGTGCGACGATCCAACGCGGTGGTCGGCGAAGAATGGCATGCGGCGCGGCAGCGTCGACGTCTCGAAGCCTAGCAGTGGGCGAGTCATGGGCGGCAATTCCTTCGGCCAGGCGTTTCGCATCACCACGTTCGGTGAGTCGCATGGTGCCGCGATCGGCGTCGTGATCGATGGTTGTCCGCCGCGCCTGCCGCTGTGCGCCGATGATGTGCAACGCGAGCTCGATCGCCGCCGGCCAGGACAGAGCCACCTCGTGTCGCCGCGCGCTGAATCCGATCGGGTGCGCATCGTGAGCGGCGTGTTCGACGGGGTGACGCTCGGCACGCCCATCACCCTGCTGGTGGGCAACGAGGATGCACGGCCGGCCGATTACGAGCACAGCAAGGACCTGTTCCGTCCGTCGCACGCCGACTACACCTACCAGGTCAAGTACGGAGTGCGCAGCTGGCAGGGCGGCGGGCGTGCGTCCGCGCGCGAGACGATCGGTCGCGTCGCTGCCGGAGCCGTGGCGAAGCAGCTGCTGCGCGCCCTCAGCCGGATCGAGATCATCGCCTACGTGAAGCGCATTCAGGATCTCGAGGCGAGCGTGGATCCGGCGAGCGTGACGCTCGCGGACGTCGAGAGCAATCCGGTGCGCTGCCCGGATGCGAGCATGGCGGCGCGCATGCAGCAGCGGATCGAGGACGTGCGTGCGGCCGGCGACTCGCTCGGCGGCATCGTCGAAGCCGTCGCCCGCCAGGTTCCACCGGGGCTGGGCGAGCCGGTGTTCGACAAGCTCGAGGCGGACCTCGCGAAGGCGATGCTGAGCTTGCCCGCGACCAAGGGGTTCGAGATCGGCTCGGGCTTCGGCGCCGTCGGTATGCTCGGCTCGCAGCACAACGATCGGTTCGTCGCCGTCGCGGGCACGGTGCGCACCGAGACCAACCGATCCGGCGGCGTTCAAGGCGGCATCAGCAACGGCGAACCGATCGTGATCCGGGTCGCGTTCAAGCCGACGGCGACGATCCTGCAGCCGCAAGCCACGGTCGACGCGAGCGGCAAGCCCGCCACGCTGCAGCCGCGCGGCCGGCACGACCCGTGTGTGCTGCCGCGGGCGGTGCCGATGGTCGAGGCGATGATGGCTCTGGTGCTCGCGGATCATTGCTTGCGCGACCGCGGCCAGTGCGGCGACCCGGCCCAGCGCCAGCAGCGTCGCGGTGATCGCGAGCAAGAGGCCTAGCATGGGGTGCTCGCGACGTGCGTCGTGGCTCGGCTTGCTCGTGCTCGCTGGATGCGGCACGGGACCGATCGGCATTCGCGCCGAGAGCAACACGCCACAGTACCTCGTCTTCCGTCGCGGTGCCGACCCGATCGTGGTCGATGGTCGGCTCGACGACCCGGGCTGGTCGCGCGTCGATGCCACGCAGCCGTTCGTGACGATGGCGGGCACCACCGCGCCCGCCGTGACGCAGGCCCGGTTCGTTCACGACGATCAGTGCCTGTACGTCGCCGTGCAGTGTTCCGAGCCGATCGGCGAGCGCCTGGAGCTGCGGGTCGACGCCGACCGCAACGGCGAGCCCTCGTTCAGTGGCGTGGTGCTGCCGACGGACGCCGCGGCGAGCACCGGCGACTGGCAGCGAGCGTGGCTCTCGAGCGAGCACGCCTGGATCGCCGAGATCGCCATTCCCTGGCGCCTGTTTGCCGATGCGCCGCGATCACCGCCCTCACCCGGCGATCGCTGGCAAGTGAGCATTGCCTGCAGCGTGCCGCACGCGGGCGAGCCCCTGAGCGAGTCCTGGGTGCGTTCCCGCCGCGCTGGCGACGCCGGCTTCGGCCTGCTCGAGTTTGCGAGCCGTTCCGCGCCGTAGGCGCCTGCGTCTGCTGGCACCGCTCACTGCATTTGGCGCAGCTTCTCGATCGCACGCGGCAGCGAGCGCGCGTGCCGGGCAGGTCCACCCACGGGTCGCCGACGGCGGCGACGCGCGCCGCCATGGTGCGCAGCGCGAACGATCGCGGGCCGACCGTGCCGCGCTCGATCTCCTGCCAGGTGCAGGGCGCCGACACCGGCGCGCCGGCCCGCGCGCGCACCGTGTAAGCGGCCGCGAACGTCGCGCTGTAATCGTTGCGTCCCGTGTCGATGAGGATGCGACCGCCGCGATCCACCTTGTGGAACTCCTGGGTGAACGTCTCCGGGTCGCGCTCCACGAGCCGCGCGCCGACGCGGTGCGCGAACCAGGCAACCTCACCGGTGTGCGTCTGGCGATCGAGCGGCACGGCGAGGTGGAAACCCTTCGAGCCAGAGGTCTTCACCCAGCTCGTCAGGTCGAGCTCGGCCAGCAGCGCGCGCTGCTCGAGCGCCGCCCTGCGCAGTGCATCGTCGTCGTCCACGGAGGGATCGAGGTCGAAGATGCACAGGTCCGGGTGCAGCAGGTCCGGCGCGCGCGCCGCCGACACATGCAGCGTGATGCAGTTCTGATTCGCGATCCACGACAGCGCGCGCGCATCCATGACGATGGGATGGTGGACGACGCCGTCCTTCTTCGCCATCGCCACGCGCTCGAGCCACGCCGGGAAACCGCGCGCGACGTCCTTGTGAAAGAACCCCTTCTCGCCGATGCCCTGGGGATAGCGCTCCATGGTCACCGGCCGTGCCCGCAGGTGTGGCAGCATCAGCGGCGCGATCGCCTGGTAATAGGCGGCCAGCTCGCCCTTGGTGATGCCGTCGTCCGGGAACAGGACCTTCTCGGGATGCGTGATCACTGCGTTTCCCTCACGACGTCGCGCGCCGGCTTGTCGGTGCGCACGTGCCGGAAGCGTGGATGGCGAAGCTTGCCGTGCACGGTCCACTCGCCGAACGCGACCTGGACGACGATCTCGGGCCGCACCCAGTGAACGCGCCCGCGCGGCAAGCCCACACCCATCGTGAACGGTGAATCCGGCACCTCGAGCGCATCGAGTCGCGCGCGCAGCTCGAGCAGCAGCTGGCGCTCGAAGCCCGAGCCGACTCGGCCCGCGAACGCCAGCTCGTCGTGCTGGTAGTAGCCAACCAGCAGCGCGCCCAGGCCGACGCGCCCGCCCTGTGGCTCGGTGAAGCCGCCAACCACCAGTTCCTGGCTGACCTCGCACTTCATCTTCAGCCACTGCAACGAGCGACGGTGCTCGTAGCGCGAGTCGAGGCGCTTTGCGATCACACCCTCCCACCCCTCTCGACACGCGTGCTCCCATGGCGTTGGTCCCGCGAGCGCGACCACGCGCGCGAGCGGTGCGGCGAGCGGCAGCTCGCACAACCGCGCGCGCCGCTCCAGGAGCGGCAGCGAGGTCACGTCGCGACCATCGAGCCACAGGATGTCGAACACGTGATAGGCCGCGCGGCTGTTCGGCTCCCACGCCGCCTCGCCGTCGAGGATGACGTCGTGCACCGGCAGCCTGGCGATTGCCGCCGCGACCGCGGGGTAGTGCTGCGGCAGCCGATTGCGCGACAAGAGCCGCACGCTCGTTCCGTCCTTGAACGCGAGCACGCGGATGCCGTCGAACTTCCGCTCGAAGATCCACTCCGGACCGGCGAAGCGCTCTTGCGTGAGCGTCGCCGCCATCGGCTCGAGCCAGTCGGGAAGGGACACGCGGTTCATCCTCGATCTGCTCGCCAGCGAGCGAGCCACCGGGCCGTCACGGTTCAGTTGCCCCCTGTGTCAGGATAGTTGCCGCTTCGAGGGCTGCGGGACCCGGGCGATGCGAAGCATCGACTGGGGGCAGCCCGAGGACTGCGCGTAGGCGCAGTCGTCCCCATGGGGGACGCGTTTTCCACATTATCCACGGGGGCGAGAGGACACTCTCGTGCCATACAGTGATGGCTTCAAAGGTCGGATGGTGAGGCGCATGGCTGGGTCGGAGAAAATCTCAGCAAGCGCTCTCTCGAAGGAGGTTGGTGTTCCGCAGCCCACCCTCTCGCACTGGCTGCGTCGTGCGCATACGGTGGGCGCCATGAGCACACCCAAGGACAACCCACAGGATCAGCCCAAGAGCCCACGCCAATGGACCGCGCAAGAAAAGCTGCAAGTGGTCATCGAGGCGGCGACGATCGCGCCGAACGAACTCGGTGCGTTCCTGCGCCGGAAGGGACTGCATGCAGCCCAGTTGGAGGGATGGCGCGATACGGTCACCAAGGCCGCGACGTCGGCTCTCTCGAGCACCGGCAAGGGTAAGTCCGGCAAGCACTTGTCAGAGAAGAAGCGGATCGTTGCTCTGGAGCGGGAGCTATTGCGCAAGGACAAGGCACTCGCGGAGGTCACGGCCCTCCTCGCGCTCAAAAAAAAACTCGAGGCGCTGTTGGGGGACGAGGACGACGACACCAGCACGAGGAACGGGACGTGATTCTTAGCCTCATCGAAGAAGCGGTGACCGCTGGTGCACGTCAGAGTGCAGCATGTAAGGTTGTTGGCATCGACCCACGCACCGTCGAGCGCTGGAGGGTGCAGGGTGTTGGCGACGATCGAAGGGCCGGGCCAGCACACACCGTCCAACAAGCTGAGTCCGGAGGAACGGCGGCTCCTCCTCGACAGTCAACAGACCCAAATACGCAGACCGCTCTCCGAAGAGATTGTGCCGATGCTTGCAGATGAAGGCCGGTACATCGCCTCGGAATCAACTCTGTACCGGATCCTCCGCGAGGAGGGTCAACTCAATCATCGTGAGGCGTCGCGCCCTCGTACGAGTAAGCCACCGCGTGAGCATCTTGCGACCGAGGCCGAACCAAGTCTGGTCCTGGGATATCACGTATCTTCGCTCGCCGCTGGCAGGCGTCTTCTTCTACCTCTACCTCGTGGTCGACGTGTGGAGTCGCAAGATCGTTGCGGCCGCGGTTCACACTGTCGAGAACTCGGAGTGTGCGTCAGATCTCATCGAGGCCGCGTGCCGTGCCGGAACATCAACTCGAGCGGATTGGTGCTTCACGCAGACAACGGCGGTCCCATGAAGGGTGCTACGCTACTCGTGACCCTGCAGCGCCTCGCGCATCCTTCAGCCGGCCGCACGTGAGCGATGACAACCCCTTCATCGAAGCACTCTTCCGGACTACGAAGTACCACGCGTGCTATCCCGATGGCCCGTTTGAGTCTCTTGAAGCGGCACGTGCCTGGGTCACGTGGTTCGTGCAGTGGTACAACTGCGAGCATCGCCACAGCGGCATCAAGTTCGTCACTCCGGGCAACGACACTCGCACCAAGACATCACGATCCTCGCTGATCGTCATCGGGTATACCAAACGGCCCGACGCAAGAACCCCGGGCGCTGGTCACGGTCCGTTCGCGACTGGTCCCCCGTGGAAATCGTGCGTCTGAACCCAACGCGGTCGGTCAACTCGGAGCCGGCCGCATGAATTTGTACGCGTCAGGCGACAACAACCTTGACACTCACCGGTTGCCGACTAGTCTAGTTCCTAGTAAAGCCGCCCGGCGAACAACTCGGTCAGGAAGTGCTCGAGTGGCATCACGTCGACGCCGTCGAAATGATACACCGTGTCACCAAGATAGACGCCGATCATGCGCTCCACGTGGAGCTTCTCGCTCGAGTGAAAACCTCGCATGGCGGCTTCCCATTCGCGTTTCCAGCGCTTTGCCGATTTGACTTCCAGGCACACCACGCGGGCCTTGCGGGATGGTGTCTGCTTCTCGAGCTGCACGATGAAGTCGATCTCGGCTCCGCCGCCGGTGCGGTAGTAGAAGAATGCCCGACCGCGTGCGGCCTGCTGGTGGTAAACCCTTAGCTCGTGGTAAACGAGCGTCTCGAGCGCGACCCCGGTCCACGTGGCATCCACCGGCTCGTTCAAGAGATTGGCCGCCGCGCGCGCGACCCCTTGGTCGAACCAGTAGTACTTTGGGTGCACGACCTCCTTGACCTTGACCTGTGGTTGATAGGACGGCAGGCGATGAGCCACGAGCGTGTCCTCGAGGATGGAGAAGTACTGAACGACGCTCTTGCGCGGGACCTGTGCCTCTCTACCGATGTTTTCGAAGTTGACGATCTGGCCATTCAGCATTCCCGCCACTTCGAGGAAGCGCAGGAACGGCTCGATCTTTCGTACCAACCCCTCTTCCTTGATCTCTTCCTTGATGTAGGTGTGGACGTACGCAGCGAGGATGTCGCGGCAGTGCTCCGGTTCGTTTACCACGAGGGGCAGGGATCCCCACTCGAGCACGTGCTTGCGATCGAAAGCGCGACCGAGCTCAGCAAAAGAAAAACCCTCGAGATGACGGGTGGAGGCGCGGCCTGCCAGCAAGTCTTGGCGATGGAGCTTGCGTGCCGAAGATCCGCTCAGGGCAAAACGCCACCTCTTCAATTCCATCAGGCGGTGTACCTCGTCGAGGATGGCGGGCACTTTTTGCACTTCATCGATCCAGATCCACGTGCCCCTGGGCAATGCTCCCGCCCGCGCTTCGAGCAAGCTCGGATTGCGCGCGAACTCTAGCTGAAGACCAGTATTGAGGAGATCGAAACAGGTCGAGCCTGCGAGGCGCGCGCGCAAGAGATGGCTCTTGCCAACGCCGCGCGGGCCGAATAAGAAGAACGAGCGGTCTGGTAGTTGGAGCAGGCGCTCGACGTTCATGGGTGTTGATACCATGCTGCCGTTTTGTCGGTCATTTCGGCAATATGGTATCGAGCGGCTCGATCCGGTCAAGGCTGCGATCGAGATCGTTTGCCAGTGCCGGGGCGTGCAAGCCGGATGGCATCGTCTGATGACGCATGGCCTGTGAGCAGCAGAGCGATGGCATTGCCGAAACCACCAGAGAGCGGACTGTCCCTGGCAATGCCTGGCTCGACGCCGCCTCCAGGCGGCGGTATGACCACTGCCGCGCCAAGGTGTTCCGGGATGGGGAGCAGCCGTGACGCGGCCTCCGTCTAGGGGATGAGCGTGGCCGAGAAGCTGCCATTGCTGACGTGCTTCGTCCCATCGCCGAACAGAGTGCCGGCAAACGTACCACTGACGACGCTGCCGTCGAAATCGGTGATGGTGATCGTGACGAGGTGCTTGGCGTCGGTTTCGAAGGGGAAGTCATCATCGAAGCTGAGCCACCCGGAGCCGGAATCGATGTTGCCGATCACATACGTTCCTGGCCCGCTAAAGCCATTGACCGTGATGTTCAGGTACCACCCCTCGCCGTCGAGGGTCTCGTAGAAGTTGCAATCCAGCTCGCTGCCGTCGAGCCAGACGGCTGGCATGGGATCCTGGATCGGATTCTTGTCGTAGCCGTCGATCTCGAACGTCGCGAAGTCTTCCGGGCAATCGCTGTCCTTGGTCGAGCGCTCGAAGTCGACCACGGACTGGTCACCGTTCAGACGGAAGTGATCAGGCCCCAGGACCTCCCAGAGCGGAGCTGAGAAGGGATCCGGCGGGCCGCCGTGGTGGTAGCGGCCAGAAGCACAGAAGTCGATGCCATTGACTACCTCGGCCGTATGATCCTCGCTGACGACGTAGCTCTGTGGACGGCCGCGTGGGAAGCCCATCGGCGGTGCAATGGCCCAGAACTCCGCCGATGCATCGCCCCTGCAGACGGGCCTGTTGTCCTTGTCCAGGAAGCCCGCCGTGCCCGAGGCACGTAGCCAGTGCGGGACGAGTCGTGGGGCGAGAAACGGGTCGGTCAAGACGACACTCGGCCAGCCCTTCAGCGAGAGATGGCCGTGGTCCTCGTTCTTAGCCTTGGCACACCACACGCCGTCCAGGTTCGGGAACACGCGAATGAAGAACTCGCCAAACTCCTGGAAACCGCCATCGGTCGCCTGCATGTAACCTTTGACCCAGGTGAAGCCCGGAGCCGTCGACTCGAGCTGGCCGTCGCCGCTCAGGTTCGCGACATTGGGGTCCTCGATCTGGATGGCGCTCGGCGCTTCCTGCCGAACGGACAGCTCGTACTTGAACGTGTTTCCCGACGGGCAGATGCGGTTCCGCACGATCGTCGCGCGCAGAAGAGCCTTGAGACCAGGCCGCGAGAACAGGCTGGGCGGTTCGTTGAAGCCCCCACCCGTGATCTGCCAGTCGCAGTCGGCAGAAGGTCCGTTCAGACGGCCAGGGTCCGCCACGTTCACCATGACCGAGCCATCGAGTCCGCGTTTCTCACCATTCTCGTCGATCAGGCTCGCGGTGATGACCGCAAGACCCTCGCCCAGCGCCGTGATGTTGCCGGCAGAATCGATGCTGGCCAACTCCCGCCGGCCCGACCTGGAGCTCGGGAAGATGCCGGACACAGGCATTCCCGTCGCGTCCGTCAGACTGAACTTGATCTGGGTGCGATCACCCGCCATGAGGGATGCCAGTGGCCGTTCAAAGGCGATGCCCGTCACGCCTGCGGGAACCTCGTCGTCGGGTACAACGTCCACCAACACCCCGCAGCTGCGTCTCCCATCATCGGTCACCGTGATGTGACCGATACCCACGCTGCGCGCCTGCAGCACACCGTCCGAGCTGACTCTCACGACGCGCGGAGTCTCGGACTCGAACGACACGATGGGCGGCGGCTGCTCGTTGCCTTCCGAGTCGTACAGACGGCAGGAAAGAGGAACCTCGTCTCCCACCCTGAGGACCAGCCCCGCCGGTCCTGCCACCAAGAAACCAGGGTCGCTGGGCGCGAAGCTGGCCGGCGTCTGGTAGCTGGGCAAGCGTCCACTGCTACCGCCGCCACCACCACCACCTCCGCAGCCGGTGAGCGCCACAACGAAAACCGATACAGCTGCAAGAATCCCACGCATTGCTGCCTCCTTGAACGCTTGTCCGGGAACTTCAATCACATCAAGGCGTGATGCGCAGATCGGCCCAGCGAGGGGCAGGGTGTTCTTGTTGGGTCCTGGCGTCATGCAATGAAGAGCTTGCACCCGGGACGCCTGCTTCCCGCATTCGATCCGGGCTCGCCGCCAATCTCGGCCCGAACGAGCAACCCGACGACAGGTCCAGCTTCACACAGGAGACTGCCATGATTCTTCGTTCGTTGGTTCGCAGCGCTCAGCTAGGCATCCTCGGGTCGGCGCTCCTTGGTGGCGTCTCGTGTGGCCACTCCGGTGGGGGCGGCGGGAAGGACGACGTCGAGATCGAATCGTCAGCCGGCACGGTGACTCTGTCCGGGCTTTCTGCGGAACTGACCAACCCCATGAGTGGCACCGCCACGATCGACGTTTCCGGCGCCCATTTCGCAGCGAGCATCGAGGACGTTCATTTGTTCATCAACGGAGTGGTCGTCCCGCCCGCCACGATCGCTCTGCAGCCGGACGCCATCACGTTCCCGTATTCGCTGCAGGAAGGAAAGAACGAGATCTTTCTGGTTGCGGCCGACGAGCAGCAGCTTCCCATCACGTTCGAGGAGACGTACTGGGCAGGTCCCAACCAGCTGACCGTGTTGGTGCGCGACGAGGCCGGCCAACCCGTCACCGCGACGGTCAATGCCAAGCTCGTCGATGACCCACGCGTGCTCCTGTCCACCGAGGCTCAAGGCGGACAGGCCTCGTTCGTCAGGCTGCCCGAGCGGACGTTCATTCTCTCGGCGCGTGACGACCACGGGCGCTTTGGCACGACGGCGAGTGTTGGTACCGAGGGCACCGTCGTGCTCACACTGCTCGGCTTCGCTGCGCCAAGCACCATCGACAACAACGACTTCCATCTCGGCACCGCTGACGGGTGGAACGTTGGCACGGCGCCGGTTCAGATCATCGAGCACCGGCAGGACGCGCAGGTTGCACCCGACTGGGACCTCGAGCTCAGCACGTTTCGCGAAGGGCCGCAGAGCATCTCTCGCTGCTTCACTGTCAAATCGGAAACCAAGAACGTGAGACTCAAGTACCGGTTCATCACCAGCGAGATTCCCGGTGGCTACTTCGGTACCCAGTTCAATGACTACTTCAGCGTGACCTTGCGGACCCGGTTTGGTGGGGGATTCTCGTCCGAGAGCAACAGCATGAACGGCCTCGGACTCGGTGCCTTTGACGCCAACGGCGCGACGGTGTGGCGAGAAGTGAGTCTGCCGGTGTCCGAGCAGGGAGACACCCTCCAGGTGGACGTCACCGTCGCCAACGTGGCGGACAGCCAGTACGACTCGCAGGTGGTTGTCGACCGCGTCGACGAGAACGACCTGGCGATTACCCAGCTCAACCTGGCGGACATCGATGGCCGGAACCTCGAGATGCTGAGCTGTGCCGACCACCTGTACTTCAACGGGAACACGCGCATCCACGGTCGGATGACTGTTCAGGGCGAGCCCACGGATGCGGTGAGCGAGGTTCGCCTCGAGGTCGTGCAAGACGGTGCGGTCGTGGCCACCGGCGAGCTTGCCGACAACGCCAAGGCGAGCCTCTTGCAACCGTTCGGCGACGATGGCAAGGTCGAGACCAGCGGCACCGCGCTGCTGTTCGAGATTGCTGCCAGCCAAGCTGCCTCGGTGGATTCCTCGACCAACGGGACCGTCTCGCTTCGCGTCGTGGTGGTCTCCGCAGCGGGTGACCAGGCAAGCAAGGACTACGGCTTGCCCGTCACCATCCTCGCTCGGTTCACGGGCACCGCGCGCTACGGGTCACGCGACGAAGCGGTCGGTGGTGACGACTGGATCACGCCCGACGCCAAGGCCGTGCTCGATCAGTACACGACGATCACGGTTGGCGACATCAGCAACATGAACGGCGGACCGTTCGCCCCCCATGCCTCGCATCGCCGAGGCGTTGATCTGGACGGGTGGTTTGACGGCTACAATGCGCGCAATGCAGCCACGGCGGCGACCATCATCGAGCATCTCAACGATCCGGATTCTGGCTCTTCGATTCAATGCGTGTACGTCACCTACCAGCGGACCAAGAGCAACCCATTCTGGCAGGCCATCAAGGGAGTTCAGCTCGCCGATGGTCGGCAGGCCAAGGATGTGATTCTGCCGCTCGGCGGTCATACCACTCACTTCCACTGGCGGCTGAGCCAATAGCCGGATCGGCTTGGTGTTTGCGAGCTCGAGACCCGGAGCCCGGTGTCGAGGAGCGTGAAGATGAGGAGCTTCTCCTCGTGCGACGCGCACGCGTTCGCGAGGCGGGTCGCCTCGGCCTGGGTGAGCGGCTCGCGCTTGAACTGGTACGGCATGCTACGGGAGGACGTCCGCGCTGCAGTCGGGGTGCGCGCACGAGGGCGGGAGCGTGCGCGTCTCGCAGAGCCGCTCCTCGTCTGGTCTGAACCGGCCGCCGCAGACGGCGCAGTGTCGGACGGCGGCGGCGCAGGCGGCGTGGCTCGTCCCGACGTCGACCTCGTGCCGCGTGATCGGCTCGCCATCTCGGATGGCACCTCCGCAGAGCGCACAGCGGGCGCCGGTGAACTCGAACATGTCGCAATCATACCGGATGGCGACAACGTGACGCAAATACGAGTTGCCCACACCCCGGTTTCCCTAGGCGGCGAACGCGCGAGGAGCTCGAGGCCTTCGAACGCGAGCACCTCGCCTACGAGCTCGACATGGTTGCCGGCTGCCCCCGGGCGTACGGGAGCGCCGGCAACCCGACCGTGCAGAACGCGCTCCTCGAGTCGTTCGCGATCCACGTTCGGGTGCTCGTCGCGTTCTTCTACGACGATCCGAACCCAAGCCGCCCGGACGACGTCCTCGCCGAGGAGTACTTCGTGAATCCGGCGACGTGGCGGGACGGGCGACCCGCGTGCCCAGAACCTCTCGTCCGAGTGCGCTCACGCACCGGTAAGGAGGTCGCGCACCTCACGTACGTGCGCGCGAGCGTGGTCGAAAAGGAGCCGCCGTTCGCCGAGATCGTGCGCGCGCTCGACCGTGTCGTTGCGCGGTTCACGGAGCTCCGACGCGGAGAGAAGAGCCCGGAGGTAGCCCTCGACGAGCGCTTCGAGAAGGCTGCGGATGCGATGCGCCGGTCGCTCCGTGAGTCCGCAACGTGGGGAGCTGGCATGACGCTCGGCGCCTCACCACCGCCGCCACCTGGGTGGGGGAGCTGAGGTGGAAACTGATCGATGGTGGAGTGCACCTGCTGCAGCGGGCGGTGGCACACGATCGAAGACCGGGAGGCTTCGCCGACGCGGCAGAAACGAGACCTGCGGAGAGTGCGCATCGAGTGGTGCACGCACCCCGACGCACCCACGGAGATCACGCGCGAGACTACCGAGCAGCTCCCGAAACCACTCGCCTGCTGCGGCAGGCGGTCCAGTGCGTGGTTGCGGAAGCGGTGCGCTGGCCTTAGAGCCACGGCGACGCCGAGAAGAGCGAGCGCTACTCGTCCGTGCGCTTCGCGCGTTCGAGCTCCGTGAGGAACGCGCGCGGCGTCATGATACGTATGCGCCGGAACGTCTTCACGCGCAGGAGGTCGGAGTCGCCGGTCACGACGATGCTGGCGTGCGCTTCGAGCCCGCCCTCGAGGATGCGGTTGTCGCTCGGGTCCTCGCTCACGCGGTGGACCGTGGCTGACGGTGCACGACCGTCGCGAAGCCACGGATGGCGGCCGTCGCGTCGTCGACGAGCGCCGCCGACCACCCGAACTTCGACGAGAGAACCCCTCCGAGCTCATCGAGCATCGGAGGGGAGAGGTAGGTGGTGAACCGCCGAGCACGGGCGAGCGCGACGACCTGGCCCGGGACGCCGCGGAAGAGGAGCGCCGAGACGTAGACGTTCGTGTCGAGGACAACCTTCACGAGCGGCGGGGTCGCTGCTCGCGCCGGTACTCCGCGACGAGCCGGTCGACGTCGCCCGCCTTAATACCGAGCTCGCGGGCTCGCTTCGCCCCGTACCGCTCGAGCGCCGACCAACGGCGCTCTTCGATGTAGCGCCGGAGGGCTTCTCGGAAGAGCTCGCTCTTCGTGCGTCCCTCGGTGCGAGCGAGGCGCTCCGCGTCGCGCAGGAGGCGCGGCGGCAGCGACACCGACGTGACCTTGCTTGTGCGCATCCGGACCTCCATGGTGAGCGTAGCGTTAATACTAGGTACTAACCATCGTACGCGCGACTCGCTACGGGGTCAACCGGGTGGGGATGCCGCCTGCCTCCTCGCGCGTGAGCTCGAATGGGACCAGGATCGCGAACGGCACCAAGAACAGGACGGAAGTGGGCATCACTTCGACGACAGGAGCCGGCTGCGTACAGTGTTCCACATCCTCGGTTCGCGAGGCATGGAGTATCCGCTGCTGGCGAAGGTGGTCCAAAGAGATGGCCGCGCTCGTCGTTATCACGACGTTGGTTATAGCGCGCACTGGTCGGCCAATGCATGCGTCTTCGCCACGCTTGGGCTGTTTGATCACGGCGATCAGGTGGAGCCGGCCGCCGCAGGCGCAGCATGTCGGCCCACGCGACGCGGCGGTCGATGGGAAAGGGCAGGCGTGCGAGGCGCGGTGCTTGGTTGGCCTGGATGTGCTCCGAGCGAGCGGTCCGGCGCCGCCTGGGAGGGACTCTCACGATCTGGTCGCGGAGCGAAGCGTTGGCGGCCAGCACGCCATCGTCGACCACCAGATGAGCGCGTGGCGGCGGCACGAGAGCCGCGAGACGGGAGAGCAGATCGAGCGGTGTGAACAGCACCTGGGTGCTGCCATCCTTGAAGGGATGCTTCAGCGCGTAGCAGACGCGGCAGCAGCTGAGGCGCTCCTGGGTGATCGCCGGTCGAGCAACGTACCGGCACGAGCGCTCCAGGCGTACGCGGTCCGGTGCAGCGAGCGCAGGTACGATCTGACGCTCTCGCTCGCGCCCGGCCGCTACGTGATCGAGGCCAGGTCGCGTTCCGGACGCCGCGGCACGGCCGAGGTGGACGTCTCGGCCGAAACAAACGACGACGCGGCGGTCGAGTTCGCCTGGCACTGAACGCGACGGCGACGGCGCTCAGTCGTGCAGCAGCGCGGACGTGCGCACCAGCTCGGCGAGCTGCCGCTTGGTCGCAGCGGCGAGCAGCACGACGCGCAGGCCGTCGCGGGCGCCCTCCTGCTCGATGGTCTCGCCGTGGGCGACGCGCTGCGCCAGCTCATCGCGCGGCAGCGGCAGGTAGCGTTCGTAGCCGGCCGGAATCGTCTCGGCATCATCGCGCGCCACGAGCAGCACGAGCAGGTCGCCCGCACCGAGCTGCGGCAAGACCTTCGCGTAGCTGTCGGGGTCGTGGTTGAAGCTGTGGATCCAGAGCGAGAAGCGCGAGCCGGCGAGCCGCTCGCGAACCGCGTCGGTCGCCGGTCCGGCGATCGCGAGCTTCGGCGGGCCGTCGCTGCGAGACGCGCTCTGCGGGCGCGCCGACTCGACCGTTTGCAGGGCCACGAACACGTCGCGCGCGCGCGGCAGGAAGTCCTCGAGCTTGCTCGACTCGAGCGCGTCCTTCAGCAGCGGGCGCAGCGCGAGCGCGTATTCGCGATAGCGACCCGGACCTGGATCGCTCCACGCCTGGTCGTTCGCCCGGTCCTTGGTGACGTTGTAGAGCAGGTTGTCGTCGCGCTCATCGTCGGGGTACAGTCCCGGCGCCAGCGCGTAGGCGAAGCCTTCACCGAGCAAGGTCATGGTCAAGCCCGGAGTCGCGGCGACGGTCTTCTGCAAGAGCTCGCGGCGCTCGTCGAAGAACGCGTGCGTCGTCTCGTGCAGCAAGACCGCGAACGAGACGCGATCGGAGTCGAGCTCCCATTTGAGTCGGCCGCCGTCCATCCCGCCGCCGCCCTGGGCAGGGCTGGCGATGGGAAAGGCGGGCACGGTGAGCTTCTTCACGCCGCAGAAGCGCGCGAGCGATGCGGCCGCACGCGTGAGCCGTGCGCGATCGAGCTTGGCGAACGCCGGCGCGAGCAGCGAACGCTTGGCTGCGAACAGCTCGTCCACTCGCGCCGCGAAGTGCTCGAGCACGGGCCGGATCACGGCCGCCTCGTCGTCGTTCAGATGCCCGGCCTTCTTCCCGGCGCGGATCGCCGCGTCCAGATCGAGCGGCACGTAGAACGTTTGCTCGAGCCCTTCGCCCCAGCGCTTCTTCACGCGCACGCTCTTGAACCGCTGCAGCGCGGCCTCGTCTTTGGCCGCGAGGTGCATGTGCTCTCGATACTGTCCATGGCACGAGTTGTCCCATGCGGACAGTTGATCGACGACGTGGAATAGCTGCGCCGTGCGGCTGACGTACACGTCGATCGTCAACGGGCCGAACAAAAGCCGCTGGTCGGGCGGCGGCCAGCGATCGGCGGCCTGGAACGCGAGCACGAGCCCAACCACGCTGGAAAGGCCAGCAGTCTTGTGCGCACCTCCTGCGGCGGACCGCCAGCGCCACCGGGAATCGCGAGGTGTCCGGAGATCCGCCTGTCCTTTTCGAGGAAACGCCCGGTGGGGTCAAGGCCGTGGGCGCAGGGCGCCGACACACGCCTTGCGTCGCGCGCGTGCACGTCGATCATCGGCTGCCTCGAGCAGCTGGCTCCGCATCAGCCCTGGATCACGGCGTGCGGCGCGCTCACAGGAGTTACGTCATGCTCCGGAGAATCATCGTTCCAGCCGTCACCGGCGCCGCCCTGCTGCATCCGGTCGTTGCCATCGGCCAAGGCAAGGGTCCGGCGCCAGGAACGTTCGGGTGTGAGTTCGTTTCCACGTATCAATCATGCGGCGCTGCGCTGCTGGAGATAGAGTGTCCAGAATGGGTTCCACCGCTTCGAGAGGACCTGGACGCGGAGGTCCAGCACTTGCTGACCGCCGTCGCGGTTCCAGCGCATGCCACTCCGTTTGAGTCTGGCTCCGACGACCGTCTTGCAGGCAGCTTCCACGGGTCCGCTGCCGATCGGCAGACCTCGCGCTTTGAATGCTGCATAGTCCATCTTCGCAGCGTTGCGCCGGTAGTAGGCCATGACACGGCGCACGGTCTTGCAGCGATCGGACTGTTCTCGGAGGCCCTGCTTGTTCAAGTAGTACTGCATGGAGCGAATGACCGCGATGACACCACCGGCTTCGTCGCGGAGCTGCTTGTAGTGGGTCTCGTACCACCGCCTGCCGCGCCGACTTTTCTTGCCAAACAGGGCTTCCGCGGCTCCAGCGAGGTGCTCGGCAGCATGCCAGAAGTCGAGAATGAGAGTTGCCACGGGGAATAACGTGAGGAACTCGGCTTGCTTCCAGATCGAGTCCTTGCCGTCGCACAGCAGCACGACCTCACGAATTCTCGCATCAAGGAGATGGCTGATAACCCGGTTCTGCTGTTCCAGCAGCCGGGTCATTCCCGACTCGGGCATCCTGGCCAAGTAGCGCGTGTCAAGGCGGACCGGCTTCCCTTCCGCGTCTCGCCTGTAGATGGAGATCGCTGCCACACCAGCCTCTTTCCAAGCCGTCGGCGTCCGGTCTGTGTCGCGAACACCTGGACGCTCTGGCTTGCGTCCGGTCTTGGTACCGGCTTCGCGCAGCGGTACGGTGACGCCATCCCAGCTCTGCACCAGAACGTCGCCCTGCTTGCTGAGCGGCGCGTTCTTGCTGATCGTCGACTCGATCAGCGCCTCCTCACGCTCTGCGAACCCCGCGACGTCTTGGAGGACGTGCTGGATCGCGGTGGCCGAGGGACCGTGCGGCAACAGCTTGCCGAGCAGAGTCTCCACTTCCCGCGGTACGAGATGCGCCACCGAGAAAGCGCACAGCTCTTCCACGTCCGGAGTCATCGCCCGGTCGACCATCCCGCACCGGACATCCAGCGGTACCACTCCCTCACCGCCCCGGTCCGGCTGGAAGTAGCGACGTGGAACCACGGCAAGTCCGAATGGCGTGATCCACTCCTTCGGCGAGGTCATCTTGAACCGGTGCAGCTGACCCTTGTGCTGCACTACATCCGCCGTCTCCTCGTGTCGCCCGACCATGTCGACGAACACCTGGAGACCAACCTCGCTCAGCAACCGCTTGAGGCTCTCAACCAGACCCGCCAGCGTCGCCGGTGCCATGCCCTTGCTGTCCAGCTCCGTTACCAAATCCTTGAGACCGTTGCGGAAACGGCTCACCGCGTCGTCTATCATGCGCATCGCGAGGTTCCTTTCCTTTGCGTGGCTGACCCTTGTTGGGACTTAGATCAGCGCATGGTAGGGAGGAACCTCGCCACTTGCCAGCAGATCACGCGTTCAAGAAAACTCACACCCGAACGTTCGAGACCGTGCCGCTGGCCGTTGCGCCATCGACCCCGGAATACGTGCCCGACGAAGTCGTGGTCAAGTTCGAGGACCGGCTCGACGCCTCGGCACGCACTGCGCTGGCCGTTGCCGCCGGTGCGCAATGGAAGGAGAGCGGATACAACGCCCACTTCGACGTGCTGCGCGTGCCTGCCGGACGCGTGTTGCCGACCATCGCCGCGCTGCAGCAGCGCGGCGGCGTGGTGTACGCCGAACCGAACTATCTGCTGCATGCCAGCGGCACTCCGAGTGACACCTACTTCTCTCCCTACCAGTGGAACTTCTACGACTACGGCGTAGCGAGCAACGGCGTACCATCCAACTTCGGCGTGCAGATGCAGACCGCCACGAACGTGTCCACTGGCACCGGGACGGTGGTCGCGATCGTCGACACCGGCGTGGCGTATGAGAACAACGGCCGCTATGCACAGGCACCGGATCTCGCCGGACAAACATTCGTCAGCCCATGGAACTTCGTCAAGGGCACGTCGCACGCGAACGACGACAACGGTCATGGCACGCACGTGTGCGGCACCATTGCCGAGCGCACGAACAACTCGACTGGGTGCGCGGGCATCGCTTGCAACGCCGCGATCATGCCGGTGAAGGTGCTCGACAGCCGCGGCAGCGGCACGCTCACGAATGTGGCGAACGGCATCCGCTATGCCGCGGACAACTTCGCCAGTGTGATCAACCTGAGCCTCGGTGCGTCGGCGGGCTCGAGCACGCTGCAGAGCGCCGTCGATTACGCGTGGGGAAAGGGCTGCGTTCTGTGCGCTGCCACTGGCAACGGCGGTAACGGCTCGATCTCGTATCCGGCGGCCTACACGAACTGCATTGCAGTGGGGGCGACGCGCTTCGACGGCGCTCGCGCAAGCTACTCCCAGTACGGCCCTGGCATCGACGTCGTGGCCCCTGGCGGCGACACGAACGTCGACCAGAACGGCGACGGTTACGGCGACGGTATCCTGCAGCAGACGTTCCAGGGCAATCCGAAGAGCTTCGGGTACTACTTCTTCAACGGGACGTCCATGGCGACGCCGCACGTGAGCGCGATCGCCGCCCTGGTGTTGGCGGCGCACCCCGGGTACTCGAACGTGAATGTGCGTGCGGCGATCGAGGGCACGTGCAAGGACCTCGGCGTTGCTGGCTACGATGCCACCTTCGGTTGGGGCCTGGTGAACGCCGCACTGGCGGTGCAGTAGCGAGGGCCGGCGGCCGATCCGGCGCGCACCGTGCTCCTCATCCGTGCCCGGGGGCCAGCTTCTGCGCGAGCGTGCTGAGCGCGCGCGCGAGCAAGCTGCGCGTGGCCATCTCGGAGCGGTTCATGTGCGCCGCGATCTCGCGGTGCGAGAGCCCCATGAGCCGCGACAGGAGCACGACCTCGCGGTGGTCGTCCGGCAGCTCGTCGAAGGCGCGCTCGAGGCGCTCGATCGCCTCCTTGCGCATGATCTGGCCGCTCGGCGTGCTGAGCGTCTGGTACACCTGCGACAGGGACTCGTCCTGGCTTTGCGACCCGCGCACCGCGCGATCGACCTCGCGCCGCACATCGCGCATCTCCTTGTGATAGTAGCGATGCTTGTTCAGAACCTTGCGCAGCGCGGTGGTGTAGAGGAAGTGCTTGAAGTTGCCTTCGCCCTGATACTGGAAGCGGCCCATGTGCTGCAGGACTTCGCGACATGCGGACTGCACCAGGTCCGACACCGATTCCTTGCCACGCAGATCGGGGCTCATGCGCAGGCGCACGAATGCGTGCACGCCAGGCAAGTGCTGGTCGAGCAACGAGTCGATCGCCTGCGCGTCGCCGCGCGATGCCTGGTTCACGAGCTCGCGTGAGTCGTTCACCCGCTACCTCCCGCGCACAGCGATGTTGGCCATCAGGCGCGTGAACCGCGCGTCGGCACGCAGCACGGCGAGCGCCGGATCGGACTCGAGCGCGCGGCGATCGCCGTCGCCGCGCTCGATCATGTGCCCGAGCGTGTCGAGACCGCGCGCCACGTAGCTCGCGATCATCGCCTGCTGCTCGGCGGGCGCAAGGCTGGTATCGCCCGTCACCAGCTCGGCGCAGGCAGCGAAGGTGCGGGTCGCTTCGAGCAGCAGCTCGCGATCGGCGCTGGCGAGTGGCAGCGCGCGGTCGGTGACCTCGACCGCGGTGCGATGATCGCGGTCGTCGATCAGGCCGCGAGCCGCGAGGCGATAGCTCGCGAGCAGGCGGCGGTGCCCATCGGCGCTGGCCGGCCGCACCGCGAGGTAGCCGCAGGCATGACGCACTGCTTCGCGCTCGAGCGAACGATCGAACGGCCCGCTGCTGGTGGCCGCGCGCACGATCGCCTGATCGGTGAGCACGCAGGCGAGCAGATAGTCCGCGCTCAGCGTGTCGGCGCGAGCGAGCAGGTCGTCAGCCGCTGCCTTCGCCGCCAGCAGCTCGGGCTGGGCGCGCCGGTACTGGCGCTGCTCGATGAACAGGCTGGCGAGCGTCTCGTGCGTCGAGCCGAGGCATTCGAGCACGCGCAGCTCCGTCGGGAAGCGGCGGTTGACCTCACCGAGCGCGGCGATGGCGATCTCGAGATGGCGCTGTGCTTCGTCGCGCAGCTGCTTCTGGCCGAGCGCCAGCGCCAGATCGCGGTGCGCGCGGCCGACCGCGAACTGGCACGTGACCCGGTCGGGGAAATCCGCAGCGAGCTGCTCCGATTGAGCCAGCGCCGGGCGCAGCAGCGCCTCGGCGCGATCGAGCTCACCGGTGTCGATCAGCACGTAGGCGGCGGTCGCCTCGAAGCGCAGCTGCAGCTCGCGCGCGGCCGAGTTGCCGGGTTGATCGGCGAGCAGCAGCCGGACGATCTCGAGCGCGCGGTCGCACGCGTGCAGCGCCTCGTCGCTCTGTTCGTGGCGTTGCAGTACGGTGGCGATGCGATCGAAGCAGGTGGCCATGCGTTCGAGCAAGAGCTGGTCGCTCAGCGTGCCGGAGCACCACCGCTCGAGGTACTGCATCGCCTGGCGCGAGGTCGCGAGCGCCTCGTCGTCCTGATGCAGCAATGCTTGCACCGTGAGCAGGTTGCTGTACGCGAACGCGAGCATCTGCTGATTGCCGAGGTTCCTCGGATCGCGATCGATCAGCTGCTCGGCACAGGTCAACGCCTCGATGATCAGCTCCTCGGCCTGCTCGTAGTCGCTCTGGTCGCGCTGGCAGGAAGCGAGCGCCATGAGCACGCCGCACTTCACGCGCCAGTACTCGTCGTTGTCTTGCGTTGGCGCGACGCGATCGAGATAGCTCGTGGCGCGCTCGAGCGTCTCGCGCGACGGGTCGCGCTCGCCGATCGCAGTTTGCAGCGAGGCGAGCCAGGCGAGGTTGCGTGCCATCTCCACGTTCACCGTGTCATCGTGCTCGTCCTGCGCCAGGAACTTGTCGTAGTAGTCGAGCGCCAGCTTGATCAGCTTCTTGCGCGCCTGATCCATGCCGGGCATGTCGCGCATGAGCGTGTCGGCCGAGAACAGCAGCAGGTCGTTCACGGTGGCGCGCGCCAGCTGCAAATTTGCGCGCGCCAGCTGCGATTGGCTGGCAGCTTGCTCGCTGGCGAGCGTGGCACGGCGCAAGGCATCGTCCTTGGCAGCGACCGCGCTCTCGAGCGCGAGATTGGTCTTCACCTGCGCGGCGAGTGCCAGTGCGGTGTTGGCCTGCTCGCGCCGGAGGTCCTGGGCGGCGCGATGCTTCTGCAGCGCGACCACGGCCGGCGTGACCACGACCAGGAGGAACGACAGCAGCGCGGCGACGGCGGCGGTGGGGTGGCGCTGCATCGAGCGACGCAGTCGCAGCCACGGCGCTGGCCGGCGCGCTTCGATCGGGCGGTACTCGAGGATGTTGCGCAGGTCGCGCGCGACCTCGCGCGCGGACGCGTACCGCCTGGCGGGATCGCGCTCCATCGCCGTCACGCACACGGTCTCGGCGTCCCTTGGCACGGCGCGGTTCAACGATCGCAGGGGTGCGATGCGGCCGCGCAGGATGCTGTCGCGGAGGTGGTCGCCGCCGTCGCTGGTGAACGGCGCGCGCAGGGCCAGCAGCTCGTACAGGATCACGCCCATCGCGTAGACGTCGCTGCGCGCGGAGATCTCGTGCGCGGCGCCGCGCAGCTGCTCCGGCGACATGTACAGCGGCGAGCCGACTTGCAGCCCGGTCTGGGTAATGCGGCTGTCGCCGAGCTGCATCGCCAGTCCGAAGTCGAGCAGGACGACACGGCCGTCGGCGGTGAGCATCACGTTGGATGGCTTCAGGTCGCGGTGCAGGACGCCCTGTGCGTGCGCGTGCTCGAGCGCTTGCGCAACGTGCAGCGCAACGTGCAGCGAGGTCTCGACCCAGTTGCCGTGGAACAGGGCCGCGGCGCGCGCGCTCTCGTTCGGCGCCGAGCCATGTAGCAGCGCGCGCAGATCGGCGCCGCTCAGCGATTCGGGCGGACGCCTGCACAGTGCTCGCACCACCTCGGCGAGCGTGGCACCGGGCAAGTACTCCATCGCGAAGTACGGGACGTTCGCCTCTTCGCCCACCGAGTACACGGGCACGATGCCCGGATGCGAGAGTCGCGCGACCGCCTCGACCTCGCGGCGGAAGCGCTCGCGCGCTTTGGGGAAGAACAGCTGCTCGGGACGGATCAGCTTGAGCGCGACCTGGCGCTTGAGCGAGCGCTGCTCGGCCAGGTACACGACGCCCATGCCTCCCTCGCCGAGCTTCTCGAGCAGGCGAAAATCGCCAAGCTGCTCGGGGATGTCGGCTGCGGCTTGCTGCACGGGCGGTTGCAGCAGACCCAGCTCGTGCAGCGCTTGCAGCCGCGCCCGCAGCTCGCCGGCCAGGTGGGGGTGCGCCGCGCATGCCGCGTCGATGGCCGCCTCGCCTTCGTCCTCGAAGCGCAGCAAGCACTGCTCGACCAGACTGTGCAGATCGGCCTCGCTCGGCACCATGACGTGCAGCAAACCAGGAAGGTCGACGACAAGCAACGGCTCGCATCGGTGCATGCCGTCCACCCCCTCGATCCCCGGCGCGGCGCGGCCGTGGCGGCAAAAAAGAACGTCCGGGATTTTCGCGCCACGGCTGGCCGCGCAGGGGGATTCGGGGCGCAGCGACCGCTGTGGCGCGAATGTCGCTCGCACCGTGCGCGCGCATCGCCAGAGCGGGCTTGTGCGACATGGAAAACGAACAGGACCAGACATGAGTTACCGCAAGACGGTGTGGCTTCGAGGACTGCTGGGCTGGTGGTTGATCGCGGCGGCGGCGCACGCGCAGACCGTGCTGTTCACGATCCCGGGAACGCCGAGCGGCGATGGTTTTGGCGGCGCCGTGAGCAACGTGGGCGACGTGAACGGCGACGGTCGCGCCGACGTGCTGGTCGGCAACGCGTGGGACGATGCCTACGGCACCAACGCCGGCACGGCGACCGTGTACTCGGGCAAGGACCAGTCCGTCCTGCATGCATTCCATGGTGACGCGGCCGGCGACTACTTCGGCTTCGCGGTGAGCGGCGCCGGCGATGTGAATGCCGACGGCGTTCCCGACTTCGTCGTGGGCGCGACCCGCTACGTCGACTTCCTGCAGACCGGCGTTGGCTATGCGCGCGTCTTCTCCGGCAAGGACGGCAGCGTGCTGTACACGTTCAGCGAGGGTGCCGACGACGACTACGGCGCGAGCGTGAGCGGCGCCGGCGACACCGGCGCCGATGGCTACGACGACGTGCTGGTGGGTGCGTGGTGGGGCAACGGCAACGGCTCCACCGATGCCGGCCGCGTGTACCTGTACTCGGGTCGCACCGGTGCGCTGCTGTTCACGTTCGCGGGTGATCAGCACCTCGACTACGTCGGCATCGCTCTCGGCGGCGCCGGCGACCTGAACGGCGACGCTTCGACGACTTCCTGGTGGGCTGCGGGGGCGAGGACGTGAACGGCGACTCGGTCGGTGCGGTACGCGCCTTCTCCGGCCAGGATGGCAGCGTGCTGCACACGATCCTCGGCCAGGTGTTGAACGAGGACTTCGGCTGGGCGCTCGCCAGCATCGGCGACGTCACCAACGACGGCGTACCGGACTTCGTCGTCGGCGCGCCCGGTGAACAGGACGACTTCTCGCAGAACGGCAAGGTGCGCGTGTACTCGGGTCCAGTCCGCGCAGCTGCTCTACACACTCGACGGCCAGAACGGCAGCGCCCTGTTCGGCGTGGCGGTGGCTCCTCTCGGCGACGTCGATGGCGACGGCCGCAACGACTTCGTCGTCGGCGCGCCGCTCGCCGATGACGCCGGCCTGGACTTCGGCACGTCGTACGTCTTCTCCGGCCCGACCGGTACGCTCGTCTTCAAGCAGTCCGGCGCCGCCACCGGCGATGGCATGGGCTGGTCGGTCGGCGGCGCGGGCGACGTCAACGGCGACGCGAGGAACGAGGTGATCCTGTCGGTGCCGGGCGACGACACGCTCGGGCTCGATGCCGGCAAGGTGCTGGTGGTGACCGCCAGGAACTGTCCGGCGTCGTGGTCGAGCTACGGTGCCGGCTGGCCGGGCACCCTGGGCGTGCCCAGCCTCAGCTCGAGCGACGACCCGGTGCTGTGCTCGTCCATCACGCTTCAGATCGACAACGCGCGCGGCGCCGCGACCGTGGGCGCGCTGTTCATCGGCGCCGGCCAGGCCGCGTTCGCAACGCCGCTCGGCGGCACGCTGCTGGTCGCGCCGCCGTGGCTGATCCTGCTCGTGACGCTGCCCGAGGGCGGTCTGTCGCTGCCGGTGGACGTGATCTGCGACAGCAGCTACTGCGGGCTCGAGATCGATCTGCAGTGCCTCGAGGTGGACCCGGGCGCGACCAGGGGCGTGTCGTTCACGCCCGGGCTGTCGCTGGTCCTCGGCGGGTGAGGCGCGCGAGCGAGCGCGACGGCATCGCGGCGAGTGCGGCCTGCGCCGCCTCGCCGCGGCGGCCGCTCCTGGACCACCCCGCGCTCGGGTGCTTTACTGGTCGCGCCGGGGACTTCGCCCGGCGCGCACGCGTTGGTCCAGGATGCCCGTCCATGAGCAAGCCCTTTCCCGGTGACCTGCCGCCGGTGCTCGATCCCGAGGAGCAGCTCCAGTACCTGGTTGCCCACTACCGCAACGCGGTGCGCCCTTCGGTCATGGCCCGGCTGAAGGCGAGCACGCGCGCGCTCGGTCTTCGCTTCACCGACGACGAGCTGGTCGTGATCGCGGCGCTCGACACACCGGCCCGGGTGCAGGAGTTCCTCGACACGGAGCTGCACTACAACAACGATCACGCCTCGGTGGAGCTCGAGGAGACGGCGATGCCGCCCCGGCAGGTGCTGCGCTCCGGCATGGCACACTGCTTCGAGGGAGCGATGTTCGCCTACGCCGTCAACCATCTGCACGGATTCGCGCCGCGCCTGTCGCTGCTCGAAGCGACCCAGGACTCGGAGCACAACCTGGTGATCGTGCGCGATCGGCACGGGGGCTGGTTCGGCTGCAATGCGCATTCGCGCTACCCGCATCTCGATGGGCGGCCGATGCGGTTCGAGACCATGCGCGAGCTCGCGTTGTCGTATGCGCCGTGGTACTACAGCGATCGCACCAGGAATCCCAAGGACGTGACGCTCGTTGGCTACTCCGATCCGTTCGATCTGGTGGCCAGGTTCGGTGTCGGCTGGATGGCAGCCGACGAGCCGCTGTGGCGGATCTACTACACGTACATCGACGAGACCGTGACGTTCCGCTACTTGAGCGGCGATGAAGCGAGCACGCATCTCTATCCGCTGGTGAAGGCGCTCAAGCACCAGTGGATCCAGGTCGACGCGCGCGGCACGCCGCTGGTGAACGTGAGCGCCTTGCCGCCGAACGTGCAGGAACTGTGGCGGCAGTTCTGGGAGCTCGGCGAGCCCACCGAGCTGCCGGTGCAAGGGCCGGCGCGCGCGCTCGAACAGGAGTTCTGTCGCTTGACCGGCACCACGCCGATCGACCTGCGCGACAACGCCTACGATCTGCAGTTCTCCCTGCAAGCGGGCTACTGGCCCGATCATCTGTCGCGAGCAGCCGAGTGAATGGCTCCCGGCTCGCCCGCATGCGCGGGCGGCGATCGTGATGGGAGTTCCCCGCCAGTGCGGTTATGATCCGGCGATGGACATGCTCGCTGCAATTCTCGTGGTCGCGTCCTGCTTGCCGCAGGAATCGGCGCCCATGCCATGGGCGGCAGCGCTGCCGGATGATCTTCCTGGCTTGCAGGCCGGCGAGCTGTTGCTCGGCGCGCTCAATTGCATCGGCTGCCATGCCGCCGACCGGGACACCGCGCGCCAGCTGTGCGCACCGCCGGCGATGCTGCTGGACGGCATCGGTGCGCGGGTCACGCCGCGGTACCTGCGCGCTTTTCTGCGCGAGCCGCAGCGCACGAAGCCGGGCACGACGATGCCCGACGTGCTGCACGGCGACGGCGATGCGATCGATGCGCTCGTGCACTATCTGGTCTCGCGCGGCGGACCCCTGCCGCTCGACGCCACGCCGGTGCGTGCCGCGAGCGTCGCCTGGGGCGAGCAGCTGTTCCGGCACGTGGGCTGCGTTGCCTGCCATGGCAGCGATGGCGACCCCGGCCTGCCGATCGGGGCGCTCGCCGCCAAGACCACGCTGCCCGCGCTCGTGCGATCCCTGCGTGACGCGCATGCGCCGCCGCTCGACCTGAGCGAGCTCGAGGCGCACGCTCTCGCGACCTACCTGCTGCAGGACCAGCTGGTGCGCGATGCGAGCGGCGGCGCGTGCACCGTGCGTGCCCCGGGCCTCGACTACGCGTGCTACGCGGGACGCTACGAGGCGCTGCCGGATCTTACCGCCATCGCGCCGGTGGCGATGGGATCGGTCGAGCGCTTCACGCTCGCGGTGAAGCCGCAGGACGAGCTGTTCGCCATCGACTTCACCGGCGAGCTGACGATAGCCGCTGCCGGCGACCACGAGTTCTTCCTCGAGTCGGACGATGCCGCCCGCCTGGACATCGATGGCCGCGAGCTGATCGACAACGACGGCGTGCATCCGCTGCAGGAGCGGTCGGCCTCGATCGCGCTCGCTGCCGGCACGCATTCGATTCGCGTGGCGTTCAGCCAGGTGGAGGGCGACCTCGGCCTCAAGGTCTCGCTCGCCGGGCCCGGCTTCACGAAGCGCGAGATCGAGGCGAGCGAGCTCGCGCACACGAGCCACCTGCTGCGCGTGCCGCAGGCGGAGCCGTTCGCACTCGACGCCGCCAAGGTGGCACACGGCCGCGAGCTGTTCATGTCGCGCGGCTGTGCTTCGTGCCACGGCCACGACCCGGCTCGTACCATCGTGCTCGAGCAGATCGCGGCGGTGACGCGCGGCTGCCTCGCCGAGCAGGTGCGCGCGCCGGCGGCGGATTATCACCTGAGCGCGCCGCAGCGCCAGGCATTGCGGCAGGTGCTCGCGCAGCCAGAGCGCCTGCGCGCGAGCCGGTCGGCGAGCGCCATGGCGTTGCGCGCGATGGCGGCGCTCCACTGCCTCGCCTGCCACGAGCGCGATGGTGCCGGCGGGCCGCGCCCGGCGCGCGCCACGCTGTTCGCCGCGCGCGGCAACGTCGACCTCGGCGACGAGGGCCGTTTGCCGCCGTCGCTCACCGGCGTCGGCAGGAAGCTGTCCGCGCACGGGTTGGAGAGCGTGCTGCTCGAGCACCTGCGCGTGCGTCCGTACCTGGCGACGCGCATGCCGCGCTACGAGCGGGCGGCGGTGGCGCCGCTGCTCGCGTGGCTCGAGGCGGCCGATGCCGCGCCGGCGGACCAGCCGCGCGCGCCGGCGGCCGATGCGGAGATTGCCGCCGGCCGCCGCTTGCTCGGCTTGCGTGGCCTGTCGTGCATCAGCTGCCACGGCATCCAGGGTCACGAGTCGCGCGGCATTCCGGCCGTGGACCTCGCGTTCGTGCCCGAGCGCCTGCGCTTCGCTTGGTTCCGCGAGTACCTGCTCGATCCCGGACGGCTGCGACCGGGGACGCGCATGCCGCAGTTCTGGGTCGATGGCGCGAGTCCGTTTGCCGATGTGCTGGGCGGCGATCCGGAGCGGCAGATCGCGGCGCTGTGGTCTTATCTCTCGCTCGGTGCTGCGGCGCCGCTGCCCGAGGGCATCGATCAAGGCAGCGGCTTCGAACTGGTGGTGGACAACGAGCCGATCGTGTTCCGCGCATTCGTGAACGGTGTCGGGCCGCGTGCGATCGCGGTTCGGCTTGCCCGAGCACGTCGAACGCGGCGTTCGACGCGGGCGCGCCGCGGCTGGCGCGCATCTGGCACGGGGCGTTCCTGAATGCCGAGAGCACCTGGGCGAATCGGGCCGGACGGTTCACCGATCCGCTCGGCAAGGACGTGCTCGACCTGCCACCGGGACCGCCGCTCGCCGTGCTCGCGGATCGCGCCGCACCATGGCCACGAGCGAACGGCCTGCGCATGCGCGGCTACCGCCTCGACCGCTCGGGCTGCCCGACGTTCCTCTACGGTGATGCCGGCACGACGATCGAGGAGCACTTGCGGAGCGCGATGCGTGCCGGCGGCGCGGTCCTGGTCCGCAGCTTTCGCATCGACACGCGCGAGTCCGCAGAGCTGCGGGTCGCCGTCGGCAAGACCATCGAGCCGTGCGGTGAGCACACGTTTCGCATCGATGGCCGCCTCACCGTGCGGTGCGAGCTGCCGCCAGGCAGGCGAGCGCTGGTGCGCGCGATCGCCGGCGATCGGGAGCTGCTGGTGCCGGCGCTGCCGGCGATCGAGCTGTCGATGACGTGGTGAGGTCGATTCGCTGTTTCGGTCAGGGAGGCCGCCGAGCATTCTCCGGCGACCACCTCGACGTGCGCACCCGACACCGGTACGCTCGCGCGCATCGTTGCCGGCCGGGCTGCCGTTCCCCAAAGTCGCTGGAGCTGCCGTGCTGATCTCTTGGGCATCGATCGTGCTCGCGCTGGTTGCGGGCGAAGCCGCTTATCGTCTGGACACGATCCCGATCCCCGATGCGATCGTGCTCGAGGTGGGCGGCATGGACTTCCTCGCGGATGGGCGGCTGGCGGTGTGCACGCGGCGCGGCGAGGTATGGCTGGTGGAGAATCCGTGCGGTCCGCCGGCGGCGGTGCGCTTCAAGCGGTTCGCATCGGGCCTGCACGAGCCGCTCGGGCTCGCGGTGCGGGACGGTCGCATGTATGTCGTGCAGCGCGGCGAGCTGACCTGCCTGGTGGATGAAGATCACGACGACCGCGCCGATCTCTATGCGACCGTGTGTGATGCCTGGTCGTTGAGCGGCAACTACCACGAGTATGCCTATGGTCCGAAGTTCGACGCGGACGGCAACGCGTGGATCACGCTCAACCTCGCGCACGACAACGTCATGACCAGCCCCGTGCCGTGGCGCGGCTGGGCGGTGAAGGTGACGCCCGACGGCACCATGGTGCCGGTGGCCGCCGGGCTGCGCTCGCCGGCCGGGATCGGCATGGATGCGCAGGGCAACGTGCTGTGCACCGACAATCAGGGTGAGTGGGTCGGCGCGTGCCGCCTCACGCATCTCGAGCCGGGCGTGTTCGCCGGCCACCCCGCGAGCCTCGCCTGGTGCTCGCTCCCGGGATCGCCGCTGGCGCGACCGGCCGATCCGCCGGCGGACAAGACCATGCGCGAGGCAGAGCAGACGATGCCCGCGCTCAGGTTGCCCGCCGTGTGGTTTCCGTACCGGCGCATGGGCCAGTCCGCGAGCGACATCGTCTGCGATCGCACCCAGGGCAAGTTCGGTCCGTTCATGAACCAGCTGTTCATCGGCGACCAGACCACGAGCGAGGTGATGCGCGTGTTCCTCGAGCGTGTCGCGGGCGAGCTGCAGGGTGCGTGTTTTTCGTTCCGCTCCGGCTTCGACTGCGGCGTGGTGCGGCTGGCGTTCGCTCCGGACGGCAGCCTGTTCGCCGGCATGACCAATCGCGGCTGGGCGTCGCGCGGCAACCAGGCGCAGGCGCTGCAGCGTCTGGTGTTCACCGGCGAGACGCCGTTCGAGATGCTCGCAGTGCGCGCGCGCGCCGACGGCTTCGAGCTCGAGTTCACCGCGCCAGTCGACCGTGCGAGCGCGGCGGATCCGCGCAGCTATGCGATCAAGAGCTTCACCTACCAGTACCATCCCGAATACGGCAGCCCGGAGATCGACACGCAAACGCTGAACGTGGTGCAGGCGGTGGTCGCCGAGCGACACGTGCAGCTGCACGTGTCGGGCTTGCGAGCCGGTTACGTGCACGAGCTCGAGTCAGCGGGCGTGCGCAGCGCGGCCGGCGAGCTGCTGGCTCACCCGCTCGCGTTCTACACGCTCAATCACATTCCCGACGCCGCGCCGGCACCGGCAGCGCCGCGCGCGAGCGGGCAGTGAGCGCGCCGGTGTCATTGCCAGCGAGCGACCCACGTGATCCATAGAGTGCGTGACGTGCGATCCAAGCTGCTCGGCCTGCACCAGGCGTTGCTCGATGGCGAGCGGCGCGAGTACGAGCGCGCGCACGGACGGATCTCGAATGCGCAGCTGTTCGAGCTGGTGGTGGGGGATGGTCGGTTCGCATGGCTGCGCGCGCTGTCCGAGCTCGTGGCGCGCATCGACGAGCGCCTCGAAGCCCTCGAGCCGCTCACCGGCGACGAGGCGCGCGCGCTGCTCGCCGCGACCCGTGCGCTGCTCACCCCGTCCGAGACCGGCAGCGCGTTCGCGCGACGCTATCACACGGCGCTGCAACGTCAGCCGGACGTGGTGATGGCACATGCCGACATCGTGCGCGAGCTCGGTCACTGACGCGCCGCGCGCAGGTCGCCGGGTCGCGGTCCGGGCACGAGCTGCCAGCCCGGGGCGAGCGACATGGTCCAGCCGTTCGCGCTCGCGCCGAGCTGCCCGGGGTCGCGCGGCGCCGCGACGAACAGCTGCTTGCGATCGGCGCTGAGCAGCGCACCGCGCTGTGCCGCGAGCGAGCCCCAGTCGTCCGTGATCTGGATGTGCGGATAGACCGTGCCGAGGTCGTCCATCGGCAGCAGCTCGTTCGGGTCGAACGAGTACTGCATCGCCGCGCTCGGCGGCAGCTCGAGCACGGCACCGGTCACGAGCGTTGCGCGGTAGGCGGCGAGCTGGGCCTGGCGCGTGCGGTCGCGCTCCTGTTCGGTGCCGCGCAGCGCGTGGCCATCGTAACGCTCGGCGCGGCTCGCCACCGCGCCGGCGAGATCGTCCGGCAGCTCGATGCCGAGTGCTGCCTGCAAGATGTCGAGGAAGTCGGCCGCCGTGCCGAGCCTGGTGCGCCACTCGGGATCGCACTGGTCGAGCAGCAGCCCGTACGCGGGTCCGGTCTCGTACGCGAACGAGCGCACGAACGTCGGCCGCAGGTGGGCGCCGTTCAGACGGCGCACCATCAGGTCGCGCGCGGGGGCCTCGTCGGCGATCCCCACCTTGAAGCCGGTGTACTCGGCGAGGCCTTCGTTGTGCTCGAGCGAACGCTCCTCGTCGGCTGCCTTGGGGTAGAGCTCGCGCCGGCGCGCGCGGAACACGAGCGCATCCTCGAGCGCCGCCTGCTGAGAATCACCGGTGCTGGTCAGCGCGGCGCGGAGCGCGCGCCACTCGAGCTGCAGCAGGAAGCGACCCTCGAGCGTGTCGAGGTGCGCGTTTGCCGGGTTGCCGCCCGCGAAGCCGAGCTGGTCCTGCACGCGGTGGAACAGCTCGTGGACCATGAGCGCGCCGCGCTCGGTGCGGTCGAGCGGCAGCGGCCAGAGGATCATGGTCCACGCGACGCCTGCCCAGCGCGTCGCGGTGTTGGCGCTGGGAAAGTCGTTGGGCACACTGCCCACGAACACTGCGCCCTGCCTGACGAGCTTGCCCTCGGCATCCGCCTGGTTGGCGACCGCCACGCCCGAGCTCGCATCGACGAGGAGCATCGGCCCGTACAGCGTCACCCCCCAGAGCTTGCCGCCATCTTGCTTCGACAGCGCCTCGGCCTCGGCAAAGTACCGTTGAGCGAGCGTCGCATCGATCGCCGCCGTTTGCGCAACGAGCGCGAGCAGGAGCCACATGAGCATTCCTTCTGTGGCGGGACCGTGTTCACTGTCCCACCGTGAACGAGACATCGTCGAAGTCGGTGATGCTGTCGGACTTGGTCCAGAGGCCGGCGCCGCCGGTGAGGAAGTAGCTGTCGGCGGCGGTGACGGTGACCGTGTCGTCGAGGGTGGCGGTGAGCTGCGTGCCGCGGGCGCGGAACTCGAGCGTGTGCCAGCGGTCGTCATCGGTGGCGCCCTTGCCGATCGCGCCCGGCAGCGTGCGGCGCAACCCGTTCGCGACGCGGAAAATGCGCAGGTCGCCCTCGGCTGCATTCGCGCGCGCCACGAGGTAGTTGCCCGGGTCCTGGTAGCGCAGCACGATGCCGGCCGCCTGGTCGACCCGCCCGCCTGCATAGCGGAATCGCACGCGTGCCACGACATCGCCCGCGCGAAAGCCGCGCACGACGGCGATCGGGAAACGGATGCCGGTGGTGTCCGCCGCATCCTGGCGCAGCACCTGACCCGTGCCGTCGCGCACCACCACGAACCGCGCGGGCAAGCCGTGGCCCCCGAGCGCGGCCTCGATCGCGGCCGGCGTGGTGCCCTCGGCATCGTTCTCGAAGCCGAGCTGGACGCTCCCCGTGCTCGACACCTCGCGCGGCGGCAGATCCGGGAACTGCTCGTCCTCGTCCTCGTCTTCCTCGGGTCGCGGCGCCAGCACCGCCCGCGCCTGGCGCGCTTCACCACCCCGGAAGAACCGCAGCTCGACGGAATCACCCACGCGATGCTTGCGGATCGCGGCGCCGAGCGTCACCTTCGAGTCGGTCCGGTCACCGTCGAGTGACGCCAGGACGTCGCCCGGCATCAACCCCGCCGCCTCCGCCGCGGTGAGCGCGTACACCGCCTTGATCAGCACCCCGCGCTCGCCCGGATCGGCATCGACGCCCAGGTAGGGAATGGGCACCACCTGGTCGAGCGCGAGCCGCGCCTCGAGGTGCGCGCGCGCGGCGATCGCATCGATGCGGGCGTCGAGCGCAGCGAGCAGCTCGCGGCGCAGCAGCGCCGGATCGCCGAGCGTGTTCACCGCCTGGCCTGCGGGCGGGCTCGCAACCGGCGGCTCTGCCGCGGGCGCTTCACCTTGCGAAGGGGCGAGACAACTGCTCGACGCCACGGTGGTCAGCGGCAACAAGACCCAGATTCGTGCCCGGCACTTGCGCATGGTTGCGATCCTCAGGACACAAGCAGGCGATGAGCCCGAGGCCGATCGAGTCTCCAGGAGACTCAGCGGCGAGACCGACGCGGCCGCGCAGCACACCGCATGCCGCGCGCCGCTCACCGTCGCAGCAGCGGCCCGCCGAACTTGCTGACGAACACGTCCTGATCGCCGCCGTCGTAGGTGCGGTCGTAGGCATTGCGCGTGGTCGGGAACCGTCGCGACCCGGTGCTGCCGGCAATGACCGGATGGCCGCGGCGATCGAGCGCGATCGCCCAGGCATTGTCGGTGAGCGGCCCGCCGAGGAACGTGCTCCAGTCGAGCTGGCTGCCGTTCTGGCTCAGCTCGATCAGGAACGCGTCCACGTCGCCCGCGAGCTCGTGCTGGAAGGCATCCGCGGTGACGGGAAAGTCCGGCGACGGCGTCGAGCCGACGACCAGCACCTCGCCCGCCGCGTCGATCGCCACATCGAACCCGGTCTCGTAGCCGAACGTGCTGCCGCCCACGGACGTGCTCCACTGGACCGTGCTGCTCTGTCCGTCGAGCTTGGTCACGTACACGTCGTCGAAGCCGCTGCGTCGTGTCGAACGCGCCACCCGTCACCGGGAAGCCGGTGGACGCGGTGGCCCCGGTGATCACCACGTCGTCCTGCGCGTCGCGCGCGATGCCGATTCCGTACTCGTAGTCCTCGCCCCCCAGGTAAGTGCTCCAGGCGAGCGCGCTGCCCGCTGCCGTGAGGCGCAGCGCGAACACGTCGTACAGGCCGCCGTTGTAGGTGGTGCTGAAAGCTCCCGGCGTGATCGGGAAGTCGAGCGATGCCGTGTAGCCGACGACCAGCGCGTCGTCGTTGCTCGCCAGCGTCACGCCGCGGCACGTGTCGAACACGCCGCCGCCGACGAACGTGCTCCACGCGAGCGTGCTGCCCGAAGCATCGAGCTTGGCGACGAAGCCGTCTTCCTCGCCGTTCTGGCTGCGATCGAACGCACCCGAGGTGGTTGGAAAATCGAACGACAGCGTGCGCCCCGCGACCACCGGATTGCCGGCGGCATCGAGCGCGACGGCGTAGCCGATGTCCTGATCGCTCGCACCCAGGAACGTGCTCCACAGGAGCTGATCGCCGTTGGCGCCGAGCTTGCTCACGAATGCGTCGGTCTGGCCGTGGTGCTTGCGATCGAACGCGCCCGCGGTGGTCGGGAAATCGCTCGACCACGTGTAGCCGGTGATCACCGGTTGATCGCTCGCGTCGAGCGCGAGTGCGTAGCCGTAGTCGAAATTGCTCGCGCTGCCGCCGATCAGCGTGCTCCACAGCAGCTGCCGGCCGTCGGCATCGAGCTTGCTGACGAACACATCGCCGAAGCCATTGTAGGTCTCGTCGTACGCGCCGGGCGTGCTCGGGAAGTGGGATGACAGCGTGAGCCCGGTGACCAGGACGTTGCCGTGCGAGTCGATCGCCGTTCCCCACGCCATCTCGTCGCTGCTGCCGCCGAGGAACGTGCTCCACGCGAGCAGCGACGGTTCGGTGAAGGTCTCGATCGGGTCGGGCCGCGGCGCGCTGCTGTCGTCACGCTGCAGCACGATCGCGCGCAGCTCCGTGGCGACGCACAGCGAGCCATTCGCGAGCGTCGTCAAGCGTGCGCCTTCGCAGGTCAAACGCGCGCGCGCTGCGTCGACGCCGGCGTCGAGCAGCAGGCCGAAGCGCAGCTCGTCGCCGGAAGCACGCAGCACGAGCGAGGCTCCCGGCCAGACGTCGTGATAGACGATCTCCTGGTATTCGCGCACGTCCGTGCGCCAGCGCGCCGGGTCGTTGCCGAGGAAGAAGTGCCGCCGCACCGGCGTCGGCGTGCGCGCCTCGAGGCGTGGCGCCGCGTTCGCTCGCGCGAAGCTGAGCCGCGCCGCGCAGCGCCGCCGCCGCATCGCCTGGTCGGGCTCGGGTTGCAATGTCGCCGCCCCGGCGAGGTCGAGCACCAGGGCGTCATCGGTCACGTAGGCCGTGACGCCGTTGCCGATCGCGTAGTAGCGCACGCGCGCATCGACCTGCCCCTGGTTGTCGATGAATCCGGACCAATCCGCGGCGCGCGCCGCGCGCGTTGCGAGCGCGAGCAACGCTGCCGCGAGGAGAAGAGATGTCATGCGCATGGGTGTTTCCTCGAGCGGGGCCGCGTCATGATCGCACGGCCGCGCGAACGCGTCTACGCGTCAATCGTGCGCGGGCGCTCGATCGGCGCCAACGGAGGCGCGTGGCCGCACTTCGACCTCGCGCTCGTGGCGCGCGCGCGGCCCTGGCAGCTCGGCGATCTCGACGCGGCAGCGGCCGGCCTGGTGGGACGAGGTCAGAACCGGTGAGCGCAGAGATGTTGTGACCGCGGCGCCGCACGATCCTACAGAGAGCGTCGTATCGAGCATCCTCGGAAAAGGGGACGCGCGACGTGGGAGGTGCGGCGCCAATGCCGCCGCCGTCTTGCGCTGCGTCTTCCGGACCACACCGCCAGCTCATCGCGTTTTGCGCGGGATCGACTGCGGCGCGACCATGCGCCAGTCGTCCGCGGCAGTGTCATGTCATTTGATGTCGTGCCGGTCTCCGGCACGCGGGAGGGAAATAGTCATGCTGGTTCGCATTGCGCGGGCATTCCTCGTAGCGCCCTTGATCCTGTCCATGGGTTTCGCCACCGTCGCCGCCGCCGGCGCCAAGCAGGCGCCGCCTGCGTGGGAACTGAAAGTCAATGGTGCCGCGGCCATCTTCACGCACCCGGAAGCGACCCTGAACTTCACGCTGCGCGGCCGTGAGCTGGCTGGAGCCAGCGCCGTGCTGGTCATCGAGAAGAGCGATGGCACGACCGAGGTGCTGCGGCTGCTCAGCGCCGACAAGAGCCTGCCGCTCGTCTTCAAGTTCAAGATTCCCAAGGGCAACGGCCTGCACGGCATGCGGTCCTACGTGGCCAAGGTCGTGGGCCGCACCCGGAGCGGCAAGCGCATGGAGAGCAACATCGTGATGGTCAGGTGGACGCAGTAAGCCCGGTCCACGTTCCCAGGAAGGACGCCGCCGTCACGGCCGACCCAGGCTCGCGGCGGCGGCGACCTCCTTGCCGCGCGCCCGAACCACTGATCGTCGCCAGGCGCTGGCGGCATCAACGATTCGGGCTGGCGAAGGCTGACGGGAGCAGGAGCTGGTCGCGTGCTGGCGGCCGGTAGTCAGGCAAGTCCTCGTCGGTGTTGGCGACGTATACCCACCAGTTGTTCAACCCCTCGTTCGTGGCGCCCTCGAACTTGGGCAGGTGCTCGAGGATCCACTTCTGGTAGCCGAATTGACTGTTGCCCCACTCGTCGCTGGAGATCATGCGCGGCTTGCCGCCGAGGTCGGGATAGCGCGCCCACGCATCGGCGAGCGACAGCACCCGGCGAGGATTGTTGTAGTCGTAACCGGCCTGGCCGTTGGGTGGCACGTGGCAATTGCCCACCTGCGACGGCGTGCCTGGGTGGTCCATCTCCAGCCACGAGAACACGTTCCACGCATCGCGCCGCGTCTTGGGATCCCAGATGCCCTCGCCGAACTGCAGCGCCGCCATGCTCTCCACGCGATGCGTGTAGCTGTGAATCATGTTGTCGGCACCGACCTCGTAGTTGAACCCCATCATCCAGAGCGTGCGGCCGCATTCGGCGGGGATGTCGTACGGACGGTACAGCCATGGATTGTCGGTGGGGCCGAAGCGCGCGTAGCGATTCGGGATGTACATCGCGAACTCGTCGAAGTGCATGCCGCCGGCGCCCCACAACCACACCTCGTGCAGCGTGCCACGCTGGACGCGCTCGAGCAGGTGGTTCTCCTCGAGCACCCGGCGATAGGAGATGGTCGCTGGCTGCCAGTCCTGGGTGCGGCGCACCTCGAGGAACGAGGCGTCGTCGTAGCGAAACCCGTCGACCTTGATCGGGTAGCCGTCGATCTCGATCACGTCGGTGATCTCGTAGTTGACGTAGCCCCAGCTCGCCTCGCGAATCACGCTGGCGAGGATGTGACTGTATTCCACCGGATCGTGCGCGTTCAGGTGCTGGATCAACGTCTTGCCGCCGACGATCTCGAGCACCGGGTTGTAGATCACCAGCGCGACGTTCGCGGACTTGCGGCCGGTGGCCACGTGCGCATCGTCGACCACCGGCGGCCGCGTCCAGCGCACGCTCGCGCGATCGTCGACCACGTAGGAACCGGTGCCTTCCTTGTGACCGCTCGGCGACACCACGGCAAGCTTCCGCCATGCCGGCTCGACCTGGGCCAGCGAGGCGATGACGACGCACCACAAGACCCTGCACGTGGCGGCTCCTCACCTATTGCTTCGTCAGCGACGCGAGCAGGCGTCCCTCGCCGACCTCGGTCACGCCGAGCGCGCGCGCTTCAAGACGAATGCGTCGCCGAGCGCGGCCCGCTCGCCATCGCCGGCGCGCTGCAGCTGCACGTAGCGCAGCGCCAGCGCAGCCTCGCGCACGCGGATCTTCTCGACCTCGCTCGCGGCCTGCGCGAGCGCTTCCGCGAAGCACGCCGCGCCGAGCTGCAGCGTCTCGTCGCTCAGGTACTTGGCGGTCGGCGGATCGTAGATGAACGCGTGTGCGGACGGGTCCTGCGCCAGCCGATCGAGCTGGTCGAGCCAGCGCCCGATCGGTGCGGCCGCGCTGCCGAAGTAGCCGCGCACGAACTCATCACGCACCGCGCGCGCATCGATCCCTGGATCCCACAAGGCGCGCGCGATCAGGTACGCTTTCAGCTCGTTCATCTCGCCCCGCCCGCCGGACGAGTAATTGCCTTCCTCGAACAGGCCCCGCACGCCGTGATCGGCGAGGAACCTGATGTTGGGCACCAGCACCGACACGTTGGGCAGCGGCATCAAGTAGTGCGCGAAGTTGGTGACGTAGTCCCACACGTACAGCCGATCGGTGAGCTTGGACCACGCCAGGAGGTCATCGCGAAACGCCGCGTTCCTGGGACAGGTCTCGAGCGGATGGCTGAAGCAGCACTCGATCGAGCACAGGCGCACGATGACATTGGCGCGCGGTCGAAGGCGTCCTCGGCGGCTTGCGCGTGTACTGGTATGCGAGCGTGTCGATTGCGCGATCGGGGTGCTCGGCGGCGATCGCGGCGGCCACCTGGTTCACGAACGCGAGCAAGCTGCCCGCATGGCTGCCCTCGCGGTCGTCGATGGCGCGGCAGCCATCGCACGCGCACGGGTTGAGGCAGTCGTTCTGCGAGACCGAGAAGATCGCGGCGTCGGGATCGCTCGCGATCCAGCTGCGTACGGCGGCGATCGCGAGCTGCACGACCGCCGGGTTGGTGAGGCAGAGCTGAGCATGCTCGCCGCGCCGTTCGCCGTCGACCAGCGCGAAGTACTCCGGATGCGTGGCGAAGTACCGATCCGGCGGCACGATCTCGTAGAAGGTGTGCACGAAGTGCGAATACGTGACGTGCCCGCCATCGCTCGCGGACAGCTCGTGCCGCGCGCCATTCAAGCGATTGGCGATCGCGAAGCTGGTGGCGAAGGCATCGGTGAAGTAGCACTCGCGATACTCGAGCCGTGGCACGTCGCGCCGCTCGAGCGACGGCCCATGCGACCGCGCGCGGCAGCGGCAGCACGCAGCGCGCGCTGAGCACCCGGCGGCCGAGCTGCTCGAGCAGCGCGTGCGCCGCGTAGAGACTGGCGCGCGGGCTGCTGCCGGCGACCACGAGATCGTGGCCGACGGTCTGCAGCACAGGACCCCTCGGCGCCGAGTGCGGCCCAGTCGCGACGCGGGTGCCGCGCGTCGAGCGCCGCGCTGCGGCCAACGAAGATCGCGGCATCCCGAGCGTCGGTGCCCACCTCGAACTGCCGCTCGAGCGAGGCGCCCAGCTGCTCGGCGAGCAGATCGGCGCCGGCGCGGATCGCCGCCGGCGCGTCGGCAGCGATCACGATCGTGTGCGGCCAGTCGGTGGCTGGCGAGGACAGCAATGCCATGGCGCTCATCAGATGGATCATGGGCTGTGATCTGCCCGCGCAGCTGCTGGCTTGGTGACGACTTCGAGCTAGACTATCGCACGGTCGCAGCCCGATTCCCAGATTCTGTTCGCCCATCTCTTCATGTCGCTAACCGCTCTCGCCGTCGGCTTCCTGCTCCTGCTGTTCGTCGGCTATCACTTCTACGCCAGGCGCATCGCCCGCGAGCTCGCCGTCGACGACACGCGCACCACGCCGGCGCACGCCGTCAACGACGGCGTCGATTTCGTGCCGACGCGGCCGTTCTACCTGTTTGCGCAGCACTTCTCCGCGATCGCAGCGGCGGGGCCGATCGCCGGTCCGATCATGGCGTGCCGCGCGTTCGGCTGGCTGCCGTGCCTGGTGTGGATCGCGCTCGGCGTGGTGCTGATCGGCGCCGTGCACGACTTCGCCACGCTCACCGCATCGGTGCGCCACGGCGCGCGCTCCCTGGTCGAGATCGCGCGCGAGCAGCTCGGCTCGAAGGCCGGCCGGGCGATGCTGGCGTTCATCTGGCTCGCGCTCGTGTACGTGATCGTGGCGTTCGCCGACATCACCGCTGGCACGTTCGTCGCCGGCAGCGAGGAGCTGGAGAGGGTCGGCGCACAATTCCATGCCGGCGGTGCGGTGGCGGCTGCGAGCGTGATGTATCTGGTGCTCGCGGTGGTGATGGGGATCGTGACCAAGGTGTTCAAGCCGCGCCTGTGGCTGCTCACCGCGGTGTTCGTGCCGGCCACGTTCGCGCTCTCGTACTTCGGCACCAAGATCTCGCACTGGCTCGTGTTCGACACCAAGACCTGGGGGCTGATCATCCTCGGCTACTGCGCGCTGGCATCGGTGTGCCCGGTGTGGGCGTTGCTGCAGCCGCGCGGCTACCTCGGCGGGTTCGTGCTGTACTCGGCGCTCCTGGTCGGCATGATCGGCGTGCTGTTCGGCGGCTACGAGATCAAGCAGCCGATGTTCAACCGGTGGGACGTCGGCGGCGTCGACGGCCAGCTGTTCCCGTTCTTGTTCGTCACCATCGCCTGCGGCGCCTGCTCCGGCTTTCACGGTCTGGTGTGCTCCGGCACGACCTCGAAGCAGATCGATCGCGAGTCGCATCTGCGGCCGGTCGGCTACGGGGCAATGCTCGGGGAAGGATTCGTCGCGCTGATCGCGCTCGTCACCGTGATGATCGTCGCGCCCGGCGAGCTCGAGGGGCTCAAGCCCGGCACCATCTACGGCAACGGCATCGGCCGCTTCCTCACGCTGTTGATCGGCGCCGACAACCTGCCGTTCGCGATCACGTTCGGAGCGATGGCGTTCTCGACCTTCGTGTTCGACACGCTCGACGTGTGCACCCGCCTGGGACGCTACATCATCCAGGAGCTGTTCCAGTGGCGGGGTGCCGCTGGCTCGATCCTGGCGACGCTCGTGACCATGGCGCCGCCGGCGTACTTCCTGATCGTCGCCAAGGAAGGCTCCTACCTGCAGTTCTGGAAGCTGTTCGGCGCGTCGAACCAGCTGCTCGCGGCGCTGTCGCTGCTGATCATATCGGTGTGGCTCGCGCGCTCCGGTCGGCGCATCCGCTTCACGCTCCTGCCCATGCTGTTCGTGCTGGTCGTGACGCTGTATGCGCTCAGCATGCTGGTGGTGAAGAACTGGCAGGCGGCGCACGGCTGGGGAACCGAACGCGTGAACGCGATCTGCGCGCTCGCGCTGGTCGTGCTCGCGCTGTTCCTGGTGGCGCGCGCGCTCATCGAGCTGCGGCGCGTGGTGCCGGTCGCCGGCGCGCCGTCGCCAAGGTCGGGCATGTGACGCATGGGTCGCCCGCGCACGCTGGTGGTCGGTCTGATCGTGCTGGGCGGCGTCGGGCTGTACGTCGCCTCGCTCAGCAGCTACCTGCCGCCGCTGCCGAGCGCCATACCGCCAGCGGCGGAGTGGCAGCGCGGGCCGCTCGCTGCCGGCAGCTTGCGCGTCGACGCGAAGGGCGTCGAGCAGGTGTGGGTGTGCGCTGGCTGGTTTCGCTGCGGCACCGACTTCGACCCCGACCGGCGCGCGGACTGGCACGAGACGCCGCAGCACGACGTGCACGTGTCGCATGGCTTCTGGATCGACCGCTGCGAGGTGAGCAACGCGGCGTTCGCGCAGTTCGCGCTGGACCAGGGCTACCTGCGGCGTGAGCTGTGGTCGGACGAAGGCTGGGCGTGGCTCGACTTCCAGGAGAAGGGCGGCAGATGGAAGCGCGGCCGCACCGCGCCTGGTGAGTGCGGCGCGAGTTTGCCGGCGCCGCCCAGCCGCGCGTGTGCGTGACTTGGTACGAGGCGGAGGCGTACGCGCGCTGGCGGGGCGGTCGCCTGCCGACCGAGGCGGAGTGGGAATACGCGGCGCGCGGTCCGGCATCGACGCTGTTCCCGTGGGGCGAGCAGTGGGATGTCGCGCGCCTCAACTGTCAGGAGTCGGGGCACAACTGCACCGTCGCCGTGGCAGAGTACCAAGGCGGCACGAGCTGGTGCGGCGCTCTGCAGCTTGCCGGCAACGTCTGGGAGTGGACCTCGGACTGGTACGACGACCTGCTGTACCGCCGTGCGGTGCGCGAGGATCCGCAGGGACCGGCGACTGGTGCGCACCGCAGCATTCGCGGCGGCTCATGGGCGAGCCCGCGCTCGAGCACACGCTGCGCGCGCCGCAGCTCGAGCCCACCCGCGCAAGCCAGCATCACGATCGGCTTGCGCGTGGTCGGCGCCGGTCCCTGAAGCAAGCTCGCAGGATGTTGCGCGCGCGGCATTCGATTACAATCGCGCGCTCGACCAACGACCGTCCCCCTGTCATCGAGGTCAGCTTGCCATGCAATCCCTGATCGTTGTCGTGGTGCTCGGCTGCCCGCGTCGCCTGGGCCGACGAGCGCATCACCGACTACTCCGTGGGCCGAGCGTTCGCCACCATCTCGTCGAGCTACGACTCGAGGCCGCAGATCGCGACCTTGCCGAGCGACCCGCAGCCGCGCATCATCCCGGTGCACCCGACACCGCCGATCGCCGGGCTCGAGCGCGGCTTCAAGCCGCGGCCGAAGCAGTACGGCGGGTTCATCGGCATCGAGCAGACGGTGTGGGCGCCGCCCGACCCGACGCTCGCGGTGGGACCCAATCACGTGCTCGAGACGGTCAACATGCGCATTGCCTGGTGGACCAAGGATGGCACCTTGCAGTTCGCGCAGAACCTCGACGACTCGGGCAGCCCGGGCTTCTTCGAGGATGTCGGCGGGCGCTGGTTCACGTTCGATCCGAAGTGCATCTACGACGAGCACGCGGGGCGCTTCATCGTGCTCGCGCTCGAGGTGTACGATCAGGAGGCGTGGATCACGTTCGCCGTCTCCGACGACAGTGATCCCAACGGCGTCTGGTACAAGTATCGCACCGACGCCGTGACCTCTGCGTACGGTGCGCCGTTCTGGGTGGATTATCCGGGGCTCGGCGTCGACAAGGATGCGATCTACGTCACCGGCAACCTGTTCGGGTTCGCCGGCGGCTTCGCCGGCACCAAGTACCGCATCATCCCGAAGACCGCGGTGCTGAGCGGCCAGCCGGCAGTGTACTTCGACATGTGGGATCCAGGTGCGGCGTCGACGCAGGTTGCGCACGTGCACGACAGCTGGCTTGCCGCGTACTTCGTCAGCGTGCAGAGCGGCACCGAGATCAAGATCCAGGCGATCACCGATCCCACCACCGCGCCGGTGCTGTGGACCACGAGCGCCACCGTGAACGCGTTCGGCTATCCGCCCGGTGTGCCGGTGCTGGGCGGCGGCACCGTGGACGCGCTCGATGGCCGCTTGATCAACGCGTATTTCCGCAACCGCATGCTCTACACCGGCCACGGTGTCGGCTTGAACGGCAAGACGCTGGCGCGGTGGTACGAGTTCTCGGTGGGATCGTGGCCGATGGGCGGCAGCGTGGCCGCACGGCAGCAGGGCGAGGTGGACCTGGGCAGCGACGTGTTCAGCTGGTTCCCGGCGATCGCGCGCAACGCTGCCGGCGACATCGGCATGGTGATGGCGCGCGGTGGGGCGAGCGAGTATCCGAGCGTGTGGTACGCGCGGCGCGAGCCGTCGGACCCGCCCGGCACCATGCAGCCGGCGCGCGAGCTGAAGGCGGGAGAGGCCGGCTACAGCGGCCGCTGGGGAGACTACTTCGACATCGCCGTCGACCCCGAGAACGACTGGGCATTCTGGGGCGTGGGCGAGTTCGCGCGCTCGTTCGGCTGGTCGACCTACATCGGCCGCTTCGCGTTCACGCCGGCGACGGTGAGCTACATCGAGCCCGGGTTCCCGGGCAGCGTCGGGCTGGTGCCCGATCTGATCGCATCGGCGCCGATCATCGGCGCGACGCAGAGCATCGCCATCGGCAACAGCACCGGTGGGCTGAGCTACTTCCTCGTCGTCGGCGTCAACCCGGGCGAGGTGTCGCTGCTCGGCTGCCCGGTGCACATCGGCTTCCCGTGGAGCCTGTTCGGCCCGCTCACGCTCGATGGCCTGCCGTTTCCGGGCTACGGCCACGACGAGCTCGCGTTCGCGCTGCCGTACGACCCGAGCTTCCTCGGCGTCACCGCCTACCTGCAAGCGCTGATCCTCGACCCTGGCGCCGCCCACGGCCTGGCCGCCACCCACGCCGCCGAGCTGCATCTCGGCGATGTCTAGGGACAGCGTAGACTGTCCCTCTTGCCATGAAACATCTCGCACTCCTTGGTGGCGCGCTCCTGGCTCAGGACGTGCCGTTGCCCGGCGGGGCGATCGCGCGCGTGAACGGCGAGGTCGTGTCGGCGAGCGAATACGGCGAGTGGCTGCAGCGCGCGCACGGCTGGCAGTTCGTCGACGAGTTCCTCACGCTCAAGGTCCTGCGCCAGGAAGCGGTCAAGCGCGGCGTGCACATCACCGAGCAAGACCTCGCCCGGGCGGCCGACGAGGACTGGAACAACAACGTGCGCATGCGCTTCGGCGGCCGCGAGGCGAGCTTCCTCGCCGAGCTCAAGGCTGGCGGCATCGATCGCCAGGGCTATCGCCTGCGGCGCCTGCCGGCGCTCGAGGTCGAGCTGCTCGCGAATCGGCTGCTCTTGCTGACGCGAGCCGACGACGAGCGCGTGCTGCGCCAGCTGCACGAGATCGAGTTCGGCAAGCGCGCCAGGCGCACGCATCTGCGGGTTGCGTTCTTCGACAAGTTCAAGGATCTCGATCCGGCGCGCAACCAGCAACCCGGTGTGCTGCGCGAGCTCGATGTCAGGGTGCAAGAGCGCGCCGAGCAGTTCCTCGCGCGGGCGCGCGCCGGCGACACGAGCTTTGCCGCGCTGGTCGGCGAGCTGTCCGATGCCGACTACATCCCGCGCATCGACGGCTGGGTCGACGACCTGAAGGAGTCCGGCGGCGACCTGCCGCGCTACCAGGAGACCCTCTTCGGCGGCGCCCTCGAGGCCAGACCTGCACGGCGCGCCCAGGCCGGGCGATCTGATCGGGCCGATCGCCACCGACAGGGTGCGTACGTGGTGCAGTTCCTGGCGAGCGAGCCGGCGCCGTTCGAGCAAGCCATCGCCGAGCTGCAGGCCATCAATCGCACCAGACGGGCGACGCGCGCGAGATCGACTACCAGCTGCAGCTCCTGCATCGGCACGGATCGAGGCGCGCGCCGCGCAACTGAGCACGCGCGATGATCAACGCGGCAGCGTGCAGAGCTCGATGTTGCGTACGCGGGCGGTCGTGCGCCACGAGGCGATGCCGAACGGCTGCGATGCGATCACCTCGGCGCGCACGGCCAGTTGATGACCTTCGGTGGCGAGGTTCACGAACGGCTCGTTGTCGATCCATGCTTCGATGCGCGCTGCGGTGACGCGCAGGCGCACCCGGTACCAGCGATCGGACTCGAACTTCCGATACCTGGTGGTCGAGTTCTCGGCAGCATCGCGACCATCGATGCACGACAGCCCCACGACCGGTCCGGACCAGCCGCCGACGATCAAGCTGCAGCACGCATCGCCGATCGGGAACGTCAGGCCGCAGAAGAAGTCATGCCCGTCGCAGCGCATCGCCTCCAGCGACACCTCGTAGTCGCAGCGCGGCCCGCGCCGGTAGTTGACGCCGGTGAGATCACCGCCCATGCCGAGCACGATGGCGCCGTCGCGCACGCACACCTCGCCCTTGCCGGCGAACTCGGTCGCGCGCCATCCGCGAGCGAAACGCCGTCGAACAACGCCCGCGGCGCGCTCGCATGGCGAGCCGGCGGCAGCAGGCCGATCAGCACCTGCAATGGCTCCTGGTCGCGGTCGGCGCGGTACCAGGGATAGGCGCGGATCGGCTCGATCTCGAGCGTGGGGAAGCGCCGCCGCAGCTCGGCCGCGAACGTTGCGCTGCCGTCATGGTAGTTGACGAACTGCAAGAACGCGGCGCCGCGCGCGCACCTCGGCTTCGGTGAGCCACGGACTGCGCGCCGCGTCGAAGTCGAAGAACGCGGCCGGCTGGTCCGGCGGTAGCGGGCGACGTAGCTCGCGATCAGGCGTTCGCCGCCGACGTAGGCGAGCGGCGTGTGGTTGCGCTCGCGCCACAGGCGCGTGACGTCGCGCGCCACCTCGAGCAGCGGCAGGTTGGCGCTGCGGATCGCCCCGGGCCGCGTCATCGCCAGCGCGTAGCCGCCGCCCACGAGCAGGACCGCGCCGCTCGCGAGGATCACGAGGCGGCGCATGCTGCGCGCCGTGAGCCGCACCGGGAACCAGCACACCAGCCACAGGCTGGCGAGCGACGCGAGCGGCATGCCCCACATCGTGCGCAGGTTCCAGCCGGTCACGATCGAGATCGTCGCCGTGACTGCCAGCGGCAGCATGAAGAGCCAGCCGAGCAGGCGCCGATCGAACGGCGACGGTGACGACGCCGGCGCGAGCGTGCTGTCCGACGCGCGCGCGAACAGCGTGGCGAGCAGGATCGCTGCCGGCGCCAAGGTGAGCAGCTGGTTGAGCAAGAACTTTGCGGCGTAGCCGGCGTGTTCTTGCCACCACGGCGCCGAGAAGCTGTCGATGCGCTCGAACAGGTAGCGCACGGTGATGAAGTCGTGCCGCGCCAGCCACAGCAGATGCGGTGCTGCGACCGCGGCGAGCGCGGCGATGCACGCGAGGAACCCGCGCCGCGCGAGGCTCGCGCGCGCGGTGCGATCGGCGGCGAGGAACGCGAGCATCGCGAGCAACAGGAGCGCCGATGAGTACTTGGCCATCAGCGCCAGGCCGCACAGCAATCCGGTGAGCAGCCACGCGCGCACGCGCTCGGTCGCGAGCGCCACGTGGAACGCCCAGGCCGCCGCCGGCCACAGCGCCAGCTGCAAGACGTTGTCGTTGAAGTCGATCGCCGCGATCGAGAAGTACTGCACGCCGGCCAGGATCACGACCGCGACCAGCGCGTGCCACGCGCCCACCAGGCGAGTGCCGAGTCGGAACACGCACCACATCGCCAGCAACACGCACAGCTGCGACAGGAGGTACAGCGCGCCGTCGCGGCCGCCGCCGAGCGTGAGCGCGCCACGTGCCAGCCACGCGCTCAGCCACGGATTGCGCGGGTAGCCCAGGATCAGGCGCCGTCCCCACGCCGCCGCCTCGGTGGCGTCCATCGCCGTCACGTGGCGCAGCGCCGTCGGCAGCGCCGTCCACACCGCCACGTGTCCCAGCGCGAACAGCGCGAACAGCTGAGTTGCCCCTGGATGTTTCATTGCGGGAGGGACAGTCTAGACTGTCCCTTCACGCGAGCAACATCTCGAGCTCTTCCTTGCCGAGGTCGCGGATCAGGCTGTTGCTCTCCGTGATGATCGCGTCGGCGAGGTCGCGCTTCTCCTTTTGCAGCTCGACCACCTTCTCCTCGACCGTGTCGCGCGCGATCAAGCGGTAGGCGAACACGTGACGCGTCTGGCCGATGCGGTGCGTGCGGTCGATCGCCTGCGCTTCGACTGCCGGGTTCCACCAGGGATCGAGCAGGAACACGTACTCGGCGGCCGTCAGGTTCAGGCCGATGCCGCCTGCCTTCAGGCTGATCAGGAACAGCGGCACGGTGGCGTCGCCCTGGAAGCGCTCGACCACGGCCTGGCGATCGCGCGTGTGGCCATCCAGGTACGCGTAGGCGAGGCGCTCCTGATCAGGCGCTTGCGGACGATGGCGAGCAGGCTGGTGAACTGCGAGAACACGAGCGCCTTGTGGCCCTCCTCGATCACCTCGCGCAGCCGCGGCAGCAGCGCGTCGAGCTTGGCGCTCGCGTCGTCCTTGCGCGCTGCGTCGAGCAAGCCCGGATGACACGCGGCCTGGCGCAACCGCAGCAGCGCCTCGAGCACGTGGATGCGCGACTGTGCCATGCCCTCGCGCCGCACGCGTTCGAGCAACGACTGGCGATAGTGCTGCTTCAGCTCGTCGTACAGCTCGCGCTGGCGTGGCTCGAGCTCGCACCAGATGGTCTCCTCGAGCTTCGGCGGCAGGTCGCGCTCCACTTGCTGCTTGGTACGTCGCAGCAAGAACGGCCGCAGCGCGCGCGCCAGCAGCTCGCGCGACCCGCCTTGCGGGTGGCGCGCACCGAGCCCGAGCGGGAAGGCGCTGGCGCGTCCCAGCATGCCGGGGTTCAAGAACTCGAACAAGCTCCACAGCTCGCCCAGATGATTCTCGACCGGCGTGCCGGTGAGCGCGAGGCGATGCCGCGCCGGGACCAGGCGTACGGCCTTGGCCGAGTCGGTGGTCGCATTCTTGATGGCTTGCGCTTCGTCGAGCACGCAGTAGTCGAACGGCACCGACGCGAACAGCGGCGCGTCGCGGCGCAGCGTGCCATAGGTGGTGATCACCACGTCGTAGCGCGCGAACGTGGTCGCGCTGCGCTCGCGCTCGACGCCGGTGTGGTCGAGGATGCGCAGGGCGGGCGTGAAGCGCGCCGCCTCCTGCTCCAGTTGAACACGAGCAGGCAGGGCACCACCACCAGGGACGGCAACTTGACCGCGCCCGCTGCGCGTGCTCGGCGCGCCGCACATCTCGAGCAACGCCAGGAGCTGCACGGTCTTGCCCAGGCCCATGTCATCGGCGAGGCAGCCGCCGAATCCGAACTGCCGCAGGAAGCGCAGCCAGCCGAGCCCTTCGCGCTGATAGGGCCGCAGGCTGCCATTGAATCCCGCCGGCGGGTCGAGCGGCTCCACGCCCTGGAACGAACGCAGCTCCGCACGCGCGCGCGCGAACACCTCGTCGACCTGCGCCTCGGGCAGCGACGCCACGAGGGCGTCGAGGAACCCCACCTGCGAGCGCGCGAACCGCACGTGATCCGGCTCGCTCTCGCCGAGATCGGCGAGCATGCCGTAGCGCTGCATCCACTCCTCGGGCAAGATGCCGAGCGTGCCGTCGTCGAGCACCACCGTGTTCTCGCCGCGCTTCAGCGCGCGCAGCAGGCGCGGCAGCGCGACCTCGAGACCGTCGAACCGCGCCTGGCCGCGCAGCTCGAACCAATCGATGCCGGACGTGACCTCGAGCTGCAGCGCGCTTGCCGAGCGGTAGAGCTTGCCCTGCGCCTCGACCCGCCAGCCGGCACGAACCAGTGCGCTCACCGCCGCCGGCAGCTTGTGCGCCGGCAGCGCCAGCGGCGCATCGCGCGCCGGCAGGAAGCCGAGCGGATCGAGCTCCGCTCTGGCCGCCGCCTCCTTGCTCGCATCGCGCGCCAGCACGCGGCGCCGCTCGCGCTGCAAGATGTTCGCGGCGGGATGGCTCGCCGCGACGCGCTCGCCGTCGTAGCAAAACCACAGCTCGGCCAGCAGCCGGCCGGGCTGCCCGCCGTCGGGGCGCTTCACCGTCAACAGCGGCTGCGGCTCCGGCGCCACCTGCTCGAGCGCGAGCTCGCTCGGCAGGTCGAGCGAGGGCAGCTGCGGCGTGCGGTACAGCTCGGCGACCAGGATCTCGTGGCCGCTGTCCGGCACGAGGATCGCGCGTTTGCGCCGCAGCTTGACGTTCCACGGAAACGCGCCGGCGCCGGCGAAGCGGGCCGCGTTCTCGCCCGTGAACAGGAACCCGCCGTCGAGCAGCAGCAGCGGCTCCTTCAGATCCATGGATTCGCGATCGCGCCGCAGGCCGCCGGTCATGCCGTAGTCGCCGCTGCCAAGCGGGCGCGCGACCTGCAGCACGAGCTCCCACGGCGCGCCCTGGTCGAGCGTGAGCGCCCGCGCCGACAGCTCGCCGGCCGCGGATCGCAGATGGCATCTGCCGCTCGCGCAGATGCGCGGCACGATCACCGCCAGGCTCGCCGGCGCCAGGAGGTAGTGCGCCTCGATCTCGTCGAACCGCGAGCGATAGCCGTAATGATGGCTCGAGTGCGAACGCGTCGCGCCGCGCAGCAGCGTGAGCACTTCGCGATCGGTGGGGTCCGGCAGCTCGCTCAGCCCGCCGGCGGTGAGCCGGAACGGCTTGGCCTTGCCCCAGTCACCGTTCTGCTTGCGCTCGCGGCGCATCAGCTCGAGCGCCAGTGCCTGCTCGCGCTGCGATCGCGCGACATCGATCACGAACAGGATCTCGCGATGCGCCCACTCGTGCTCTGAACCGGCGTGGTGCGGCACTGGCGCGAGGCTCTCGCACACGTCACGCAGCACCGACTGCCATGGCGCCGTGGGCGATCGCGCTGCGGCATGCGGAGCGCTCGCGCCCGACCGGCGGATCACCAAGCGCGGCGCGGTGATCGGATCGGAGGCCGACAGGTTGCCGGTCTCCATCGCCGCGAGCAGCGCCGCCCACACGTGCAAGCAGGCCGCGGGCGAGGCCAGGCAGCTGCTGCACGACACGCAGATGTCAGGCGGCTCGACCTGGATCGTGACCCGCGCGGTGCGGCCGTCCATGGCCACGGTCGCGAGCACGTCGCGATCCGAGCCGGCAACGATGCGTACCCCGCCGGCGATGTAGGCGGTGGAGCCCGCCTTGCGCGACGCGTCAGGCACCTGCAACGAGAGTCGGGAGAGCAGCAGCATGATGGGATGATGGGCGAAACAGGACTCGAACCTGTGGCCTGTCGCTTGTAAGGCGACTGCTCTAGCCAACTGAGCTATTCGCCCAAAGGCCGGCTCATCTTACGCGTCCGGGCGAGTGGCACGAGGCATTTCTTCGTCCCGCGGCTGGCGTGCGCGATGTGTGCCACGGAGACCGAAGGCGGCGGAAGAGCCCCTTGATCTCGCCCACATTTCGGCTAAGCTGCCTCACCCTTTGGCCCGCCAGCAAGGGTTCGATTGGGGGGTGTAGCTCAGCGGTTTAGAGCGTCGGCCTGTCACGCCGAAGGTCGCGGGTTCAAATCCCGTCACCCTCGCTCAGCATCCGAGCGCCGCCGGCGCTCATCACGAAGGCGAGAGCGCCGCCGGCGCTCATCACGAAGGCGAGAGCGCCGCCGGCGCTCACCATGGAATCAGGAGCGCCGCAGCGGGCGTTCCTGTTTTCGTCTGGGGGCGCGCGGTCGGGCGAATTGTGCCGAGCGAATTGTGACGAGGAGGTTGCGTGCCAGGCGCACTGCCAGCCGATGCCGTGTTCCTGATCGATGGGCACTCCTATATCTACCGCGCCCAGTTCGCGCTCGCGGCGATCAAGACGCCGCGCGGCGAGCCGTGCCAGGCAGTGCTCGGCTTCGGCAACATCCTGGTGAAGTTCTTGCGCGAGCGGCAGCCGGCCGCGGTGGCGGTTGCACTCGACGCCGACGTGAAGCAATCGTTCCGGCAGGCGCTCGATCCGGCCTACAAGGCGAACCGCGAGGCTGCGGCGCCGGAGCTGCTGCGCCAGTTCGGCTGGTGCGAGCGGCTCTTGTGCGCGCTCGGTGTGACCACCTTCAAGCAAGCCGATTTCGAAGCCGACGACGTGATCGCGACGCTCACGCATCGGCTGGTGCAGCAGCACCGGCCGGTGGTGGTGTGCTCGAGCGACAAGGACCTCGGTCAGCTGGTGCAAGATGGCGTCTCCTTGCTCGATCTCGCCAGCGGCGTGGTGGCGGGCGTCGACGACGTGCGCGCGCGCTGGGGAGTGTGGCCGCATCAGCTCGCGGACCTGTTCGGTCTGATCGGCGATCAGATCGACAACATCCCGAGCGTTCCCGGCTTCGGCAAGAAGACCGCGGCGGCCGTGCTGAACGCGTTCGCCACGCTCGATCAGATTCCCACCGAGGTCGAGCCGCTGCGCGGCGTGGTGCGCGGCGCCGACAAGCTCGTCCGATCGTGGCGCGAGCATCGCGGCCGCGCGCTCTGCTCGCGTGAGCTGGCGCGCGCGCGCACCGATGTGCCGGTCACGTGCGGCGACCTCACCTACTGCGGGCCGCGCGCGCGCGAGCTGACCGAGCTGTGCGAGGAGCTCGGCTTGAAGGCGTTCCCGGAGCGGGCGCTGCGCATGCTCGCGGCGCGACCGCGAGGCTCGGGCTCAGCGCCGGCCGGGCGTCAGGGGCTGCTGTTCGGCGAGTGAGCCGCCGCGCGATCCGCTACGCGGTTGACAAGCGCGGCCCGGCAGCTGAATCTAGAGCTTGCGGTCGGCAGGTGCCGCACCGCTGCTTCGAGTCTCACGGCAAGCGCATCCCATGGCTCATCGCGTGCTCGTCCCGGTCGATGGTTCGCAGTCCGCGCTTCGCGCCGCGCGCTGGGCGGCCGAGCTGGCGAGCAACACCGGCGCGCGCGTGACGCTGCTGTGGGTGCACAATTCCGGCGGCTACACCGAGCTTGGCATCGAGGCGCTGTCGCGCGAGGAAGCCGACGAGGCCAAGGTGCATCTGGCCGCGGAGATCTTCGCTGCCGCTGGCGAATCGTTCCGCGAGCGCGGCGTCGAGTACGAGCAAGAGGTCGCATTCGGCGATCCCGCCGAGGAGATCTGCAATCTGGTCGCACGCGGCCGTTACGACCACGTCATCATGGGAACGCGCGGCCGATCACGCTTCAGCCAGATCTTGATGGGGGGTGTCGCGCAGAAGGTGCTGCATCACGCATCGTGCCCGGTGACCATCGTCCGGTGATGCGCGCCCGCGGCGTGGATCTTGTCCTTGCAGGATTCCCCGCCGCTTGATAAACCGGCAGTCAGAACTGCTCTCCCCGCTCGCGAGGATTCCCATGGGTCGGCAATGGATGCACGCTGGTCGCGTCGCGAACGCCAACAAGCGCGGTGCGTTGATCTCGAAGATGGTCAAGGAAGTGCAGGTTGCAGCGCGCTCGGGCGACCCGAATCCCGCCACCAACGCGCGGCTGGCCGCGGCCATCGAGAGCGCACGCAAGAACTCCGTGCCGCGCGACACCATCGAGCGCGCGATCAAGAAGGGCGCCGGCATCGGTGACGAGCAGGTCCATTACGAGCTGATCACCTACGAAGGGTTCGCGCCGCACAAGGTGCCGGTCATCGTCGAGTGCCTCACCGACAACAAGCACCGCACCGCATCCGAGGTGCGCGTGCTGTTCAAGAAGGGGCAGATCGGCGCGCCGGGCAGCGTGACCTGGATGTTCGATCACGTCGGGGTGGTGGAGGCGACACACTCGAATCCGGATCAGGACATCGAAGCGGTGGCGATCGAGGCCGGCGCGCAGAACGTCGAGGCGCTCGAGAAGGAGGAGGTGGCCGAGGGGCAGCTCGGTGCGCGCTTCATCTGCGAGCGCACCGATCTCGATGCGGTGTCGAAGTACCTCGCCAAGAACGGCTGGACCGTGACCGCGTTCGAGATGCGCTACCTCGCCAAGAACGAGGTGGATCTGCCGCCCGACCAGCACAAGGAAGTGGCCGATTTCCTGCACGCCATCCACGATCACGAGGACGTGCACCGCGTCTATGCCGCGCTGAAGTGACCGGCGGCGCATCGTGCGCCAGCTGTTCGGCGCCGTCAGAACTCCACGAACGCGAACCCGAAGTGCGTGGCCAGCACGAATAGCGTGGCCCAGATGATCGTGGTCGTGACCGCCGCGCTGATCTCGGCGCCCGAGCGCTTCGGCCGGAGCGCGCGAAAGTATGCGATCGCGCCGATGCCGGCGCCGCACACCTCGGTCTTGGCGAGCACCCACCACGTGCCGACGAACGTGCTGCCGGCGCCGGTGCGCAGCAAGCGATGGTAGTTCACGTCCCAGAAGAACGGCGACTGATCCGGGTGCGTCGCGACGAACACGAGCATGCTCGTGTAGCGGTTGACCACGTACAGGGTCGCGGCCAGGACCGGCATGGCGACCAGGAAGCCGAGCGCCACGCAAGTGAGCAGATAGCGCCCCGGCTCGATCGCGAACGAGCGCAGCGCATCGACCTGCCGCGCATACACGCGGTTGCCGATGTCCGATGCGATTGCCGCACCGCAGCGCGCCGCGATCAGCAGCGTGGCGAGCACCGGCGCGAGCACCCGGTAGCTCAGGTAGCCGAGTCCGGCGAGAATCTCGTCGATGAGCAGCGGCTCGGTGTACAGGCGATGCGGCAGATGCAAGAACGTGAAGTAGGTCGCCACGAACCCGAGGATCAGTCCGGCCGTCGCCATGTAGGCGAGCGACGACGGATAGACGAGCAGCTTGAGGTAGTAGCCGAGGAAGTGCGCGCCCCAGCGCAGGCTCGGGAATCGCGGCAGCAGGTGCGCGAGGTAGCTGAGCGCCGCCGTCAGCGTGCTCGCCGTGCCCTCGAAGAACCGCCGCGCCAGTCCGGTGCGCACGCCGGCGAGTAACGGTGTGACGGCGATGGGCTGCGGCGCGCGCATCGCCGCCGCCACCGTGTGCTTCGCGATCTCGCGCAGCGAGCGCGTGGTGGGATCGAGCAGGATCACCCGGTCCGCGAGCTCGATCACGTTCGCGTGATCGTGCGTCACGATCAGCGTGGTCTTGCGCAGCTCCTCGTGCGTCTGCTTGATCCAGCGCACCACCGACTGCGTGTTCTGCGGATCGAGCCCAGTGGTCGGCTCGTCGTAGATCAGGAACTCGGGGTCGTGCGCGAGCGTGCGCGCGATCGCCAACCGTTGCTTCTGGCCGCCGCTCAGCACCCGCACCGGCGTGCGGTTGTCGAGGGCGAAATGCTGCAGCAGCTCGTCGGCGCGCTGCGTCCCGTGGTCTACCGCGTGCGAGCGGTGCGCGAGCGCGAAGCGCAGGTTGTCGCGCGCGCTCAGGTCGTCGAACAGCGCGTGGTCCTGGAATACCAGGCCGGTGCGGCCGCGGCCGGCGCGCTCGAACACGCTCTTGCCCGCGATCTCGATATCGCCCTCGACCACGAGGTCGGGGGCGTTCGGCCCGAGCACGCCGGAGATGAGCTGCAGCAAGATCGACTTGCCGGCGCCGCTCGGTCCGATCAGCAGCGCCAGCTCGTGTGCGTGGATGGCGAGGCTCGCGTGCTCGAGGATCGCCTTGCCGGCGATCTGCACGCTCAGGTTGCGGATGGCGAGGGCGGCGTGATCAGGGGGCATGCGCGAGCTTGACGTGAGTTCCGGAAGCGAGCAGCGACCCGGCGCCCGGCTCGACGGTGACGTAGGCGCGGTCCTTGCGCAGCACCACGGCACGCAGCACGCGCGCCAGCTGCGGGCTGATGGCGGTGCGATCCTCGCTCAGCAAGATGATGTCGCCGACCCGGTGCAGGAACACCTCGATGCGCTGGCTCGCGCGATCGAGCACGCCGCGCACCTGCCGATCCTCCCACTTCGCGCGCAGGTACTCGTGCAGGTGTGGGTTGTCGCGGATCAGGTCCTTGAAGATGGCCTGCGCCAGCGCCAGGAACTCGGGGTCGTCCTTGAGCTTGACCAGGATCTTGCGCGCGGCATTGTCGATCTCGGGATCGTGGGCGATGTCCGCCAGCACATCCATGGCGAGCGACAGCAGCAGGTCCATGCGCGACATCAGGATCGGCACCGCCTCTTGCTGCACGAACTCGATCCAGCGCCGCTCGACACTCACCGGCCGATCGTGCGCAACCGAATCGTACATGGCGCGCCAGGTCAACCCCCACAGCGGCAAGTGCATCCACAGCTCGCGGCCGATCACCTCCGCCGGGCCGGCGCCATGGCGCCGGATGATCGGCCAGATCTGGTCGCGCCACAGCGGCAAGAGCTCCTGGCGGAAGACCTCGTCGCGATAGCGCACGCCAAGGTGCTCGATCTCGGCCTGGTGCTGCGCCAGCACGCGGTCGAGGTCGGCCTTGAGCAGCGTGGCGAGCTCGTCGATGGTCTGCACCAGGACCGGCTCGAGCAGCGCGCGCAGCTCGGCGAAATGCTGCAGCACGAACGCCTGGTACTCGGCGCGAATGCGCGTGCGCGTCGCCTCGGGCAGCAGCGTGGTGAGCGACCACCAGATCGAGCCGGCCGTGTCGCGATGGAGGAAGCGCGTCTGCTCGCGCAGCAGCTCGGTCGCGCGCGGATCGATGCGCGCCACCGCGTGCGACCCGTCCACGCTCACGATCTCGCCGACCCGACGCACCGAATCGCCGCTCGCGAGCAACAGTCCCTGGCCCGCCTGCAGCGTCATGTCGGGCTCGAGCTCGAGCACGAGCTCGTGCGGCGGCGACCAGAGATAGCGCGTCATCTCGCTCAGGCTCGAGCTCACGGCCGCGACCCTTTGCCACTGCGCCGCGGCGAGCAGCGCGGCACCCAGCCAGACAAGGACGCCGGCGAGCAGCTTCATGATTGAAGAGCGACCAGCGCGCAGCACGAGAACGGCCTGTCGTGGTGAGCGAACGGCCGCACCTCGGTCACCCCGCGCCAGACCCTCCCGCCGCCGTCCCGGCGGCATGCCGTGCGCATCGGCAGCACCGGGTGGGGAGCCAATCGGCTGGTCATCGACACGCTCCTGTCTGCTCGTGACCAGGAGCACGCCACGAGCGCCGGCCATTGTACTCGTCGCGCGCCGCAGTTCCCACTGTCGCTGCCGACCGGCGATCGGCTACTGTGTGTGCATGTTCGAGGCCCCCCAGCCGATGTGTCTCGCGCCGCCATGAGACCGTTCCGCATCCTGCCCGTGGTGATCGCCCTCGTGCTGCTCGCGGCGCTGATCTGGCGCCGGCCGAGCGAGCTGCCGGCGAGCCAGGCTCGCCCGGCGTCGAGCTCGCATCGCTGCACGCTCGATGCGCAGCATCGTTCATTGTCGTTGCTCGACGACGGCCATGCCGACGTGCGCTTCGCGATCATGGCCGGGCGGCCGGTGCTGCTCATGACCCGTCTCGGGCACTTGATCGACCTCGGCCGCCTCGCCGGTGCGCTGCCGAGCGAGCACGACCTCGAAGCGCGCTTGCCCGCGGACGAGCGCGCCGCGCTGCACGCGTCGTACGACAGCGACGCGCCGATGATGCTGCGCGCCACCATGCCGGTCGCGGCCGGGCACGTCTACGTCGCCGGCGCTGGCGCCATGGGTGATGGGCGCGCCGAGGTTGTGGCGCTGTTGCACATCACCGAGATCCACGGCGAGGCGACCGAATGCTCGCTCACCATCGAGCGCACGCTGCTCAGGCGTCGCGAGGTGAACGATCGATCGCAGCGCTCGATCGCGCGCTGGGCGAAGGAAGAGCGCGGTCGTGCCACCGGCTATGCGCGGCTGCTGCCCGAGAGCGAATTCGGCGATCCCGTCAAGGCGAGCTACAGCTTGGTCTACGGGACGCGCGATCGGCGCGACGCGTTCCTGAACGGTTTCGACCTGCGCTACGGCCGCGAGCAGCAGCTGCTCGAGGTGCGGCCGTGGGCGCTCGGGCAAGGGCGATCACGCCGCTGGTGGGCGGCGCGCAACCGTGGCAGGTGGCGGACGAGCTGTGGGTGAACGCGATCGAGGCGGTGAAGGCAACGCGCTTTGCCGTGCGCTTGCAGGATGACGTCACCGATCTGCTGGCCGAGGTCACGGTGAGCGACATCGACGAGCACGGGCAGCTGGCGATGGCGTGGCGCTGCTTGACCGACTCGGCCGAGCTCCTGAAGCACGGTCCGTCGATGGCGGGGCGCGTGGTCGATGCCAGCGGCCATTCGGCCGCGCGCGCTCTGGTGTGGATCGACGGGCCGGGCCTCGAGCAGCTGCCGTTCGCGCTGCGCTCGACGTACACCGGCGCCGACGGCGCGTTCGTGCTGCCGCGGCCGGCGCACGCCGACCTGCCGCTCATGTGTCACGCGGCCTCGCCGGACGGCGCGGCCGCGCGCGAAGTGCAAGCTGCGACCGAGCCGGAGTTCCGTGGTGCAGCTGGCGCCGGCGTGGCGAGTGCGCGTGCTCTGGTCACCACCGGATCGAGTGCCGATCGCGCTGCGCTTCGCCGCCGACACGCTGTCGCTCCACGGCTTCACCGACGCGCCGCTCGATCTGCCGCAGCTGCAGCATGGCCGCTTCGATGCGGCCGCGCGCGGCGCCTTGTTGCTGGCACGGGCGGCGCGTGACGCGCAGGGCGAATCCGGCGAGCTGCTCCTGTCGCTCATGATCGAGGCCAGGGCCGCGTTGCGCGTGACGTTGTGGCACGCGGCCACCGGCCTCAGCCTGCACGACGCCACGGCGATCAGCGCCGAGGTGGATGGCATGCGTCACGAGCTGCGCTGCGAACGGGGCGAGGGGTTCTTTGCGGCGCTGCTGCCCGGTCATGCCATCGTCACTGCGGGCAGAGACCGCGTCGCGGTCGAGCTGCGCGCGGGCGAGCTCGCCGAGGTCGAGCTCGCGCCCGATCGGTGAACGCCGGACGCGGCCGGCATCACAGTCCCTTGAGCAAGCACTCCTTGATCTCGCGCTCGCGCACCGTTCCGGCGATGCCTTCGGCGAAGTTGCCGGACAGCTCGAGCATCCCGTTCGCAAAGGCCACGCTCTTCTGGCTCGGGCTCTTGACGTTGCGAATGACGATCTTCTTCACCGCTTCCTGCACGGCTTGCTTGCCGAGCTCGTCGACGCAGATCTGGCGCAGCGCGATCGCGATCTGCTGCGGGCCGTTGTGCTCGAGCCAGTTCACGCCCTTCAAGTCGTCAGCAAACGTGTTCCAGTCGATCTCGTAGGGGATGCTCGCGCCGGTGAGCTCCACGATCTCCCGCTTGCGCTGTTCGAGCCATCCATCCTGTGCTGCCTTGATGGCACGCTTCTCCTCGAGCCCCATCGGTGCCTCCTTTCGCGTGAGCGTGGTTGCTTCGCCATGTTGCGGCTGGCGCGCAGCAGCGCCGTGCGCCAGCGTGCCGTCTACGAACCACAAACGCCGCGCGTCGTCTCGCGAGAAATCGCGAACCGCTTCAGAGCATTCGCAGGATGCCGCGCGCAAAGCCGACGGACTCTGCCATGCCCGGCACCGGATCTTGCTCGTCCTTCTCGTGCTCGAGCGCGATGTTGCCGGCAAACCGCACGTCGCGCAGGGCGCGCATGATCGCCGGGATGTCGAGGGCGCCGCGGCCCAGCTCGACCGCGTGCGCGTCGGCCGCAGCGCGATCGAGGTCCTTCAAGTGCAGGTCGAGCAAGCGATCGGCATGCGTGCGGATCGCCGCCGCCGGATCGACGCCGGCGCGCGCCGCGTGGCCGACGTCGACGCACAGGCCGATGCGACGATCGCGCGCGGCGACGCGCGCCGCCGCCGCCGCCGGCGTCGGGTACCACGCATCCTCGGGGCCGTGGTTGTGGATCGCCACGCGGATGTCGAACTCGCGCACCATCGCCTCGAGCGTGTCGAGCGCAAGGGGATCGGGGCTGGCGATGATCGTCGGCGCACCCAGGTCGCGCGCATACTCGAACCGGCGGCGGATCTCGGCCGCATCGTTCGGCATGGCGATGACACCGCAACCGAGCACCTGCAAGCCGGCATCGCGCAGCTGCGAGGCCACCGCGCGCCGCTCGGCGGCGCTGCTGTCGAGCGCCAGGTGCACGTCCTTCACCGAGACCCGCTCGAGGCCTAGGCGCACCGCGGCCTTCACCGTGTCCGCCAGGCTCAGTGCCCGCGTCGAGTAGGTGGTGAGGCCGAGCTTGAGCACGTGGCCCAGAGCCTGGTCGGCGCGATTCGCGGCGGCGAGCGGCGCCGGAGAGAGCGCGATCAGCGGCAGCGAACGCAGCACGTCTCGGCGGGAAGGTGTCGGCATGGGGTCACCCGGCGCCCAGCCGCCATGCGAGGCGATGCAGCCCGTTGATCAGGTAGCGCATCGGCCGATGCAGGCGGAGCCAGAACAGCAGCGCGTGCAGCACGCTGGCGGCGCGCGTGCGGTTGAACAGGAAGATCTCCACGTGCGGCTCGACCTGCGTGGCCCAGCGGCGCTTGTAGGTCGCGTTGCCCCACAGCAGATCGATGTGGTGCACGCCGGCCTCTAGGAATTGCTTGATGACGTCCCACTGCAGCAGTGTGCCTGGCGAGTAGCTCGCATACGCGGCATCGAAGCTCGCCTTCAAGCTGACGACGCGGCCCGCGAACGCGACGTTGTAGTCGTAGGCGATGGGCGTGTGCTCGAGCTCGAGCGTGCGCAGGTGCAGCCAGCCGCGCTCGCCTGCGACCTCGGCGAGGCGGCGGTAGAAGCCTCGGTACCAGCGCGACGAGATCGTCAGCCCCCGCCGCCACTTCCAGCTGCGACGCTCGATTGCCTCGATCGCAGCGAAGCCGCCCGGCAGCTCGGCGAACGAGCGATGATCGCGGTACGCGATCGCGCCGCGCGCGCGCAGGCGCGCCTCGGCCTGGCGGCGCTTCTTCTGCAGACCAGCTGGTCTCATGGCCGCATACGCTGTGAAGTCACCTGGCCAGGCGATGCACGAGTTGGCGAACACATGTGCGCGATGGTGCCGCAGCCGCTGCTCGCGCGCCAGCAGCTCTAGCTGCTCGGGCAATCGCCCCGCCAGGTTCACCGGATGCAGCCGCAGACAGTCCCAGTCGCGGCGCTCGAGCAAGTGCTCGAGCACGCGCGCCACGACCTCGTCGTAGCGCTCGGCGGCGATGATGTCGAGCGATCCGGCGCAGTTGAGCGGCGAGTTCGCGTAGCGCATCATCGACAGGAACTCGATCTTGGCGAATGGCAGGCAGCCCGCAATCCGGCGCGTGAGCATCAGCGGCGCGATGCCGATGACGCGCGCGGCTTGCTCGACGACGATGATCAAGAGCTGTCGTCCCCGGCCGTGGCAGTGCCACCACGTCTCGAACCACTCCAGGGTCAGGAACAACGACGGTGCGGCCGCGCGCGCGGCGAGATCGGTCCAGACCGGCGCGAGCTCGGCGAACGCAACGGGCGACATGAGCTCGCGCGTGGTGAGCCGACCTGCATGGTCGGCGGCAAGAGGCTTGCCAACGATTGCGCTGTTGGTGGTGACCATGACCCGAAAGCGGAGCTCATCAGCTCACCTGCGGCGACGGGTAGGCTGCCAGGATCGAAGCGCCCAGCGCTGCCGCTTCCCGGCCGAGTGCGGGGGCTTCGAGCGGCCAGTCCCTGCCAGTGAGCGCGGACATCTTGGCCCGCAGGCGTTCCAGGAGCAAGGGCGTGCGGCGCAGCGCCATGCCGCCAACCAGCAAGGCGCGCGGCTCGAACAGCCGATGCAGATTGTAGAGGAGCACCGCGAGCGCGAACTCGGCCTCGTACAGCAGCTCGCCGGCCAGCCGGTCGCCGTGCGCGGCGGCATCGAGCAGCGTCGCGTAGCACACCGGTTCGGGCCTGATCGTGGTCCTGCGGCCGTCCTGCACCTGACGTGCGAACTGGTTTCTCAGCGCCAGCTCGGATGCATAGGCCGAGAAGCAGCCGCGCATCCCGCAAGCGCAGTCGAGTCCGCCCGGGCGATAGAGCGTGTGCCCGCCCTCGCCGCCATCGCCCTTGGTGCCGGACAGGATGCGGCCGTCGATCAGCACGCCGGTGGAGAGATGCTCGCCCACGTCGACGTAGGCGAGGTCGAGCGGACCGCGCTCGCGGCCGAATGTCTGCTCCGCGAGCACCACGCATCGACCCGGGCTCTCGACCGCGATCGGCGTTTGCAGCCGGGCGGCGAGGATCGCCAGCAGATCCGAGCGCTCGGGCGCCAGCGCCAGCCCGATCGACGACGTGTCGACGCTGCCGGCCGGAGCTTGCCGGCGCAGATCCTCGATCGCCTGGACGATGGTCTCGAGGTGATGTTCACCGGCGTAGCTGTCGGACGCGACGACGCGGAAGGTCATGCCCTCGGTGGGATGCACCGCGGCGATCCCGATCGCGCCCTCCGACAAGTCGAACCCCAGCCGCAGCGGCGGCGCGGAGCTCACGATTGCTCACCGTCGGCCGTGAGCGACTGGTCACCGAAAACCGCCGCCAGGAGCTCGTCGTCCGACATGCTCATGGCAGGAATGTCGATCACCACGCGGAACGTGCTGCGCTCGCCGCTGCGCTCGTAGCTCAGCTTGTGTACGAGCTGGCGCACGAGGAACAGGCCGCGCCCACCGGCGCACTCGGCGTTGTTGGGTGGCAGCGTGATGTGCTCGACGTCGAAGCCCTTGCCCGGACCCGGACCCCAGTCATGCACGCCGAGCTCGAGCTTGTCCTCGGTGGCGGCGAAATCGAGCTGCACGTCGCCGTCGCTGCGACCGGCGTAGGCGTGGCGGATGCAGTTGGTGAACAGCTCGGTGATGATCAGGCGCAGGTTCATCTCGAGATCGATGACGAGGTCGGTGCCGGGCACGCCGCGCGCCAGCGCGCACAGCCAGTCGCCGATCAGGCCGAGCAGCGCCACGTCGCTCTTCAGCTTGAGTTGTGCCTCGATGCGAGATTCGCTCATGGTTGCGCCTTTCCGCTGCTCCTGATCGACACCTGCACGCCTTCGAATTTAGTCCCGCTCGCGCGCGGCCGGATTCCGCACAGGGCGGCTCGGCCCGTGGTTTGCCTTGACGGAGTCCCGCACGCTGGCCGAGCCGCGGGTCGTGGGGCCGCGGGCTGGCATGAGCGGAAAATCGCGCGATCTGGCGCGCAAGATTAAGCGACGGAGGACTGGGCATGGGCAGCAGGAATCGCCGGATCCTGGTCGTGGACGACGAGAAGATGGTGCGCTGGTCCCTCAGGCAGCGCCTCGAGGAAGAGGGCTACGACGTCGAGGAAGCGCCCGATGCCGCGACCGCCGTGGACCTGCTGCAGAAGGACGACTTCGACCTGCTGCTGCTCGATTATCGCCTGCCGGACTCGAACGGCCTCGAGATCCTGAAGAAGGCGAAGGGCCTCAAGCCCGATCAGCTCGCGATCCTGATGACCGCCTTCTCCAGCGTGAAGAACGCGGTCGAGGCGATCCGGCTCGGCGCCTACGACTATCTCGACAAGCCGTTCGACCTCGACGAGCTCATGCTCACGGTGGAGAAGGCGCTCGAGACCGTCTCGCTCCGCAGCGAGGTCTCGCGCATGCGCGAGAAGGAACGGGAGCAGTTCGGGGTCGAGAACCTGATCGGCCACAGCAAGACGACCGAGGAGCTGCGCCGCATGGTGAAGCGGATCGCGAAGAGCGGCGCGAGCTCGATCCTGATCACCGGCGAGAGCGGCACCGGCAAGGGTCTGGTCGCGCGCGCCATCCACTACGAGAGCGACTCGGCCATCCGGCCGTTCATGAACATCACCTGCACCGCGCTGCCGGAGACCCTGCTCGAGAGCGAGCTGTTCGGCCACGAGCGTGGCGCCTTCACCGATGCGCGCAACGCGAAGAAGGGCTTGCTCGAGCTGGCCGACACCGGCACCGCGTTCCTGGACGAGATCGGCGACATGCCGCTCAAGCTGCAGGCCAAGCTGCTCCGCTTCCTGGAGGACAAGAGCTTCCGCCGTCTCGGCGGCACCAAGGACATCCAGGTCAACGTGCGCATCGTCGCCGCGAGCAACAAGGACCTGAAGGCCGAGGTCGATGCGGGCACGTTCCGCGCCGATCTGTTCTATCGCTTGAACGTGATCCCGCTCGAGGTGCCGCCGCTGCGCGTGCGCAGCGAGGACATCCCGGACCTGGTCGACCATTTCGTGCGCTACTACAACAACGAGTTCAAGAAGAGCGTCGCCGGATTCTCCGAGGCAGGACTCGAGCGCCTCAAGACGCACACCTGGCCCGGCAACATCCGCGAGCTGCGCAATGTGGTCGAGCGCGCGATCCTGCTGTCCGACGAGAAGATCCTCACGCTCGCCGACCTGCCGCCGGAGATCCGCGGCACCGATCAGGCCGTCGACCGCACCCGGGGCAAGCGCTACTTCGCGCTGCCGCCGAGCGGCATCGACATCGACGACGTCGAGCGCGATCTGCTCGAGCAGGCGCTGTTGCTTGCCGCCGGCAACAAGACGCGCGCCGGCCGCCTGCTCAATCTGCGGCGCGATCAGGTGCGCTACTGGATGCGCAAGTACAGCATCCCGGATCGCGACATGAGCGTGGTCGAGGAGGAGACGCCGGCCTAGTCGGTTCGCGAGCGTCCTCGCGCGCGCATGCAGCCGCGAGCAGGAGCCTTCCCCGAAAGAACGTGCGTGCATCACCGGCTCAAGGCGCTGGTCGTCCAGCACGCCGAGTCCGGGCTGTCCATCGGCGGGCTCGCTCAGACGTCTTCGCGATGCCGCTGTTCGCGCCACGGGTCGCCGCGCAGGTGGTAGCCTCCCTGCTCCCAGTAGCCGGGCCGGTCGTGCTCGAGGAACTCCACGGCGCGCACCCACTTCGCGCTCTTCCAAGCGTAGAGATGGGGCACCACGAGCCGCACCGGGCCGCCGTGCTCGTGCGAGAGCGGCTCGCCGTCGTGCCGATCGGCGAACAGGGCGTCCTCGGCGAGGAAGTCCTGAAGCGGCATGTTGGTGGTCCACCCCAGCTCGGCGTGCACCAGCACGAACTGCGCGCGCGGCGAGACCGCGACGTGCCGGATGATCTCGCGCGTGGCGATGCCTTCCCAGAAGTTGCCGAGGCGCGACCAGCGCGTGACGCAGTGGAAGTCCGCGAGCACGCGGGTGCGCGGCGCTCGCGCGAACTCTGCAAACGTGAGCGTTGCCGGGTGCAGGACCAGGCCGGTGAGCGCGAGCTCCCAGCGCCCGGCGTCGATGGGCGGCGGCTGCCCCGCGTCGAGCACCGGCCACTTGCGGGTGCGGCTCTGGCCGGGCGGGATGCGATTCGCCCGCAAGACGTCGCCGCTCACCACGGTGCCCGGTGGCACATCGCCCTTGGCAGGCGGCGCGCCAGGC
>JAXMBY010000027.1:0-81599 GCA_046349655.1 Planctomycetota bacterium
CGCCACGTCGCTCTCACCGGCCTCAAGCTAAAGACCCTCTTTCTCATTCCCGCACTTGCCAAGCCTGGCCTCGATCTCCCATGATTCTTGCCAGCTTTCGTCAAGACTTCGTCCATAAGGGACTAACGCGTACTGTCCGGGTAGCTACCCGTCGTTGCTTCTGACGCAGACCGATCGCATCATGCGACTCGATCCTCCTGGCGGTGGTTTCTTCGGCCCGCCGACCTCGGCAACGGAACCGGTCACGCCGTGTTCGGGCGACGCCTCTTCGGCGAACTATGGATCAGGCTGGCCCGGTACCAACGGCGTTCCTGGGTTCTCGGCCGGCGCCGATCCAGCCCTCTGTACGACTGTCACGTTGAACCTCGCCAACTCGCTGGGAGCAAACACAACTGTGGCCCTGTTCGTCGGCATCGTGCAAATCGACCAACCCACGATCTATGGCGGGCACTTGCTGGTGGCACCGACGAGTAGCTTCCTCTTCACCCTACCTGCGGCGGGCTTGGCCCTTCCGGGCGCTCTGCCGTGCGACGGGTCTCTTTGCGGCCGGTCGGTCTACTTGCAAGCGCTCGAGGTGGACCCCGGGGCGTCCAAGGGTGTTTCCTTCACCCAGGGTTTGCAGCTCCTGCTCGGCGGCTGATGGGACGCTCTGCGGCACCAGAGTGATCGGGTCGGATCTTGAGATGGACCTCGAGAGGACGCTCGGCGAGCACAAGACGGACTACTACGGGATTTTTCCGACCAATCGCGACGGTCGCGTCCATCTTGGACCCCGCGGCAATGATCGAGGGCATCGGCAGCGAGGACCTCGTCCTGTGCTGCCGGCTGCAGATCATGGCACGCGACCTGGCTCGCGCACGCCAGGATCTGCTCCCGAGCTCATCTCGCATCTATGGCACGACTACCAGCGCGCGCTGCTCGCCGCAATCACGGACGAGCTCCGCGGCAACGCCGCCAGCGCGCACCGCGAGCACGAGGCAGCAAGCGCTGTGGCGCTCGCGGAAACCCAGCTTCACCCCGACGACGCCCGCCCGCACGCCGCGCTCTGCTTGTCGAGCGCGACGCCTTCGTCGGCAGCGCAGTGCTCCTCGATCGCTTCTACGCCGAGCTGCGCGTGGGTGCGCTCAATAGAAACCACGGTTGATGCGGGATCAGGCGGCCGACCTCGATGCCAAGAGATCACCGAGCCGCCGCTGCCATCGTTGCCGCCGTAGCTCGCCATTGACGTGACGACGTGATTCTCGAACCCCTGCGAGTGAGCCTTGGTTCAGGTGATTCCGCGGCTGCCTGCCGGTTGCCTTCGACGTTCTCGGCCAGCGGTTGCGGCGCATCGCCGAGAGTTTTTTTCGTTCGCGAGCGCCACATCCGCGGGACGCGCATGGATTCAAGTCTGCACAGGCCCGAAGTCGGGCCGTTCCGCAGCTCATCGGAGGTGATTCATGCGCCGGCAGCTCGCTCTCGTCGTGTCGTTCGCGCTCGCCGCGACCGCGCGCGCTCAAACACTTCGCTATGAATTCCCATCGCTCTACGACAACGAGGGATTCGGGTCGGCCGTCGCCGGAGTCGGCGACGTCGACGGTGACGGCCATGACGACGTGGCGGTCGCGGCGCCCATGGACTCGATCCAGTTCGACGAGGCTGGACGCGTGAGCGTGTTTTCGGGCAAGAACGGCTTCCCGCTCTATCTCTTGTTCGGCTCACAGACCCGCGAGCACTTCGGCTGGTCTCTGTCCGGGCTCGGTGATCTCGACGGCGATGGCTATGACGATCTCATTGTCGGAACACCGGACTACTACCCGGCCGACGGCGGCATCGGCCACGTGATCGCCTTCTCCGGCAAACACGGCACGGTGATCCACGAGATCCGCGGCCGGCCCGGTTCCGCGCAGGAGCTCGGCTACTCCGTCGCCGGGCTCGGCGACGTCGACGGGAACGGCTACCTCGACTACGCGGTCGGCGCGCCGCGCGAGGACAGCGACCGCGGCGCAGTCTACGTCTACTCTGGCCCGGGCCCGGGGCTGATCAAGGTGCTGGCCGGCACCCAGGATGGCGCGCGCTTCGGTGAAGCGGTCGGAGCCGCCGGCGACGTCAACGGCGATGGCTTCGCCGACCTGATCGTGGGATCGCCGCGATTCGATGGCGCACTCTGGCACGATGAGGGCAGGATTGCGGTGTACTCGGTGACCAGCGGCAACGTGCTGTTCGGCTACAGCGGATCATCCGGCGAGGACCGGCTCGGCACCGCAGTGAGCGGCGCCGGCGACGTCGATCTCGATGGCTTCAGCGACATCATCGTGGGAGCGCCGTACGCCAACAACCAGATCGGCTACGCGGTCGTGCTGTCCGGGAACGGCGCCGTCCTCGACTGGCAATCCGGTGGGCACTACGGCTCCTACTTCGGCTGGTCGATCACCGGCGGCTTTGACGTGAACGGCGACTGCCACGCGGACTACGCGGTGGGCGCGCCGCAGGGGGGCACCAGCAGTGAGGGAGAGGTCAAGGTCTTCTCCGGGCTCACGCACCAGCTCATGTACACCTTCGACGGCAAGCTCAAGTACGGTGGGCCGAGGTTCTTCGGCAGTGCGATCGCGAATGCGCGCGACACCGACCAGGATGGCGTCGGTGACCTGTTGATCGGCGCCAGCGACGGTTGGCCGGCGGCGGACAAGAAGGCGAGCGCTGCCTACCTCTACGACATGCACACCGCGGGCTACCGCTACTACGGCACCGGGTACGGCGGCCAAGTCGAGGCGAAGCTCGTCGCCGAGACGCCGCCGCACATCGGGCAGATGCACACGATCTCGCTGACCAATGCCTGGTTGACCGGTGCGAGCAGGTCGGTCCTGCTGATGGGGCTCGAGGCCGCCGAGCAGGACACGCCCTATGGCGGGACGCTGCTCGTCAAGCCGAGCTATCTCTTCCTGCTGCTCGTCACTGGGTCGGGCATCACCATCGAAGGGATGGTCCCCGATGACCCGCAGCTGCTCGGGTTCCATCTGTTCTTGCAAGCACTCGAGCTCGAGCCGGGTGGAAAACATGTCGCGTTCACACACGGCATGGAGCTCATCTACGGCTACTAGACGACCGCTGCCCCGCAGCCCGCGTCTTGTTGTCTGCGTGCTCCGGTGTCCACAGCTTGCTCGATCGTCCGGATCACCCGGGAGGATCGAGCGTGGACACCTGGCCGAGGTGCCGCGCGTGGTGGAGCTGACCGGCGCCGTGTTCTTCCACGTCGGGTCGCACCGCCACATGTACTTGCCTCGTTCCTCTCGCCGTCGTTTGCGACCCCGACGCGAGCTGCGCTGATTGACGAGCCGAGGCGAGACCTGAGCGTGCTCGGACGCTGCGGCATCCTCGATCCACATCTGGAAGTACCGATCGATGCCCGCAGGCACATCGATGGGGAAGGCACCAGCGAGCGTGAGCGAACCGTTCGCATCGGCCGGTCGCTTGAGGATCAAGTCGTCCGGGCTCGGCACGAACGTGCCGACCTTGAATGGCAGGTGGTCGGGGCGCGGAAGGTGGTCCAGGGAAGCGTTTGCATTGCCGTGCACGAGCGACGATAGTCGTCCGCTCGCATCCGCGTGCCGCACGACTTCGCGGCGCGGCGAGATGCGCGAAGGGTCTCTTCTGCCGGGCGCTGGTGCTTGCTTCGAGACTCTGGAGGCCAATGCGATGCTGGGCCCCCTGATCACGACGATCGTCGTCTTGGTCGCCAATCGCGGTGGTTGGACGCAGCCACCGATCAAGACCGGCACGCCGTTCACGGAAGCGTTGCCGTGGGCGCCGACGCTGGAAGATGCCATCCGCCGTGCGAGGCAGGAGAAGAAGCTGGTGCTTGCAACGGTGGTTGCGGTCAGCGACGACCACTGGGTGTCGGGCTATGCGGGTGCGGCGGAGATTCTCGCGAAGCTCGAGCCGCCGGCCTTCGGCGAGGACGTTGCGATGGCGGTCGACGAGGGGCTGCGCAAGGACGCGTGATGATGGCGGCGTGGTTCAGCGATCCCGACTTCGCCGAGCTGGTGTCGAAGCACTTCGTGCCGGTACGGCTGCGCTGCCGGCCGTGGGACTTCGACCTCGACTTTCCGAGCGATCCGCTGGCGCCGATCGGCACGACGCTCGATGGTGGGTGCGCCGGCGCTGGTGATCGCGCGACCCGACGGCCGCTGCCTGCAACGCGCTCGGCCGCGTCGGCGTGTTTGCTCCGGTGATGGTGCGCGCGATGCTGCGGGCGGTGCTGAAGCGCGCCGGCGTGCGCGACGCGGATGCACGGCAGGGCGCCAGCCAGGACTCGGCGCTCGAGGGCGCGCGCCGGCAGTCGCACATGAGCAGTGGCGCGAGCTACGTGATGCGCTCGCGGATGCGAGCGGCCCGGAGGCCACGTTCTGGCTCGGCCTCGCACAATACCGGCTCGGCGCCGCCGGCCAGGCGCTGGCCACCTGGGCCGGGTGCGCGAAGGAGGATGCCAACGGCGCCTGGGGTGGCCGCGCCGCGATGTGCGGCAACCAGCGCGGCGTCCAGCTCCTCGAGTGGGTGACCTGGCGCGACCTCGACCGCGATCCGCTCGCGCCGACCACCGAGACCGACGCGACGAGAGTCGATATCGATGAGATCCTCGCGCGCGGCGCCGACGTCTTGCTGTCGATGCAGTCGCCCGATGGCGGCTGGCACAACCCGGCGTTCGACGTGCGCTCGGTGGCCGGCTCGGGCTCGATGTACGACTACAACGTGCCGCGCACGGCGCGGGTGGTCGATGCTCTGCTCACGCTGCGCCGCCGGCTGCCGCAGCGCAAGGCCGAGCTCGAGGCCGCCGCGCGACGCGGCAACGAGCTGGTCGGCGCCTTCGCCGACGCGCCACAGCCGTGGATCTGGCACGCGACCTACGCGCTGCATCTGCAGATTGCGCTGCTGCGCTCCGACTTGAAGACCGAGCACGCGCGTGCGACCGAGCGCGCTGTGCGTCTGATGAAGACGCTCGAGTCGCTGGTGCAGGACGGCGGATGGAGCTACATGCCGTCGCCGCGCACGCACAGCTTCAACACCGCGATCGTGCTGCTGCTGTTCGCCGACGCGCGAGCGCTCGACCTGCAGGTTCCGGGCGATGCGATCGCGAACGCCCAGAGATTCCTCGCCTCGCTGCGCAATCCGAAGGACGAGCGGGACTATTGGTATGCCCCGCAGATGAGGTTCGAGCCGCGTGCGTCCTCCTGCCGCTCGGCGCTCTGCGAGCTCGCGCTCCTCCAGAGCGGCGATCGTGGGGCCCAGCGCCGGCTCGGCCCCGCGGTCGACTTCTTCTTCGAAGGCGAGCCCGGCGCGCGCTCGGTCACCAAGATCTACGAGTCCTTCCTCTCACCGAAGCCGCTGCAGGATGCCTACCATTACTACTTCGGACACTACTACGCCGCCTGCGCGCTCGACCATCTTGCCGAGCCAAAGGCCGCCGCGCTCGCCAAGCGGCAGCTCGCGATCCTGAAGAAGCAGGTGGAGGCCGACGGCTCGTTCGTCGACGCGCAGGCGCAGGGGAAGAGCTATTCGACCGCGATGGCGCTACTGGCGATGATGAAGGACCTGAAGCACATCCGGCCGTAGCCGACCGCATCGAGAGCGCAGTTCACCATGCTCCACGCGCGGCCGGCGAGGCCGAGCGCTGCAACGAGATCGAATACGCGCTGCACGTTGCTCTCCGTGGCAGCCTCCTTCGCCCGGTCCCGGCCTCACCGCACACGTTGGTTCCCGCGCTTCGATCGCGCGGGGTGGATGACGTGGCTGTACGCGGCGCCCGACTCATCGCCGAGCGGATCGGCAAGTTCTGCGCCGATGATCGCGTACGTGCCGTTGGTGCCGGCCGCGGCGCCGTAGAAGTCGTGGGCCGCGCGATCGCTCGCTTCCAGGGTCTGATCGAGGAACCACCCACCGTTCAGGCGTCGGTACACGTACGCACGGCCGGCATCGGTGTCCGCTCCCGGCGCAGTGATGACGGCAACCTGATCCTCGACCGACACCTTGAACCCGAACTGGTCGCCCGGCATCGACCCGCCAGGGGACGAGCGGTCGTTCGACCCAGCACGGGCACGTGGTCGCCGGTTCGCTCGAAGAGGTATGCCTTCCCCGGGTAGCTCGGGTCGGATCGGCCGTCGGCCCCGACGACGATCGTGCGGCCGCTCATCGCCACCGAGACGCCGAACGTGTCGTTGATCACCTCCGTGCTACCCGTGATCTTCTGGCACTCCTGCCACACCGTGCCCACGCGGTGGAAGAGGTACGCCGATCCGGACAGGTCGCCGAGGTCATCGTCTCCCGGTGCACCAATGACTGCCCAGTTGCCCTCTACGGCAACCGAAAAGCCAAAGTAGTCTGCCGGTTCCACCTCCGGCGGGACGATCTGCTGCTCGAGCGTCCAACCCATGGTGTCGTCGTGGTGAAACGCGAACGCTGACCCGGCTTCGGTACCTGCGTCGTTGGTGTCCAGGTACGCCCCGACGATGATCGTATCCCCGTCGACCGCGACAACCCCGAATCTCCCCGCACCCGGCACGGCGAGAACCGCCTCGGGCGTCGTGGGCCAGCTGCCGTCGTCCTGGCGCCGGTACACCTCAACCTGTTCGTCGTTGACGCTCCCGCTCGCGAGCACATCGTGGCCGTTCACCAGGTCTCGGCTCACGGAGACGTGACCGCCGAACCAGGCCCCGGTGCCTGGACCGAGATGCGCCTCCTCTGACCACTGCGTGCCGTGGAGCCGAAGCACGTAGGCGCGTCCGGCCCCGTGGAGCTGCGCGCCCACGACCGCGAGGTCTCCGCTCACGGACACCGAACCCCCGAACCGGTCGCCCGCCCCCTCATCGCTCCCCGCCAGCTTCTGCTGCTCAGTGAACTGAGCGCGTGCTCCTCCGCAGAGAGCGAGCGCGAGGACGAGCGCACATCCACCTGTTCGCGAGACGATCATCGCCGCACCCTCCGAATCCCGTGGTCGCAACGAGCGTCAAGAGTCTCTCGTGGGCGGCGATCGAGGTCAAGACTTCCTTCACCCCGGATCCCCGCTTCTCGAGGCCCGGCAGATGATCGCAGGCGCCATCGTCGGTCGGCACGGGTAGGTTGGCCGGCAGCGAGTAGAGATCGTCCGAGCGCATCGCGATCACTTGCGCTTGCTCAGGAACACGTGGGTCGCACGCTCGCCCGCGACGCTGTTCGTGCACTCGTAGCCCAGCGCCCGCAGGTCGATGTCCTGGAGGAGATGCTCTCCTTTCCCCAAGAGCACTGGTCGCATCGCGAGATGTAGCTCGTCGATCAGACCCTCGCGCAGAAACTGTCTGATCGTGGCGACGCCGCCCCCGAGGCGTACGTCACGATCGCCCGCCGCCGCCTTCGCCTGCTTCAACGCCGAGTGAATGCCGTCGGTGACGAAGCGGAACACCGTGCCTCCCTTCATCGAGACCGGTGGCCGCGTGTGATGCGTCAGCACGAACACCGGCGTGTGATACGGCGGCTCGTCGCCCCACCAGCCCTGCCAGCTCTCGTCCGGCCACGGACCCCGGACTGGGCCGAACATGTTGCGCCCCAGGATCCAGGCGCCGATTCCAGACATCCCTTGCTCCGCGAGCCCGTTGTCGATGCCGTTGTCTCCATCGTCGAGGCCATGGGTCTTCCGCCAGAAGCGCGTGGCGAAGACCCACTCCATCAGCTCGGGGCCTCTCACCCCCAGCGGATTCTCCAGATCCTGATCCGGCCCGGCACCGTAGCCGTCGATGGAGATCGCGAAGCACTGGACTCGGAGTTTCGGCATGACATTCCTTGCTTCCTCGCGAGCAGAACATGACCCACACGAGGCCTCGGCACCTCGCCAGCGCTCATCCACTCGAACAAGATCGCCGCGATCGAGGATCACCTGCACGCCGTCCCCTCGGAACGGGATCGCCAGACCGGAACATCGCTCTGGCCACCGGCGTCACTTGGATGGTGGCGCCGCCGGCGCGAGAGGCGTTCGGGAGTACATGCCGATCGGATGTCCGGCCGGGTCGAGGGCGAGGCCGACCGCTCCGGCCCCGTCCTGCAAGTCGAAGGGGAACCCGGACACGACCGTGGCTCCCAGATCCTTCGCCTTCTTGCAGCTGGCCTGCATGTCGGCCACCTGGACGTACACGACGCCGTTGAACCCGCTGATCTTGCCCTCGGCAACTCTCAGCGTCCCGATCGGGGTCCCCTGCGCGACGATCTCCGCCGCGAGATCGCCTGCCCCCTTCAGCGAGTTGAACGTCCAATCGAAGAGTTTCCCGTAGAACTCCTTGGACTTCGCCATGTTGGTCGTGGTGATGTCGAACCAGGCGATGCGGCCGGGTCCGACGTCGGGGTGAGGCGACTTGCGGGCACCTGGATCCTGCTGTGCGGCCACGAGAGCCAGAGCCACGCTCGTCGTCAGAATCGCGCTTCGCATTCGTCTTCTCCTGGATTCCTTCACACAGTGGCAGAGCGGAGGCCGCCGGAATGCTACCCGGTGTCTGCCGTGCGAGTCCAGAAACCTCGCGAGAACGTGATCTTCGGGCGAGGCCGCGACGCTACCGGATGACCTCGTAGCGGAGTCGTACGACGCCGTCGGGGTACTTCCTCGAGGAGCGCAAGCGAAGCGGCACGTCGCGATGGCGCGGCGCGACGAGCGGGATTCCCTTGCCGATGAAGACGGGAATGACGTGGATGTCGAACTCGTCGATCTCGCCGGCGTCGAGGAACGACGCGATCAGCTCGCCGCCACCCATCATCCAGATGTGCTTTCCCGGTGCGGCGCGAAGACGCTGCGCAAACTTCTTCACGGGCTCCGAAACGAACTCGACGCCCGGCGGCGCGCGTCGCCTTCGCTTGCGCGAGAACACGTAGTTCGCGACCGCCGTGTCGAACATGCTCTCCTTCTTGCCGCTCTTCTTCACGTAGTCGAGGAGCCAGTCGTACGTCTTGCGCCCCCACAGGATCGTATCGATCCTCGGGTAGAACTTGCCCATGCCGTAGTCCACGGTGTCAGGTCGGCGGTTGAGCCACTCGACGTCGCCGTCGGGTCTCGCAATGTAGCCGTCGGCGCTGGTCGCGATGTAGACGATGATTCGTCGATTCGTTCTCATGGTCAGTACGATACCTCATTCGGTCCGAAGTCGTCGAGCGGCACCGCCTCGATCTCATCTCTGCCGAGCAGCGATGCCCTTCGCGACGCGATGCATGCCATCCATACCGAACCTCTCGGTTAGATGCCGCCGTCTGTCTTGTTCCCTCACTCGGGCAGCGATGGTGCGGCCCACGTGTTGAGGGCATCGGTCATGTCAGCACAATCTCGTCTCGTGCCGCCCGTGGCGCTGCTCGTGGTCCTTGGCGTCGCGGCCTGTGGACGCGGCGGCGGGGGCAAGAGCAACACGCCGCCCGCGGAACCGCAGGTGGCCCTGGTTGGCGATCTCAACACTGGCAATGGTCCCAAGCTGTCGTCGCTGCCGAGGGAGTTCCTGACCATCGGCACGACCACCTTCTTCACCGCCACCGATGCCAGTCACGGTGCCGAGCTGTGGAAGACCACCGGTTCGGTGGTTGACGCAGTGCTGGTGAAGGACATCAATCCGGGTGCCGGGTCATCGTTCCCCGAGTCGTTGGCGAGTCTCGACGGCAAGCTCCTGTTCAGCGCTGACGACGGGAGTCATGGCTCGGAGCTGTGGCGGAGCGACGGCACGGAAGCCGGCACCGTGCTGCTGAAGGAAATCAACGCTGGCGCGCAGGGCTCGTCACCGCGCTCGTTCACGCTCGTCGATGACGTCCTGTTCTTCAGCGCGAGCAGCGGCGGCGCCGCTGGCAACGGTTTGTGGAAGACCGGCGGCACCGCCGCCAGCACCGTGCTGGTGAAGGACACGCAGTTCATCTTCGACCTCGAGGCCGTGGCAAGCACGCTGTTCTTTTCCACCAGCGACAGCATCCATGGCATCGAGCTATGGCGGTCGAATGGCACGGAGGCAAGCACGGTCCTGGTCAAGGACATCGCCCCTGGCGCAGACGGCTCGCGTCCCAACGAGCTGACCAATGTCGCCGGCACGCTGTTCTTCCGCGCCGATGACGGCTTGAGTGGGCTCGAGTTGTGGAAGAGCGACGGCACCGAGGCTGGCACCGTGCTGGTCAAGGACATCAAGGCCGGTGACGGCAACTCCGTGCCGCTCGATCTCGTGCGCCTGAACAACCGACTGTTGTTCGTCGCCACCGAGGATGCGCACGGCTTCGAGCTGTGGCGAAGCGACGGCACCGAGGCCGGCACCGTGCTGGTCAAGGACATCTTCCCTGGCACGGTCGGTGCGTTTCCCAACGACCTGACGGTGGTCGGCGGCCGCGTGTTCTTTTCCGCCAGCGACGGCGACCACGGCACTGAACTGTGGTCGAGCGACGGCACCGAGGCGGGCACCGTCCTGGTGAAGGACATCCGACCCGACGCATCGAGCTCGAGCCCAGCGGGGTTCACCGAGGTCAGCGGCGCGGTGTTCTTTCGCGCCACCACCGAGGACCACGGTACCGAGCTGTGGAAGTCGGATGGCACCGAGGCGGGCACGCGACTGCTGAGGGACATCAACCCCGGAGAAGAAAGCTCGTTCCCGAACTCGCTGACCAATGCCAATGGCACGCTGCTATTCAGCGCCGATGATGGGCTGAACGGCACGGAGCTGTGGAGCAGCAGCTTCTCCGGCAACATCCTCGTGAGCGATCTGTTCAAGAGCGTGGGAAGCTCGGTGCCGGACAAGCTGACGAAGGTCGGCGACCACTTGTTCTTCACCGCCTTCGTGGAGGGAGTCGGCCAGGAGTTGTTCGTGAGCGATGGCACTGCTTCGGGAACGGCGCTGGTGAAGGACATCACTCCTGGACCAGAGGGCTCCTCGCCGCACGAGCTCACCGACCTGAACGGCACCCTGTTCTTCGTTGCCGACGACTCCGAACATGGTGTCGAGCTGTGGAAGAGCGACGGCACCGAGGCCGGCACCGTGCTGGTGAAGGACATCAACCCTGGCGCCAGCAGCTCCGAACCGTTCGACCTCACCGACGTGGACGGCACGCTGTTCTTCGGCGCCGATGACGGTGAGCACCGGCGCGAGCTGTGGAAGAGCGACGGCACCGAGGCCGGCACCATGCTGGTGAAGGACATCGCCAGCGATTCCAACGATGGGCTCGACTCGTTCGAGAGCAACCTCACCAACGTCAACGGCACGCTGTTCTTCACCGCAGACGACGACGTCGTGGGCGCCGAGCTGTGGAAGAGCGATGGCACGGAGGCGGGCACCGTGCTGGTGAAGGACATCCGTGCCGGCGCAGGAAGCTCGTTCCCGAGCGGGTTGATCGTGCTGCACGGTTCGGTGTTCTTCATCGCCATGGATGGGGTGAGCGGCGCCGAGCTGTGGCGAAGCGACGGCACCGAGGCGGGCACCGTGCTGGTGAAGGACATCAACCCGGGCCCGCCCGACGGTGTCCAGCTGTTCGGAACCCCGCCGGTCCATGTCGCCGGCACCCTGTTCTTCCGCGCCGATGACGGCGTGCATGGGCAGGAGCTGTGGAGCAGCAACGGCACGGCGCAAGGCACACACCTGGTGCGCGACATCGCGCCGGGCTCGGCGAGCTCTGCTGCTCGCCGATCTCGCCGGCACCAACGCAATCGTGTTGTTCAGGGCGAGTGACGGCTTGAGCGGCGCCGAGTTATGGGCGAGCGACGGCACCGAGGCCGGCACGGTGCTGGTGAAGGACATCCTTCCTGGCTTGGTCGGCTCCATGCCGCAAGGCCTGGTCTTTACCGGCGTGGGACAAAGGGTGGTATTCGCGGCGTTCGATCCGATCTCCGGCATGGAGCTCTGGGAGAGCGACGGCACCAGCGCGGGCACCAAGCTGGTGCGCGACCTCGCGGCGGGAGCGAGCAGCTCGAACCCGAAGAACATCGTGGTGATCGGCAGCAGCATCTTCTTCAGCGCCGACGATGGCAGCATCGGGCGCGAGCTGTGGGCCGAGCAGGTGCCGAGCACGCCGCAGCGATGACCGGGTCAGCGCCGCGGTCGCAGCGGGACGGTGCAATCGCGGTCCACTGCGGCGAGTGCCACGGGCTCGTGACCGGCGGCGTCGATCTTGATCGAGCGTTGCGGCGGCGTGCCAGAGCCGAACGTCACCCGCAACGCTCGTCAACGTCTCCGCCCATCGCAGGTCGCGCGATGCTTCGGGCCGGAAGCTCACCGTCGCTTGCGCGACGGGATTGCCGGCGGGGTCGCGCACGCGCAGCGCGACCGACCGGATGCGCGCGGTCAGGTCGAGCTGATCCAGCCGCGGGTCGCGGTGCCGGCCGCGAGCATCTCATGCGATGAGGCCACCCAGGTCACCGGCCATTCAAGATAATCCTGGCGCGCTGGCGGCGATGACATACGAGACGACCACTGGACAACGCAAGCGCGATGGTTTCTGCTGGGCTGCGTGCGACGATCAGCTTGTTGACCGATCCATCTCGCGAGGTTCCGATGCGTGCGATGCTGGTGGTGATGGGGATCTTGATCGGTGCCTCGATCGCCGGCGCGACCACCTACGTCGTGGCGCCATCGGGAGGCGACTTCACGACGATCCAGGCGGCGCTCGACGTGGCGATCGCGGGCGACACGATCCTGGTGAAGGACAACCCATCCGCGTACCACGAGAAGCTCGCCTTCCCGCGCAACGGGAACGCGAGTGCTGGCCCCATCACACTGCGCGCTTATCCAGGACACCACCCGATCGTGGACGGCACCGGCGTCACGGGTGCGAACATGATGCTGCTGCACAACCGCAGCTACGTGAGCGTGATCGGCTTCGAGATCCGGAACAACTCCAACGTGAACGATGGCTCGGGGATCCGCATCACCGGCTCGGGCGCGTTCCTCGAGCTGCGCGACAACGTGATTCACGACATGCGCGGCGTCGGTGCGATGGGCATCACCGTGTACGGCACGTCCGCGTCCGCGTCGATCTCGGACCTGATCATCGCCGGCAACCAGATCCACGACTGCGAGCCGGCCGACAGCGAAGCGCTGGTGCTGAATGGCAACGTCGAGCGGTTCGCGGTGACCGGCAACGTGGTGCGCGACGTGAACAACGTCGGCATCGACTTCATCGGCGGCGAGGCCGACATCAACCCCTCGTTCGTGGCGCGCAACGGCGTGTGCGCCGGCAACCTGGTGGAGCGCGCCAATGCCAACTATGGCGGTGGCTTCGCGGCGGGCATCTACGTCGACGGCGGCAAGGACATCGTGGTGCGCGGCAACGTGGTCACGCAATCCGACCTGGGCATCGAGATCGGCGCCGAGAACGCGGGCATCGTGGTCACCGGCGTCGTGGTGCGCGACAACGTGCTGTACGGCAACCTGCAAGCTGGCCTGGTGTTCGGCGGCTACGACAGCACCGCCGGGCGCGTCAACAGCTGCCAGTTCCTCGGCAACACCTGCTTCAAGAACGACACCACTGGCCAGTTCCTCGGCGAGCTGTGGATCAACTGGGCGTCGGACAACGTGGTGCACGACAACATCTTCTACAGCACCGCGCAGAACGTGCTGCTCTACTCGGAGAACGGCAACGTCAACAACGCGCTCGACTTCAACACCTGGTACGCCGAGGCGGGTGCCGGCAACGCCGAGTTCGGTGTGGCGCAACTCGCAGTACACGGGGTTCGCCGCCTACCGCGCGGGCAGCGGCCAGGATGGCCACTCGCTGTTCGCGGATCCGAAGTTCGTCGACTCCGCGACGGCGAACTTCGCGCTGCAGTCGGCGTCACCCGCGATCGATGCGGGCAATCCCGCCGATCAGCTCGCGTCGACCGACATCGCGGGCAGCCCGCGCTGCCTCGACGGCCACTTGACCGGTGTCATGGTGATCGACTGCGGCGCGTACGAGTTCGACCATGCCCGCCTCGCGGTAAGCGGATCTGCTACGCCGGGCGGCGTGCTGCAGATCGACGTCACCGGGACCGCGGGGCTCAAGAGCTACCTGTGGGTGGGCACGCAACCGGGCGAGACCGCGTTCCGCCCGTTCGGTGCGCTGTTGTTCGAGCTGGCGCGCCGTGGATCGTCACGCCGTGGGGCACGATCCCGTCGAGCACGCAGGTCACGCTGCCGCCGAGCTTGCCGCCCGGGCTCGCAATCATCACGCAGATCCTCGGCGTCGCGGCGCCGGCGGGCAATACCTCGAACGCGGTGACGATCGTGGTGCACTAGCTCGCGAGCGACCGCAACGACGGCTGCTCAAGCGGTTGGCGCGGATCGCACGATCAATGCGTCGCGAGGTACTTGCGCATCGACTCGGGATCCGCCTTCATGGTGTCCTTGCCTTCATCCCAGTCGGCAGGGCACACCTCGCCGCTGTGGCTCGACACCTACTGGAACGCCTTCAGCGTGCGCAGCGCTTCGTTGGCGGAGCGGCCGACCGGCAAGAAGTTGACGGTCTCCGAGACCACCGTGCCTTCGCCATCGATCAGGAACGAGCCGCGCAGCGCGATCCCGGCGTTCTCGTCCAGCACGCCGTAGGCGCGCCATGGCCCTGTTCGAGCGGATAGAACAGCAGGTAGATGGCCCCGGCAGGCGGAAGCCAAGGTCCTCCGCGAGCTCGAAGGCGAGCCCGCGATCGAACACCGTCGGCTCGAGGATGGCGATCGACGGATCGGCGCGCGCAGCAATCTCGATCGCGAAGTCCTTTCGGACAACACCAGCGAGCCGAGCACGTTGACCGCGCGATGCAGCACGAGCTCGCCGAGATCGCGTGCGCGGCACCGGCAGGATTTGATCAAGCATGGAGGCATTGGCCGCGAGTACGCCATCGTCGACCACCAGATGCGCGCGCGGTGGCGGCACCAGCGCCCGCGAGTCTCCCGAGCAGCTCGAGCGGCGTGTCTCTATCACGCGCCGCGACCCGCACGATGACGTGCAGCGAGAATCCCTCCAGCTCGGCACAACGACGCTTCTTGATCGACGTCGATGGCGGCAGCGGAACGACGGTTGGTGCGCGCGTGCCCGCCCGTTCCCCGAATGCGATCCTGCCTTGCACCGAGGCTGCCTGACAGGTGGCGCGAATCGAGTCGTCGTCTACGTCGTCAAGGCTCGGGTCGAGCGACAAGCCTCTCTCTTCGAGCATGCGCCCCTGAGTGTCGACCGAGCCGGATGCACGACGCACCGGTGCCGATGACTCCCGATCGTTCGTCGTCGCAGCGAGTCACTCGATCGTGAGGCACGCAGCGGGCATCGCATCGACGAGCCAGAAGGCCTGGTTCGCGCGCCGGAAGACGATGCCGTTTGCGACCGCGCTCGCGGTGTCCACCCGCAGCACCACGGGCTCTCCGCGGCGGCGTCCGACCCGGCGCGCCAGCTCGCGATCGTTCGTCAGGTGCACGTACTGGCGCCCCATCGGGCGCAGGCCCTCGGCGAGGATCGCGGTCACCGCGCCCGCGTGGGTTCCGTGGAACAGCTCGACCGGCGGGTGCACCACGTCGTGCGCGATGCGCAGCGCGACCGAGTGGCCATAGTTGGCACGGATGTCGTCGCCCACGATCGTGTAGCGTTGCTTCTTCGGCCTGTTCTGCGCGACCACCGCGACGATGTGCTCGCGCGTCACCGAGGGCCAGCTGCGCGCGATCGCCGCGACCAGATCATCGATGGCCACGAATCCTTCCGGGTCGAGCGACACGCCGAACCGCTCCGGCTCATGCCGCAAGATGAGCGCCATCAGCTTGCTCAGGTTCTTCATGGTCGCCCACCGATGTCAGACGATGAGTGGCAATCCTCAGCCCCGATGCAGCGCGAATGCGAGCATCGTGTCGACGCTGCCCGGCGAGGTCGAGGCACGCCGAGCTAGCTCTCTGGCAGGAACTGCCGAAGTCGATCTGTCAGATCGAGTCGCTTGGCCCACTGCCGGAGATGGGACGCATCGAGATCACGCACGATCTGAAAGATCTCTTCGAGATCGAGCTGGTCCTTGCGCCGGAACGCAATCAGCTCGAGAAGGATCAGCTCCTCGGGCGCCACCACCCAGACCTGGTGCTGTCCAAGGGCGACGCGACGGCGACGTTGCAGCGCCGCGGCGAGGAGCCCGCCGCTCGCAAGAAAGAAGTCGATCTGCCACACCGACCGCTGTGCGAAGCGCGTGACCTTGAGCTTGCCCATGCCAGCCAGGGTGTCGACGAAGCCGGCGGCATGTTCCTCGGGTACATCGAAACCATGCGCGGCCAGCTCCTGCAGCAATCGCTGCCGTGTTTGATCGTCGACGGCGATCGCCAGATCGGCATCGTAGGTTGGCCTTGGGACACCCCACGTTCGCACGGCGAAGCCGCCCATGATCGCATAGTGGATTCCGAGCCGGTCGAGGATCTCGATCACGTCGAGCAGGAATCGCTGGATGGGCAGCTCGGTCAACGGTATTTCCTCAAGTGCTCGAGGATCGCGGCATTGCTCAGGTCATGCTCGTTACGAATCACGGCCAGCCGCCGGTCGCGCTCGTCGTCAGGCAACTCGAGCAGCGACCGCCAGGCGAACGTCATCAGCTCCTCCACCTCGAGCCACCGCTCCTCGGGCGTCATGAGGCGGTACCGTTCGATGCGCTTTTCGTCCAGCATGGCGTCATCGTAGCTCGCGGCTCGAACCGGACAAGCGTGCGCTCGATGCAGGGTCTGACGCCATCATGCTCCCCCACCGATGTCACTCGAACGCGATGCGCGCGGTGGCCGTCTTGCCCGGCTCGACCGTCACGTGCGTGGTCCGCCGATCGGCTTCCTTCTCACCCACGAGCGTCGCGTGGACGGCGGCCGCGCGCGCGCGAAGCTCGCCCAGCCCATCGACGACACCCTGTTCTTCGCCGGCGAGGGGACTTGCTCGACGGGTCGCGACGGCACGGTCGACGGCGCCATGGCGACCGCCCACCGCGACGCGCCGTCAGCGGTAGACGTCGCGCCGGTGACCGACCTTCACGGCGACGACGATGAGGCGAGCATCCTCGATTTCGTAGATCACCCGATCGTTGCCCTGGCGGAAGCGATAGCGCTCAAGACCGGATAGCTTCTCGCACCCTGGCGGACGAGGATTGTTGGCCAGCGCCATGATCTTGATGGCGATCCTGCGACGATCGTTGAGGCGTACGCTTTCGAGCTCCTTGACCGCCGATGGCTTGATCACAACCTCATAGTTTGCCACGGCGCCTCAGGTCCTTGAGGACCTGCTCGAAGTCGAGGTTGGGCTCCTTGGCACGGGTTTCGAATGCCGCCAGATCTTCGGCGTCCTCGGCAAGACTTGCTCGAATCGCATCGTTCACGAGTTCCGAGAGCGAACGCTCCGTGTGGACGGCCTTCATTCGCAGAGCCTTGTGAAGGGCGGGATCGAGATAGACTGTAGTGCGTTTCGTCGTAGCCATGTCGACGGAATAGCATCATAACGTCATATCGTCAAAACGTTCTTCAGGTCGCGTCCAGCACGCTGGCTTGCGTGCGCGGATGTGGAGGAAGTACGCCACGACCTGCGCATCCTGCAAGTGCGGACAGGCGCGAACGGTCGCGTCGGTCGGGCGTGGCTCCTCGACGCGCTCGAGCTCGAAGCCGGCCGCGCCCACGGCGTTCAGCCACTCGCTCGGCGTGCGCGTGATGCGCGGCACCAGGAACTTCGGCAGACGCTCCTTCACGTGCGGCGGTGCCGCCCCGAACAGGTACTCGCTCACGGCTCCGTCGAGGTTGCGGAGGTAGTCGCCCACTCGATCGAGTACGTTGTGCCGCTATTTCGCCGTTTGGTCGACCGGAGCATAGGTCACCGCCGCGCCGGCGTCTACGAGACGCACTGGCCGGTGCCCGCGAGCTTCTGCTGGACGAGGACAAAGAACTGATCGAGGTTGATCATTCCCGGAGGGATCGTGAGCCTTCGCACGCGGCCGTCGCGTGATTCGTACTCGAGAATGACGGTCTGGCTCCAGGCAATCCAGTCGGGAACGAGGCGGCTGTGTCGGCGGCGCACGCCGCGGACCCGAGCCCAGGGCACGTGCTCCTCGCGGCGGAGCGAACGGATCCGGAACCCGTCGGCTTAGCGCAGGTGAATGTCGACGATTCCCTCCAGGGGCTTGGTGAGATCGAGCGGGAAGCGCTGGATCGCGGCCTGGTCTCCACCGGGAGCGACCGCCACGTAAGCGATGCCCGAGACTGGCAGCGACAGTTGGGCGACGCCCTTCTCGTCGGTCACGGACGTCGCCCACAGGCCAAGCCTCGCGGTGTCGTACATTCCCATGCGCCGGTCGTCGGTGTCGTGCACCTCGATCGCACAGCCACTCACCAACACTCCCGCCGCATCGAGCACGCGCAAGCTCACCACTCGGAACGCCAGGGCACAATCAATGTCATGGACTCCTGCCGTCAGATCCCGCACGAGCATGCGCGTCATCAGCTTCAGGTCCGGTGTGAAGAGCCAGAGCCGGATCGGAGTGTCAGGCTCGAACGGCTCGGTGGTGAAGGTGCCGTAGGGGTAGTGCGCGAGCGCACTGGAAAGACCGACCATCCGGTCCGTCACGACCTGGAAGTCCTCGACCGGCTCCCGGGTCTTCACATCGAACACGCGCCCACGCAAGGTCACGAGGCCGTCGAGACCGGAGCCAAGCCTGATCTCCACGCCTTCGCTCCCGGCCGCCACCTCCCGATAGGCCTTGGTGTTCTGCATCCCGGGCGGCTCCACCTTGATGCGAAACGAACCTGGGTAGAGATTGTCGATGCAAAAGCTGCCATCTACCTGGGTGACGAGCTGCGAGCAGTGAGCCACTTCTTCCCAGGTGCGCGCACTGCCATCCATATGCGTGTGATCGAAGGTGAGCCGGCGCGTCCCGCTGAGCTCGAGGTGCGCGCACGGCACTGGCGCATTCTGCTCCGAGAGCACGCGCCCGCTGATCGTGAGTCCTGGCTCGAGCACGAAAGCGAGGGGCGGCAGGTCTTTGTCGATGCGATCGACCTCCACCACGCACAGAGCATAGCCTGGTGCCGTGGCGACGAAGGGCAGCGAGCGACCCTCGGCGGGTGCGATCGATCGCATCGGCTCGAGCCGGAACTGACCGGCGGCGTCGCTCGTGGCCTTGCTCACGCCGAAGCACACCTCGGCTCCGGCGACGGGCTTCCCATCGCGATCACGCACTTCGCCCCGTACGGTGACGCCGGACTCGAGCGTGATCGTGACCGCGGTTGCGCCCGCCTCCACCTCCACCGTCGCGCCTTCATGGTCACGCTCGAACACCTTGACCCGGAGCGCGGCCGGCGACGGAGTTGAGATGCTGAAGCGTCCGTCGGCATCGGTTCCTCCCACTGCCTGGCCAAGGTAGTGATGCACGCCCAAGTCACGCCGCCAGACCAGAGCCTGGGAGCCGAGGGGTTCCACGCGCACCTTCGCACCCTCGATGCCCTCCCCGTTCTCGTTCACCACCTGTCCGTTCAAGGTCCGAAAAACGGCGCTGAGCTCCAGCTTGACCTGAGAAAGAGTCTGGCCTGGTTGAATGTCCTTGTTCACGAGGTAGGTCGAGCGCAGGCCGGGCGCCCCGGCGCTCACGGTGGTGTTGCCCAGGAGATGCTCGAGCAAGAAGTGGCCCTCGGTGTCCGTCGTGGTGATGCGATGGGGCGAGCGCATGACTTCCTCGGTGACCTCCCACAGGTTGCCCATCCACGCGCGCACCTGCGCCGCTGGCACAGGCAGGCCTTGGCTGTCGACGACCAAACCTGACATGGATCCGCCGTGCGGCACTCGCAGGGTCAGGTCCACTCGGTCATCGGCGCCGACGAAGGGGTGGTCATGGGTCGCGTAAGGGGGACATGAGGACGTCGGCGCCAGCTCGACCGCGGACACCTCGGCCGGTGCGGTGACGTCGATGGACGCCTGTCCCTCATCATCGCTCGTCGACGTCACCTCGGTGCTCGCACCGCCAGCCAAGGTCATGCCGATCTTCACTGGGACGCCGGCGATCGGCGCACCATCTTCGTCCCACACCACATGCACCACGAGCCGTGCTCCCGCCCCTTGAGCGACGGCAAAGCCGGGCATGGTCTCGGTCCGGGTCGCCGTGCTCGACCCGCTGGCGCGCGGTGTGAGCGCCGCCTCGGTGGCCGAGAACTTGGCACCTATCGTTGGTCGAGGCGGGGATTCGCTACCGTCGCGGCGAGCCTCGGGTGTCGCTCTCTGGTTGGTCGAGATGAAGCGCCACGTGAGCGGGATTGCCACGATGCACAGAGCTGCCACGACGGCGAGCTTCAGCGGGCGGATGAGCTGTCCCGTCTTGACGAGGGTGAACCCTGGTGCACTCGCAGTGCAAGGCATCGGCGGCGCCGTTGCCAGCGCAGCCAGCATCTCGGCAAGACATTCAGTCCCCATGCGTGACTCCAGTTTCTGGCGCAAGCGCCCCAGTCCGCGTCGCAGCCGTGTGTCCACGGTCTTGGCCGGCACGGCCTGGCGCCTGGCAATCTCTCCCACAGCGAGTTCCTGGTAGAAGCGCAGCAGCAGCGTCTCGCGGTAGGGCTCGTCGAGCTCGAGCACGGCTTGCGCGACGATGCGCTGCCGCTCGACCCGCTCGATCACCTCCTGAGTGGAAAGCTCTTCCTCGCTGCGTGCGGCAGCATGCTCCCGGATTCCCCTGCGCGCCGCCTGCCGGGCGGCGAAGCGCGAGAGATTGCGAACCACCGTGGCGAGCCACGCTCGCCATCCCGATTCTCGGCGAGGTCCAGAGCGCAAGCCGGCCAGCATCGCATCTTGGACGATATCCTCGGCCTGGTGCGAATCTGCTACCAACCTCCGGGCGAGGGTTTGCACCCAGGTCGCCTGCGCGAGAAGACCTTCGAGATCGGGCGGTTCGTGCAGTGTCATCGTGGCCCCGCCATCATCTTGCCGCCGCGTTCCGGTTTCCCTCAATAATCTCGCGCGCAAAGATAACCCCCGCAGTTGACGTGGTCGCGGCGCAACGTCCACCCGATCAACCCCGGCGCAACCTCACGTCGTCGAGCGCCGCGTCGAGAACGGGACTCCCAGCGCGCGTGATTCCTCGGGTGCCACGCACGACCGCGCGACATGCGCAGATTCGTTCGCGTTCGTGCCGCATCCCTTTCGAGACCCGATCGTTCGTCGTCGCAGCGAGTCACTCGATCGTGAGGCACGCAGCGGGCATCGCATCGACGAGCCAGAAGGCCTGGTTCGCGCGCCGGAAGACGATGCCGTTTGCGACCGCGCTCGCGGTGTCCACCCGCAGCACCACGGGCTCTCCGCGGCGGCGTCCGACCCGGCGCGCCAGCTCGCGATCGTTCGTCAGGTGCACGTACTGGCGCCCCATCGGGCGCAGGCCTTCGGCGAGGATCGCGGTCACCGCGCCCGCGTGGGTTCCGTGGAACAGCTCGACCGGCGGGTGCACCACGTCGTGCGCGATGCGCAGCGCGACCGAGTGGCCATAGTTGGCACGGATGTCGTCGCCCACGATCGTGTAGCGTTGCTTCTTCGGCTCGTTCTGCCCGACCACCGCGACGATGTGCTCGCGCGTCACCGAGGGCCAGCTGGGCGCGATCGCCGCGACCAGATCATCGATGGCCACGAATCCTTCCGGGTCGAGCGACACGCCGAACCGCTCCGGCTCATGCCGCAAGATGAGCGCCATCAGCTTGCTCAGGTTCTTCATGGTCGCCCACCGATGTCAGACGATGAGTGGCAATCCTCAGCCCCGATGCAGCGCGAATGCGAGCATCGTGTCGACGCTGCCCGGCGGTTGCCTGCGTGTCCAGTCTCTGGTGGCGGGAGGACACGATTTGCGCGGCTGCGATGACGTTCCGGGGGTTCTGGTGCCGGCGATGCGGCCGGGAGACGCTGATCTGCACACCGTAAACGCGCGGGGCGAAGGGCGATCGATCTTCCGCGCTCGGTGCGGGGCTGCTTGACTTGCGGCCGAACCTGGTCATCGCGGGCTCGCCCGCCTTGTTCGAGATTCGAGGACCGCTGGCGCAGGATCCGCATCGGCACGATCGGGCTCGACGTCGTGAAGCCAAGCTCGCGCTCGGTGATCACCGCCACCGACCAACGCACCGGCAAGCGCGGCGTCGAGCCATTGCACACGCTCACGCGCTACCGCCGCGTCGGCGACAATGTGCAAGTCATCGCCTAGCTCCCGACTGGAATTCTGTAGTTGCGCAACATCATGCCGGTCGCTGGCCGAAAGCCGAGACTCGCGTAGAACGGCTGGAGGCGCGCGTCGCACGACAGGTCCACCATGTAGAGATGCTGCAGGCGCGCGAGCATGCGCTTGACCAGCTCCCTGCCGATCCCGTTGCCGCGGCACTCGGGCAAGACCTCGAGCAACGGGATGCAGGCCGAGAGCACGCCGTCGCTGATCGCGGTGATGAAACCGACCACGCGCGCGCGATCATCATCGTCGAGGGCGAGCTCGATTGCATCGCTGCGATTCAGCAGCTCGAGGTGTGTCGCCGGCGAGGGCGGATTCGGCCAGCCGACGAAGAAGCCCTCGAGTTGAACGGCTGCGATGCCAGCGAGATGATCCACGTAGCGGATGCGCATGACGAGATCCTGATGGTTGTGACGCAGGTGGTCCTGGAATCGCGGTCGACGGCGTCGCTGACGCGCTCGCGGTCGCAGATCGTGGTGCCGATTGCCTGGAGGTGTGTATGGCCCTCGCCAGCACGGATTGACGACAGATCCTGCCGTGGTGCGCGAGGGCACTCGCTCGCTGTCACGAACGCCGAGCGTGATGCTACGAGTTGGGAAGCGCTGCTCAATGCAGGATCGAAGATCTGCCATCCGAAGATCTGCCACCTGCCACCTGACACAGGTTCCGTCGCTCGCGTACTGCGAGCGAGATCGGCACGGCACAGCATGAGCGCAGGCCTCGGCCGAGCCTCGCTGCTGCACGCGCCACCCGCCAGCCGATGCGGCAGGAGCGATCGCACTCGTCGATGTCGGAGGACGCACCGCCACCGACCTTTGGCGCTACAACAGTGATATCTCGAGGGTCGGCCTGAGCCGGAACGAGGACCGCATCCTGATCGAGCTCCGGGAACGGCCGGGCAACCCATGGCAGCCACGGGAGTCCATTGCCATCCCGTCCCGGGAGCGCGGCCCGCTCATTCCCCGGTTCTTCTCTTGGAGCCCGGATGGATCGAGGGTGTGTGCGGTGTCAGGCTCCGAGCTTGCTCTGGTGGACGCCGTCTCCGGCCAGGCACTCTGCGGCCTCTCCGGCAAGGAGCCGCTGGACCAGCGCCGTGGCCTCCTGGCTGCGGCGCTGGACGCCTACCAGCCCATCCGGTTCACCGATGATGGGACCACGCTCGTGGTCAAGGGCGACAGTCGCACCGCGGTGGCGGTCCGGCTGGCAGCGTTCGACGCCACGAGCGGCGACCAGCTGGGCGCGATCGCGTTCCATGGGCGGGCGGACTCCTCGCTCCTGTCCGACCGCATCTGTGCCCACGAGAGCGAGAAGGACTCGCTCCAGATCCTGGAGGCACATGCCCTTCGCAAGCTGGGCGTGTTTCCATGCCGATCCTGGACGCACGTCGGGGCCTGGCCCCTGCTCCTCATCAAGGACAGCAGTCCCCTGGGCCCCCTCATCCTGTGCGACCTGGAGACCGGTCTCCAGGTCGGACCGCTCGAGGGGCATTGGCCGCTGTGTCCTCGCGTGGCGGCCGATGCCACCGAGCACTCCATCGTGGCCGCGCTGGAGGAGGGTCACGCCGGCAGCGTCGTGGTCTGGGATCGGGCAACCCGCAAGCTCATTGGTGAGTCGTCGATCCGAGCCCTGCCGACGCGATGGCTCGCGCGCCTCTCGCAAACCGAGGTGGTGCTCGTCTTTGCCGATGGCAGCACTTGGGTTTGGAATACCCGGACCGGAGAGGCCGCCAGGCGGCTCCAGCTCGGCGAGCAAGACTGGTTGCAGCTGCTGAGCAGCGCTGACGGCGACAGAGTCCTGTGGAGACGCGGCGGGACGGAGGGCGCTGAACTGATCGATGCATCGGCGTGGCGCATCATTCAGCACTTGCCCGGCCGGGTCGAGGATGGCGGGGGCGGTCGGTACCTCCTGTCCCTCCAGGACCGGACCGCCACCATCTTCGATCGAGACGGCAGCAGGGTCTCGGAGCTCGTGGGTCACGAAGGCAAGATCACCGGCGCGGCGTTCGCTCCCGATGGCGTGCACGTCGCGACCGTCGCTCTGGATCGGACGGTGCGGAACTGGGAGACGGCCTCGGGTCGTTGTGAACGGATCCTCAACCTCGATCCTCGCTACACCGACGTGGTCTCCGGGATCGCCTTCTTCCACGACGTGGCCTTCTCCTCGACCGCACCGTACCTGATCGTGGTGGGCCAGGGAGACTGGAACTACACACTCAGGCCCAGGAGATGACTTGTAACACTTATTGTTGCGCGATTCCTTAGGGTTGGACGGCCCCGGAGCCCGCGTCGAGCAGCTCCTTCACGTCCACGGAGTCGCACACGACGTAGCAATCGTCAAAGATCAGTGCTCGCTTCGGGTGCTGTGCGTCGTAACGCCGGTCGTGCGGCGCATCATTCAGGTAAGTCTCCATCAGCGGCTGGAGCGCGTCGCGATATCGCTCGAGCACGGGGCACGGTCCTTGAGCGAGCATGCCGCGGCCGCCCTCGAGCAGCTCGTGGAGGTTCGAGGTGAACCCTGGATTGAGGAACTCGCGAAGCGCCTTCCATCCCTGGAAGAGCTGCTCGTGAGCTTCGTACAGACGGCCGACCGCTGCGAACGCGTCCGCCGGGCGCGAGCCGAGGTGCAGATACCCATGCGGGGAGTTGAACGTCCAGAGAACAGGATGCTGATCGACCCAGCGGATCTCCTCGGAAGAGCCGGCATCGAGCTGGCGCTCCACCGTGCCCAGGCAGGACAGGAGGAATCGCCGGCGCACGCCGCTCCCCAACCAGTCGTCACAGGCGAAGCGGATCGCCAGGAGGTTCTCCTCCATGGGGCCGACAACCTCGAGCAGGCCGTTCTCGTGGTGCGTGAGGCTGGCGCACAGATCCTCGATCCTCACCATCCCACGATCTCCTTGCGCTGCGCACCGGTGACCGGCATCACCGAGAGACGCGGCTGGCGCACGAGCAGACGGGCCGGCGGCCGACAGAAGGAGAACCGAAGGGCGTTCGCCGGTCAAGTGGCCTGGCGGTGGCTGTGGTGGCGCGTGCAGGAGCGAGGCTGCGTGACAGGTGGCGCGGATCGAGTCGTCGTCTACGTCGTCAAAGCTCGGGTCGAGCGACAACCTCTCCTTTCGAGCATGCGGCGCACGCGAGTGTGAATGCGCCTGAGAACGTGAGCGATCTCGCTGTCAGTGGGTGCGCGCGTGGCGTGGAAGACCGGCTTCTCTAACGGCGATGGGCGCACCTACACGCCGGCGATGGTGAGCAGGCGATCGTGGACGTGCAACACGCAAGGCCGAATCGAAGCGCTGCACGAACCGTCACTCACGCCCTCGCGCTGGCCGAGTCGGCGCATGAAGCCCAGCACCGCGCGCGCGAAGACTCTTCGCACCGCGCGGCATAGCGACTTGCTGCGCGCGATCAGGAAGCGCAGCCAATGCAACAAGGCGAGCACCCACTGGCGCACCGGCGTGTGCGGGAAGACTCGCTCGATGAGATGGGCCGCTGTGTCGCTCATGCGGCGCGCACCAAACGACGGACCGAAACCCCGGGCCTCACGAGAACGCCACGATCAAGGCGTCGCCGCAACGCGCGCAGCGGAAGCGAGCAAGGCCGCGACTCAAGATGCCGCAGTCGAGGAACCGGGTGAGCTCGCGCTCGACGCACCGCGGCAGGCCAACGCGCCACCGCGCGTTAGCGAGGAACGTCTCGAGATGTTCCTGCACCGCACGGTAGAGAGCGGTCTTCTCCGGCTCGTGCCGGCGGTACCCGGGCAAAGCCCAAGGGCGACACCGCGCCCCATCGGTGCCGATTCGCGGTTACAGCGAGTGCTCGCGGAACTCACCGCGACAGGGAGGCGTCGTGGCGAGGTGTAGCGTCGGGTGTCCCGCGTGCAGCTCATAGACCGTGCACGCTGCGGTGAACGAGCTGCCTGGCGACAGATGCCGACACACGGGATCGCGCGGCCGATCGTGCGAGCCGAGCGCGGCCTTGACGCTCGCAATGGCATCTGCACCAGGACTCGCCAAGCGTGCCTGGCACGCCTCGAGACGCGCGCGCGAGTTGTGCATGCCCGGCATGGCGTCCGCTGGCTGCATCGCCACCCACTTGCCGAGCGGGCTCACGTTGTCGTTCACGAGCGGATGGTTGGTGTGCGCGATCGCCTGCGAGTCGGCAAGCGCGCGCGTGACCTTGCCCGCCGAAGCTTCGTGACACTCGACCTGCGTCACGTCGCCGATCGTGTAGCACTGCCCCGATGCGTGCGGCACTTTCTGGACGAACTGTGCGGCCTCTGCAAGCGTCTTGCGCTCGAGCACGCCGCGGATCACGCATGCCACGGGCAAGCCGCTGCGCGCATTCTTGAGCGTCAGCAACGCATTGACGCACACCGCGAGCCCGCGCGCGTTCATGCCATTCAAGGCAATGCACCCCGCCATCGTGACCACCAGCGCGTCCAGGTCTTGCTTGGCATCCTTCAGTCGGAGCACCACGATGTGACGATCGAGGAAGTCAGGGCCATCGAGATTCTGCGCGACGATGGTCGCATGATGCTCGTCGCGGGCGAGCGCGAGCACGGAGCACTTGTCGCCAGCGCCCGACTCGGGAAACTGTTCGGCGGTCGCGTAGCACCACTCCTCATCGAGCAGCTGCATGGCGAAGATCGTCTCGAACGGCACACCGCTGCCTTCGGCGATGCCGCGAATCTCGTCCATCAAGTGCGGCGTGTGATGCGTGATGGCGTCGGCGAAGCTGGTCTCGCGCGCGAATCGCACCAGGTATTGGTCGACGCTCTCGCCTTTGCGAGACGAGAGGGACGCGCGCCACGGCTCGACCGTCTCGCGGATCATGGCCCGCAACGCCTCGCCATGCATGCGGCCCCGCTCGCGCGCGGTGCCCTCGAGCGTCACCACCTGGATCTCGCGCGTCGCAACCTGCCGGTCGCGAGCCATACCGCGCGCAGCGCGGGCGCTGCCGATCATCACGCCCAGGCTGGCGCGCGCGCCAACCTCCAAGAACTCGCGCCGATTCATGCGGCCCCCTCGCCACGCGCCGAACACTTGCCTCATCACGCTCGTGATCTCTTGCCACCGCAGCAGTCTCATGAACGCAGCGATGGTGTCAAGCCAGCGCGATGATGACTTGCCAAAACATCGCAACCAAGCTTCGATGGGGCCTCGAATCGAGGCGGCTCGGCATCGATGTCTTGCGATGACCATCGGATCAACCAGATCAAGGAGCACTCATGTCGCGCGAATCTCTTCGGTCACGGCGCTCGTTCCTGCGCCGCCTGGGTGCGGGAGTCGTGGCGAGCGTTGCCGCCGCAGGTACTAGCCAAGTCTCAGCCAGCGCGGCAGCTGGGCGCGAGTGGCAGGGATCATGCGACCGGAAGATCCGCCTGGGCGTCGTGGGCGGCGGCTTCGGGGCACAGTTCCAATGGCACCAGCACCCCAACTGCATCGTCCACGCCGTCAGCGACCTGCAGCCAGTGCGGCGCGACCTCCTCATGAAGGTCTACCGGTGCGAGCGCAGCTACGAGTCCTTGGAGCGGTTGATCGAGGACGACCAGATCGAAGCGGTGGCGGTGTTCACGGACGCACCCAGCCACGGTCGCCACGTGCTCGAATGTCTGAAGCGCGGCAAGCACGTTCTGTGTGCGGTACCCGCCGCGATGACGCTCGAGGATTGCCAGGCGATCAAGGAGGCGAAGGAGCACACCGGACTCCACTACATGATGGCCGAGACCAGCTACTATCACGAGGCGGTGGTTCGCGCTCGCAATCTCTATCGCGCCGGGACGCCGCTGCTCTACACCGAGGGCCAGTATTACCATCACGAGGTCACGCGCGTTCCGAGCTGGAAGGGCTGGCGCCGCGCCTTGCCACCCATGCTGTATCCCACCCACTCGACCGCCTACTACGTGGGCGTCTCGGGCAAGCGGTTGGTGCAAGTCTCTTGTCTCGGTTGGCGCGGGCCCGGCGAGGAATGGCGGCAGAACGGCTGGGACAACAACCCGTTCGCCTGCGAGTCGTCCCTGTTCCGCACCAGCGAAGGAACGATGTGCCGGATCAATGTGTTCTGGTGGTGCGATGCGGGCGGCGAGACCGGCTCGTGGATCTGGACCACCTCACCGACGGTGGCCGTGGAAGACAGGGTGAGCTTGCCGCCGGGGATGGATTACGGAGGCCATGGCGGGTCGCACGGGCCACTCACCAACGAGTTCATCATGGCCCTGATCGAGGGTCGCGAACCCGTGATCGATATTTACGAATCACTCGCGATGGTGGCCCCGGGCATCGTCGCCCATCAGTCCGCACTGCGCGACGGCGAGTCGATCAGAGTGCCGCAGTTCGACCGCAGCTGACCGAGCCAGCGCGGCACGGGCGCTGGCTCGACAAGCATCACGCCTCAACAACCGCGGCCGAAGACGAGTTCGTAGGTGAACGAGACGCTGTGCAGAGCCCCCGGGTCGAATTCCAGCACCTGAACGCACGATCTTGAGCCGGGCGAGGTCGCATGGAATCACCAGCAGAAGCGCGGCGAGCACGGCGACGCCACCAGCATGTGCGACAGCCGCGCTAGACACGTCGCTGCCTGAGGCGGCCGAGCCTTGCGAGGTTGGTGTAGTCCCGATCGCGATGCAGCACTTCCAGATCGTGACGCAGGGCGCACGCAGCGATCAAGCAGTCGATCGAGGATCGCACCGTGATTCCGGCTCGGCGAGCGCTGCGGTGCAGATCGACCGCCTCGAGAAACAGCCCGTCACTCATGGGATTCTCGATCAGCGGGAGCGCGAGCATGGCCTCGCGCGCAACGCGGAACGCTCGCTCGTCCGAGAAGCCTTGCAAGACCTCCTGAATGACGGGGAGACAGGTCACGATCTCGTCAAAGTCGATCAGCCGCTCGACGTCGAGTGCAGGGGGTAACCGGAAGGCTTCGATCCAGACCGATGTGTCGACGAGGATCATCGGCGTCGGCGACGTGCCGCGGGGCGCGAGTCCTCGCGCACGACGGAGAGATCACCCTGCCAGAGGCCGGAGCCGCTCAGCTCAAGGATCCGGCGCGCCTTGAAGCGCCGCACGAACTCCTCGAGTGCGCGCTCGACGGCTCGTGAGTAGGTTTTCTCGCCGCTGAGCCGGGTGGCCTCCTCGAGCAAATGCTCTGGAAGCACAAGATTTGTGCGTTTCATACACACAGGGTACAACGGCGTCCCGATCCGTCAAGGAGCGAATCGCATCATGGCGTGCGCTGACGGCGAGAGCAGCGAGACGACTTCAGTCGTCCAGCGCCAGAGCGTTGCGTGATCATTACGGCACGTCAGGTGACAGGCGCGGCAATGGGTGCTCGTTATGCCCGCCGCCGAGGTCGTCGCAGAAATCCGGCGAGCATCCGATCCGACCCCGGAGCTTGGTGGTCGGCAGTCCTCGGATCGGGCTATCGAGGCACGATCGATCAGCTCGACGCCGATGCGCACGAGCGTGTGCGCCGCGCCAACCTGGACTACATAGATAGGTCGCTCGGGGATCGTCGCCGTCGAGGCAGGATACGAGTCTGGCCGGTAACCTCACGGGAATGGAGGAATGGTCGCGTGGCGGGTGCGGGCGTTGTCGACCAGCTTCTCGTCGATGGCGTCCAGCTGGCCGGCGATCCGGCAGCCACCTTCTCTCAAGATGCGCTCGAGGCTGAGCCTCACGCTGGCCGGCATCATGTCACTGGGCCAGGGCACCTGACGCCGGCGGTCGTCGGGAAGATCCGTGTGGCCAACTTCTCCTTGATAGGGCAGCCAGATACCCGTCAGGCTCCACGGGTCGGAGGAACAGGTACCATGGACCCAGTTGTTGGCCAGAAACATGCTTGCTGGTGTTTGTACGTAATCAGGGGTCGCGGTGATGACATCGGTCGGGTAGGGCGACGGCCACGGGTAATTGTCCTGGTACTGGAAGTAGTTGCTGACGAGGTTGATGCGCGGGCTATCCTGGCCCACGTACGAGGCCAGAATCATCATCTGCAGCACGGAGTGAATCACTGCGTTGTTGTAGAAGTCGATGCGCCCCGGGCCACCGAGCTGAGGCAGGCGACTGTACGAGTTTGTGAACAGGTTGTAGCAGAAGGTGATGTACTCGTCACTCGCAGGGGCTTCGTATCCACCCGTGATCGTCGCCTTGCTGAGTTGCGAGTTGCGGCCATCACCGAGGTAGCACCACTGGATCGTGATGCGCTCACAGTTGTCCCAGATGCTGAGATCATCGTCGTCGGAGCGCTCGATCGAGCAGTGATCCACGATGATGTCGTGCGTCGTCTTGCCGGCGTTGGCAAACAGGCTCAGTGACCGCTCGCCGTGGTCGAGTGTGCCGTCCTCATCGGATCGAAAGCGCAAGAAGCGAATGATGATGTCGTGCGTGTTGACTGCGCCAAACTGATGGTCGCCGATGGTCACACCGGCACCATCCGGTGTACGCCCGTCGAGCGTCACATACGCACCGTTCTTACCAACCAGCGCGAGCTGGGTCGTGAGCGCGATCTTGCCGCTGACGGCGAACAGGATGATGCGTGGACCAGTGAGCTCCTCGATCGCCCAGCGCAGGGTGCCAGGGATCGGCGCATGTCCCGGCGGATAATCGAGCAGGCTCGTGATGAGGACTGGCGCCCCGCCGCTGCCGCCCTGCGCGAAGCGACCAAACCCAAGCGCGCCCTCGAACGCCAGTGGCTGGGAAGGCTCAGCCAGCAAGACGAGAAGCACGACCGAGGCAAAGTGAACTGACATGGCGCACCTGGGAGTTCATGACAACCGAGTTGGTCGTTCTTGGCAAGAGGGTCTCGATCGACGGCAACGGACGATTCGACGGCGGAGGGATCAGTCAGCCTCTCATCATGCCGATCCCGAGGAGCGCGCCTCACTCCGCGTACCGATCGTGATACCTCACCCAGGACTGGGGCGAGTCGCCCTCGTCCCGTCCCTTCGGCACCAGATCGAGGACCTGGTAGGTGCCGTTCAGCATGTCGATCCCTCGCGCATAGCACGAGTAGGTGTGGTACACGGCGCCGCTCGCGTCCTTGAAGAACACGCTGAGGCCCTCGCGGTCGGTCATGTCCATCGGCTCGCGTCGATAGTTGTAGAGGACGGCGCCGTTGCGGATCTCCTCGGGCGTGAACGACACGTGATAGTGGTGATTGAACTCGTTGTTCGCCGACGACACCCACGGGAATCGCCAGCCCATCCGCTGCTTGAAGCGCTCGATCTTCGCCAGCGGGGCGCGCGAGATCGCGACGAACGTCACGTCGCGATGATGCAGATGCACCGTCATCCCGTCGAAGTGATCGGCCCAGAACGAGCAGTGCTTGCACCCCTGCTCCCAGTCGGGAGCGAACATGAAGTGATACACGACGAGCTGGCCGCGGTTCTCGAACAGCTCGGCCAGTGTCTGCTTGCCGCCAGGCGCGTCGAAGACATACGCGTGCTCGACCTTCTCCCACGGCAGCTCGCGCCGCTGCCGGCTCAGCTCGTCGCGCAGCCGCGTGAACTCCTTCTCCTTCGCGAGCAGTGCCTTGCGTGCTTCCTGCCAGTCCGCGCTCGAAACCACCGCGTGGTGATTCATCCGGTCCTCCTGTCGCCTGGTCGCGGCCGATGACGGCCGTCGGTCCTCGTGTTCGTCATGCCGCCGATGATGTGGCGCGTCGTCCGGGCTCGCCGGCGAGCTCACCGGGGGACCGGGTTCACGAGCTGCGTCAAGCCGCCGTCAGCGAGGAGCTCGGACCCGAGGCAATAGCTCGAGTCGTCGGATGCGAGGAAGAGCATGGCCTTCGCCATCTCCTCCGGCGTACCCCGGCGTCCGAGCGGGATCGTCTTCGTGATGGTCGCGGCGAGCTCTTCCGGCGTCGCGCCGGGCGGTCCTCCTTCACGCGTGATGATCGGCGTGTCGGTCATGCCCGGGCTCAGGACGTTGACGCGGATGCGCCTCGGGAGCAGCTCCACCGAGAGCGACCGGGCCAGCGCGCGCACCGCGGCCTTCGCGGCCGTGTACACCGACGTGCCCGCGCGTCCCTGCTTGTCGGCGTCGGCCGAGCCGACCAGGATGACTGAGGCGCCGTCACGGAGAAAGGGCAGTGCCTTCTGCACGGTGAAGAACGTCCCCTTGAAGAGGACGTCGCAGAGCTCGTCGAACAGCGGCTCCGGCAGGCTATCGACCGGCGCGAACTTGGCGATTCCGGCGATCGCGACCAGGACGTCGATCCGCCCGAAGCGATTCACGGACTGCTCGAACAGCCGCTCCAGATCGCCGAGCTTGCGCACGTCGCCCTGGACCGCGAAGATCCCGCCGCCCAGGCCGGCGACCGCACCGTCCAGAGTGGCCTGATTGCGCCCGAAGATGACCACCTTCGCCCCCTGCGCCTCGAACTCGCGCGCCGTGGCGAGCCCGATCCCGCTGTAGCCGCCGGTGATCACGCAGACCTTGTTCGCGAGTCTCATGTCCCCCCCGGTCATGTTCCCGTTGCCATCTTTACCTGCGCCCGCAGCGACTGGAGCCGGGCGACCCAGCCGTGCTCGAACGCGTCGCCGATGCCTTGCTCGGACGGCGGCAGCGCCTCCCATCCGGAGTGCACGAGCGTCAGGCGGGTGCCGCCACGGTCCGCAGCGAGCGTGATCGTGACGGTCGTCGTGATCTTGATCGCGTGCGAGGTGAAGCTGTAGACCAGCCTCTGCTGCGGGACGATCTCCAGCACGACGCACGCGATCTTCCCCTCCTCGTCGCAATCGAGAGTGAACCCCTTGCCGAGACGGGCCTCGAAGTCGTTGGGCATCAGCCAGCCGGCGATCTTCGCCGGATCGGTGACGTGCTCCCACACCCGGGCGACCGGCGCCTCGATGAAGACTTCTTTCCGGATGATCCTCATGGCTCCGATTCGACCTGACCCTTGAGCCGCTGCAGACGATCGTCCCAGAGCAGCTCGAACTCCGACACCCAGTCCCGGATCGCGCGCAGCGGTAGAGGGTTGAGGCGGTGGATCGTCTCGCGACCCTGCCGGCGGGCCCGGACGAGCCGGCACGACTTGAGCACGCGCAGGTGCTTGATCACCGCGGTGCGGCTCATGGCGAACGACTCCTCGATGCGCCTGAGCGGCAGCTCCTCCTTCGAGAGGAGCGTCAGGATCCGGCGCCGCGATGGGTCGGCGATGGCCCGGAACAGGTCGTCGGATCCATCCGTGCGTCGCCCACGTCGCTCGCGTCTCGCAAGGCCCATCATCACCGCCGAATATAGGTAACCAATGGGTTACTCGTCAAGCCAGATTTCGACGTGGTCCGCTTGACAGATCTGCGCTGCGAAGGGCGATTCGATTCGTGGCGCCTGGCTCTGTGTGAATTTCCGTGCGTGACACCTCTTGGTCACCTACGGCGCCATCGCTACACTCAACAGCACCTCTGGCTTGAGGGCTCAATGGCCGAACGATCACGAGACTGGTTGCGACAGGCAGAAGCGGACCTGAAGCATGCACGACACGCGCGCGACGACGGCGACTACGAGTGGTCTGCGTTTGCCTCGCAGCAGGCGGCAGAGAAGGCGATCAAGGCGCTGTTCCAGAAATTGCATCTCGATGCATGGGGACACACGCTCAGCCTTTTGTTGACGAGCCTTCCAGACACTTGCCGTGTGGATGTGGCGCTCGTCGAGTCTGCAAAGGAGCTCGACAAACACTACATCCCAACGCGTTATCCGAATGGGTTCGACCGTGGGGCGCCCGTCGATTTCTACACCAAGAAGGAATCGGAGCAGGCGATCGCCAACGCGGAGGTCATCATTGCGTTCTGTCGCGATCAAATCGGTAGATGAGGCCGAGGTCCGCCGCTCCATGGATGCGTATGCGGCCGAGCTCTTCCACGCGCATGCCGAGGTGCTGGAGGTCGTGGTCTTCGGCTCGTTCATGAAGGGTACGTGGGTGCCGGGCAGCGATCTCGATGTGTTCCTGATCCTCGAGCAGTCGAACGAGCTGCCGCGCGACCGCATCCCTCGTTACTTGCCCGAGCGATTCCCCGTGAGCCTCGATCTATTCCCGTTCACCCGCGCGGAGATGCGCGCCCAGGCGACGTCGCCATTCCTGGCCGAGGTTGCGCGCAGCACCTGGCGCTACTCGCGGCCAGCGAGCACGTGAGCTGTCGTTTGCATCTTGCGGCAGCACGTCACTGCGCTCTGGTCGTGAGGTTGTGCCCGAAGCGCCACGAGACTGGAAGAGTCCGGGGTGAGTCAGCGCGTGGCGTAGCACGTGACTCCTCCGACCACATTACGCAGCACTCATCCTCCTGGAATCCGGCGTAGGCGTTCGCGACCGTGTCGGCGTGCAGCGCTTCCTCGAAGGGATCGCCGCCGGACGGGAGTGGAATGACGCTGATCGACGTGGTGGTGGGCGGCAACGCGGCGAGATACGCCGACTACGGCAGCGGCTCCACATGCGGTGGCGGCGTCTGCCTCGATGGGGCCTCGTCGGTCCACTTCGAGAGATGCACGATCACCGGCAACTATGCCTACGCGGCGTCCTGGCGCTGGCCGATTCCTTACCCGACCAAAGTGCCTACCTGTTGGAGCCGCCCCAACTCCCGGTGTTTCAACGGTCATTCCCCGATGACGCGCGTGGCCGCATTGCTGAACATGGTCGCGCCATCATAGGGGTTGATGGCAGCGGCCTGGACCGTGAGAGGTATGCCGCGGCTGTCTGGGTTCGAATCGATCGCGACGGTCGCCGTTACCTCGCCCGAATCACCGATCACGCCAAGATCGATGGCGATGAAGAATTCCCCGGGCAGAGCGACCACTGGTGGTCCCTGTCCCCAAGGTGAATCGACCCAGCCCTGCTTGCTCGACACGAACAGCACGGCGGACCAGCCGGACAAGGCCCGCAGCGTCACATCGAAGGACCTCCCGATGCGAAAGTCCTTGCTCGCATCGAGCATCGGGTAGGGTGGTCCGGCAAACGAGACGTCGCCCTCGTAGGGAGGACCAGGATCGCCATTCGGATTGCCGTAGCCGCCGGCCCGCCGAGAAGCTCGACGTGGTTGACCACCGCGCTCATCCCGCTCACTCCCGGGCCGCCGTCACCTCCGGTACCGACGCGATAATCCCAGTCCCAGCCCGCGTCCCCGCCGTCACCCCCTTGCACCCTCTCGTCGCAGCAGCCGGCGAGCAACAGGTCCGCAGCGTCGAGCGTGATGCCAGCGCCACCGCGGCCACCTGTGGGTGGGTGCTCGTGGGAATAATATGTGTCGCCATCGCCGCCACTGCCGCCCCGGACGCTCGAGCGGCACATGACGACGCGCGAGCGGCTCAAGACGAGGCCACTGGCGCCTGGGCACCCATTGCCGGTATCCCACTGAAAGCCGGCCACGCTCGGACCCGAGAGGAACGCGGAGCTCATGATGACCTGGGAATCGAGGATGTGCACCGCGGGTTCGTTCAGGTCCTGACCCGACACGCCACCCCGCGCGAGCAGGTCGGTCGCATGAACGAATGCGCACTCGTCGATCGTGACCACCGTGGAACCCAGGTTGTCGGCGAAGAGCGCAAGGTCTTCGAGGATCACGTGCCCCGCACACTGACGAATGTCGAGGCTCACCGCCGGGCCGTACGGACCATTTTCGATCCCGGACACGCACGCGACCTCGTCGGCGGGTATGCCCACGATGGAAATGGCATCCGAGGTGGGTGACGGCTTGATCATGAACCGTCCGCTGATGCAGCGGATGACGACGCCCTTGGACAGCGAGAACACCTCGAAAGTCTTGATGGGCTTGACGAAGATCACGTCACCTGTCTGAGCAGCATCGATGGCAGACTGGATGTCGATGAAGTCGTCGTCAGGGGTGCCCACGTACCACACCCTCGGTCTCTGCTTGAACGTGCGTGGGTGCAGCTTCGGAATCGGTCGCAACGACACCGGCGGAGCCGAAACATACACGGACACGGCTCCGGCGTCGTCAGCACGATCGTCGCGCCCATAGGCCCCGATCAGGAGCTGCCTGCCGCTCAGCGCCACCGAGCAACCGAACTCGTCGAAGTCTCGCGGCTGGCTGGCGATCAATCTCTGGGTTTCGGTCCAGGTCCCTTGCTGTTCTCGGAAGACGAAGGTCTCGCCTCGCTCATTAGCATGGACGCGAGCGCCAACCGCCAGAACGTGATCGCCAGCAGACAAGCTCGCGCCGAATCCACCGCCGCCGTCGCTGGCGAGCAGTTGCTGCTTGCGGATCCAGACACCGCTCACGGAATCACGCTCGAAAACCACCACCGAGCCGGTGTAGTAGCCCTGGACGTCATCACCGGGAATGCCGACAAACGCTCGATTTCCTTGCAGCGCCACGGCTGCACCGACATAGTCGTCGTCACCGCTGCCCGAGACGATGAGCTTCTGCTCCTGCACCCAGCTCGATCCGGCACGCCGGAACACGCGTGCGTGACCTGCACCCGTCGCCCAGAAGTCCACCTGGGGTGCGCCGATCAGCAAGGCATCATGGTCGATGGCAATCGCAGCACCGAATCCGTCGTAGACCTCGAGGTCGGACGGTTTGATCTTCTGCTCGAGTTGCCAGAGACCTGAGGAGGTCCGTCGATACGCATAGGCCGCACCCTTGACCCAGGCGCCATAGCCGGGCGCACCCACCACGATCGCGTCAGCTTGGGCCGCGACGGCAAAACCGAAAAGATCGTTGGCCAGCGCGTCGGACGGGATCAGCTTGGCCTCCTGCTGCCACCGATCCAGGTTGGGTGCAAAACGAAAGACGTAGGCCGCGCCGGTGTTGCAGTCGTCGTGGTGTGGGCAGGCGTCATCGTCATCAGTCGCACCCACCACGATCACGCTGCCGTCGATTGCCACCGACGCGCCGAACTGCGTGCGGCTGCTCGTGTCAGCCGGCATGAGCTTCTGGCGCTGGGTCCAGATGCCATGCTCGCGATGGAAGACATAGCAGACACCAACCATATCCGACGCAAGCGGAACGCCAACCACAGCGACGTCCCCATCGACCGCCACCCGATAGCCGAACTTGTCGTGGGAAACGCCATCGCTCGCGGTGAGCTGCTGGCGCGCTGAAAAGTCCCAGTCGTCGCCTGCACGTGCGAAAGCACACCACGCAAGCAGGAGCTGGAAACCGGCGGCTGGAACAGCGACGGGTAGGAGCGCGCGCAGGGCTAGAAGCGACCGCATGGTTGACCTCCTCTCGGCGTGCCGACAGCGCCATCCTAGCGCACTCGCTAGCCGCATTGGAAGCGGGTCCACTCGGGTGTCGCGCATCCGTACCGCTGCGACCATTCGTCGGCGCGACGCCGTGGATCACACCGGGATCCACGAGTATCGCCCGGCGGGTCGGGGGTCTGGGCCTGATTCACACGGTAGAGTGCGGTCTTCTCCGGCTTCGTGCCGGCGGTAAGTCCACCTGCTCGAGCTTGCCATCCATGAAGGTCGGGACGTTATCGTCTCACGCCCGACCTAAACTAACCCTCGATGCGTCCCAGGAACCGCAGCAACCCATCGAGGATCGTGAGCGGATGCGGCGGGCATCCCGGTACGTACAGATCCACCGGCAGGATCCCCTCGAGCCCGTTCGCCACCTCGGGGTGGCCAGCGAAGGGGCCGCCGGAGATCGCGCACGCGCCGACCGCGATCACGATCTTGGGCGCAGCGACGGCCTGGTATGTCTTCTCGAGCGCGAGCCTCATGTTCGCCGAGATCGCACCGGTGACCAAGAGCCCATCGGCATGGCGCGGGGATGCGACCATCTGGATGCCGAAGCGGCCGAGATCCCAGCCCACGGTGCCGAGCACGTTCACGTCCATCTCGCACGCATTGCAGCCGCCGGCCGAGACCTGGCGCAGCTTGAGCGAGCGCCCGAACAGCCGGCGCGTCTCGCCCTGCAGGCCGCGCGCGATGCGCAGCGCGTTGTCTTGCATCACCAGGTCCTGGCGCTGATCGGTGGCGAGGCGATAGTCCTTGGTGAACTGGATGGCGCCGGGAGTGCACGCGCGCACACAGTCGCTGCAGAACAGGCACTTGCCGAGGTCGATCGCGACCTTGCCATCGCCGTTCACGATCGCATCGGTGGGGCAGACGTCCTGACAGCGCGAGCAGTCCGCGAGACACTTGGCCGCGTCGACCTCGGGCCTGCCGCGGAATCGCTCGGGAAGATCGGGCGGGGCACCGTCCGGGAACGCCATGGTGCGGTGCTGCTGCTGCAGGCGAGTCATCAGGATGCGGATCATCGGCATCGCTCTCCTTGGTCACCACGAGCCTGGCCGGTGACGATCACAGGTCGAACCCGGCATACGACAGATTGAAGCTCTTGTTGCACAGCGGGAAGTCCGAGATCTCCTGGCCGCGCAAAGCGAGCGCCAGCCCGAACCAGTTGTGGAACGAGGGGTCGACGACCTTGTAGCGGGCGAACTTCCGCTCCGCATCCGTGATCACCACGTGGCAGATCTCGCCGCGCCACCCTTCCACCATCGACACCACCAGGTGGTCGCTCGCGAGCGGCGGCAGCTCGATCATGGTCGGGCCCTGCGGCAGCGCGTCGAGCTGCTCGAAGATGAAGCGGATCGAGCTCTGCACCTCGAGCCAGCGCACGTACGCGCGCGCGAACACGTCGCCGGTGTCCCAGGTGCAGGTGGGGATGTGGCTGTAGCGGTAGACGCCCTTGGGGAAGTCGGTGCGCACGTCGCGCGGCAAGCCGCACGCTCGCGCTGCGGGTCCGACCAGACCGAGCTCGGTGGCGAGATCCTCGGTGAGCTTGCCGGTGTCCTCGAAGCGGCCCATGACCGAAGAGGCTTCCCACAGCAAGTTGACCGCAGCGGTGGTGTCGGTCTTGGCCTCGGTCAGGCGCGCGCGGATGGTGGTGCGCATCGCGTCGTCGATGTCGAACAGCACACCGCCCGGACGACTGAGATCTCGGCCGAACCGGTTGCCGCAGATCAGCGCGGTCAAGTTCAAGTAGTCGCCGCGGATGCGACCACAGTACGCGGCGGTCGGCAAGAAGCCGACGTCGCCCGCGAGCGCGCCCAGATCGCCGACGTGGTTGGCGAGGCGTTCGAGCTCGAGCGCGATGCCGCGGATGAACTGCGCCTTGGCGGGCGCGTGCGCGCGCGCCAGCGCCTCGACCGCATGACAGTACGCCATGCCGTGGCCGACGCTGGTGTCGCCGGCGAGCGTCTCCATGTAGCGCGCGGTGCGCACGCCTGGACCGCCGGCCAGCTTCTGCTCGATGCCGCGGTGCTGATACCCGAGCGAGATCTCGAGGTGGAAGACCTTCTCGCCGTGGCATTGAAACCGGAAGTGTCCGGGCTCGATGACCCCGGCATGCACCGGGCCGACCGCCACCTCGTGCACCTCGTCGCCTTCGACACGATAGTAGTCGATGACGCCGATCGGTGCCGCGCCCGGCGGGAAGCGCACCGGCTTGAGCCACGGGTGGCCGGGGATCTCGCAACCGAATTGCTCGGCGATCTCGCGCTCGAACAGGTGCACCTGCGCGCAGTGCGGCGTCAGCGATGCGAACGAGCGCCGCTCGAGCGGCGTTCGCGCGACCCGCAGCGACGCGCTCAGCTCATCGGCGAGCACGACGTAGATCTGCGGCGCGCTGGCACCGTGCGGCTCGACGCCGAACAACGCCGCCACTCGCATCCCGCCCTGCACCGCGTCCAGCAGCAGCCGGCGGAAATCATCGACCGGCAGGGTGAGCAGCGAGTCGAGCGGCACGGCCTCGCCGTTCTCGACCGCCGCCATCTTTGCCAGCGTCGCGCTCATGGAAGATCTCCGACGTAGTGGGCGGCCTTGTGCAGCAGGTCGCTCACCGCACCGGGCATGGCGATGCCCATCACCAGCGAGGCGCCGAGCAGGACGAGCAGCGGCAGGACGGTGAACTTCGTGTCCGGGAACCTGGCCGCCGCCGCAGTCCTGGGCGGCGCCTCGCCCACGACCAGCGCCAGCACGGTGGTGCCCATGCCCATGAACACGACCAGCAGGAACAAGAGGAATGCGGCGGCGGCGACGTAGCGGTGCTGTGCGAACGCGGCATTGAGGATGGTGAACTCGCTGACGAATGGGCCGAACGGCGGCGAGCCGGTGACGGCGACGAATCCCACCAGGAACAGCGCGCCCGACCACGGCACGCGGCGCCAGGCGCCGGTCACGTCATCGGTGGACTTGCTGCCGTAGGCGCGATGGATGTTGCCGGCCGACAGGAACATCACGCCCTTGATCAGGCCGTTGTTCACCATGTGCAGGAGGGCACCGAACACGCCGGTCAAGCCGAGGCCCAGGCCCAGCACCAGGATGCCCATGTGCTCCACGCTCGAGTACGCGAGCATGCGCTTGAAGTCCTTCTGCCGGACCATGAACACGCCAGCGAACGCCATCGAGAACAGACCGAGGTAGACCAGGATGCGACTCGCGAACGCGGTCTCGCCGGCGGCAACCAGCACGTGGAACACGCGCAGGATCGCCAGGAAGGCGCAGCTCGTCATGCCACCCGCGAGCAGGCCGCCCACCAGCCCGGGCGCCTCGCCGTACGCATCCGGCTTCCAGGTGTGCATGGGCGCGAGCCCCATCTTGGTGCCGTAGCCGACCAGGAGCAGCACGAATGCCGGGTGCAGCCACGCCTTGGAGAACGCGGCGGCGTTGCGGTTCAGATCGTCGAACAAGAGCGAGGGAACGCGTCCGGACAGCGTGGCGGAGTAGCCGAGGAACAGCGAGCCGAGCAGCGCGAGGGCGATGCCGACCGAGCCCACCATCAAGTACTTCCAGGTCGCCTCGAGCGAGCGCGCGTTGCGATTGAAGTAGATGAGCGGCGCGCTCGACAGCGTGGTCGCCTCGATCGCCACCCACATCAGGCCGAGGTGATGCGACCAGGTGATGAACGTCATCATGCCGAGGAACACGAGCAGGCAGGCGCAGAACACGCGGTTGGAGCGCGGCTGCATGCGCCGCAGGTAGGCGACGGCATACGGCGCGCTCACGGCAAACAGGCTGCTCACCAGCAACAGCACGATGCGCCCGGGCGGATCGAGCACCAGCCAGCCGCGCTGCTCATCGCTGGCGCGCGCCACCGCCGCGAGCGTGAGCAAGAGGTGCGGCGCGGCAAATGCCGGGATCAGATTGGGCCTGGTGCGATCGCTCGACCAGAGGAAGCAGACCAGACCGCCCACGACCGGAACCAGGATGAGCAAGAGGCCTAGGAACATGGTCAATCCTTGAGCGTCGACAGCCGCTCGGTGCTGATCGAGGAGAACTCGCGGCTGATGTGATGGATGATGATGCCCATCACGAAGATCGCGACGAACAGATCGAGCAACAGGCCGACCTCGACGAGGAACGGCGTGGCCTGCAGCATGAGCACGCCGAAGATGTAGATCCCGTTCTCGAGCACGAGGTAGCCGAGCACCTGGGTGAGCGCCTTGATGCGCGTGGTGATCAGGAGGAAGCCGGTGAGGATGGTCGCGAACGACGCGGCGATGACCATCTGGCCGGAGGTGCCGACCTCGCCCGCGAGCGGCAGCTGCGTGGACACGTAGATCGACCCGCCGGTGGCGGCGGCGCCGAAGATGAGCGAGGCCTTGAACCCCATCAGCGGCTCGATCTCCTTGCGGATCGGCAGGTCGGCCATGGCGCGCATCAGCATGCGCGGGATCGTGACGCCCTTGAGCCCGAGCGTGCCGAGGCTCACCAGCACCTCGCGCAGCCCGAGCGTGTGATGCAGCAGGAGCGGCAGCAGGCTGAGCAGCACGCCCTGGGTGGCGACCGCATAGACGATGCTGCGGATCCGGCTCGCGCCGAGGGTGAACAGGTTCTCGAGCAGCACGATCACGAGCAATGCGTCGATGGCGGCAGCCACGGATCACCTCATCAGCAGCAGGACGAAACCGAAGCCGGTGAGCAGCCCGGCACCGATCAGCAGGTTCGGCACGTGCACCAGCTTGAGGCGCGCCATGATCGACTCGACCACGCCGATGGCGACCGCGAACAACAGCATCGCCAGCAGGAACGCGAGCCAGTCCACCAGGAACACGCCGGTCGCCACCGGCACGGCGAGGCGCGCGACGATCGAGCCGATGATGAACAGCTTGACCGCGGCGCCATAGAGGATCGCGCCCAGCGCCGGGCCGCTGTGATCGAGCACCATCACCTCGTGGATCATGGTCAGCTCGAGGTGCGTGTTGGGATCGTCGATGGGGATGCGGCAGTTCTCGGCGAGCGTGACCACGAACAGCCCGGCGAGCACCATCAGCATGGTGGGCGCGGCGCTGGCCCAGCCGTGCAGGATCGGTCCGCCGAGCAGGCCGGAGAGCTCGAGCGAATCGGTCACCCGCACCAGCGCCAGCAAGCCGAGGAACATCGCCGGCTCGGCCAGGCACGCGAACGTCACCTCGCGTGCCGCCCCCATGCCCTCGAACGCCGAGCCGGTATCGAGCGCTGCGGCGGCGGTGAAGAAGCGCCCCAGCGCGAGCAGGTACGCGAACAGGATGATGTCGCCGGCGAAGTGGATCGGCGCGTGCGCCGATCCGAGCGGCGCGAGCAGGCCAGCCATCACGGTCGCGGCCAGCGTGATCGCCGGACCGGCGAGGAACATCCAGGTGGTGGTGCGGCTCAGCACCATGTCCTTCTGCAGCAGCTTCCACAGATCGAGATACGGCTGCAGCAGCGGCGCGCCGACGCGCCCGGCGAAGAACGCCTTGGTCTTCACGATCACGCCCTGCAGGAGCGGAGGCGCGAGGATCAGGATCGCGACATGCACCGCGTTATCGATCATGGATCACCAGCTCGTGCCCAGGGTCAAGCGAACAGGAGCAGGAACAACAGCGCCACGAGGATGTACAGGACGTAGAGCTGGATCTGCCCGTGCTGCAGCAGCCGCACGCGCAAGCCGAGCCTGGCCGCACCGCGCAGGAGCGGCACGAGGCCGCGGTCGAGCACCACGTCGGGAGTCTCGGTCTCGAGCCTGGTTCTGGCCGGGAACAGACCCTGCACCGCGGGCCGCTGCCGCCGCGGCAGCAGCGCCCACTGGAACAGCGTGACGATCACCTGACCGAACGACGACTCGGTGTACTGCATGCGCGCCGAAGGCAGGGCGTAGCCGCAGTCCCAGGTGCCGGGACGGTGCTCGGCGCGTGGTCGCGCCCGCAACCCGAGCCACGCCCACAGCAGGGCTGCCAGCACCACGGTGCCGAAAGTGATCACGCCGATGGTCTTGAGCACGGCGAAGTTCGCCGCCAGCATCGGCGCCGCCCAGTCCGCGCCGGTGGAGCGCGTCCAGGAGGCAATCACCGGCAACAGCAGCGCGGGCAGGATGCGCGGCGCCATGCCGATCGCGACGCACAGCAGGGCGAGCACCAGCATCGGCAGCAGCATCAGCCGCGCCGGATCGTGCGCGTGCCGGGTGGCGTCGCTGCGCGGCTGGCCGAGGAACAGCGTGGCATGGAGCTTGACGAACACAGCGAGCGCGAGCGAACCGGTGACCGCGAGCAGCGCCGTGGCGCACGTGAGCAGCGCGGCAACCTCGCCATGACCGCTGAGCGCGCCGTGCAGGAACGCGCTGTACAGGCACCACTCGCTGATGAAGCCGTTGAGCGGCGGCAACGCGGCGATCGCCACGCTGCCCAGCGCAGCGATGGCCGCGGTCCACGGCATGAGGCGCGCGAGCGCACCGAGCTGGTTCATGCGGCGCGTGCCGGTCGCGTGCAGCACGGCGCCGGCGACGAAGAACATCGCTGGCTTGAACAGCGCGTGATTCCAGACGTGCAGCACGACGCCGGCGAACGCGAGCGCGGTCACTTGCGGCAGAGCGAAGCTCCTGCCCAGGACCGCCGCCCCGAGGCCGAGCATGATCACGCCGATGTTCTCGATGCTGCTGTAGGCGAGCAGCCGCTTGTAATCGCGCTGGCCGCAGGCAAAGGCGATGCCGAGCACGGCGGAGACTCCGCCCGCCAGCACGAGCACACCCGCGCACCAGGTCGGCAGGTCGCTGATCATCCAGCAGACCCGCACGATGCCGTAGACGCCAGCCTTGAGCATGACACCCGACAGCACCGCGGACACGTGGCTCGGCGCATTGGCGTGTGCGCCCGGCAGCCACACGTGCAGCGGCATGATGCCCGCCTTCAAGCCAAAGCCGGCGAGCGCGAGCAGGAACAGCGCGCCGACCGTGCTCGGATCGAGCCCGCCCGGCACGACCGGGTCGAGCGCGAAGCTGCCGGTGCTGCGACGCAGCAGGCAGAACAGCGCATAGAGCATCAACGTGCCGAGGTGCGTGGCCGCGAAGTAGACCCAGCCGCTGGCGCGCACCTCGGCGTTCTCGTCCTCGAGCGTGACCAGGAAGAACGCGGCCAGCGCCATCGCCTCCCATGCCAGCAGCAGCAGCACGCCGTCCTGCGCGATCATCACCAGCGCGAGCGCCGCGGTGAGCAGTCCGTAGAACACGCGATGGCGGGCGGCCGCGGCTGGCCGCCCGGCCTCGGTCCAGTAGCCGAGCGCGTACACGGCGCCGAGTGCCGGCACCAGGAACACCGGCACCAGGAATGCGGCGCTGAGCACGTCGAGGCGGATGCTGAGCGATCCGAACGGCAGCGACCAGGACCACGCCAGGCTTGCCGCGCGACCCGACGCGAGCACGCCGAGGACCGCCGGCAGACCGATCGCCGCCGAGCCGAGCATGCAGAGCGCGAACACGCGATCGCGCAGCAGGCCGCGCCTGGGCAAGCCCAGGCAGAGCGGCCCGCTCAGGCCCGCGATCACGAGCGCGACCAAGACGGCGGTCATTGGCTGATCAAGCTCCACAAGAGGTCGAACGCCGGCACCACGGACAGCAGCATGGCGATGGTGGCGAGCGCCACGTACAGGATGTAGATCTGGATGCGGCCGCTCTGCTGCTGGCGCAGCCGGGCGAACCGATCCGCTACCCAGCTCGCGAACGGCAACACCATGCGCGCGAGCGTGGCATCGTCGACGTGGCTCGCATACGCGCCGGTGCTCGGCAGCGCGCCTTGCACGGCAGGACCGTGCTCTGCCGGCTTGAGCGCGAACGCGAACAGGTTCACGAGCACGCTCGCGAACGACGATGCGGTGTATTGCATGCGGCTGGTGGGCCGGGCAAAGCCGCAGTCCCACGTGCCGACGTCTGCTGCTGGCCGCGCGCGGCGCGCGCGCACGATCAGCGCGACGCTCAGCAGCACCGCGAGCAGCAGGACCGCGGTGACGCCGATCGCCAGCGGTCGAAACGGCACCAGCGACGCCAGCGACGGCAGCGTCGCCGGCGGCGCACCGGCCCACGTGCGCACCGTCGCGTCGATCAGCGGCGCGGCGATCGCCGCCGCGATCCCGAGCACGACGCACGGCAGCGCGAGCAGGAGCATCGGCACGCGCATCCACCACGAGCACTCGTGCGCGCGCAGGGCGGCATCCGACCGCGCGCTGCCGAGGAACACGGCGCCCACCACCTTCACGAAGCAGGCGCAGGCGAGCGCGCCGATGATCGCCAGGGTCGGCGCCGCGAGCGCGCCGATCGCCCCGCCGCCGCCGAGCAAGCTGCGCAGCGCCGCCGAGTACAGGAACAGCTCGCTGATGAAGCCGTTGAGCGGCGGCAGCCCGCAGATCGCGACCGATCCCAGGAGGAACATGAGCGCGGTAAAAGGCAGCAGGCGGTGGAGGCCGCCCAGGCGATCGATCTCGCGCGTTCCGGTCGCGTGCACCACCGCGCCGGCGGACAGGAACAGGAGCGACTTGAACAGCGCGTGGTTCCAGACGTGCATGATGGCGCAGGCGAAGCCGAGCACGATCAGCTCGGAGCGATGCGCCCAGCGACCCAGCAGCGCGAGGCCGAGGCCCATGACGATGATGCCGATGTTCTCGATGCTGTGATAGGCGAGCAGGCGCTTGAGGTCGTGCTGGCCGATCGCGTAGGCGACGCCCACGACGCCGCTCGCGCCGCCCAGGACGAGCAGCAAGAGACCCCAGAACAGTGGCGGGTCGGGCAGCATCGCGCTGACGCGCGCGAGACCGTAGATGCCGGTCTTGAGCACCACGCCGGAGAGCACCGCGGAGACGTGGCTCGGTGCGTTCGCGTGCGCGCCCGGCAGCCACACGTGCAGCGGCATGATGCCGGCCTTGATGCCGAAGCCCAACAGCGCGAGCAGGAACACGGCGCTGCGCATGCCGGGGGCGAGGGCGCGGCCGCTGTCAGGGCCGAGGTCGAACGAGCCGGAACCGAACGACAGCAGGGCAAATGCCGCGAACAGGAACATCAGGCTGACGTGCGCCGCCACCAGGTACACCCAGCCCGCGGCGCGCACCGGCTCGTGCTGGTCCTCGGTGGTGACCAGGAAGAACGCGGACAGGGCCATGATCTCGAAGCCGAACAGGAACAGCACGGCGTCGCGCGCGATCACGAGCAAGATCATCCCGGCGGCCACGGCGCCGAGGAACACGCGCGCCCTGGGTGCGGTCGCCGGGTGCTCGAGCTCGCAGAAGTAGCCGACGCCGTACACCGCGGCCAGCGTCGGCAGCACCAGCACCGGCAGCAGGAATGCCGCGCTCAACGTGTCGAGCGCGACCGCGAACCGACCCCACGGCAGGGTCCAGCTATGGATCAGGAGCGGCGTCGACGGCGCGGCGACGCCGAGCGCCGCGGCCGCGAGGCCGAGCAGCGCGCCGATCACCATCAGCACGGCGAAGAGCCGATCCGCCGCCTTGCCGGAACGCCCCGCCAGCAACGCAACCAGGCCGCTCGCGGCCATGGTCGCGGCGCTGATCAACACCAGCGCGACCACGAGCGGCGCCTCTGCCACATCGGTGTCGGGGGCCATGGCTCCTCAAACCCTCCCGCCCGCGATCAGGTTCGCTTCGGCGCGCTCGATCGCGTCGAGGATCTTCTCGGGCGTCGCGCGCTCCTTGATCGCGGCGCGCACGGTGGCGTCCTGCAGCACGCCGCCGAGGCGCGCCAGGATCACGAGATGGCTGCGGGTGGTGGGAGTGATGGACAGGAACAAGCTGTGCACGGGATGCTGATCGCCGGCGCCAAAGTCGATTGGCCGATCGAGCAGGAACAGGGTCACCAAGGGCTCGGCCACCCGCAGCACGATCGGGTTGCGCACGTGCGGGACGGCGAACCCCTCGCCGATCCCGGTCGACCCCATCTTCTCGCGCGCGAGCAGCATCTGCAGGATGACCTCGCGGTCGGCGTGCGGCGGCAGGTTGAGCCTGGCCACGACCGACTCGAGCACCGAGCGCTTGTCGCTGCCCTTGAGACCGCTCATCACGCCGCCGGCACGCAGCGCCCGTGCGAGCACCAGGCCTTCGAGGCCAGCGGGCTCGTCGTCGAACAGGTTGCCGGGCACCGGGATGCCCTTGGCCGAGGCCCACTCGTACACCGCCGATGGACTGAAGCGGAACTGGCCGTCGACCTGGGTGGCCGGGAGATCGTGGCGCTTCACCCACTCGAAGATCTGGTCCTCGGACACGCCCAGCCGTTCCGCGACCTCTCGCACACCCAACCGCATCCGTCGCCTCGCTCGTCTCGCGGCGCGCGTCCAGCGCATGATGTCGAAAGGCGAGATGCTATCGTGCCGGTGCGCGCAGGACAATGCTCGCGCGCCGCGCACGACGCAGCTTCATGGCGGGTGGCTACTCGGGCTGCGCCTGCGGCGGTGCGGTGCCAGGGTGAGCGCGGCGTGTACTCTTCAGCTCACTTGCGCCGCTCGCGGATCTCCTCGGTGCGCCACTGGCCTTCCATCTCGTCGGTCGCGACCAGGCGATCCGGGTGCACGAAGTAATGTGCGCTCCGCAAGCGAGCGCCATCGTCGGTCACGAGCTCCATCAGCAGCGCGTAGCCATCGAGGCGGCCGCCGCCGGCGAGCGTCAACCGCTTGTCCACGCCCTCCGCCTGCGACCACTGCGCGACCCGCACCGTCTTGTGATCGGCGTCGAGCGTGAAGGTCTGCTCGCCCCACTGCGTGCGCCTGCCGTTCTCGAAGATCTCGAACGCGAGCGCGTCGGGCGAGATCGCGCGCAAGGCCAGGTCCCATTCGAGGCGGTGCTTGTCGCCGCTGACGATGTTGAAGCTGGTGGCGAGCACGTGCCAGCGACCCTCGGAGGCCTCGACGATGGCGTTGGGCGTGAAGCCGCGCTCCTCGGGCGCCGCACAGGCACCGAGCAAGCCGATCACGACGATGCCGATCAGGACGATGATGGTAGCGTGGCTTCTCATTGACCGATGATCTTGATCAGCACGCGCTTGTCGCGCCGCCCATCAAACTCCCCGTAGAAGACCTGCTCCCATGGTCCGACGTCGAGCTTGCCGGCGCTGATGGCCACCACCACCTCGCGCCCCATCACCTGGCGCTTCAGATGCGCATCGCCATTGTCCTCGCCGGTGCGGTTGTGCCGGTAGCGATCGAGCGGCTCGTGCGGCGCGAGCTCTTCGAGCCAGCGCCGGTAATCCTCGTGCAGGCCCGCCTCGTCGTCGTTGATGAACACGCTCGCGGTGATGTGCATCGCGTTCACCAGACACAGGCCCTCCTGCACGCCGCTGTCGTGCACCGCCTGCGCGATGTCGCGCGTGATGTTCACGAATCCCATGCGCTCGGGCAAGCGCAGGGTCAGATAACGCGTGAGAGATCTCATCGCCGCCCTCGGGTTGCCGAGCAGGATACTCTGCGCGCCCGCGGCGCGGAAGCAACCCGGCGCGCATCAGTCGCCGTGCAGTACCTCGAGCCCGTTGCTCATCGACACGCCTTGCGGCGCGTCCGGGTCGAGCGCGAGGTCCTGGAGGTAGGCGCTGATGCCGGCGAGCTGCGGGTCGCTCGACACGGTGAGCGGCAGCCGCAGGTCGCCCGCGCCGGCGACGCCGGGCGGGCCCGGGTGCTTGATCTGCAGGAACCCGAACGGCGGCGTGAACCCCACCAGGATGGTGCCGCCGAACGCCGACGAGCTGCCCGCGCTCAGACCCCACATGAGGAAGCCGGTCGCGCCGCCGACCACGTCCTTGATGTCGAGCGCGACGTGCGCGCCGAGGCACGGCGAGTAGATGCCGCGCAGCGCCGGCACGTAGCCGCCCTTGCCGGGCGTGCCCTGCCCGTAGGCGCGCATGCGACCGGGGCAATGCGGATAGTCCTCGGGCACCGCCACACCCTCCCACGGCCCCACCGCGTAATCCTGGTGGAGCATGGTCGGATGGCCGAGCGCATCCACCTCGAGCAGCGCCGAGAGGTGCTCGATCGTGACCAGCAGGCGGCCGCGGCGCGACAGCTTGAGATCGTTGCCGCCGTCGAGCAGCAGGTCATCGGCGAATGCCTCGGCCAGTCCGGTGTCGACCGGGATGCGGATCACGTGCTGGTCCCAGTAGTTGACGACGAACAGATTGCCCGAGCCATCGACCTGCAAGCCGGCCGGCCCCTTGAGCAAGCCCTGTCCGTCGGTGAACGGGAACACCTGCCCCGCGCCGTCCACGCGGACGATGGTGTTGCCGTAGTGGTTCGCCACGTACAGGTCGCCCTCCGGCGAGAACGCCATGCCGCCCGGTCCGTCGAACAGACCGGCCGTGTTGTCGGCGAACAGCGATTGCTGCCCCGCCGGGGTGATGCGCACGATGCGATTGGCGAACAGATCGGACACCAGCACGTCGCCAGAGTCCATCACCGCCACGGTCGCCGGGCTGGTGAGCAAGCCGCCGTACGAGAAGCGCGTGATGTTGCCGCCGGCATCGGCGGCCCACACCGTCTGCAGCGTGGTGTCGGGCACGTACAGGTTGCCGTCCAGGCTCCACTCGCCGTAGAACGGGAACTGTGGCCCGCTCACGAACGGCGTGAGCGTCAAGGTGGCGGCATCGAGCCGCCAGACGCCTTTCATGGCCGGGAGCGAAATGTAGTAGTCTTGCTCGCCGGCGCGGGCCGACACCACCAGCAGCAACGACACGAGCAGAACGGCTGGGCGCATGCGACCTCCTCGAGTGGCGGTTCGGCGAATCATAACCGGGACGCGACCGATCCTGCAGGACCTCGAACCATGGACTGGAAACTGTTCCTCTCGGCGTTCACCACGATTCTCGTCGCCGAGCTGGGCGACAAGACCCAGCTCGCCACGCTGGCGCTGGCGAGCAGCAAGGGTGGCAGGTTGCGGTGTTCGCCGGCGCCGCGCTCGCGCTGCCGCCACCAGCGCGCTCGCGGTCCTCGGCGGCGGCGTGGTTGGCCGGCTGGTGCCAGAGGCCTACGTGCGCAAGCGCGCAGGCCCTTTGTTCAAGTCCTGCTCGGCGCGTACTACCTGTTCGCGAAAAACGGCGGCTGACCAGCCGAGCCCTTGACACGCGAGCCGCAAGTCGGCTTGCTGAGCGCACCGATTAGTGCGATCGCGAGACCGCTTGCCGCCGAAAAATCACATCGCCGCTGTCCTCCTCGGCCCATCGGGTCGGTTCCGACCCGGGCTGCTGCTGGCGGTGTACCTGGTGCAGATCACGCTGTCCTCTTGGCTGCACCTCGACTTCGTCGCCACGCGCTGCACCGAGTGCAGCCAGGCAAGAGAACCCACGCTCACCGCCACTTGCGATGACCAGGACGGCTGCCACCTCCCGAGCCATCACCATCACCAGGGCCGCCATCGCCATGACGAGCACCTCGGCTGCTCGCTGTGCTCGCCGCTGCAGAGCTTGCCCGCGGAACGACCGCTGCTGCTGCCTGCCGCGCACGGCGTGGCGCTGGTGGTGGCGCCCGCCGACCAGGATCTGATCACCCCGCGCGTGCACCTGCTGCCGCTCGCGCGCGGTCCGCCTGCGACCGCTCCGTTCGCAGGCTGATTCCGTCATCGAGGCTTTTGATCTACGGAGCCAACCCATGCCCTTGCTTCACGGCATCGGCGCCGCCTTTCTCGGCGCCGCGACGCTGTTCGTCCCCCAGGATCAAGCCAGCCAGAGCGAGCTCGAGCAGCTCAAGAAGGAGGTGCAGCAGCTGCAGAAGACCGTCGACGAGCTGAAGGCCAAGCCCGCGGCCGCGGCGCCGGAGAAGAGCGCGCTCGAGAAGGAGTTCGAGCAGGCGCTCGGCACCAAGCAGGAAGAGAACGCGGCACCGCCGCCACAGAGCGCCGCGGCGCAGCAACGCCCGCTCGCGGGAACCTCCCTGCTCAACCCGAAGATCTCGTTCGACGTGCTGGCCGACGGCGCGCTGTTCTCTCGATCGGAGCCGCAGAACTTCGGCGGTCACGATCCCACCGCGCGCGGCTTCTCCATCCCGCAAGCGGAGCTGTCGCTGCAGAGCGCGGTGGATCCGTTCTTCAACGCCGAAGCGCACATCATCTACACGCTGCGCGAGGGCGAGACCGGGCTCGAGATGGAAGAGGCATTTGCGACCACGACCTCGTTGCCGGAGAGCTTGCAGCTGCGCGCGGGAACGTTCTTCACCAGGTTCGGCCGGCAGAACGCGCAGCATGCACACGTGTGGGAGTTCGTCACGATCCCGAGCGCGTACTCGCGCTTCTTCGGACCCGACGGCTTCCGCAACCCGGGCGCGGAGCTGTCATGGCTGGCACCCACGTCGCTGTTTCTCGAGCTGAGCTACACCGTGCAACAAGCCGACGGCGAGAATGCGATCAGCTTCCTGGGCGAGTCCGACACGACGCTCGGCGGCTATGCATTCCGCGACCGCAAGATCGGCGGCATCAACGACCTCGCGCACACCGTGCGCGCGCGCGTTGCCGAGGACTTCTCCGACACGCTCTCCGGTGAGGGCTCGCTGTCGGCGATGCTCGGCGACAACGCCACCGGCAGCCACAACTTGACCCAGATCTACGGCCTCGCAGCGTATCTGAAGTGGAAGCCGCTCAACGCCGAGCGAGGCTTCCCGTTCGTGGCGTGGCAGACCGAGTACCTCACCCGTTTTGCGGCCGTGGGACCCGATGCCGATGCGGGCCTCGGCACCGATCGACTGCACGACTACGGCATGTATTCGCAGCTGGTGTGGGGATTCATGACCGGCTGGACGACCGGCCTGCGGGGCCAGCTCGTGAATGGCACCGGTGGCGTCGGCCGCGACACCGACCGTTCCTCGACAAGCGGTTCCGCATCGGTCCGAACCTCACCTATTACCCGTCCGAGTTCTCGAAGATCCGGCTCGAGTACGACGCCGACTTCACCGAGTCGAGCCACGGTGGACCCGACAGCGCGATCGTCCTGCAGCTCGAGTTCGCCATTGGCGAGCACGCGGCCCATACATTCTGATTCCATTCGTCACAGGAGAAGAACTCATGCTCAGCAAGACAGCCTTCGCAGTGTTCGCGCTGACGTTGATCCACCAAGCGGCACGAGCCTCGGCTGCGCACGTGGTCACGACGCTGCCCAACTTCGCATCGATCCGCGCGATCGCTGGGCGGCGATGCGTTCGACGTGTTCGCACTGGTGCGCGACAACCAGGACCCGCATTTCCTCGAAGCGAAGCCGACCTACATGGTGCGCTTGCGCGATGCCGACCTGTTCCTGGTCAACGGCCTCGACCTCGAGATCGGCTGGGTGCCACCGATCACCCAGGGCGCGCGCAACCCCAGGTAGTGGAGAGCGGTCCGGGCTTCATTGACCTCTCGCGCCGCGTGTCGGTGCTCGAGATTCCCACCGGCAACGTCTCGCGCGCCGAGGGTGACGTTCACCCGCGCGGCAACCCGCACTACATGCTCGATCCGCTCAACGCATTCACCGTCGCGCGCGAGATCGCCGACGCGCTGCAGAGCGCTTTGCCCGAGCAGAAGGACGAGATCGCCAGGCGGCTGAAGGCGTTCGAGGCGACGCGCTGCGCGAGCGGCTGTTCGGCAAGCAGCTGGTGCAGCTGGTGGGCGGCAAGAAGCTCGAGGACCTGCCGCCATGAACGGTGGGCTGGATGGCTTTCTCGCCTCGACCAAGGTGCAGGACAAGCCGCTTGCCCTGGAGCTCGGCGGCTGGCTGGGCGCGATGCAGCCGCTGAAAGGCACGCGCGTCGTCACCTATCACAAGGACTTCACCTACTTCGCGCGCCGCTTCGGCCTGGAAGTCGTGGCGTTCGTCGAACCGAAGCCTGGCATCTCGCCGTCCGCGAAACATCTGGTCGAGCTCGTGGAGCAGATCAAGCGCGAGCAGATCCAGCTGCTGATCACCCGCCCGTGGGCCGAATCACGCCCGGCAGAGCTGCTCGCCGACAAGACCGGCATCAAGGTGCTTATCCAGCCGCTCGAGGCAATCGTGCAGGAGGCCGGCCAGGTCGGCGCCGACGGCTACTTCGATCTCATCGACACCACCGTGAAGCAGATCGTGGCGAGCGTCGGTGCTGCGCACGAGAACACGCCGCCGGTCTCCGACAAGTGATCACCCTGTGGGAACGAACATGCATCTCGACGTCCTGCTGCTGCCATTCCTCGCCGCCCTGGTGCTGACCGGCATCCACTCTTACCTCGGCATCCACGTGATCAGCCGGCGCGTGATCTTCGTCGACATCGCGCTCGCGCAGATCGCGGCACTGGGCGCCACCATTGCGCTCGCGTTCGACCTCGACCCCTCGTCGAGCGGGTCGTACTTCTTCTCGCTCGGGTGCGCGGTGGCCGCCGCAGTGGTGTTCGCGCTCACGCGCACGCGGCACGAACGCGTCCCCCAGGAAGCGATCATCGGCCTGACGTTCGCGGTCGCGTCGTCGCTCGCGATCTTGATCGCCGACGCGATGCCGCACGGCGCCGAGCATCTGCGTGACCTGCTCGCGGGGAGCATCGTCCTGGTCACGCCGGCGCAGGTGATCAAGACGGCGGTCTTCTACTCGATCGTCGGCACCTTCCACATCATCTTCCGCCGCCGATTCCTGCTGATCTCGCTCGATCCCGAGCGTGCCTTCGAGAGCGGCATGAACGTGCCGCTCTGGGACTTCTTCTTCTATCTCTCGTTCGCGGTGGTGATCACCAGCTCGGTGCAGATCGCCGGCGTGTTCCTGGTGTTCACCTATCTGATCGCGCCCGCCGTGTTCGCCGTGATGTTCGCCGACACCATTGCCAAGCGTCTGGCGATCGCATGGGTGGTGGGTGCGATCGCATCTGCGATTGGCCTGCTGTTCTCGTACGATCGGCCGAGCGGCCCCTCGATCATCTGCGTGTTCGCATTCATCCTGATGCTGGGCGGCATCGTTCGCTACGTGCTGAGCGCGCAGCGGCGCAGCAAGGCGATCCTCGTCGCTCTGGGCTACGCGGCGGGTGTGGCCGGCCTCGCCATCGGCGGTTATCGCCTGACGCACTCCGAGCCTGCCGAGCACGATCCGCATCCCCACGGCGAGCCCGAGCACGCGGTGGGACAGTCGGTCGATGATCTGCTGCGCGCACTGCAGGACGAGCACGCGAACGTGAGCGCGGCAGCGGCGAAGGCTCTTGGCCAGCACCACGAGCCGCGCGTGCTGAAGGCGCTGCAAGACGTGATGATCGACCCCAAGGCGGCGGCCCAGCTCAAGGAAGCGACCGCCACGTCGCTCGGCGACCTGGGCGAGGGAGCGGCACTGGTCGCGCTCAAGAAAGCCTACGTCACGCACAGCGAAGACGAGTGGATCGAGCTGCGCATCTCCCAGGCGATCGCCAAGCTCGGCGACCGCGATGGCATCGACAAGCTGCTCGATCTCGCGCAGAACGCGGACGCAGGACTGGTCAAGGCCGAAGCGCTGCAGTCGCTGCTGGCCCGCAGCGACGTGCAGGTCGATGCCGGGGCGGACGACGACCAGAAAGATCGGCGCGCTCAAGGCCTGGATCGCGCGCAAGCCGCATTTCGGATCAGGCGAGTTCACGGCGACGGACAAGTGAGACGGCCACGCGGCCAGTCGCAAGGTCGCTCGTTTCTCTCTAGAATGTCCGTGACCACGTCGCTCCCAGCACGACCCATCCTCGTGAGGATGCGTACCATGACGAGCTCCCAGTCGACCCACGGCCAGCTCACGTACGCGGACCTGGAACTCTTGCCCAGCAACGGCAAGCGGTACGAGATCATCGCCGGCAACCTGTACGTGAACGCGTCGCCGACCACTCACCACCAGCGCGTCTCGCGCCGGCTCCAGCACCAGCTCTACGTCCAGATCGAGCTCGCGGGGCATGGCGAAGTGTACAACGCGCCGATGGATGTGGTGCTCGGCGAGCACGACGTCGTCGAGAAGCACGAGCTCTACGAGCGGGCGGGCGTGCCCGAGTACTGGGTGGTCGACCCCGACGCCCGCTCGATCGACCAGTTCGCGCTCGGGCCGCAAGGCTATGGTCTCGCTCAGCGCGCCACGGAAGCGATCACGTTCGGCGGGCTCGCGTGCGTGCGCATCGACTTGCGGCAGGTATGGTGACGATCGCAGCGCGCATGCCGTTCACACCTTACCACTTCGGGCCCGGCCTGCTCTTGAAGGCTCTGCTGCGCGAGCACTTCTCCTTCGCCGCGTACACGGTGACGCAGGTGGTGATCGACGTCGAGACGCTCTACCACCTGCAGCGGCGGGAGTGGCCGGTGCACCGCGTCCTGCACACGTGCGTGGTGGGTTCGCTGGCGGGGGCGGCCATCGGCGGCGCGCTCGCGGCGGTGGCGCCGCGGGTGCTGCCGCCGTCGTTCGTCCGCGACCCGGACGTGGCGCGCGACCTGCGCCGGCACTGCGCGCTCGTTGGCGGCATCATCGGCGGTGCGAGCCACGCGCTCGTCGACGCCATCATGCATCGCGACGTGACCGCGCTGTGGCCGTTCAGCAATGCGCATGTCCTGCACGGCTTGCTGGCGTGGCCGACGATTCACGCACTGTGCATCGCGTCGGGCGCGATCGGGCTCGCGCTGCTGGCGCTCATCCGCTACCAGGAACGCCATGAGCAAACCGGCTGAGTACGTTCTCGGCGCCAGCGCGTCGGAGTTCGAGCGGCTGCGCTTCCAGCAACACGTGTGGGGAGCCGTGACCGAGCGGTTCCTCGATCGTCTCGCACTGCGTCCGGGCGCGCGCTGCCTGGACGCGGGCTGCGGCCCCGGATTGGTGCTCGAATCGCTCTCCCGCCGCGCTGGCGACGGCGGGAGCGTGCTCGGCCTCGATCAGTCCGCGGCGATGATCGCCGAGGCACGGCGGTTGGTGGCCGAGCAGCGGCTCGGCAACGTCACGCTCGAGGTCGGCAGCTTGCAAGACCTGGCGCGCGAACAACCCTTCGACCTGATCTTCCTGCGCTGGGTGCTGAGCTTCCCGGCCGATCCAGCGCAGATCGTCATGCTGCTCGCGCAGCGGCTCCGGCCGGGCGGCGTGCTCGCGATCCAGGATTACAACCACCACGGCATCTCGCTGTTCCCGGACAGCGCCGGCTTCCGCGCCGTGGTGGACGCCACGCGCGCGCTGTATCGCCAGCCGGGCGGCGACGCGTTCGTCGCCGGGCATCTGCCAGCCATGCTGCGGTGCGCGGGGCTCGCGCTGTTCGACCTGACGCCCAACGTGCTCGCGGGCGGCCCCGACAGCGACGTGTTCGCCTGGGCTGACCGGTTCTTCCCACCGTTCAGCGCGAAGATGGTGGCGGCGGGCGTGCTCGCGCCCGCAGACCGTGCCGCATTCCTGCGCGACTGGGAGGAGCGCCGCCGCGATCCCGACACCCTGTTCTTCTCGCCGATCGTCTGCGACATCGCCGCGCGCCGGCCAGGAGCCTAGACGTCGACCTCTCGCTGCAAGAGATCGAAGAAGCGCGCGCGGGCGGGACGCTCGAGCCATGGCAGGTGGCCGCACCGAGCGCCAGCTCGGCAAGGAGGTGCCGGTAGAAGAGGACGCCCGTCGCAGCGTGATCGCGAGACGGGCGTCCGCAGAAGCTCCGGGTGAGATGCGGCCGGGCTCAGTTCGCCGCGGCCGCCTTGTCCTTCTCGCAGCACGAGCTGCCCGGCTCGCCGCACACCTTGCCCATCGCCGTGAGGATTGCGAGCGCCTGCTTCTTGAGCTCGGCGCGCGCGGCCATGAGCTCGGCCATGAGCTGCACGTTCGCATGCGCATCGGTCGCGCCGCCGCTCGCACAGCAGCCGTCCGCGGCCGCCAGCTCGCGCAGCAGATGCATCGTCTCCAGCATCGCCGCCATGCGCGGGTTCAGCTTCTTGTGCGTCGCGAGCGCCTTGTCCAGATCGGCCTTGTCCGCGGCCGGCAGCGCCGCGAGCGCCGCCGGGACGCTCGTGGTCCAGGTCGCCTCGAGCTTGGCGGCGCGCTCCGCCAGACCCTTCGCCAGCACCAGCGCATCGCCGCCATCGCTCTTCTTCGCGGCGCAGCAGTCATCGCTGCCGCCGGCCGCACAGCAATCATCCTTCTTCGCCGCCGTGCCAGCAGCGCAGCAATCGGCAGCCGGCTTCACCGACGCGATCGCGACGCTGATCAGCTCGAGCGCGAGCGCCGGCGCCTGCTTGCCGCTGGCGACGTCCTTGCCGGCTGCGGCGAACGGGCACTCTCCGGCACTGTCGCCCTTGGCCGCCGCGCCGTGACACGATTCGAGCAGCTTGGCGTCGAGCGCAGCACCAGCATGGAACGCCTCCTGCAGGAACGCGAGCGTGGCGGGCATCTCCTTGCACACCGGACAGATGCGATCGGTCACGGCCTGTGCGGCCTTGAGCTGTGCGCGCTCGTCCGCGCTGAGTGCCTGCATGCGCTCCGGCAGCGCACGCCAGCCGGCGACCGCCTTGCTGACGCGCGCACCCAGCTCGTCCTTGGCGAGCGCGCCCGTCTTCTGGCAGCAATCGTCGCCGCCGAGGCGTGGCATGGCGAGCGCGGCCGCAGCTGCAGCGAGAACGAGCGGACCGCCGAAACGAATGATGGCAACCATGATTCCGTGCTCCTTTGTCGGCTACGCACTACGAATGGGGATTGGGCTCGACATCATACTGCCGGTACGGTATCGGGGCAAATTGTTAGGTGCCCACGCCACCAAGGCGACGCTACCGTACTGCCCATGATCCAGCTCACTCCCATGATGGAACAGTACTTCGGGGTGAAGAAGCAGCACCCCGACGCGCTCCTGTTCTTTCGCATGGGCGACTTCTTCGAGCTGTTCTACGACGATGCCAAGGTCGCCGCGCGCGTGCTCGGCATCACGCTCACGTCGCGCGCCAAGGGCGAGGGCGCCGTGCCAATGGCGGGCGTGCCGGTGCGCAGCGTCGACGCCTACCTGAAGAAGCTGATCCGCGCCGGGCAGAAGGTCGTCGTGTGCGACCAGATCGAGGATCCCAGGCTCGCCAAGGGCATCGTCGATCGCGCGGTGACCCGCATCGTCACCGCCGGCACGGTCACCGAGGACGAGCTGCTCGAGGACGGCGAGCCCAATTACCTGGTCGCGATCATGCCCGCGGCACACGCGATCGGCGTCGCCTACGCCGAGCTGTCGACCGGCCACTTCCTGGTGGAGCTGGTGCCGCCGAGCGACCTCGTGGAAGAGCTGCTGCGCCGCAGCCCGGCGGAGATCTTGCTGCCCGAATCGCTCGAGCGCGGCGAGCTGCACGCACGGCTGCGGGCCGCGCTCGATGGCGTGCCGATCGTGATCGAGGGCGAGTGGACGTTCGATCCGCACAACGCCGAGGAGCTGCTGCGCGAGCACTTCGGTGTGGCGACGCTCGAGGGATTCGGCCTCGACGCGAGCGCGCCGTACGTCGCCGCCGCGGGCGCCGCGCTGCGCTACCTGCAGGCGACGCAGCGCGGCCGCGTCGCCAACCTGCGCACGCTGCGCCTGATCGAGCAGCGGGCACGCATGATCCTGTCCGCGGCCACCTGGCGTTGCCTCGAGCTGCTGAAGACGGCGCGCGACGACCGGCGCGAGGGATCGCTCCTGTGGTGCCTGGACCGCACGGCGACCGCGGGCGGGGCGCGCTGCTTGAAGGAGTGGCTGTTGCATCCATTGCTCGATCGGCCGTCGATCGAGCAGCGACTGCAGGCGGTGCGCGAGCTCGGCGACGACGAGCCGGCGCGAGCCGAGCTGCGCAGCCTGCTCGCAAACCTCGCCGATCTCGAGCGGCTGGCGTCGCGCGTGGCGCTGAAGCGCGCGCACGCGCGCGATCTGATCGGCTTGCGCGAGTCGCTGCGCCGCGTGCCCGCCATCAAGGCCTTGCTGCAGAAACGCAGCGCCCTGCTGCTCGGCAGCATCGAGGCGGAGCTGGATGCGCTGGCGGACGTGGTCGCCGTGCTGGATCGGGCGATTGCCGACGACGCGCCGCTCGCGCTGCACGACGGCGGGCTCATCAAGCGCGGCTACGCGCCCGAGCTGGACGACCTGCACGCGCTGCGCACGCAGGGGCACACGCTGCTCGCCGAGATCCAGCGGCGCGAGATCGAGCGCACCGGCATCGCCACGCTCAAGGTCGGCTACAACCGGGTGTTCGGCTTCTACATCGAGGTCACCAACGCCCAGAACGACCGCGTGCCGGCGCACTTCATCCGCAAGCAGACGCTGAAGAACGCGGAGCGCTACATCACGCCCGAGCTGAAGGAGCACGAGGCCAAGGTGCTGTCGGCGGAGGAGCGCGGCAACGGGCTCGAGTGCGAGCTGTTCGAGCAAGTGCGCGACGAGGTGGCGGAGCACGTGACGCGCTTGCAGCACACCGCCGCCAAGCTGTCCGAGCTGGACGTGCTGGTGGCGCTGGCGGTGGCGGCGCGCGAGCACGGGCTGGTCGAACCCGAGATCACCGACGACGACGTGATCGAGATCGAGGAGGGCCGCCATCCGGTGCTGAGCGTGACGCTCGGCCGCGACCGGTTCGTGCCGAACGACTGCGCGCTCGGCGGCGACCATGCGCGCACGTACATCATCACCGGCCCCAACATGGCGGGCAAGTCGACCTACCTGCGGCAGGTGGCGTTGATCTCGTTGCTCGCGCAGATCGGCTCGTTCGTGCCGGCGAAGCGCGCGCGCCTCGGCATCGTCGACCGCATCTTCACGCGGGTCGGCGCAGCCGATGACCTGGTGAAGGGCGCGTCGACGTTCATGGTGGAGATGACCGAGACCGCGAGCATCCTGAACAACGCGACCAGGCGCAGCCTGGTGATCCTGGACGAGGTGGGCCGCGGCACGAGCACGTTCGATGGCCTGGCGCTGGCGTGGGCGATCTCCGAGCACCTGCATCGCCAGATCGGCGCGAAGACCCTGTTCGCGACCCACTACCATCAGCTCATCGCGCTCGCCGATGCGCACGCGGGCGTGCGCAACGTGAGCGTGGCGGTGAAGGAGTACGGCCACGAGATCATCTTCCTGCACAAGATCGTCGCCGGCGGCACGGACAAGTCGTACGGGCTGCACGTCGCACGCCTGGCGGGCGTGCCCGAGGCGGTCACGCTGCGCGGAGCCGAGATCTTGAAGAGCCTGGAGGATGGCACGCGGATCCCGGCGCCGGCAAGGGCGGCCGACCGGCGGCCACAGCGGCGCCAGCTGGCGTTGTTCGATCTGCCGCAGGACAAGGTCTTGCGCGCGCTGCAGAGCCTCGACCTCGATCGCCTCGCGCCGATGGACGCGCTGTTGACGTTGAGAGAATGGCAGGGGAAGCTGCGCGGCGCTGCCGGCCCGGGCGCTGCGCACTGATCGAGAATCGCCGGCGGTGGTTGCGTGCGACCGCCGCGCGCACGCGCTAGACTGTGCCTTTCGACCGATCATCACCGATTGCTTCCGCTGGGAGGGCTCCGAGCATGCGTTCCTCACTGCTGCTGCCGTGCTGCATCACCTTGCTGTTCGCTTGCGAGAAGGGCACCGAGTCGCCGCCGCCGGCGGCCGGGTCGAGCGGCCCGGCCGAATCCGCCAAGGCCGCCGGCGCGCCAGCGAAGGCGCAAGCGCCGGCCGCAAGCGCCGGGGAAAACCTGAAGAAGGCGGCGGAATCCGCCAAGCAATTGCTCGACCCGGCGAAGGTCGCGAGCTCGGACTACAGCATCGATCAGTTGAAGCAGTCGATGAGCTCGCTCTCGACCGACAACCTGAAGAGCATTGCCGACAAGCTGGTCGCATCGCTGCAGACCAACGGCGACACGGTGAAGAGCCTGCAGGATCAGATCGGCAAGCTCGGTCTCGCCGACATGGCGAAGGCGGGTGAGCTCAAGACCAACCTCGATTCGGCAGGCAAGCTCGTGACCAGCTTGAAGGCCAAGCTCAAGGTGGTGACGGATCAGCTCAAGGCGAGCGGCGTCGATGTGTCGAGCTACACCTCGGTGCTGGGCGGCTGACCGCCGGCGCCGCCATCCGTTCTGCCGGCGCCGAGCACTCAGCGCTCTTGCGCCTGGCCGGTCATGGGCACGAACCGGACCGGCAGCAAGGTCTCGGTTTCATAGTCGTCGCCGTGACGCGTGATGCGCATCAGCGCCTGGTAGCGCTCGCCCACCGGCACGATCATCCGGCCGCCGTCACGCTTGAGCTGCGCCTTCAGCGCGGGCGGAACATGATCCGGCGCCGCGGTCACGATGATGGCGTCGAACGGCGCCTCCTCGGGCCAGCCCTGATAGCCGTCGCCGATGCGCGTGCTCACCTCGTAGGCGAGCTCCTTCAATCGGGCCGCCGCCTGCTCGCCGAGCGGGCGCACGATCTCGATCGAGAACACCTTCGCGCCGAGCTCGGCCAGCACCGCCGCCTGGTAGCCGGAGCCGGTGCCCACCTCGAGCACCTTGTCGCCCGGCGCGACGTTCAGGTGCTGCGTCATGTACGCGACGATGAACGGCTGCGAGATGGTCTGCTCGTGACCGATCGGCAGCGGCCGATCTTCGTAGGCGTGGCTCTCGAGCTCGGGCGGCACGAACCGATGCCGCGGCACCCGCCGCATCGCGTCGAGCACGCGCGCATCGTCGATCCCTTCGGGAATCAAGAAGTCTTGCACCATCTGATTGCGCACCCGCGCGTGCTGGTCGCGCGCGTTCGAGAGCGGCGGCGAGGCGCCGTCGTTCTGCAATTGCGGTTTGCAGCCCACGACCAGAGCCGACCACAGCACCGCACAGAGCGAGAGTCGTTCCAGGACCATTGCCGTCGGCCATCAGAACCGGGACGAAGATGACAACCGGGCTGCCGCCCCAGTATAACGGCTGCGCCCGGGTCCACGCGTTCGAGGTCACATGCTCGCCAATCCATCGCTGGAGGAGCTCGCGCGCATCCTGCGCAGCGCGAAAACCATCGCCGTCGTCGGCTGCTCGCCCAGGCGCTACCGGCCGTCGCACGAGATCGCCGAGTTCCTGATCGACCGCGGCTACGAGGTGATCCCGGTCAATCCCGGCCACGATCAGCTGCTCGGGGTGGCCTGCTACCCGAGCGTCGCCGCCATCCCGCGCCCGGTCGACATCGTCGACGTGTTCCGCCGCCCGGAGTTCATGCCGGAGACGGTGGCGGACGCCATCGCCGCGCGCGCCAAGGTGATCTGGATGCAGGATGGCATCTTCCACGATGCGGCCGCCGCGAGCGCGCGGGCGCATGGCATCGTCGTGGTCCAGGACCGCTGCATCATGCGCGACTGCGTGGCGCTGCTCGAGTGAGCCCGCGGCCACGACCGTTCTTGGTTACCGACCGGTGATGCGGCCACCGGGCGAGCCGGTGCGCATCGTCGGCACGGCCCAGCTCGAGGCAGGCAGACGAGCTCGGCACTCGCCTTGCAAGAGCCGGCCGCTGTCGCGCGGCGGCTGGCCGCGCCTTCTCGATCTTCAGCACCGCAGCCTGGTCCGGCGGGCAGAGACGCTGTTCATGCTCTCGATCGAACCGGACGAGGGAGAGTCGAGCGCTTCACCGATCCGTGTGCCGACGGTTGTCGGATTCAGGGGGCATCAGGAGGCCGCGGATCGGTGAGGCATTTTCCATCCGCGCCGATCTCGAGCGGCGGTCCGAATGCCGAGAGCTCGCCGGCGGCGTTGCGCGCGCGCGCGCGCAGCACGCAGCAGGGCAGGGCGCCAAGGTTGCGCAACCTCACCTCTTGCCAGCGGCTCGGCAGCAAGAACACCGGCGTGGCGCTGGCCTCGCCCTGCGCCGACAGGTACACGCTCTGCACCGTGTCGTACAGACACACCGTGGCCTCGGGATCGACGCCGACGATCACCACGCGCATGGCTGCCGCCGCTGCCGTGACGCACGGCGCTGGCGGCGCCTCGGGCTGCCGCGGCTCGAGCTCGACACGCGCCGGCTCGATCAGGGATTGGACCTTGGCAAGCTCGGCGGCCGGCGCCGCCAGCGGCGCCGGCGGCGGTGCGGCCGCGGCCGGTTCGCTCGCGGTCACGCCGGCAGGATGGCGCCAGCGTGCGACCACCTCGCGCGGCACCAGGATCCACTCGGTCTCGGCCGCAACCTGATTGCGCGCGCGCAGCTCGACCGCGTCGAACGCCACGCCTGGGCGCGCGATCTCCCGCTGACGCGCGAACTCGGTGCGATCGAGCTCGGCGCCATGCTGGAGGAAGCGCGCCTGCAAACCGCTCGTGCCGGCGTCCAGATGCGAGAACTTGCCGGCGATGCGCGCCTGGCCGATCGCATCGACATCGAGGCCGGCCGGCGGTTCGATCGGCGTGACGATGGTGAGCCACAGGGACGCCGCGGTCGCGGCTGGCGACCGGGCGAGCAAGCGGTAGCGCACGATGCTGTTGCTTGGCGCGCCATGATCGACGAGGTGCGAATCGGACTGCCAGCGCGAGATCGCCGCGCCGTCGCGCTCGAACCGGTAGCTCCACGACGCACCCTGGCCGCCACCCAACGATCCGTCGAGGCGCAAGCCATCCTCGCGCCACGACGCCGCGAGCGTGAGCGTCACCGGCACCGGCGGCGGCGCACTCTCGGGCTCGCGGCTGCCGGCGCGTCCCGACCTCGGCTCGCCCGGCGCCGCCGGCGCTTCCAGCCCGCGCCCGCTGGCTGGCTCGAGCCCCGGCGCGGCGATCTCGATCATCAGCGCGGGCGACGGCGGCGAGTGGATGAGAGCCGCGTTGCGTGCCACGGCGAAGACCATGGCGGTGCCGGGCTGCAGGCGATGCAGCGGCACGTCGCGCCATGCGGACTGCGGCGCGAAGTACGGCGTCGTCTGGACGTTGCCGCTCGGGGTCAGCCAGAGCGACTTGCGGCGCTCGCCCAGCGCGAGCCAGGTGCCGGCGGTGTTGTCGCCGGCGCTGAGGCGCGCGAGCGGCCCGAAGGTCGCGAGCAGGGTCACGCGCGGCGTGGGCGGAGCCACCGCCAGCGTCGCGATCTCGAGCACCGCCGACGACGGCGTCACGACGCCGGCGCGGTTGCGTGCCTGCGCGCTCAGGCGCACGCGCTCGTTGGGTTGCAGGTCGCCGATCACGAGCGAGCGCTCGGCGCGCCAGGGCGTGGCCGGAATCGGTGGCTCACCACGCAGCACGCGCAGGCTGGTCCGCTCTTCGCCGAGCCCGCTGAGCGGTCCGTCGACGCTGACGGCGACCGAGCGCGCCGTCACGCCGAGCACGCTGATCGCTGCCGGGGCCTCGACCCAGGTGCAGGCGGCCGCCGCGCGCTGGCTCGGGTCGGTCGCGTTCCGCCACGGCGAGGAGTCCTCCGCCCTGACCCGGTACGAATACCAGTGGTTGGGAGCCAGCCCGGAATCGATCAGCCGGCGCGCTGGCAGCGGTTCGGTGAACGGCAGCCCGTCGCGGCTGAACGCGTAGCGCACGCCGCTCGGATCGTCCGCCAGCTCTGGCTCGATCAGGAGCTGACCTTCGGCGATGGCGGTCGGCGCGGACGCGAGCTCAGCGGGCTCGGGTTCGGACCGGAGTGGTCCTCGAGCGACAGGCGGCCGGCGCCGTAGACCGATACGTCGCCCATCGGCATGGCAAGCTGCATCAATGCCGTTCGCAAGTCGTTCGGTGTCGAGCCTGGACGGCGCGCCGCCAGCAACGCCGCGGCGCCGGCGACGTGCGGCGCGGCCGCGGAAGTGCCGCCGAAGTAGCCATAGCTCGAGCTCTGCACCATGTCGGGCGCAACCACGTCCGGCTTCATGATCATGGCATTGGTGGGTCCCTGGCTCGAGAATCCCTCCGCTGGTCCGGTGGCATATGTGAACGCGGCAACGGCACCGACCGCCACGACGCTGTCGGCGTCCGCGGGCGAGACGACGCTGCGCTCGCCGACACGGTTGGCGCGCTCCAGATCGGCGTTGAAGGTGTGCAGCGCGAAGCGCTTGGGCGGCCCGGAGGCGAGCCGGACCGCGAGCGTGTAGGTGTCGGAGGCTTGACCGGTGTACGACAGGAACTCGGACGGCTCCTCGCCGCTGCCTTGATGGCCGTCGGCGCGCGCGACGATGCCGCCGCTCGCATCGATCAGGTAGAGGTCGTAGTCGGTCTCGCGCGGCTGCCAGTCGTCCCAGGTGAGCGCGACGCGCAGCTGCATGCCCTGGAACACGAACACGTCGATGCCCTCGTCGCCGGCGGCGAACTCGGCGAGGCCATCGCCGTCCTGGTCGACGAACGCGCCCTGGTAGTGACGCTCGGCCGAGTTGCCCGCGGCGTTCACCCACAGCACGCCGCCATCCTGCGCCCGCCGCGCCACGTCGCACACGTACCCGGTGCCATCGTAGAAGTTGGTGTTGTACCAGCCGACCGAGTGGCTGATGATCTGGAGGCCCTGCGACGCGCATCGCTCGGCAGCCTTCGCCAGCCCGATCTCGTCGTCGACCTTGATCAGCGTCAGCTCGCACTCAGGCGCCATGTCGGCGACGATCTCGGCGACGGCGGTGCCGTGCACGGTGGTGCCCTCGAACGGACCATCGGCGTAGTTCCACCGGTCGTTGGGCTGCATCACCTCGCCCGCCTCGATCGCCTCGCTCAGTCCCACGAACCCCAGGTCGATGATGGCGACGCGCGCGCCCTTGCCGCGTTCGCCGTCGGCGTGGTACACGTCCGCGGCGGTGAGCGCCACCCCCTCGCTCTCCACCAGCTCATCGGCGAGGTAGGGGGCGCGCACCTGGCGCACGCCTGCCACGGCGGCGAGGGCCTTGAGGCTCTCGGGCGGCACGAGCACGCGCGACAGCGAACCGCGCTCGAGGTCGACTCGCCCTCCCAGCCGCACCCCCGCCGCCGGATCGAGGCCGTGGCTCGACTCGACGATCGCGCGCACCAGCTCGCCGGATCGCGGCACCTGCTCCTGCTCGGCAGCCGCGAGCGCCGCAGCGCGCGTGCTCTGCTGCCACACGCGCACCAGCCGACCGTCGATGCGCGGCAGCTTGGCGCCGGGATCGATGGCGAGCGTCAAGTCCTTGCCGCACACCGTGGCGACACCAGCACCAACCAGGCAGATCACGAGCGTGAATGGCGGCAGTGGGCGCATGGCCCACGCTATCGAGCGTGGTCGCGCACACGCTTGAGGTCGCGCCGCCTCGGCCGCGCCAGCGTGCCGCAAGAACTGGGAATGAAAAGCCCGCGCGTCCAGGGCGCGATCAGAGCGAGACGCTCGTGTCGGCGTCCCGGACAGCGACGCCGGTGGCGGGATCATGACGGGACGGGCGGGCCGAGATTTTTATGGCACGGGTCTTGGCCCTCGTTGTCCCTGAAGCGCTAGGATGGCCCTGGTGAGCACAAGCTGGTCGGAGGCTGAGCGTGGACTACGCCCCGTCGCGCCGGACGCGAGTGAGCCCGATGACCGGGAGCTGGCACTCAGGTCTGCGCGCGGGGACCACGCGGCATTTGCCTGCATCTACGCGCGCCACCACGCGAGCGTCTACCAGGTGGCATGCCGGCTTCTCCTCGATCCGAGCGATGGAGCCGATGTGACCCAGGAGGCGTTCCTCAAGGCCTGGGAACGCGTCCGCGAGCTGCGTGAACCGGAGCACTTTCGCGGCTGGTTGTTGCGCATCGTGGTGAACACGGCGCTCAACTGGCGCGCGCGGCGCAAGCGCGAGAAGTGGGTGCTGCGGCGCCTGGCTGACCATGAGGTCGGCCCGCCGGCATCGGTGCCGGCGATGTCGAAGGAGGCCCGCGACTTGGTGGAGCAAGCGCTCGGCAAGCTGAGCAAGAAGCTGCGCACGGCCGTCGTGCTGCGGTACGTTGCGCAGCTGCCGTACACCGAGGTGGCACGCGCCATGAACTGCGGCGAACCCACCGCGCGCACGCGTGTCTCGCGCGGGTTGGTCGAGCTCGAGGGACACCTGAAGTGCCTGCGAGGTGAGGCATGAGGAACTGCGTCAAGGTGCGCCGCGACCTGCTGCGGCTGGTCGAGCAAGAGCTCGCCGGGAGCGCTCTTCATGCCGCGCTCGATCACGTGCGCGCCTGCGCCGGCTGCGCAGCGGAGCTGGCCGCGCTCGAACGGTCCAGGTCGGCAGTGCACTCCCTGCCGCCGCTCGCGGTTCCAGCCGCGCTCGCCCAGCTGCCCTTGCTGCCGGCGCAACGCTCCGCGCCGATGCTGGCGGTGCGGCGCATCGCCATTGCCGCAGCCCTGCTCCTGTCGACGGCGCTGGCCGTGGGTCTGTGGCTGGAGCGGCACGGCGCCGAAGACCGGCTGGTCGTGATCGAGGATGCTTCGCTCACCGCCCCGGACGTGTGGGACTCGATCGCGGACTTCTCCGGGCTCGATCGTGAATGGCTGGCCAACCTCAAATGACGCGGCTCAAGATCATCCTGGTCGCCGGTGTGCTGAGCGCGCTCGCGCTGTCGTGCTGGCGCGTCGAGCCGGCGCTGGTGGCGCGGTTGCGGCGCGCCACGCAAGCACTGAAGACGCTCGACTTCGGCGCGCAAGAGCGCGTGTCGATCAAGCTCGGCGAGAAGGAGATGACGTTCGAATCCGAGCTCTACCACCGTGCCGACAAGGGCACCCGCCGGCGGCATCTGGGTTGGGATCAGCTGCCTCCGCCGCCCCCGCCCCTGGCGCACAAGGACCCATCGCGCCGCGAGCGATTCGGTGGCCACTTCGGCATGGGCGACGAGGGCAAGTTCGCCGATTTCCTCACCGCGTCGCCACCCAACGTGCACTTGCTGTGCCGCAACTACAACATGGCTCTGGAGGGCGAGGATCACATCGCTAACCGCACCTGCGAGAAGCTCGCCCTGCGTGGCCGGCGCGCCAATCGACCAGCGGTCCTCGTGTGGCTCGACAAGGAGACCGGGCTGCCGCTGAAGCGGCTCGACCTGAACGCGATGGGCGAGACCACGGCGGAACGCGAGATCATCGAGCTGCGCCTCGGCGAGCGCGGTCCGGACGAGTGGTTCCAGTCGCCGCGGCACGACCGCGAGCCCAGGCCCGTGTCGATCGAGGAAGCGGCGCGGACGTTGCCCGGATTCGTGCAGCCAACCACGCTGCCCAAGGGATTCGAGCTCCTGGGGGTGAGCACCTTCACCCGCGACGAGCACACCAAGGTTCGACTGACGTACACCGACGGCCTCGCCAAGCTCGTGATCTACGAATCGCGCGCCGACGAGGACGAACAGCGGCCACGACACGAGGACGGCGCAGGTCTCGTGGCACAACGCCGCGGCTTCCGGGATTTCACGGTCTTGAGCGCGCGCTTCGGCGACATCCGCGTGGTGGTGTGCTCGAGCCTGGGCGAGGACGAGCTGCGCAGCGTGCTCGCCGGCATGAGTCGTGATGGTCACTGATCGTGCGGCCGCTGGCCGCCCGGCTTCGAGAACAGAGGAACCTCGTGAACACCAAGATTCTCTTCGTCCTGCTCTCCGCGTTCCTCGAAACGGTGGCGGGTTCGGCGGCGCACCTGGCTGGGGGACCGTCAGACCGCGAGCCAGGGGAACGATGCCGCGGCGCTCTACGCCCAGGAGATCAAGGCCTTCGGCACGCGCATCACCTCGCTCGAGCAACAGCTCGGTGATCAGTCCCGATCGCTCGCCGCCCTGCAGCAGGAGCTCGCTGCCAGGCCGAGCGACCCGGTGCCTGCGGTCGACTCGGCCATCTCGGTGAAGCAGGTCGCCGAGGCGGTGAAGCGCGAGGTCGTGCAGCGGGGTTCGCCGCTGGTCCAGGCCAATGGTGAGCCGACCGAGGTGCTCGAGCACTCGGTGCGAGCCGTCATGGATCAGCTGCGCAAGGAAGAAAAGGCGGCGAGGCAGAGAAGGACAAGGAGCAGCGCGCCAAGCGAGTGAAGGACCGGGTCGATCGGCTCACTCCCGAGCTCGGCCTCGACGCCTACCAGTCGTCGCAGCTCACCGCGGTGCTGCTCGAGACCGACGAGAAGTTCAATGCCCTGCGCGGCAATGGCCGCCCGGGTGGATTCGGGGCGATGCTGGCGACCTGGCGCGCCCGAATCCGCGTCTGGCGGAGATCATGAGCCAGCGCGACGAGAAGCTGAAGGTGTTCCTGTCCTCATCGCAGATGGACAAGCTCGATCAGCTCGAGCCCGGGCGGCGCTTCATGCAGCGCGGCAACAACCAGAACAACCCCAACCAGGACGCAAACCGACAGCGTCGCGGCCGCGGCAATCGATCGAACCAGGATGGCGGCGGCACCGACGTGCGCAACGGCAACTGAGACCGCTGCCGAGTGGACGGCCGCGCCGAGCTCACCACCGCGACCACGCAGCGGATCGGCGGCAGCGAGTCGTACAGGCAACCCCACTCGCCGCCATCCCGGCCGATCCAGAGCTGGCCGCGGTGGTGCCGAAGTACAGCGCGCGGGTGACTTGAGCTCGTCGATGTCCATCGCATCGCGCTGCACCGTGAAGAAGCCTCCTTCTTCGGCAGGCCGCGCGCGAGCCGGCGCCACGAGCCGCCGCCATCCTCGCTGCGCCACACCGGGCGCGCCTTCCGGACACGTGTGCGCGTGGTCGGCCTTCGAGCGGCAGCAGGTAGACGGTGTCCGGCTCGTGCGGATGCGGTCGACGATCGGGAAGCCGAAATCGGTCGGCAGCCCCTTGGCGATCGAGCGCCACGTGTGGCCATGTCGCCGCTGCGCAGCACGCCGATCCCGGCCGATCCGCCCAGCCGCCGTGGTTCTGCATGTACAGCCGGCCCGGCACGTCCTGGTGGCCGGCGATCTTGTGCACGTACCTCGGCCAAACCCGGATACGGATCCGGCACGAAGCCCGCGCCGACGCCCTGGTTGGCTGCCGTGAACGTGGCGCCGCCGTCCTCGCCTGCTCAGGTAATGACCACCGGTCGAATGCCGAGGTGCACGCGGTCGCCATCCCGCAGGATCGTGCAGGCACAGCCCGCCGTTTCCGGCCGCTACTCGCGCGTCGCGATTGCCGATGCCGGCGACCATTCCCCAGAATCGCCGCCATCGCTGTTCGGAACAAGGATGCCGGCTCGACGCCGCACCAGGTCCTTCGCCCGTGCCCGCCTCGAGCGACCAGATGCTGGCGAGGGCGCGCCTACCGTCCTTCGGGAAAGCCGGCGCCGATTTGGTCTCGCGAAACGCCTTGCCGAGATTGGGTGATCGTGCAGCACCTTCATGCCGAAGAACGCACGGCAGCTCGAGGTAGAGGCGGCGCGCGCCGCGCGGTCGATCGTAATCGCCGGCTGCATAGACGGCCACGTCGATCTCGAACGGCCCGCTCAGCGCGAACGTGCGGCGCGTCCTCGCCGACTCCCCGGTTGCGACGAACAGCGCCCCTTCTTGGTGCCGATCAAGACGATGACGCGCTCCGACATCTTCAACCTCCCGAGAGCAGGGTAATCGCATCACGCCCGGCAGACGGCCGCAATGAGCTTCCTGAAATGCGCGCGAGCAGCAAGCCCGCATGAATACCCCTTAATGCGCGGGCGCGTGAGCGCCTTCGCTTTGCTCCCGGGCGTCAGATGCGCGCGCCAGCAGTGCTGGCAAGCGCGCCTGATCTCTGCACCAGCGGCACGCACGCGCTCGCCGCGGAGCGACAGCTCCCGCACCCCACCGCACGGCGCGCAGTGCGTGACGCGGCCACTTTATCTGATGCTCGGTCGATGGTCATGGCGGAAGAAACGCGCATGGGCGCATCGCCGCCGATGCGCACACGCGCGCGACGATCGCTCGAGGTGTCGCTGCAGCACGCCTGATCACGTGCGCGCCCGCGGGTCCCGGCACACGCGGCGGAGAGAAGAACCCACCGAGGTGTCGTTGTAGCGGCTGTGCCCGGGATTTCGGGCAACGCTGGCGCGGGGTTGCGAGCGGGAGGTCGGCGGTGCACGGCCACATCGCCGCGCCTTTTCGTCGAAGCGCATCCACTTTGTCGAGTGGACGCTGCTCGCGCCCGGGGGCGAGCCCTCGAACTCCAGACAATCCTCATGCCCAAGACGGGAACAGTGCCAAGGCGCGCGCGCGATTCACGGCGCTCCAGCATCCCGCTTGGATCCTGGGAGGTCGCCGGCGATGCGCCTGATCCAGCTCGCCACTCGCGTCGTGATCATGATCATCCCCACCGCTCTCGCGCTGGCCGCGACTGCCGTGGCGCAGACGACACCGACCGCTTTCTTCGACCTGGGTGGTGCCTCGAAAGACTCGTCGCTGGGCGTCGTGCGCGATGCCGGCGATGTGAACGGTGATGGGTATCTCGATGTGGTGGTAGGCGCTCCCGACGAGGGTCCCGCTCATCAAGGCGCAGCGCGGGTCTTCTCCGGCAGGACCGGCGAAGCGATCCGGACCTTCAGCCATTACGTCCCTCTGTTCAGCGATTACTTCGGCACCGCAGTGTGCGGGGCTGGCGATGTCGACTTGGACGGCCGGGACGACGTTCTCGTCGGCGCACCGATGAAGGAGACTGGTGGACCCGGCTACGTGGTCATGTTCTCGGGCAAGACCGATCTCACCCTCTACAAGGTCTATGGCGAGTTTCCGCGGTACGAGTTTGGCGGCGCCGCGGCGGCGATCGGCGACATCAACGCCGATGGCGTCCCGGACGTGGCCGTCGGCGCGCCCCAGGGGTTGAATGCCGGAAGCGGCTACGTGCGACTCAGCGTCGGGCAAGAACGGCTCCACCTTGTTCACGCTTCAGGACCTGGTCTATGGCGACCACGGCGACCTCGTCGGTTTCTCGGTGGCGCCCGTATGGCGACGAACAGGACAGCATCGCCGACTTCATCGTCGGCGAACCAGGCTATCTCGGTGAGACCGGCGGCGGTGCCGAACGCCTGGCCGTGATGCCAGCGTGATCTGGCGATGGGGTGGGCCAGATGCCGCCTGTAGATCGCTTCGCCGGGGACCGTGGGGGGTGAGCAGCCCTGGCGACCTCGACGGTGATGGGCGCCTGCCGACCTGCTCGTCGGCGTGCTCCTGGTGTCGATGTCGGCGTTCCAGAATGCCGGGAGTGCAAGCATCCTCTCGGGAAAGGCGGGTACCGTGCTCTCGACCATCCATGGCGCTGCTGCTGATGTGGCCTCAGCAGTGCGGTGAGTTGTGCTGGGCGGATGTGAATCCAGGATGGGATCACCGACTTCATGGTGCTGGTGGCCTCGGCAGCCGCAGAAGCACGCGTCGCAAAGTGGCCATGTGCAGGTCGGTTTCCTCTCCGGATCGACGTACCAGGTTCTCTACCAAGCGCAGGGCGACTCGGTCGGCGACTCGTTCGGCGCATCCGTCAGCACCGCCGGAGACATCAACCACGACGGCTTCACCGACTTCCTCGTTGGGTCGCCTTGCAACGACCGGGATGGGAAAGACGCGGGGAGCGCGCGCGTGTTCTCCGGCCACCTTTACCCTGCCTCGTGGAACAACTACGGCGCCGGGTTCCCGGGGACGAACTGCGAACCCAGCCTGACCGCGGGCGGCGCGCCCGTCATCTGCGAGACGATCACACTCGATATCACCAACTGCAGCGGACAGAACACGCCATCGTTGCTCATCGCCGGATTGGCACCGGGCGTGATCTCGAATCCATCGGGCGGCACGATCCTGGTATCACCACCGTGGGTCTTGCATCCATTCATGCTGCCCATTGCCGGAGCCAGCCTCCCCGTCGAGGTGCTGTGCGACAGCGCCTTCTGCGGTCTGACCATCTACGCGCAGGCGCTGGAGTTCGATCCAGGTGCCGGCGGCCCGAATCAAGACGTGTCGTCGAGCAAGGGCCTGGCCCTGGTACTCGGCGGGTCTTGATCCGCCGACGATGGCCGTCCTTGCGCCCTGACACTCGGTGCGGCGGTGGGCGGTCGGGCCTGTAAACGGGATCGAACCTAGACGTGCGTCAACACCACCGCCCGGGGAGGAATCTACCAAAGCATGAGACCCGCCGAACCAGCCGCAAGTGAGGGTTGTGAGGGGTGCCTCGTTTGTCTCAAGCGTTTCGGAGTGTCGCTATGCTGAGCGCCTCTTCCTGGAGCCGTGGTTTGCCCTACCATACCTTGGGTTGCGCCCGGCCAAGACCATTAGTTGACGTCGAGCAGTCGGAAACCACACGCGAACAGCGATGAATGCGTGCTCGACGGATAATGCTCAGAATCGCGCAGCGCATCGAGCGGAAGCGATCAGCGTGCTCGATCGACATCACCTTTCAAAGCAGTACAAAGCAGCAGGGCCGATGCTGCTGCTCGTCTCTCTGGGATGGCTCTCGTTCCCCGCAACAGTTCCGTCAGCGCCATCCGGATCGGGTCAGGGCTCGATGGTATTCCTTCCGCAGGAACCAGCTTCCCCTTCGGGCGAACCCGAGCCCGCGGTACTGGTGCGTCACCCGGCTCCGCCACCGGAGCGGGCGAGTGCGAGCACTCCCAGTAACGAGATCGAGATCACCGGCACGGTGGTCATCGAGAGTGCGGATGGGGCGGAATGCCTACCGTCGAGCGCCACCCTGACCCTGCAGTTGTGGCCGGGACCGGCCTCGCAAGACGCTGCCGTGGCGGCAGGCGCTTGGCGCATTCGAGTTCCCGAACACACGCGTTGGCTATTGATCCAGAGATTGATCGTCGACGGCCGCTCCGCGGGCGTCGACGATCACAAGCTCGAAGTCGATGAACGGCGTCACTTCGCGATCCGCGCGCGATGGCTTTCCCCCATGCGCCGGTGGCGCGATTGACGCGAAGACGCGTACGACCTCGCAGGTTCCACCATTGTGCAGGCGCCGACCTGTTCCGCCACGGCTACATCACCCTCCGTCGACCCTCGTCCACCCTGGGAGCTGCACCTGCCCGATGCCATGTGGAGCAGATGGATGCAGCCGTGCCAGGGGGCTTCCAGGGCGGCTCGGACGACCTTGCCGGAGTTTGTTCTTGTGCCCGAAAAGCGCTGGCTATGCTCGGGGCCAGGCGAAGCCACCGTGGCGCTGGAGCAGTGTGACAAAAGCGGCGCCGGGATGTGGAGGGATGGCGCCGGTGATTCAGGGGCGCGGCAATATGGGTAAAACGATCTGGACTGCTGTGGTCAGGCACGCGCTTGCGGCGCATGCTGGCCGTGAGGTGCCGTAGAGAGTACCTCGATCGCGCCTACAAGCCTTGAGGGCGATGGCGTCTTGCCGATCCGGAGCTACGCCAGCTTTTCGGTACCGAGGACGAGCTACGTGCCATGCTGCAGAGCAGGGCGGAGGATTCCGAAGATGACGTTCTGGTGGACGTCGCACCGGATGCGAGCGGCGTCACGACCATCGAGGATCGGTTTACCGGACCCTGCGAGGTGAAGCTCGTGCTGGTGACCTCCGTCTCCGCTGGCGCTACGGCCGATCTGCGGGCTGATCAGATGGCCGCGGTGACGCTGCATCCCATCCAACTGCCTCGACCTCTTCCGCCAGTGCCGCTCGCCGGAAGCATCCACGTGCCGCTGGCATGGAGGGTCGCGCGTCTGCGTCTCAACGGAGGGCTGCTTGATCGGTTGGACGTATCGTCCGAGGAGCGTGGTCGATCCAGCGCGGCATCCTTACTCCCGATCCTCGTTTTCCCGACGTGTTCCCCTTCGACCTCGGCCCGGTGCTGCCGGGGCGCTGGCGGTTGAGCCTGTGGGGTTCGGTGTCGTGGTCGCGACCGTACTCGACGGTCGCGGACGTGCAGATCAGGATCGCGGAACCGGCCGACGTTCGAGTCACCGTGCTCGACGCTCCTCGACCGGAGGGCTCATCGACATCGACGGTGCATTGCTGGTCGCCACGAACGAAACCAGCCAGGATTTCGCCTGCTGGGAGATGTCCCAGCGCGCTGAGTTCTTCGACGTTCCGCGCTCCAGCCGGTGATGTCCTACTGCGCGTCGCCGATCATCCGTACTTCACACGGAGCGTGAGGCTAGGGCCCGGCGTCAACCTGATCACGCTACGCGTCGGCAAGGTGTGCGGTGTGCGCCTGTCGCTCACCTACGGCTCGAGCGCGTTCCGTTCTCCCTGCAGTGGTGAGATCGAGCTGCGCGACGCCGGTAGCGAACGGGTCACCCGTCGACGGCGTGCCGGCGCACAGGCCGAGGTCTACGTGCCCGGTCCAGGTCGGTACCCGCTCACACCGCCGATACCGGGCTTCGCATCCGTGCCGCCGTTCGAGCTGAATGTACCCGCGGAGAGCTGGTCGAACACGCTGTGACGCTGGAGAAACGATGAGAAACGGCAGAAGTCACTGGACTCGACCAACGCTGCGTCGCGCTCGAGCGGGCCGCGATCCTCGGCGACGATGGGGTCGTGCTGCTCAGCAACGCGTTCTCGGCGATCCTCGGTGAGGACGAGCTGGCCGTCCGCGCGATCGAGGCGCCACTGGTCGCGGTCCGAGGCAACAAGCGATCGGGCGTCATCAATGCTGATGAAGAAGAAGGCGTCGACGGCGTCGCTCCAGCGCGGGCTCGGTCGCGTGCGAAGCCCATCGGCGACGCGACGAAACGGCTGATGCACCCAGCTGCCGGGCGGCCTTGCCTGAGGTCGAGGAACAGATAGGGCATCGTGCTGCGGTGACAGAGATCCTCGAACCGCGCTGGCCGGGGAGCCTCGCCCACCGTGCGCGCGCGAACGACCGTCGTGCATCGCCCGGAGCGAACAGCGCACCGTACTCGCTGCCCCATGCGGTGAACGCGATGGTGTACATCTGCTTGCCAAATCGATGCGCGAGACGCTCGCCCATGGGACCTAGCTGTTCGCCACGCGAGCCGATCGCCGCGGCCATCCGGTCGATCGCCAGCCAAGGTTGCGAATCGTCAGGTGCGCCGTGGCGGCGCAGAGGACGAGCTTGCGATCACGGTAATAGTGGTCCGCGAACCACGCCACCAGCCGGGCCATCTCGCCATCCCGCACGCTGCCATATTGCAAGATCTCGACTTGGTCCGTGGAGCGATGCATCAGCGGGCTTGTGGTACAGCACTTCCTCGAAGGCAAGCGTGGCACGCAGCGCTTCGATCGCGAACTCGATCTCGCCGGGCGATGGCTGTGTGGCCAGCACAGCGCGACGATGCTCGAGCGCGCCGATGAGTGAACGCAGCGCGCTGCGCTGCGCGGCCCGCTCGTCGTCAGCTACCAGGTGCGCACTGGAAACCTGTGTCCACCGCGCACCAACAAGGTGCACGCACGCGTTCGAGCCCGCGGCGGTCATGACCTCCAGGCCTGGAACGCGCGACGATCGCATCCAGGAAATCATCCTGCAGCGGCTCGCGGTACGCCGGTCGCTCCAGATCGAAGCCGGCCATCTCGAGTGGATGCAAGGTCTTCCACGAGGCGCGAGCGTACTCGAACAACGGGTGCATGAGTGCGCTCTCCGGCCAGCCCTCCCACATCATCCGATCCTTGGCCGCTTGCAACGGTCCATCCGCGCGCAGCGCGTCGTTCATGCGACGGCAATTGCGCAACCCGGCTTCCCATGCGACGACGTCGAAGCCCAGTCTGCTCGTGCAGGAAGCGAATACGCGCGCGAGCCGCGAACGTCGCCCTCGTCCAGGTGGTTGATCTCGCCGAGTGCCACGTGGATGCGTCGCTGATCGCGCTCCTTTGAGCGCGCAAGGTCACTGAAGTCGGCGTCGTTCAAGTCGATCGTGCGCACTTCTCGGCCGCATGATCGATCAACCACTCGATCTTGGCCGCGTCGTCGCTCGCGCGCGGGCTCCCCGGTGGAGGGTCAGTGCCAGAACCGCAGCGAAGGTCGGCCGCACGATGCTCACGAGGACACTCCGATGGTTGCTGGACCGATGACCTGGCCGCACCATCGCGGTGCGCCGTCATCGATCCATCCGGCGTTGATCTCAACGAATGCCGCGGCACGCTCGATCCGTTCCACCACTCGGCTTCGGTCGATCTGGGCCGGCGTGTACCGCGAGGGCGCCCGCGTGGCCGTCGGCGAGCACGCCGGCAGCCTGGACAGCGACGACCTGAACGACCTCGATCAGCGGCACGTTCGCCCTGTTCGCGGACGCGCGCCTGAGGTCGGCAGGAAGGCCATTGCTGACGAGGGGCAGCAGGAAGACTTCACCGTGCTCGTGGGTGGACTCACTGGCGGCACGCTGCTGCGCGACGTGCTGGAGCCTGAAGCTGACCGGGAGGCAGTGAGGAGTCGATCCACCAAGGAATACCTGGAGGTGGTTTTTCTGGAGTGAGGTGGCTGCCGCTGCTGCCGAGCGCGAGGAATCGACGACGTCCTGAGCCCCGCCTCGCTCAAGCCGAGCTGAAGATCTTGCGAAGTGGCTCATGGGGTCGTGCCAACGATAGCAAGACGCCGCATAGCCCAGCGGCCCACCGGCGTCGACGATCCAGTATTGAAGAGCGGTGGTCGCCAAGGACGCCCGCAGGCCACGGCGAAGCGCCGTCAACAAGGAAACCGCCGGTCGCGTCGACCTTGATGGAGAGGAGGAAGTCGAGCGACGGCACGAGCACGCCACCCATGAACGGCAGGCTCAAGGTATTCCCCCGCCGACGAGCACCGCCACGGTGTTCTCGAGGGCATGCGTCAGCGAGAGCGTGAAGGATTGCCCGCTTTGCAGATCACCACTGCTCGACAGCTGGGGCCAGTTCGCCGTGGCGTCCCGGCCAGCGCCAGACCAAGATCGACCCACCGCTCGTGCCACGAGAGTCCGACCACCGCAATGTAGCCTGGCACGAACCAGTCGTCCTTCGCCCCCACCACGAAATCCAGCTGTGCGTTGCCGGCGACGCTGCCTGCGCCGGCAACCGACCACCCGAACCCGGCACTCATCGGTCTGTCGTGGTGAAAGATCGCCGCCAGCGTGGCGCCCGAAAACGCGGTCGCCCGCCCGCCGCCGCCTGGCGATGGCGAACCGATCACGAAGTCTGCTTGTCGATCGCCGTCGAGGTCGCCGACGTTCGCGCAGGACCAGCCGAACTGGTGTGTTGCGCCGTCGCCCGGCAGCACCGCTTCCAGTCGCCCGTCGCGCCCGACGTCGATGACCGCACAACGGCTGGAGGCCCTGGCGGTGCCGACCACGCAGATCTCACGCACGCCATCGGCCACGTCCAGGTCGGGGATCGCCGGTGATCGACTGGACCGAAGCGGGCGTTGTCGTCCACGCCTCAATGCTGCGAGGAGTTGCAGACCGTCCGCACCCGAGACCGATGGTGACGGCACCTATATCCGTCCGTGGGTGCACCGACGACGAAGTCCGCTACGGAGTCGCCATCGTAGATCGTCGAAGCTCGGCGGAGCGGTCCCGAACGAGGTCGGTCCGGTCACGACGTACAGCCGCTGTGGGTTATGACCCGAGAAGACGTACACGTTGCCGAGCTCGGGTTCACCAATGGCGAAATCGCCATCAGCACGCCGCCCATGATCGCCGATGCTCACGATCGTGCAGCGCCGAATTGGCCGTCTTCCCGGGACGACCGTAGGGCGGGCGCAACGCTGGAAAAGCACCTGGCGCGACGAACCCGAGTAGACGCCCACGTAACCAGATCCGCCGGAGCTCGGCGGTAATCGCCAGGTTCGGTTGCGCGATCGCGAACTCCGGCACGCCATCGCCGGTCGTGTCCGGCAGACTCGCGACCGCAGCGCCGAAGTGGTCACCGCAGCCGCCGTCCTCGATCTCCTTGAGCAGTGCGCCGGTCGGCACCGAGGAATGGTACGCCTTGCCGGATCGCGCCCCGGCAACCCGTGAAGATGTTGTAGTAGAGCGGAACGCCGACCAGAAAGTCCCCGGCACCATCGCCGTCGAGATCGCCAACTCCCGCGACCGAGCTGCCAACTCCCCACCCCGAGGCGGGCGTGCAAACCACTGATACTCGTTGCCGTCACCGGCCGCGGCCGGCACGGCAAGCAAAGCGATGAGGAGGAGACCGAGCAGTGGCTGCGCAACGGTAGCCATGGTGTCCCCGGCGCGGTCGAGCCTGGTGGAAGGGATCAGCGCCTACGACACGCCGCCGCGCCTCGGTGGACGAGTCCTCCGCAGGCATGTCGCGTCGACGTGCTGGCAAGACCTTCCTGCCCTGGATGACCAGCCGAGGAACTCCCCGCGAGCGGCGGGAGTGGCGACCGCAACGGCGCGATGACCACTTGGCGCGGCGAGCGCCCCAGGCGACCCTGCGCCGACCGACCCTGATCTCGCCGTGAGCTCGCCCGGCGAGTTGCGACCATGGCCAAGCTCGACCCTGGCTGGCGCCGATCGTCACCGATCGCTCCGGCACCAACGCGAGCTTCTACCGCCGTCGAGCCGGCGCTGAACACGACAACGGCATCAATGCGCAGCCTGCCGAGGGACCGACGTCGCCGGCGGCCGTGCGCATTGCTTTGAACCTTCGGATCAAGACCTCCGTTAACGGCAGTCGACTTGCGACCTCTGCCAAGGAGACTCCATGCACCTCGATCGCCGGTGTCGTGCTCGTAACCTGCTCGCCGCCTTGCTGCCGCTTCCCGCCTTCGCCCAGGAAGCACCCGCATCTCGATGGAGACCGCCTGGTCCCGCGCGAGCCGTGTGGCTTCCTTCACGACGTTTGCTGCGCAAGAGCAGCCGGTCCCAACGACGGCAGAGGTGGTCGTCACGGGCCAGTCCAGCCCTCAAGGAAGAAAAGCTCGTGGGCCCGCCGTACCGGCAACCAGGCGTGGACCGCATCGTCGTTTCCGAGCACGCGTGTACCTGCAGACACAGCCCGGGAGGCAGAGTTCGAGCAGGATCGAAGTGGAGCCGAAGCACGGCGAGATCGAGACGCGCCCGCGCGAGGAGCTCGCCTGCGCCTCGGCCTGGGCTCTGCGGCTTCGCAGCCTCGACTCCCGCCAAATACCGAGCACATCCGCCGTGGGCACGGAGTCCACGTTCGATTTCCGCGGCTGGTCCGCGGAGCTCAGATACGCGCTCGCGGATCAGGCGAGATCCCGGCGAACCCCACGCTCTACTTCGAGTACCACTTCCAGAACGGCGACGCCGACAAGATCGAGCCGCAGCTGCTCCTCGGCGGCGGTACTGGCTACGGCCGGGTACTGGGGCCGAACCTCATCTACGAGCGCACGCTCACCGCTGGAGGAGAACTGCACGGAGGAAATCGCCGCCACAATGGCACTTCGGGTACACTCGTCGACGAGCGTCTCTCGCTGGCCTGCGTGGTGGCAGCGTGCAGTTCACGGCGAGCGAGCACGAGGCGGAGCGCAAGCGAGCGCACCACCGAGGTGCTGATCGCCCTCGCTGCAGTTCATCCGAAAGCCGCGGCGCACCTCAACATCGAGCTTCGCTGTTCGGCGTCACGGACGAGTCGAAGCGGATGAAGCTCTTCATCGTGTTCGGCTGGCAGTTCTGAAGCGAGAGAGCCCTCCTGGTTCCCTCCACCGTTGCAATCATCGCTTCCCCACCGGGAGCATCTCGTGCTGCGCCCACTCGCGCCATGCCTCGGTCTCACCGCGCAGGGCGATCGTGTCCAGCGTCTCCTGCAGGCGCTCGTCCCTGCGCCCGCTCTTGAGCAGCAGCCGCGCGATCGCCTGGATCGCCGGCACGTACTCGGGCGTGATCTCGAGCGCGGTGTGGTAGGTCTTGAGCGATCAGCTTGGGAGCACGAGATCGAGCTCGTCGCAAAGCCGTCACCCAACGTCACGTAACGTCACGGGGGAACGGCTTCCCAGAGGGGAACAGTCTTGAACACCTGTTGCCAGACTTGTGTGAAGCGGCGCTCGGCATTTGAGTCATCGAACCGTGCCTTGAGGGACAGCTGCCGGAAAGCAGCATGGCCGGCCTGGCCAGCATGATCGAAGCAGTAGTCCCAATGCACCTCCATCCCCGGCAACCCATAGGTCTCGACCGAGACTCTGTACGGCACGGCCGACGTCTCAAGACATTCGCGCTCGACCCAGCGATAGCCGACTTCTTTCGTACCGCAGAAGCCGGTCGCCAGCCTTTCTTCGCGCGGAACAATGCGCTGCTCCGTCATGTGCAACGGAAGCTCTGTTGTCCCACAAAGTTCCGCGAATAGTTGCCCGAAGAAGGCGGTCGGTGTTGGCATCGAGGCCAACTCATCCCAGTCCTCGCCCGAAGGGCTGGGAGGCGCGCCATCGACAAGTAAGAACCACGACACAATCAACTCCAGTACTGCGGGAACGTCCGGCGACTGACTGTCCGCCGAACGACCAAAGCCGTTGAACCTCGAAAGGCCGTTATACCGCGCCGGGCTGCTGCAGCGTTTGGTTCGGCGGCACGGCTCCCGATCACGGCAAGCCCGCCGACGCCGCCGCTCGTCTCTCCCAGGCTCTCACGCCCCCTCTCGTTCGGCAACCGCGCAACCCCCTCGTCCTCCCCGATCGGCTCCGTCCGCCCGCTCCCGGGTTCGGCGTTCGCAGGTTCGCCCCATTCCTCGTA
>JAXMBY010000028.1:0-77123 GCA_046349655.1 Planctomycetota bacterium
AGCATGTGCGCGCACAGGTCATCCTCGCCGCCGAAAACGCAGACGCTCTCCTGCACGACCTGACGGCAGCGTCGGTGAACGATGCGTCGGATCTGGTGCTGCGCGTGCTGCGCAATGTCGAGTATCGCCGCCGGCACCGCTGATCACACGCTCACCGCTCGAGGCGCAGCGAGATCGGCGCCATGTCCGCTGTCACGCGCATGGTCTGGGGCGCGGCGGCGACCTCGCCATCGGCGACCGTGAGCGTCACGGTCTCGCCCAGCAGCAGCAGCAGGGCATAGCGAGCTCGCGGCGGGCACGCGCTGCCCGCGGCGACCGGCTCTGCCTCGGCGCTGAGCACGGCCGACGGGAACGGCTCGGTGCCGATCATCTGCTGCGCCGGCACCGCGATCACCCGCGGTGCGTGCGGGCCGACCGCTGTGACCCACTCGCCGTTCGCTCGTCGCACGGGCTCGGGTGGCAGCCACTCGCTGCCGTCCGATCGGGTGACCTCGATCGGCACGCACACGGTCTCGATCAGCGTCAGCTGCTCCGGCGCGTTCTTGCCCGCACGCACGTCGACCGCTTCGGGCCGGACCTGGCAGCGGCGAACGCGCCCCACCTCGCGCTCGCGCAACATCACCTGCGGCCGATGGCGGCCGACCGGTACCGCGCGCGCGACGAAGTTGCCGCTGGCATCGCGCCACGGCTTGATCCATGGCGGACCGAAGAACTGCACATCGACGTCGTGTTCGTCGTGCCGATTCCCGGTGAACGCGTCGCGCACCTGCCAGGTGATCTCGCCAGCTTCGTTCATGGTGAGCTCGATCGCGGTGATGCCGCCGCGCAGCACGCTCGCCGCGCCGCTGCCGATCGCGCTCGCGCCGTGCGGCACGAGCCGCACGCCCAGGCGATCGGGAAGGGCCACGTCCGAGCCGGCGTCGATCCGCGCCGGCGACGGCATCCAGCCGCTCCAGCCCGACGCGGTTCGCTCGAGCTCCGGCAGCATGGCCGCATCGAGCAGGGTCCAGCCCGAGTCCGTGCGCGCATCGGCGGCGAGGAACGTGAGCTGGCCGTCCGCGCTGCTGCCGCTCGCTGGCGCGACGTCGATCTCCACCCACGTGAACCGCCCCGAGGCCAGCAAGCGCTCGCGATCCGTCGGCACCAGCAGCAGCTCGTTCGACGGCGCGAGGTCGCGGCGGTCGCGGTGCAGGCGCAGGTACCCCGGCTGCTCGAGCGTCACCTCGCTGGCGGAGCCTGGCAAGCGGCAGCGACCCTGCGCGGCGGTCACGACCACGCCGCGGCCATCGCTCGCCCGCACACCGGCGATCGGTCGCCGATCGATCAGGTCGCGCACCAGTTCGAGGTAGAGCGGCGGGGTCGGGTCTCCGTCGGGCGATCGTTCGAATCTCGGCGCGAAGCCCGAGCGCACCTCGCCCGCTGCGAGCGTGAGGTGCTCGATCCAGGCCTCGCTGCGCTCGCCGCATCGCACGTCGAGCCGCAGCTCCGCTCGTGGCGGCAGGCCGAGCGCGCGGAACAAGCCGTGCTTTGACCCGCGCCGCCACCAGCGGCTGCGCGCCAGACCTGGAACCCGGCAGTCCGAGCTGCTCGCCGACGATGCGCCCCTCGATTCCGGCGAGCTCGGGCAGGCGCAGGCGGCCGAGGGCCGGCGGCAGCTCGACCTCGCCCAGGGGGATCTTTGTGTCGGCCATCATGGCCCACCACGCAGTACGTGCAGGATCGAGGCAGCGCCCGCGGAGCCGACCGGTGCGCACTGGTCGCGATCCGCGCGGTGCTCGTGGCCATCGGCGATCACCAGGTCGGTGCCGTTGTAGGCGCCATGAATGCTGCGCAGCACAGCTCGGCAGCAGCGACGAACAGCGCGCCGCTGGGCGGCGCATGGTCTCCGGCCGGCTGGAAGAGGATGCGAAAAACGTCCGGGTCCGGTTCCCCGTGCGCGCGCAGCACGATCACGAACGGCTGCGTGGGCAGATCGCGCTCGAGCGCGATCTCGGAGGTAGAGCCGCCGGCGCGTCGCCGTCGATGAGGCGACCGCCGGGGTCGGCGGCGAAGGCGATCAGGTGGCGTTGATCCCATGCCGGCGGCGAGGAAGCTGCCGTCCTCGCGCGTGAATGCCTGCGTCTGCGGGCGATCCGGGCTCGCCCCGAGGCGCACGTCGGCAGCGAGCGGCTCGCGCGTGGCCGCGTCGACAACACGGCCGACGAGGAAGCGCCCGGGCTCGAGCACGAGCGTCGCCGTTTGCTCGCGCTCCCACGCCAGATCGACCCTCGCCGGCCGCGCGTGGCCGCCGCCGTGGCAAGCACCACCAGCGACAGGAGCGCGGCGCGGGCTGCAGGCCAACGGCGAGATCGCTTCGAGCGCGAGCTCGAAGCGCACTGACCGTCGGCCGCGCTCGACGCCAACCAGTCAGCTTCGCGCGCGGCTCGTCCTGCTCGGCGTCCTGCCAGCGCACGGCAAGCGCGACCAGGGCGCCGCCGATCGGCGGCCCCGCCGCGTCCTTGCTGCGGACGTCGCAGGTGAGCGCGGCCACGCTCGCGGCGGGCGCCGGAACCAGCGTGCGCCCATCGCTCGATGGTAGGCGCGTGCCGCCGAGGCGCTCGCGCCAGGCACGAGACGGCGGCGGCATGCCCAGCTGCGGCCGCCACGCAGCAGAGCAGCGCGGCCAGCACCGTCGCGCCGATCATCAGCTTCGCCGTCGTGCTCACCAGCATTCCTCCGGCTGCGGTCGCGAGCCCGTCGCCCATGCCGAGCGGCGCGCTGCGCGCGAAGCGCAACGAGCGAGCACAGCACGCCACGCGCTCGCGGTGGTCGTGATCGAGCTGTGTTCGCAGCGCGTCCGGGCCACGCTTGAGGTGCGTGCGCACCGTGGCTGGAGGAGCTCGAGCCGGCGCGCGATGACCCGCGGCGGCAGATGGTCGAAGTAGCAGAGCAGCACGGTCGTTCGATACGGCTCCGGCAGCGCGAGCACCGCCGCCACCGGCTCGCGCGCGCTCGCGGGGCGTTCGACCACGTCGCACGTGGCCGGCCTTTTCGTCGCCGCCCGGCGCTCGCGCGCGTCGCGGCGGCGCGCAGCGCGCCGGCCGCGAGCCACGACGTGGCGCACGATGCACCCGCGAGCCAGGCTCGCAGCCGCAGCGGCGCAGCGCGCGGAGAAGCGCCGCGAGCCACGTGTCCTGCACGACATCGTCCGCGTGCGCCGCGTCCTGCACCAGGCTGCGCGCCGGCAGGCGCACGAACTCGGCGTGGCGCAGCAGGTCTTCGATCGATGGCTCGTGGCTTGGCTGACTCATGGTTCCATGATGCGAGTGCCCGTCAGCAGCGAATCGTTTCGCACGGAATCATCCGCGCGGCTCATTCGCCCAGCGATCCGGGTCCTGATCGATCGCGTTCGTGATCATCGTCAGCGGCAGGCCACCGCGGCGGCTGGGCAGCTGCTCCAGCGTGCGTGATCGCGCGCCACAGAAGCTCGCGGCCTTCACCCTGGTGCGCACGGCGAGGTCGTGTGCGATCCGTCCAGCACTCGTCTGGCTCGAGGCCGCGTTGCAGTGCCTTGCGCTGGAACGTCGTCGAGCCGCCGCTCGTGCGAAGGCGACGGGCTCATCAGCTCGAGATCCCCTCGGTCATTGGTCATGCGCGCAGCATGATCGCCCAGCTGATCAGCAACGCCTCGTGCAGCCAGCTTCGACGTTGTGCAGGACAGGTATACGCTGGTCGGCAGGCGGACTCGTTGCCGAACGCGGGTCCCCGCCTCGAGGACGTGAATGGATCGTATCGGTGACGCGGCGAATCGGCAATCGCGGGCGAGCACGAGGCCAATCCGCCGTCAGGCGCGACGATGCCGAAGAAGTGCGTCGCGCCAGCCGAAGTGATCGCCCTTGCCGGCGCTCGAGGAGCTCGCTCATGCTGTCACGTCTGTTCGCATGGCCGATCCGCAGCGGTCGTTCCACCGCAAGCCGCTCAGATCGCAGCGGCGCAGGTGAAGCGCACCATCTGCTGCTTCTGCTCGTGCGGTTGCGGGATCAAGGCGTTCGTCGACCGCGGGCGGCTCGTGGCACTCGAGGAGACGAGCAGAACCCGATCAACGAGGGCACGCTCTGCAGCAAGGGCGCGGCCGCGGCCGAGCGCACACGAGCTCGGAGCGGCTGCTGCGCCGCGCCATCGCGCGCCGCACGCGGCCGCCTGGCGGGTGAGCTGGGACTTCGCGCTCGATCACATCGAGAAGCTGCTCGAGATCCGCAAGCGGACGTTCGACGCGGCGGCGCGGCGCACCGATGCGATCGCGCTGCTCGGCGGCGCGGTCAACACCAACGAGGAAGCCTACACGTTCCGCAAGCTCGCCGCTCTGCTCGGCGTGGTGGCGATCGACACCCAGGCCCGGATATGACGCTCGTCCACGGTCCCAGGTCTGGGATCGACGTTCGGGTTCGGCGCCTCCACCAGCCACTGCAAGGACTTCAAGAACTCGCGCTGCTTCCTGATCGAAGGCAACAACACGGCGGAAAACCATCATGGGGATGAAGTGGGTGCTCGAGGCGAAGCGCCGCGGCTTCAAGATCATCGTCGTCGATCCGAAAGTTCAACCCGCACCGCGGCGCACGCCGATCACTACGTGCGCATCCGGCCGGGATCGGACCTCGCGTTCACCGGCGCGCTGATCCGCCTGGTGATCGAGGAGCAGCTGTTCGACCGCGCGTTCGTCGAGCGCGCCACCAACGCGCTGTTCAAGGTGGATGCACGCTACCAGTTCAAGGACGGCATCTTCTCCGGCTTCGATGCGAGCGGCGCGACCTACGATCCGGCGTCGTGGAGCTACCCGGCTCGGCCGACGGCCGGCCGCTGCGCGTGAGCCTGGACGAGGCGAGCACGTCTTCCACCTGCTGCGCGAGCACTACGCTACATCGCGAGATGGCGGCGCGCATCACCGGCGTGCCGGCAAGCCAGATCGTCGCCGTGGCGCGGTTGTTCGCGACCACCAGGCCCGCGACCTTGCTGTATGCGCTCGGTGCGACGCAGCACACGTACGGCGTGCAGCAGATCCGCTGCTACGCGATCCTGCAGCTCTTGCTCGGCAACATGGGGCTCGCGGGCGGCGGCATCGGCGCGAACCGCGGCGAGAGCAACGTGCAGGCGCGACCGACGGTGGCCTGGAACTTCACCTGCCCGGCCCGCGCCCACCACGCGCAGCCGACGCTCGCCGCGTATGCGACGAGCTTCGGCAAGGCGGCGCGCAAGGGTCTCGTGAACGTGCTCAAGGCGTGGTTCGGTGCGCATGCCAGCGCCAGCAACGACCATCTCTATCACCTGCTGCCGAAGCGCGAGCCGGGCAAGGACTACGGCCTCTATCACACGCTCGATGCGATGCATCGCAAGCAAGTGCGCGCGCTGTTCGTGCTGGGCGAGAACCCGGCGGTGAGCAATGCCAACAATGCGCTGCTCATCGACGCGCTCGCGGCGCTCGAGCTGCTGGTGGTGGTCGATCTGTTCGAGACCGAGACCGCCGCGTTCTTCAAGACCTACGAGCAGCGCGCGAGCACGATCGGCACCGAGGTGCTGCTGCTGCCGGCGGCTACGTTCCTGGAGAAGCGGGCAGCCTGACCAACAGCGGGCGCTGGATCCAGTGGCGCGAACGGTGGCGCCGCCAGCGAGCGCGCCGACCTCGACATCCTGCACGCTCTCTACCAGCGCATGCGCGCGCACGACGAGTCGATGCAGCTCGCTGCGCGCTGGCCGAACAACTGCGTGAGCACGTGCTGCGGAATCGGCGGTGAGCACGTGAGCACCCATCGGCCGCTCGCATCCACGCGCGAGCTGCGCGACGACAGCTTCGCCGCGTGCGCTGTCCGCTCTATGCCGGCATCTTCGCCGGACCGGACGGCACCTGGCGAAACCGCGCCGCCGCGCGCGACGGCGACGACACCGAAGGCGATCCGGCCTGCACCCCGGGTTCGCGTACAGCTGGCCCGACAACACCCGCATCCTCAACCGCCTCGGCCGACGAGCTCGGCAGGCCGCGCGACGCCGAGCGCGCGCTGGTGTGGTGGAGGCCGGGCACCGGCACTGGACCGGACACGACGCCGCTCATGCCGGACTGAAACGCCGCGCCACGGTCGCCCGCGGGCCAGGTCGCGTTCCCGCTCGCGAGGAGGTCGGCACCCTGTTCGTCGGCCCGTACGCGAAGCGATGCGCCGGGCGCCACCCTGCCCGACAAGGTGTCGCCGGTGCTGGGATGATCCACTGCCAGAGCACTACAGGCGATCGAGGCTGTTCCTGAACCCGCTGCACGTGCGCGACCGCGGCTCGAGCCCGGTGGTGAGCTATCCACAGTTCGGCGCTCAGAAGGCGCTCGGCGCGGCAGCACAGTTCCCGTTCATCTTGACCACCGGCTTCTTGCACGAGATGTGGGGCGGCGGCGCGATGAGCCGCCGCACGCCAACTGGTCCAGACGCAGCCCGGGCCGTTCGTCGGCCAGGCGAGCCGCTGGCGCAGGCGCGGCATCGCCGCGGGCGATCGGGTGAGGTCCGCACCGCGCGCGGCAGGTCGTGACGATCGTGACCACGCGGCTGCAGCCGATCTGGTCGACGGCAGGCGGTCGAGGTGGTGTGGGCGCCGATGCACTATGGCCCGCTCGGCAAGGCGGTGGGCGATTCCATCAACCGCCTCGCTCGACGCGCTCGAGCCCAACGTGAGCGTCAAGGAAACCAAGGCCTGCCTGTGCGACGTGCGGAAGGTGACCAGTGAGGATCCAGGAACGGCTGCAGCGACCAGGCATGGCTCGATCTCTCGCTGTGCATCGGCTGCCGCGCCTGCCAGGTCGCGTGCAAGGAGTGGAACGACTCGCAGGGCGAGCCGACCACGCGAACCGGCAGCTACCAAGTCCGCCGCGGCTCTCCGGCGACACCTGGAAGCGCAGCGTTGAAGACCATCGAGGTGCGCGCGCCAGTGGCCGAACGCGCCGGCGCTCTTCTACTCCGACTCCTGCAAGCACTGCCAGGACGCGCCGTGCCTCTCGGCGTGTCCCACCGGGCGATCTTCCGCACCGAAGATGGCCTGGTGCTGATCAACGACGACGTGTGCAACGGCAACCAGCACTGCGTGGCGGCGTGTCCGTTCCAGGTCATCGGCATCGGCGCGCGAGGGCGACCGCGGCGAAGTGCGTTCTGTTACGATCGCATCGGCAGCGACCTCGAGCCGGCGTGCCAAGGCCGACTGCATCCAGTTCGGCGAGCGCGACGCCCTGTCGCCGACGCGCATCGGCACCGAGTTCCTGCATCGCGCGGGTGAGCCGCAAGCGCTGTACGGCGAGCACGAGCTCGGCGGCCTCGGCGTGTTCTATCTGCTGATGGCGGGACCCGAGGTGTATGGCTTGCCGCTCGCGCCCCGCCGTGCGCTCCTGCGCGACGCTCGCGACGCTCGCGACGGCGGCGGCGCTGAATGGCGATGTTCGTGTGGCTCGCTCGCTCATGAGCGGCTCCCGGCAGCGCGCTGTACCGCAGCCGGCGCGTGCTCATTGCGCTCTACTTCTTCTGCGGCGGCCTCGCCGGCGAATATTGCCCGATCGCCGCTGGCGCAGCTCACGGCGGCGCGCGGCCGCGCGCCGGTGATCCGGTTCGGCTACGGTGCGGCACTGCCGCTGATTGCATTCGGCTCGCTGCTGCTCCTGCTCGATCTCACCAGGCCGCTGCGGTTCCGCGCCTGCTCGCGCATTCAATCCGACGTCGCCGGTGTCGTGGGGCAACGGGCCTCGCCTTCGGCAACCTGGTCGCGTTCGTCGCGCGCTGGATGGCGCTGCCGCTCGCCGCCCCGATCGCCGCCGCCAGCCTGGTCGCCGCCCTGTTCATCGCCGCGTACACCGGCGTCCTGCTCGGCGTCGGCCGACCCGCGTGGAATGCCTCGCCGCTGTGGGCGGCATCTGCTGGCATCGGCGCTCGCCACGGCGGCCGCAGCGATCGTGCTGTGCGCGCGCCCGGGGAGCGCGTGGCTGCTGCAGTTTCTCGTGCTGGCGGCCGGCCTGCAGGCGCTGCTGCTGGCGGCGCACCTGTGGTGCGCGGCGCGCCTGCCGCGCACGCTCAACGGCGGCGTGGCGAAGCTGTTCGGTGGCCGCGGCGGCGCCTTCCTCGCCGCTCGCTGCAGTTCCTCGGCCCGCTCGTGATCGATGCGGCACGGAGACGCCCGGTCCTGGTGCTTCTCGGCGGCATCGTGTTCCGCTACGCGCTGTTCCTGGCGGAGGAGTGAGCGGGATGAAGTTGGCGTGCCGCCAATTCAGGAGGCTCTCGCCGAAGGTATGGCGGTTGCCGGACCAGCATGGCGGAAAGCCCAGGAGGCGGCGGTAGGCGTGATCGGTACGCGGCAGTGTCGTTTGCTTCGAGGTAGCCCGATCCGGAACGTATGGGGATGATCGCTCGTCGCGAGGTGTTCACCACGGCCGGTGTGAATTCCGCGGATGCGACCCCCATCGACGCGCAAGAGCCCGGAGTTCAGGTGGCCTTACCTGGACCACTTCGCGCCTTGGTGACTCACGGTGAAACGCTGGTTCACCGAGGTGCCAACTCGCGGGGAGGACACCCATGCAAGACCTTCTTGGTATTCGCTTCCATCTCCTTCCTTGCCGCTGCGGCATCCAGCGCAGACCGTCGAGGACTTCACCTCGCAGACACCAGCCGTCGGCGAGCAGTTCGGAGGGGCCGTGGCATCGAACTCATCAGCCCGTCCGGGACGCAGCGCTGGGTTATCGCCGGCGTGCCCTATGCACGTTCCGGGCTCGCCTCCGCTGCCGGCCAGGTCGAGTTCTTCCCCACGATCAACTCGCCTACGGCTCCGCCATTCACAATCAGCGCACCCATCGGGCACATTCAAGCGAGCGCGCACTTCGGGTGGTCGGTTGCGACCGCAGACTTCGACGGTGACGGCACGATGGATGTCGTTGTCGGCGCACCCGACCAGGATGTGGGTAGCGTCATCGACCAAGGCCGCGCGTTCGTCTTTTCGGGCCATGGTCGCCGCTGAGCACGCCGCCGTACTCCGGGTGGGCGTGCCTCGACGTTGGATTTCACCATCCGAGGTAAGCATCACGGGCGACCCGGCGGTCAGTTCGATTCTCCGTCGCCGCGAGTTGCTCAACGCATGAACCTTCTCCCCGGATCCCGGCATCCCTCACGCGACGTACGTGCCACCGCCACCATTGACACGCGAACCGGACGTGGGTGGTGTCGACATCTTCCTCCGATGTCACGGCCACTGGAGGCTTTACTCCCACCTACCGATACAACCACCTCTACGACCCCGATATCACTCGCGCGACTGGCAACCGGTACGGTGCAGCGAGTGGGAATCGGACGGACAGAGCTTCGCTGCAACCGAGCCTGTCGGCTTGGGTGACGTCGTCGGCCCAACTGGCTACGACGAGGCGGCATACGGAACGGATTCTGGTCGCATTTGGCTACACCGGTCATGGCACTGCGACAACACCGGTGTGAACTGACCCCGACCGTAGCAGGACATCCTTCACCAAACGCAGCAACCCGTCGAGCCAGTTGGTTCCTCCATCTCGGTCTACGACATCGACGGTGACGGATGGCACGACTTCCTCGTCAGGCCCCGGATCCGCCAGGTCTATCAAGCGGCTTCGCCGTGCTCTTCCGAGGCGGGCAGTGCGGAATCACCAACTACGCCTGGCATGACAATTACTCTACAGGTGACCTGTATGGGACGTCCGTGCTCTGGGCCGACATCCAGGGCGACTCCAAACCCGAGGCGCTCATCGGCGCTCCAGGCGGACCGAGCTATGCAGGCGGTCTCGTGGAAGGGCTTGCGGGCGACTTCACCATCCCATACTTCAGTGCGTGGACGCAGGTGGCCATATACACGGATCCGACGCCGAACGGCGCAGAGCGGTTCGGCTACCGCCTAGCCGCCGCGCTCCGTTTCGGAACGGTGAAGCTGGATGTGGTCATCGGGGCTCCGAACGCTAACATACCGGGGTACACGAACGCGGGAGAGGCGTTCGTGTTCAACAACTGATCTCGGGTGGAGGCCGCTCCGATGTGGTATGCTGCGCTCATTCTCACACAGTCGTTGCTCGGCAGGGGATGCCAGGGGCCCACCTGCAGGTTCCGGCGGGACCCTTACTCTGGAATGACTGGACCGACCTGCGGATTTCGTCGATCGGAGCGGTATCGCCAATCTGAATCCGGCCGACCTCGGGATCGACTCCCTGGGCGGCCGGCATCTCGTCTTCGGTGGAAACGGTGGGGACTGCCCGAGTGGTTGGTACTGGTGCGGCCTCTACCACCAATTCGGCGCAAACGGCAACGACTGGACGCGTCCGAAGCTCATCCCCGGCACCGCTTCGGCAAGCCCTGGGAGTCTCCGGCCGTCGTTGCCGACAGGACCGGACGCGTGTACGTGGCCTGGCTCGGCGACGGAATAGCCATCTGCTGGACCGACGACCAGGGCAAGTCGATCACCCCATCAAGGTGAGCGACCTGCCGACCGGTGACGACTGCGACATGGTCGATCCGTACGGAGCCGTCCACCCTCGCGTGGCACAGGAGTCGAGTGGGACGGGTCCGGCAACGTCTGGGAGAACATCTACTACGCGTGGTCATCGCCGACCTACATCGGCGACACCGGGGCAGGAACCTGTCGCCGCGACCTGTCTTCTACACCGGGTACGCCGCCACGAGCGACCGCTCGGGCGGAGGCCTCGATATCGGCCTCGACGTCGGGCCGGCGCAGTGGGTCACGATCGCCTGGCAAGACCCCGAACAGGCCCTTCGCCTCACCCAGGCACGAGCCGGCGATCCCTTCCCACCGTCGTGGGAGCCGGGCTCAGGAGGTACTGAAGGTACCGTACTACGCGACACGTGGGTTGTCGCGCACGACGACGGAGCCGTGTCCGTGTTCTACGACTCCTACGGACCACCCGACTACAAGAGGCTCATCCATACCTTCGTAGCACTGGACGGTTACACGTTCGAAGGCCCGTTCACCCTTCCCCCGAGTGATTTCGGGATCGGTTATCTCTCACCACGTCGGTGTGTCCAGCCAGCCGGCCACGGCCGCGTAGAGATGGTGTGGGTGGGAGGGTACTTCCCCGACCGATCGGGCGGACTAATCCACTCGACATCCCTTGATTACGGTCGAAGCCTCGTTCACCACACCCTACTCTGGGACTACCGCGACTACCCGCCGTCGGGTGACGCTAGCATCGATCTCCTCCCCGACACACGTCCGGCGCTCATCTGCTACATCCACCGGTACGGCGAGGCGAAGCGCTGACCGATCGTCGAAGGTGCCAGCGCACTCGCGCCTGAGCCACCGTGCCATCAGCACTCACTTCGCGCTGCGGAGCCTCTCGAGCCTCTCCACCTCTTCCTTGCGTCCGAGCTTCTTGTTGACGGCGATCCAGTCGTCGAGCGCCCAGCGCTTCCACTCGTCGTTCGCAACGGCGTTGCCTGCGAGCAGCGCGAACGCCTCGCGCAGCGTCGCATCCGCTTCCGTGAGGCGCTCCGCGCCCAGGTAGGCGGCACCGAGCTGCGAGAGCACCAGTCCGAGCATGCGCGCCTCGCCCGGCTGCCGCCGGCGATACACCGCGACCAGTTCCTTGAACGACGCCTCGGCGCCGGCGAAGTCCCCGCGCTGCAGACGGATCATGCCGAGCGTGTGCACGGCGGCGACGTGGTACGGGCGGCTGGGCGCCCCCAGCTTGCCGTAGATCGCGAGGCTCTCGCTGACCTTCTGCTCGGCCTCCTCGAGACGGCCGCGGTAGCGCAGGTTGATGCCGATCTCCTGGAGCGCGTTGGCCTCCCAGTAATCGTCGCCGTCGTCGCTGGTCTGCACGGCATCGAGCGCGCGATTGGCGAGATCGAGCGCCTCGTCGAGACGACCCTGCTCGCGCACGATCTGCGCCAGCACGTTCAACGGTTCGCAGTTGAGCTTCTGGTCACCGTACTCTTCCTGCATCCGATCCACGGCGTGACGCGCCACCTGCTCGGCGAACGTCGGGTTGCCGAGCTTGAGCAGGAACTGCGCGACGCGCGCCTCGCCGATCAACAGCCCGGGCACCTCGTGCACCCCGGGTTGCAGCGCTGCCATTCCTCGCCGCACGAGCGGCTCGAGGCCGCTTGCATCGCCGCGCTCGGTCTTGCAGAACGCGAGCAGCGCCGCCGTCTTGTGCGTGGTCTTCTCGCCAGCGCCATGCAGCGCGTCCCCGAGGTCGAGAGCTCGCTGCAGGATCGGCTGGGCGTCAGCATAGCGGGATTGCAGGGCAATCGCGGCGCCGAGGATCTCCGTCGCGCCCACCAGCACGACGTCGTTCTGCGCTTGCCGCTCGCGCGATGCGTCGACCACCAGGCGCGACAGCCGCTCGGCGCGCGCCAGATCGTGCGTCGAGGCGGCGAAGTTGGCGAGCGTGACCAGCGCCTCGAGGGCGTTGGGATCGGTGCGCGCGACCAGCAGCGGCTCGAGCTCGAACGCCCGCTCGACCTCGGCCGCGTCCACCCGGAAATCGTGCTCGCGCCACTGCGCATCGAGCTGCGCGAGCTCGAGGCGCAGCGAGTACGAGTCCTCGCGCCCGTACATGCGCGTGCAGAGCGCGTGCGCCTCGTGCAACAGCTTCGCGCTGTCCGCGTAGCCGCGGCGCATGCGCGCCAGCTGCTGCGCCTTGAGCAGCGTCTGCACCAGCAGCGCCGGGCGCTCATCGGCGTGGCTGCGGAGCACCGCCAGCGCTTGCGCCATCAGCTGCTCGGCGGGCTCGAGCTCGTCATGGTAGCCGTGCAGCGTGGCGAGCTCCGCCTCGACGGCAGCGATCGCCACATCATCGGGCTGCGGCGCCGACTCGAGGATCGCCAGTGCGTGTTCCTCGCGCGCGATCGCATCCTCCACCGCGATGCGCCCGAACGCCGCGGCGCTGAAGGACTGCCAGAGCTCGGCTGCCAGCCGGCCATGACCGAGGCCGGCACGGTCGAGGCGCGCGATCGCGTCGCCGGCCGCTTGCTCGGCGTCGTCGTAGCGCGCCTGCTGCAGGCACAGCGCGATCCACGCGCTCAACGCTCCCACGGTGTCGGGATGATCGCGGCCTTGCAGGCGCTCGTAGGTGAGGACCGCGGACTTGAGCGGCGGTTCCGCGCGCAAGGGCTCGTGCAGGCTCGCATAGGCGCGGCCGATGGTGAGCTGCAGCTTGGCCTGCACCAGCGGCTCGTCGCTCAGGGTTGCGGCGATGCGCGGCCCGGCCTGGTCCAGGATCTCGCGCACCGTCGGCTCGCGGCCGAGCGCGCGCTCCGGGTCGTTGGCGGTGATGAGCTCCTCCAGCAGCGCGCGCACGGGCTCGGATTCTTCTGCCTTGCGTTCGGCGTTCATCGCCTGCTGCCGCTCGCGCTCGGCGGTGGCGTTGGCGCGCTCGCTCTCGTGCTGTGCCCGTTGCGCGGACTGCTCGGCGCGCGCCGTCTCGACCTTGGCAATCGCCCGGAAGTAGTTCGCGATCACCGCCGCCGACAGCGAGACGATGCACACCATGGCGATCGAGAAGGAAACCAGCCAGTGGCGCTGCAAGGTCTTGCGCAGCACGTACACGGTGCTGTCGCGGCGCGCCTCGATCGGCCGGCCCTGTAGCCAGTTCTCGAGATCGGCGGCGAACGCGCCAGCCGAGCTGTAGCGTCGCTCGCGGTCCTTCTGCAGCGCGCACAGCGCGATGGTGTCGAGGTCGCGATCGCTGCGCGCGCCAATCCGGCTCGGCGCCGCCGGCACCACCTCCTGGATAGTGCGCACGCTCGCGGCCACGTTGCTCGACACCTCGTACGGGCGCCGGCCGGCGAGCAGCTCGTAGAAGATCACGCCGAGCGAGTAGACATCCGAGCGCACGTCGATCTTGCCGGGGTCGACCTCGAGCTGTTCGGGCGACGCGTAGGCGAGCGTGCCCAGGAACTCACCCTTGCGCGTGGTGAGCACCGCCGATTGCGTGGCCGCTTCCGGGTCGCGCGCGTCGAGCGCACGCGCAAGGCCGAAGTCGAGCACGCGCGGCTCGCCATGCCGATCGACGAACACGTTGCTCGGCTTCAGGTCGCGATGCAGCACGCCGTGCCGGTGCGCGTGATGCACCGCCTGACACACGCGCGCGAACAGCTGGACGCGGTCGCGCAGCGGATCACGCGCGGCGCGCACGAACTCGTCGATCGGCACGCCGTCGACGAACTCCATCACGCAGTACAGCTGGCCGGCGGCGGTGATGCCGCTCTCGTGCACCGTGACGATGCCCGGATGGCGCAAGCTCGCCACCAGGTCGATCTCGCGCTCGAACCGGCGCTGCTGCCGCGACGAGGAGAAAACGCCGTGGTGGAGGAACTTGATCGCTACCGTGCGCTTGGTGGACTCCTGCAGCGCCTGGTACACCACTCCCTGCGCGCCCTCGTTCAAGAGACCGAGGATGCGGTAGCCGGCGAGCACCGGCGCCTGCGGGTCCGGCGGCGCTGGCCGCGGCTCTTGCAAAACGCTGCGCACCTGCGCTGCGAGCGCGAGATTGTCGCGCAAGCCGACCGCGGTCATCTCGCACCTGGGGCAGCTCGCGACGTGATCGCGCACCGCGGCTTCGCCGCGCCCGGCGATCAGCTCTTCCAGCTCGGCGACGGACGGGCAGTCGGGCATGAGAGCAGCTCAGAACTCGTCTTGCAGGCGCGCGAGGATCGATCGCAATCGCTCCAGCGTGCGGTGCTTGGCGACGTACACGGCGTTCACGTTCATGCCGAGCTCCTGGGCCACTTCCGGAGCTCTTCGCTCATCGACCACGAGCAGCTCGAACGCGCGCAGCGTTTGCGGATCGGTGCGCGTCGCGCCGCGCAGCTCGGCGAACGCGGCGCGCAGCACCTCGCGCTGCCACTCTTCATCGAAGCACTTCGAGACCACGGCGTCGTCCGGCACGTCGACCAGCGCCGAGTCGCCGCGCGCCTCTTGCCGGCGCGCAGCCAGGCGGCGCGCGTCGAACACGCGCGAGCGCGCGATCGTGAATAGCCACGAGCGCAGGCGCCCGCGGCCGTGGTCGAAGCTGCCCGCACGGAAGTCCTGGACCACGCGCAGCAACGTCTCCTGCGCCACGTCTTGCGCCTGCGCCTCGTGCATGCCGAGCCGCCGCGCGAAGCCCAGGATGATCGGCCGGTAGCGCTCGTCGAATTCGGCCCATGCCGCCTGGTTCTCCGGATCGGCAAGTCCGAGCAGCAGGATCGTGTTGGTACGCGTGATGTTGGCCATGGACGACGCGGTCGTGATCGTGATCGGGCTGTGGAGAGAGCCGTCCGAGAATGCGCGCTGATTCTCGCTTCGCTTCGCGGGCGTGAAAAGAGGCTGCCCGAAAGTACCGCCCGCGCGCGCGCCGCAGCTGGGAAAGGCGCACGCGATCCGTTATCCTGCGCGGATGATACCACTCGTGCTTGGCCGGCGAGAGCGTGCCCAGGAAGTCGATCTGCTGCGTGGTGGCACGCTGTCGTTCGCCACCGCGAACGGCCTCAAGCCGGCGACGCGAGTGCTCATCGAGGCGCTGCCCAGGAACCTGTCGGGGCGGGTGTTGACCGCGCTCGATTCCGAGGCGGCGGTCGCGCTGGCGGCGCACGCGCTCTACGCGGGCGCGGCGCTCGTGCACTGCGAGCTGGATCTGCACGTGGCGAAGCAGGCGACCGGCAGCGTCAGGGCAACCAGGCGGAGCGCATCACCGTCGCGGCCGGGCCCGATCTGCCGGGCATCGAGTGGCCCGCGCCGGACGGAACGGACGCGCGCTTCACTGGCGAGCCGTGCGATGCGGTGCTGATCGCGTTGCCGTCGACGAGCGACGCCTTGCTGGCGCGCGAGATGATCGAGGCCGCGCAGCTCGTGCTGAAGCCGGGCGGGCTGCTCGTCACCGCCACCGACAACACCAAGGGCACATGGCTGCAGGACGCGGTGAAGGACGTGTTCGGCAACGCCGAGATCCCGCTGCGCGACCGGCAGCACGGCAACGCGATCACGGCTCGCCGGCACAAGGCCATCGCCCGCATGAAGGACCGGCGCCACACGTATGCGATCCCGTTTGGCGCGATCGAGAACGGCGCGCCGCCGGCAGAACCTCGCCATCACCACCCGGCCGGGAACGTTCTCGCACGGCCGCCTCGACCAGGGCACCAAGGCGTTGCTCGAGCGCGCGCCGCTCGCGCCTGGCCAGCGCGTGCTCGACATCGGCTGCGGCTGCGGCGGCGTCGGGCTGTACGCGGCGCGCCGGGTCCTGGCCGATGGCCACTGCGTGCTGGTCGACTCGTCGTGCCGCGCGACCGCGCTCGCCGCCTCCAACCAGCGCGCCAATGCGATCGCCAACGCATCGGTGATCGCCTCGGCCACGCACGATCCGCTCCCGGCCGACCACTTCGATCTCGTGCTCGCCAACCCGCCCTACTTCGCCAACTTTCGCATCGCCAAGCTGTTCGCGCTGACCGCGCGGCGCGTGCTCAAGGTCGGCGGCCGCCTGGTCATGGTGGCGAAGGAGCGGATGCGGCACGCCGAGATCGTCCAATCGATGTTCGGCAACTGCGACGTGGCGGAGCATCGCGGCTACGGCATCTTGATTGCGACTCGCGCTCGGTAGCTGCCAGCGTCGGCGCTCACGGCGGCGCGGTGGTGGGGCCTTTTCCCCATTTGCGCCGGGACAGTGCGCAGGATCCCGCTGCCGTGGTATCACCGTGAACAGCCCCCGCTCTCGTGCAGGCAAGCCCACTCGCGTCGGCGTCCACACACCGCAGGAGCGTGCCGTGCCAGCCACATCCACCAGAGCCCTCGCCCAGGCCGAGAATGCCCCCAGATCGTACGCGACCGACGAGCTGCTGCCGCTGGTGTACGACGAGCTGCGCGCGCTCGCGGAGCGCTACCTGCGCAGCGAGCACCGCGCGCACACGCTGCAGGCCACGGCGCTCGCGCACGAGGCCTACCTGCGCCTCTGCGACGCGGGCCAGCCGCTGTGGGACAGTCGCGCGCACTTCTTCGGTGCGGCGGCGCGGGCAGTCCGCCGGGTGCTGGTCGAGCACGCCCGCAGCAGCCGATCGATCAAGCGCGGCGGCGGGCGCGAGCGGGTGCCGCTCGGCGAACAGCTCGCCAGCGTGAGCGACGATCACGACACGCTGCTGTCGATCGACGACGCCCTCGCCCGGCTCGCCGAGGTCGACCCGCTCAAGGCGCGCGTGGTCGAGCTGCGCTTCTTCGGCGGCCTGTCGATCGACGAGATCGCGGCGGTGCTCGAGCTGTCGACGCGCACCGTGCTGCGCCACTGGCAGTTTGCCAAGGCTTGGCTGTGGCGCGACGTGAGCTGGACGGATCATGAGCCCTGATCGCTGGCAGCGCATCGAGCAGATCTTCCACGAGCTCGCGGCATTGCCCGAGACCGAGCAGCAGGGTGCCCTGGCGCAGGCCTGCGGCGCCGACCACGAGCTGCGCGCGCAGGTCGAGTCGCTGATCGCGAGCGCGCGCGACGCGCAGAACTCGCTCGATCATCCGTACCTCGCCGAAGGCACCGTCGCTCGCATCAGCACCGACGATGCAGACCGCGCGCACATGGACGGCACCGAGAGTCGGGTCGGCGCGCGCATCGGCCCCTACCGCCTCGAGCAGCTGATCGCCCACGGCGGCATGGGTGAGGTCTACCTCGCAGCCCGGGCCGACGGTCACTTCGATCGGCGCGTGGCGATCAAGTTCATCCGCGGCGAGCGCCATGATCACGATGCCCTGCGCCGCTTCGAGGCCGAGCGCCGCGCGTTGGGTGCGCTCGAGCATCCGAACATCGCCCGCCTGCTCGACAGCGGCACGAGCGATCGGGGGCAGCCCTACTTCGTGATGGAGTACGTCGACGGCGAGCCGATCGATCGCTACTGCGCCGAGCGGCGTCTGTCAGTGGTCGCGCGGGTGCGGCTGCTGCGCACCGTCTGCGCCGCGGTGGAGCACGCGCACCGCCATCTGATCGTGCACCGCGATCTGAAACCGAGCAACATCCTGGTGACGCGCGCGGGCGAGCCCAAGCTGCTCGACTTCGGCATCGCCCAGCTGCTGGCCGCGGACGCGAGCGGCGCCGCCGCCGCGCGCGACTTCCACCTCACCCCGGACTATGCCAGCCCCGAGCAGCTGCAGGGCGGCTGCGTGACCACGGCCAGCGACGTGTACTCGCTCGGCGTGATCCTGGCCGAGCTGCTCAATGGCAAGCCGCCGCGGCGCGCCAGCGAGCGCGCGCGGGTGCGGGGCGATCTCGATGCGGTGGTGGCGAAGGCGCTCGCCGCCGTGCCCACCGCTCGCTATGGCTCGGTCGAGCAGCTCGACCAGGACCTCGCGCGCGCGCTCGAGCATCGCCCGGTGGCGGCGCGCCCCGCCACGCTGCGCTATCGCGCGGCGCGCTTCCTGCGCCGCAACCGGCTGGCGGTGGCGGCCACCACGCTCTTCCTGCTGTCGCTCGTGGGCGGCCTGTTCGCGACGCTGTGGCAAGCGCGGATCGCCGGCCGGGCGCACCAGGCGCTCTGCATCGCCTACGATCAGGCGCAGCAGATCCGCGCGTTCCTGCAGGACATGCTCGCATCGGCGAGCCCGACCGAAGCGGGACCCGACGTGCGCGTGCGCGAGCTGCTCGACCGCACGTCGCAGCGGGTCGAGCAGGAGTTCGCCGACTACCCGGAGGTGCGTGCCGCATTGCACTCGACCATCGGCAAGTCGTATCTCGGGCTGGGTCTCTACGACCAAGCGGAAGCACACTTCACGCACGCCCTCACCACGCTGCACGCCCTGCATCGCGACGGCGACCAGGACACCGCCGCTGCGCTGAGCGACCTGGCAACGGTGCGCTACGAGCAGGCGGCCTACCAGGACGCCGAGCGCTTGCTGCGCGACGCGCTCGCGATCCACGACCGGCGCGGGACTGCCGCCAGCAAGGAGGCGGCGCAGATCCTGAACAACCTGGGCGCCGTGCGCCGCATGCAAGGCGAGTACGACGATGCCGAACGGCTCTACCGCCGCGCGCTCTTGCTGCGACGGCAGCTGCTGGGCGAGGAGCATCTCGACGTCGCCGAGACGCTGAACAACCTGGGCAGCGTGCTGCGCATGCGCGGCGAGTGGAACCTGGTCGAGGAGCTGCTGCGGGAATCGCTGGCGATCCGCGAGCGGCTCTTGCCGGAAGATCATCCCCTGGTCGGCCAGAGCCTCGCCAACCTCGCGGTGGTGCTGCAGAGCCGCGGCAAGCTCGATCAGGCCGAGGAGCTGTACCGCGAAGCGCTGGAGCGCACGCAGGATCGACTCGGCGATCACCACCCTGGTCTGGTGCCGGCGATGAACAACTTCTCCAACCTGCTGCTCGCGCGCGGCAACGCCGAGGAAGCAGAGACGATGCTGCTCGATTGCCTCGCGATCGCCACCGACAGGCTGCCGCGCGACGACTGGCGCGGCCTGGAGACGCGCGCCCTGCTCGCGCGCAGCGAGCTCGCGCTGGGCAAGACCGACGCCGCGCGCGCCACCGCCGAGCTCGCGTGGGACGCCCTGGAGCGCGCCAGCGCCTTCACCGAGCAGGGCACCGCCACGGCCGCGCGCCACCTCGTCATCTACTATCAGGAAGCGCACGATGCCGATCGCGTCGCCAGGCTCATGACCAGGCTGGCGCCCAGGTCGCCGTGACCGGGCGCCGGTGAGCGCCCATCAACCCTCGGGCCCGGTGGTGATCTGCAACCCGGGCGTGAACGAGACGCCCTTCGACGCCCCGGGATCCATCTCGAGCGCCTGCAGATACACCGTGGCTCCGCACAGCGCGGGGTCGCACGGGACCTTCACCAGCAGCTGCAGGAGCGGCTGCGCGGGAAGCGTGATCGGCAGGAAGCTGCTCGGCAGGACGAGCAGGGTGCCGTCGTAGATGGTGACGATCGAGGCGGATTGCGAGCCGACGACGATGGTCGCGGCCGTGACCTGGCCGAACGAGTTGCCGAGGATCAGCTCGAGCGATGCGCAGATCTCGGGGTCGGCGCTCAGCGCGAGGGCCGGGATGCCATTCGTGCCCGGCCAGCCGCTGCCGTAGCTGCTGGCGCTCGCGACCGGCACGACGGGCACGATCTTGAACAGCTCGCCGCCCTGGTCGACGACGTACAGCTCGCCCAGCGCATCCCTCGCCGAACGAGGTGATGGACGCGATCGACGGCGCGCCCGGTGGATCGAGCTCGGCGGTGCGGTCGCGGAAATCGCTGAGCGTGGTGCCGTCCCAGCGCAACGACCAGATCCTGGCCGAGCAGTAATCGCCGAAGAAGTACGTTCCCTGCAGGCTCGGCACCGCACAGCCGCGGTACACGTAGCCGCCGGTGATCGCGCAGCCGTCGGCGTGCGTGTACTCGTGGATCGGCACCACGAGATCGGGATCGTTGCAGCTGCAGCCGGTGAGCCCGGTGCAGCGGCCGCCCTCCATGCAGCGCCAGCCGTAGTTCTCGCCGCCGCTCTGGGCCGGCTCGTAGTCCACCTCCTCGCGATCGCTCTGGCCGACGTCGCCGATGTAGAGGTCGTGGGTGAAGCGATCGAAGCTGAAGCGCCACGGGTTGCGCACACCGAGCGCCCAGATCTCGTCGAGCGGATCGCCGGGACCGAAGAACGGATTGTCGGGCGGGCTCACGTACGGGCTGCCGCCGTCGACGTCGATGCGCAGCATCTTGCCGAGCAGCACGCCGCCATCCTGCGCGCGCCCTTCGGGATCGTTCCCGCTGCCGCCGTCGCCCATGCCGATGTAGAGGTAGCCATCGCCGGGGCCGAACGCGATCATGCCGCCGTTGTGGTTCGCGTACGGCTGCGCGATGGTGAGGATCACGACCTCGGAGGTCGGGTCGGCCACGTCGGGGTCGGCCGAGACGCTGAAGCGCGCCACCACGGTGGCGCCGTCGCCGGCACGCGTGTAGTTGACGAACAGCTGGCCGTTGCTGGCGTAGCTCGGGTGGAACGCGAGCCCGAGCAAGCCCCGTTCGCCGCCGGCGAGGATGCGCGCGTGAATGTCCAGGAACGGCGTCGGCAGCACCGTGCCAGCGCGCAGGATCTTGATCACGCCGCCCTGCTCGACGATGAAGACGCGCTCGAGGTCGCCGGGCGGCGATCCGAGGAACAGCGGCTGGCTGAGACCGCTCGCAACCCGGATCGTGGTGAGCGGTACGTCGCCGGCGCGGGCAACGGCCGCGAGAAGTAGCGACATTCCCGTGACGCAGAGCAGCGTGGCGTGGCGCATGGTGAGTCCTTCCTCGCGTTGTCTGGGGCCGTTCGCGAGGCGGAGCAAATCGCCGGCCGCCCTTGCGTCGCGCGCTGCGGCGAGCACGCATCGCGGCGCGCGCTCGATCGGGTCCCGGCGCGTGCAATTCCTGCGGCCGCCGCCGGCGCATCCTTACAAGCGCGGCATCGTCGGTTCACTTGCCGTCGAGCTCGGCGATGTAGGGGAGATTGCGGAATCGCTGGTCGTAGTCGAGCCCGTAGCCGATCACGAACACGTCGCCGACCTCGAAGCCGACGAAGTCGGCCTTCATCGGCACGCGGCGGCGCGACGGCTTGTCGAGCAGCGTGGCGATGCGCACCGAGCGCGGGTCGAAGGCGAGCAGCTGATCCCGGATCGTCTTCATCGTGCAGCCGGTGTCGAGGATGTCATCGACCAGCAGCACGTCCTGGCGCTCGAAATCGAGCTCGAGCCCGCCCGTGACCCGCACTGCTCCAGGCTCGGTGCCGGCGCCGTACGAGCTCGCCACCACGTAGTCGAGCCGGATCGGCAGGTCGACGCGCCGCACCAGGTCGGCGGCGAACACCATGCCGCCCCGCATCACCACCACGAACGTCACCTCGCGGCCCGCATGCACGCCGCCACGATCTCGCGCGCCACGCGATCGACGGCGGCGCGGATCTGCACATCGCTGAACAGGATGCGACCGACCTCTGCCATCACGGTCCTGCCGGGCGCGGCGCTGCGCCGAACTGCTCGAGGATCTTGACCGAGTAGCTCATGCCGAGGCGGTCGGCACCGGCCTCGATCAACGCCAGCGCGGTCGCGAGGTCGCGAATGCCGGCGGCGGCCGCCGACCTTCGCGCGGCCAGCCACGGCAGCCTTCATCAAGCGCACGTCCTCGATCTTCGCGCCGGCGGCGGCCGAAGCCGGTCGAGGTCTTCACGAACGGCGCCGGCCTCGATCGCGAGCGCGCATGCGCGACGCTTCAGGACATCGTCGAGCAGGCACGTCTCGATGATCACCTTGACCGGCGCGCCGCCGGCCGTTCACCACCGCACGCAGGTCGCGCACCGTACGCGTCGTCACCTTCCTTGAGCGCGCCGACGTTCAGCACCATGTCGACCTCGCGGGCACCGAGGCGCACCACCTCGCTCGCCTCGGCGGCCTTGGTCGCGGTGGTGGCGGAGCCGAGCGGGAAGCCGGCGATCGAGATCACGATCGCACTGCTGCCGGCGAGCAGGTCGCGCGCCTGCGCGACCCGCGCCGGGGCCACGCAGGCCGAAGAACCCGTGCTCGAGCACCTCGCTGGCGGCGCGCCGCACGTCCTCGCGTGGCCTCGGGCTGAGCAGCGTGTGATCCACGAGACACGCGAGCTCGCGCGGGTTCCGGGGCAAGGTCATGACGGCTCCTCGGGACGATGGTGCGCATCATCGCGTAACGCCCGCAGCAACGCCGCGAACACGAAGATTCTCGCCGCAGGCTTCACCGCATCGACTCGAGTGACGCCGCGGCGCGATGCAGGGTGATCATGGTGATCAGGCCGCGCCCGAAACCGCAGCAGGATCACCGAGGTGCCGACGCCGCGACTCACGTAGAGCGTGCTGTCGCCGAGCTGGTAGCGACCGCCGAGGAACGGACGATTGCCGGGATCGAGATCACGTAGCGGTCGAGCACCGGCAAGCGGATCTGGCCGCCGTGCGTATCGCCGGCGAGGATCAGCGGCACATGGTGTGCGGCCAGCTCGATCGCCTGCCGCGGCGCGTGCCAGCGCGATCAGGATGCTGCCCGCCGGCACGCGCGCGAGCGCAACCTCCACGCGCGAGATGCACGGCCCGGCCTGCAGCTCGGGCGGCAGCACGCCAGCGGCGGCTGCTCGAAGTCCTGCGCGTAGATCACCGCACCGTCGGCAGCGCCGTCGCGCAGGTTGTCGAACGCCTTCTGCCCCACGGCGAACGTCCACACGCCGAACGTCCCGCTCTCCAGCCGGTCGCGCCGGTCGAAGGCCGTGGCGATCAGGCTGCCTGCGAGCGAGCGCACCTGGCCGCGCACGTAGAATGCGCTCGCATCGCTGTTCACACTCACCTCGAGCTGGCATCGTCGGCGTCGGCCGGAATGACCGGCGCGACCGCGTCCTCACCAGTACGCATCGTGCGGCGCGAGATGGAACCAGCCGTCGAGATCGGCGCGGCAAAGTTGTAGCGGCGCAGGCGATAGAAGCGGTCGATGCCGAACGGCATCTGCGAGCAAGCGATCAAGCCGATGCGCCGCGCGGGCGTTTGCCGAACAGCACGTCCGCGGTCACGCGGTAATCCGCAGCTGCTGCGCTCCCGGCCCGACGTAGTGCACGTATGCATTCGCATACTCCTCGTCAGTCACCAGCGCGCGCGACCCGTGGACGTCGGCGATGCGGAATGCCGTGGCGTCTGCAGGCGCCGCGGCATCGGCCAGCGCGTAGTAGTCGATGCCGACCATCGCCAGCGCGCCGCCGCTGCCGGTGTTGCGGTTGCGCGATCGTTGATCAGCAGGCGCATGCCGGAATCGGGCAGGCGCTCGGTGAGCTGGTCGTCGTCGTCGTGGTTGCCGCGCACCAGGAACACCGGACACTGGCAGGCGTCGTTCACCTGCGCGAGCAAGGCGACGATGCGCTCGATGCGCGCGGTCTTCGCCTCATGATCCAGGCCGCCGAGGTAGCCGTTCACGACGTCGCCGGTGACCACCGCCAGGTCAGGGTGCAGCGCGCGCAGCTGCGCGAGCAGCCGGCGCTCGCGCACGCCCTCACGATCGAGTGCAGGTCGCTCAGGTGCGGCGGCCGCAGGCCCTCGGCGCCCTCAGGCAAGCCCCTGATCGCGACCTCGAGCTCGGTCACGTCGAGCACGAACAACGCCTCGTGCACGGCAACGGCGAGGAACGCCGCGAGCGATCCGGTGGCGAGCAGCACGAGGCCGCCGAGGAGGCGCCGGCCGCGCGGCACGGCGAAGCAAGCCGCGCAGCCGCGCGATCATTGCATCCCCAGCGCGGCGCGATCGACGAGGAAGCTCACCGACCCCTTGGCGGGCGCGACCAGCGCCACCGGCAGCGAGCAGCGCGCGTCGCCCGCGGAGATCTGGTTCATCACCGCTGCCTTGCCCGCACCCGCCACCACAGACATCACGCGCTCTGCCGCGTTCAGGAGCGGCAGGGTGAAGGTCAGGCGCCACGACTGCAGCAGGTCGGCGTGCACCGCGACCGCGAGCGCTGCGCTCGTCGAGCACGGGCGACCGCGGGAACAAGGACGCGGTGTGGCCGTCCCGCGCCGACGCCGAGCAAGATGACGTCGAAGCGCGGCACGCCGCCCGCGGAGCGCACCACGCGCCGCACGGTGGCCTCGTAATCGCGCGCCGCCTGCCCCAGATCGGCCGCGTCCGCGGGAGCGCGGTGCACGTTGGCGGGCGGCACCCGGGCAAGATCGAGCAGCGTGGTGCGCGCCATGCGGTAGTTGCTGTCCTGGTGCTCGGGCGGCACCGCCCGCTCGTCGCCGAACAGCACGTCCACGCGTGCCCAGTCCACCTCGAGCCGGGCCAGCTCGCGGTAGAGTGCTGCCGGCGTGGAGCCGCCCGCCAGGGCCAGCGCGCAGCGGTCGCGGCGTGCGAGCGCCGCGCCGATCGCGTTCGCCACGACGTGCGCGCCGCGCTCGCAGAGCTCGCTCGCATCGCGGTAGACGAGCACCTCGGTCTTGCTTCTCATGGCCGTGACCAGACTAACCGCGGCCGGCGCAGAAGTCTCGGCGGAAGTGGGAGTGCCGGCGGCAGCTGCGCAGCTGCGGGCGAGCATCTCGATCAGTGGTCGTCGGCGCAGAATTCCCGGAACGCCTCGAGCCAGCGCGCCTCGGGCAGGCCCTTGTGCACCGGCACGCGGCGCCGCTCGAGGTGCGGCAGCAGGTTGCCGGGCGCTGTCTCGCGGCCCGGCAGCGTGAACACCTGCTCGCTCGCCTCCGGGTTGCCGAGCACCACCTCGGTGAGTTCGCCGACGCGCGCGAGCGACCACTCGCGCGACAGGCACTCGCGCCACCAGCGCGACTCGGGCAGATCCTTGTCCTTGGCGAGCTGCTCGGTCAGGCCGTCGAGTGCACGGCCGAGCAGATAGCGGAGGCCGACGCGGCTGAGCGGTGCGCGCACCACCAGCGCCTTGCCGCGGGTCGTCACGAACGTGAACTCGCGCTCGGCCGCGGCGCGCAGCAGCTCTTCGGTGCGCGCGTCCGGGAACACGCCGTCGCTCTCCTTCTTCCAGGCGTCGATCGTCGCCGGGTCGCGCAGCGCCTCGCGCATGGCATGATTCACCAGGTCCAGGAACCGGCCGAAGTGGACGATGCCGAAGCACTGCCAGAGGCAAAGGCGGCCGCGCTCGTCGAGGAAGAAGTCGCCGTGCTTGACGCGGATCAGGTCGAGGTAGGGCTGCGCGGCGGCCTTGCGTGCCGGCTCCGGGTACGCGGTGTCGAGGTCGATGTCGAACGGCAGCAAGGACGAGGTGAGCCAGCGATCGCCGCGCTGGATGGCATCGAGCCACTCGTCCGCCACGGCATCGATCTTCTGCTCGCGGTTGCTGGTGAGGAACGGCGGCGGCACGCTCGCGTAGAGTCCCCGCGAGACCACCAGCACGTCGAGCCGGTCCTTCGCCTCGTCATAGTGGAACTGCAGGGTCTGCTCGTCCACCAGGATGCCGCAGCCGGACGCGAAGCTCACGGCTGCCACCAGCGCGACCCGCACGGCGTTCATGACGATGCCTCCTGCCGCACACCACGCTCACAGGTCGTCGAAGCCGTCGATCTCGAAATCGTCGAAGGCGGTGACGCTGTCCGCCTTGGTCCACAGGCCGGCCTTGCCCGCGTCCCGGTAGGTGCCGTCGTCCGCCTCGATCACGACCTTGCCGTCGAGGCTCACCTTGAAGTGCCGCTCGCGCAGCTCGAGCTTGAGCGCATGCCACTCGTTCGCGCTCACCGGCACGTCCGCCGTCGCCAGCTGGTTGCGCACGCCGCCCACCACCTTGAACAGGCAGACGTTCCCCTCGAGCGCGTTGGCACGAGCGAGATAGTAGCTGCGCGCGTCCTTGAATCGCGCCACCAGCCCGGCCGCCTGATCCACCTTGCCCAGGAGCGCCTTGAACCTGGTCGCCACCGTGACGTCCTTGGCCGTGAGCTTGTCGTACAGCAGCACCGGGAACCGCAGGTCGGTCGCATCGGTGCCAGCCTGCACCAGCACCTGCTTGCCGCTGGTCGCCTTGGCGTCGGTGCGGATCTCCCACACGCCGGGCTCGCCCTTCAGGCAGAGGACGTTGCTGAAACCCGCCGGCGCCTTGCCCATCTCGCCCTGGTCGAAATCCACGCGCACCCTGGCGGTGGGCTCGGGCGCTTCGCTCGCCGCTTTCGGCGGCGATGGCGGCGGCGATTGAGCGGCGCCACCGAGCAGTAACACGGCCACGATCACGTTCGGGTGCATGGTTCGCCTCCAGTTCTTTTCCGACGCGGTCGCCGATCGCTCTTCGAATCGCGGTTCAGTCGACGCGGAGCGAGCGCTGCAGCGCCATCACTGCGAATGCGGTTCCATACGGTCGCGTGTAACCGCTGATGTAGAAGTCCCACATCGCTCCGTCGTCCTCCTGCGTCTTCAGCAGCTCGCGCTGCAGCTTCGCGAACAGCTCGGCGCGCGCCGCTTGCGGCAGGCACTCGATCACCTGCGCCGCGTAGAAGTGGCCGAACAGATAGAAGTACGCGGCATTGGCATAATAGGCCTCGTGCGGGATCGGCTTCTTGCGCGCGACGTCGAGGAACCGGTGCTCGCTGAAGAACCGATCGATGCCGATCTCGAGCTCCGCCTGGCTCGCTCGTCCGGCGCGGTAGAGCGCGAGCTGGCAGACCTGGATGCGGCCGAGCGATCCCTTGACCTGGTTGATGAACTCGAGCCCGCTCGGGTCCGGAATCGCATCGATCGAGTACGCGAACGCGCCGTTCTTGAGCCGCGCATGCTCGATCGCGCGCACCGCCTTGTCGAGCACGGTCGCATTGACCGCGAAGCCGGCCTGCTTTGCGTCCTGCATCGCGACCACCGCGGCCGCGGTCATGAACGAGGTCGCCCAGATCGGCGGGATGGCGCCCACCTCGGTGTCGTAGTAGCCCCAGCCGCCGCATGGCGTCTGCCAGCGCGCGAGCCGCTGCAGCAGCCCATCGCCCACCTCGCGCATGCGCGCGCGGCGCAGATCGTGCTCGAAGTGCGGATGCTCCAGGGCGCGCGCCAGGCAGTGCAGGCCGTAGATCCAGCCCCAGGTATTGTCGGTATCCCAGTCGGAGACGCGCTTCACGAACGCGTTCGCGAGCAGGAAGTCGATGCCGAGATCGAGCGCCGCGGTCGCCGCGGGCGATGTGCCGGCCTCCATCAACGTCATGCACACGAGCCCGGTGGTGGCGACGGTCCACGACTCGTACGTGCCGATGGTCGCGAACGTCTCGAAGTTCATGACGCTGCGCGGCACACCAAAGCAGCCGCTCGCTTCCTGCGCGCCGAGCAAGAAATCGAGCCCGCGTGCGATCGCGGCCTGCACCGCCTCCCTGGTCGCTGGCGGCGATGGCGGCGGCCCGGGGTGCTGCGCGCGCGCCATGGCGCCGAGCAGGAGCGAGGCGAGCAGCAGGCTCACGGCTGCGGCCTGGCGGACGCGAGCTTCTCGCTCACCCGCGCGAGCTCTTCCTGATCGCGGGCGAGGTCCGCCTGCGCGCTCATCACCGCCATCTCCTTGTCCATCTGCTCGCCCTGCATGGCACGCTCCTGGCGCGCGACCTCGGCTTCCTTCTCCGCGATCGCGAGCTGCAGCTTGCGCCGCGACTCGGCGAGATCGCGGTTCAGGAGCTTGTCGGTCTCGGCCTTCTGCAGCTCGAGCTGCTGCGTCGCACGCTCGAGCCGTCGCTGCCCGCGGCGCAGCACGATCTCCTTGGTCTTGTCGGCGAGGTCGTCCTCCTTGTACATCATCTCGAGCTGCTGCATCTCCTCGCGTTGATCCGCGAGGTTGTCCTCGGATTGCTGCACCTCGAGCCGGGCGCGCGCGCTCTTGATCGGCGCCTCGCTCTCGTCGAACAGCTTGAGAGCGGCGGTGGCCATCTCCAGCTCGGCCCGCGCCTTCTCCGCCGCCACCCGCGACACTGCCGCCAGCGACGAGAGCTCGAGCTCGGCGCGCGCGAGCTTCTTCTGGTCGAGCGGCAGCTGGCGCTCGAGCTGCGCTCGCCTGGCCGCGAGCTCGAGCAGCTTGTCGTCGTCGGGCCTGGCTGGCTCGGCCGCAGCCGGCGCCTTGTCCGGGGACGCGGCTTGCACGTCGGCGCGCCGCGCCGTCGACTGACAGCCGAGGAACGTGCACACCACCAGACCTTGAATCAAACAGCGCCGCATGGTCTCGCCTCCCAATCGACCGGTGAGCTCGCAGCGTTCCCGGGAGATGCGGCACGCTGATGGCTCGGACGCGAGGAGCCTACTCTTTCCCGGACCAGGGGTACAGGGGCGAGCGATGCCGCCAGGCCCGTCAGCCGCCGCTCTGCTCGTCGAGCAGCTCCTCGACCTTGAGCGTGATGGCGCCGAAGTCGGACGCGCCGACGCGGATGTCGCGCACGTTGCCGGCGCGGTCGATCAGCACCAGCGTCGGGATGCCGAGCACGCCGTAGTGGAACATCGACGTGCCCTTCTCGCAGACGACGATGTCGTACGGGATCTTCAGGTCGGCCTTGAAGTCGGCGTTGAGCGCGATCTCCTGCGCCTCGTCCAGGTTGGCCTTGCGCTCGCCCTTCAGGTAGCCGTTGCCGTACAGCTGCGTGGCGCCCACGACCACCACGCCCTTCGCGCCGAGCTTCTGCTGCAGATCGATCAGGTGCGGGATCGCGGCGCGGCACGGCGGGCACCAGGTGGCCCAGAAGTCGACCACCACCACCTTGCCCTTCAGGCTCGAGAGATCGAAGCCGGCCTGCTCCGCCTCGCCGATCACGCGCTGCACGTTGAGCGCCGGCGCGGGCTTGCCTTTCAGGCCGTCCTGGTACCTGGCGAGGATCCCGGCGCTCTTGTCCTTGTTGCCGAGCGCGAGCTCGGCGAGACCCAGGATGGCGAGCGTGGGCCCCTCGGTGATCTTGCCCGACCACGCGCGCACGAACTGCTCGCACTCGGCGTGGAACCGATCGGCCGCGGCCTTCTGCTCGGCTCGGTCCTTGATCTTGTCGATGCTCTGGTAAGACTGCTTGAGCGCCGCCGCCGCCTGCTCGGCGTCGTCTGCAGCCACCGAGCGCGCGAGCGCCACCACCGATGCCAGCACCAGCGTGCCAGCGAAGCCGACCTTGCTCATGAGAAGCTCCTGTCGAAGTGGGGAGCCGCCATCTTAGCCGACGCCGAGAATCCCGCATGCAACTGTTCGCGTCTTGCGCTCCGGGGCTGGAATCGCTCCTCTGCGACGAGCTGACCAGGCTCGGCATGCAGGACGTGACGCCCGGGTTCGCCGGCGCATTCTTCACCGGCCTGCACGCCGACCTGTACCGCGCCAATCTGTGGCTGCGCACCGCGAGCCGCGTGCAGCGCATCGTCTTCGCGGGGCCGGCCGCCTCCGGCGAGCAGCTGGTCGAGGCGGTGCGCGCCATCGCCTGGGAACGGTGGCTGGGCGCCGAGCGCGGCATCGCCATCGAGCTGCACGACGCACGGCGCTCGCGCGAGGCGAGCGCCCAGCTGGTGGCGCGCCTCGCGCACGCGATCGCCGCCCGGCTTTCGCCCGGGGCGCGCCACCACCCTGCTGGCATGCGCATCGTCATCCACGTGCACCGCGGCATGGCCACCATCGGTCTGGACTGCTCGGGCAAGGCGCTGCACAAGCGCGGCTACCACGCCACCAGCACGCACGCCGCGCCGCTCAAGGAAACCCTCGCGGCCGCGCTGTTGCTCACGGCGCGCTACGACGGCAGCGAACCGCTCTGGGATCCCATGTGCGGCAGCGGCACGATCGCCATCGAGGCAGCTCTGATCGCGGTGCACAAGGCACCGCTCATCCATCGCCACAAGGGCGAGTTCGCATGCGAATGGCACCGGGACTTCGACTATCGCACCTGGCGTGCGGTGGGCGACGCGGCTCGCCGTGAGCGGCGCGTGCGGCCGGCGTTCGCGATCGTCGGCAGCGACGCGGACGCGGCCAGCGTGTGCGCGGCCGCGGCGGCGGCGCAACGCGCGCGCGTGCGGCACCACCTGCGCCTGTACGCGGCGCGCTTCGCGACGGCGCGCGCGCCCGCGCCGGCGGGTCTCTTGATCGCGAACCTGCCGTACGGCGCGCGCCTCGGCACGCCGCACGAGCTGCGCGAGCTGTATCGTCTGGTGGGCGCCAGGATCCGCGGCGAGCTCGGCGCCTGGCGCTTCGCCTTGCTCGTGCCGGACGGCGCGCTCGCGGACGAGCTCGGCATCGCCGCGGCCAGCAGCGTGCCGTTGAACAACGGCGCGCTCGACTGCCGCCTGCTCATGAGCGGGCCGAGGTAGCCGCCAGCGCTATTGCGCGAGCTGCCTCAGCATCGCCTGCACCGCACCCTGCACGCCGAGATTGCTGGTGTCGATCTGCTGGTGCGCGAGCGCGTACAAGGGCTCGCGGCTCTCGAGCAGGGCGCGCAGATCGTCCATCGCCGACGGGTTGTTGCGCATCGGCCGTTGATCGCCCTGCGCGACGACCCGGTGCATGTGGTCCTCGGGACGCGCCCTGAGCCAGAACACGACGCATTGGCGGCGCAGCAGCTCGTACGCCTCGCGATTGGTGACCAGCCCGCCGCCGGTGGCGATCACGCTCGCACCGTTGCGCGCGAGCACGCGGCAGAGCACATCGCGCTCGAGCCGCCGGTAGGTTGCTTCGCCCTGCAGCACGAACAGGTCGTTGAGCGACATGCGGCAGTGCTGCTCGATCGCGCGGTCGAGCTCCACGAATGGCACCTTGAGCTTGTCGGCGAGGTGCTTGCCGATCGTGGTCTTGCCGGCGCCGCGCAGGCCGACCAGCGCGACCTTGCGCCGCCTGCGCGTGCGCACGAATCGCTGGCACACGAAGTCGGTCACCTGATCGAGCTCGGCGGTGGAGAGGCCGTTGAGCAATGTCCACACCTCGACCAGCGCCGATTCCGCGCCTTTCCGCTCGGGCAGCAGCAGGCTGGCCGGCAACACCTCGAGCGAGCGCGACAGCTCCTGCAGCCGGCCGATGGAGATGTTGCCCTTGCCCGCCTCGAGATCGGTCAGGAAGCGGCGGCTCAGGCCCGAGCGCTCGGCGAGCTGCTGCGCGGTGAGGCCGTGCGCACGGCGCAGCGCACGCACCCGCTGGCCGAGGCTCTTCAGCAGGGCTCGCAGGCGCGCTCGGTCGGTGGTTCGGGGCTCGCGGCATGCGGGCACTATACTGCACGCGATGGGCGCGTTTGCAAGGACGTGAGCAATATATTGCTTGCGCGTCCGGAGCCCGCGCGCTAACTTCCGGGGATGCAACCCATCGCCTTCCAAACCGATCCCACGCGCTACATCCACTGGCGGCTCGACGTGGATGGCGAGGTGGCACGGCTGCTGCTCGACGTGAAGACCGACAAGGGGTTCAAGCCCGGCTACGCGCTCAAGCTGAACAGCTACGACCTGAAGGTCGACATCGAGCTCGCGGACGCGATCCAGCGGCTGCGCTTCGAGCACCCCGGCGTGCGCGTGCTGGTGGTCGGCTCGGCGCAGGATCGGATCTTCTCCGCCGGCGCCAACATCTTCATGCTCGCGAGCTCGACGCATCCGTTCAAGGTCAACTTCTGCAAGTTCACCAACGAGACGCGGCTCGGGCTGGAGGAGCTCGCGCGCGACAGCGGCGTGCGTTCGCTGGCAGCCCTGAACGGCACCGCTTCGGGCGGCGGCTACGAGCTGGCGATCGCCTGCGACGAGATCCACCTCGTGGACGACGGCAACTCCGCGGTCAGCTTGCCCGAGGTGCCATTGCTGGGCGTGCTGCCGGGCACCGGCGGGCTCACGCGGCTGGTGGACAAGCGCAAGGTGCGCCGCGATCTCGCCGACGTGTTCGCGACGCTCGCCGAGGCTGCCGCGGGCAGAAGGCTGTGGACTGGAACCTGGTCGATGCCACGCACGCCAAGAGCCGCTCGTCGAGCGGATCGAGGCGCGTGTGCAGGAGCTGCTGCGGCAGCCCGCGCGCGGCGCCCGCCGTGGCCCGGGCATCGAGCTCAAGCCCATCACCGCCGAGCTCACCGAGCGCGGCCTCAAGTATCGCCACGTCGAGCTCGCGGTCGACGAGGCGGCGCGGGTCGCCGAGCTGTGCGTGCACGCGCCCGACACGCCGCAGCCGGCAACGCCCGCGGAATTCCTGGAGGCCGGCGACCAGTGCTGGGCGCTGCGTGCGTACCGCGAGCTGGACGACGCCATCCTGCAGCTGCGCTTCGCGCTCGAGACCGTGGGCACGGTGGTGATCAAGACCAGGGGCACCGCCGCAGCGGTGCGCGCGGTCGACGCCAGCTTGCTCGCCCATCACCAGCACTGGCTGGTGCACGAGATCCTGCTGCACATGGCGCGCGTGCTGCGCCGCCTCGATGTCACGGCGCGCAGCTTCTTCGCCGTGATCGAGCCCGGCTCGTGCTTCGTCGGCAACCTGTTCGAGCTCGCGCTCGCGGCCGACCGCAGCTACATGCTGAACGACGCCAGCCGGCCGGTGGCGATCGAGCTCGACCCGATGAACGACGGCGTGTTGCTGATGAGCCACGGCCTGTCGCGCCTGCAGTGCCGCTTCCTCGGCCGGCCCGACCTCGCGCAGCAGGCGCTCGCGACGCGCGAGCCGCTGGACGCGGATGCGGCGCTCGGCATGGGACTGGTCACGTTCGTGCCGGACGAGATCGACTGGCAGGACGAGCTGCGGGTGGCGATCGAGGAGCGCGCCAGCCTGTCGCCCGACGCGCTCACCGGCATGGAGGCGAGCCTGCGCTTCGCCGGCCCCGAGAGCGTGGCAACCAAGATCTTCGGCCGGCTGTCGGCGTGGCAGAACTGGATCTTCACGCGGCCCAACTCGACCGGCCAGAACGGCGCTCTCACCCTGTACGGGAAGGCGCAGCGGCCCACCTTCGATTGGAAGAGGACCTGATGTCGGCTGTGAATCGCTTCGACAGCATCCCGAACAACGTCGGCCTGGCCAACGACAAGCGGCTGCAGCGCGCGCTCGAGTCGTGGCTGCCGAACTACCTCGCCTGGTGGCGCGAGGTGGGCCCTGCCTGCCACCAGGAAGACGACGTCTACCTGCGCACTGCCATCTCGGTCGACACCGACGGCTGGGCCAACTTCGGCTACGTGCGCATGCCCGAGTACCGCTGGGGCATCTTCCTCGCCGATCAGGTGCTGGATCGCAAGATCCACTTCGGCGATCACATCGGCAAGCCGGTGTTCCAGGAAGTGCCAGGCGAGTTCCGCAACATCTTGCGGCGCATCATCGTCACGCAGGCCGACACCGAGCCCGCATCGGTCGAGCAGCAGCGCAAGCTGTCCCTGACCGCGCCCAGCCTGTACGACATGCGCAACCTGTTCCAGGTGAACGTCGAGGAGGGCCGCCACCTGTGGGCGATGGTGTATCTGCTGTTCGGCTACTTCGGCAAGGACGGCCGCGACGAGTCCGAAGAGCTGCTGCGCCGGCGCGCCGGCAATCCCGACAAGCCGCGCATCCTCGGCGCCTTCAACCAACCGTGCAACGACTGGCTGTCGTTCTTCTGCTTCACCATGTTCACGGACCGCGACGGCAAGTACCAGCTCGCGTCGCTTGCCGAGAGCGCGTTCGACCCGCTGTCGCGCACCTGCCGCTTCATGCTCACCGAGGAAGCGCACCACATGTTCGTGGGCGAGACCGGCATCATGCGCGTCGTCGAGCGCACCGCGCAGCTGATGCGTGAGAACCCCGGCAAGGACGTGCGCCAGCTGGGCGGCATCGACCTCGACACGATCCAGAAGGCGATCAACTACTGGTACACCTACTCGCTCGACCTGTTCGGCGGCGAGATCTCGTCGAACGCGGCCGACTACTTCGCCTCCGGATTGAAGGGCCGTTACCAGGAAGCCAAGCTGGAGGAGCACACCGCGCTCGCGCAGCAGAAGGTCGTGCCGGTGGTCGAGAACGGTCGTCTCGTCGACCGCGAGGTGCCGCTGCGCAACGCCATCAACGAGCTGCTGCGCGAGGCGTACATCAGCGACAACGAGCGCGGGCTCAACCGCTGGAACAAGGTGCTCGCGGAGCACGGGCTGAGCGAGCGCCTCTACCTGCCGCATCGCCGCTTCCACCGCCATCAGGGCGAGTACGCGGGCCACCACTTCGACCCGCACGGCGAGCTGATCTCGAAGGACGCGTTCGAGGCGCAGAAGCCGGAATGGTTCCTGTCGCCCGACGACCTCGCGTTTCTCGAGAACATCATGGTGCTGTGCGATCGGCCCGGCCAGATCGCGAGCTGGATCGCGCCGCCCAAGAACGGCATCAACGGCCAGCCGTTCGCGTTCGAGTACGTGCGCGCGCACGGCTGACCGCGACCGGAGCGCTCACGACGTTCACATGATGCGGACGGCGCGCTCCCCCTTGGCCTTGACCTTCGGCTTGGCCTTCGCCCCGCCCTTGCCGGCGCCGGGCTGGTCCTGGTCGTACGCCTTCATCGCGCGCTCGAGCGCCTGCAGTGCCTGCTTCACGGCGCCCTCGATCTGGTCCTGATCGACCGCGTTCTCGCGCAGTTCCTGTTGGATCGCGGGCAGCATCTCCCGCACCATCTTCTCGATCGATGGCGCGAGCTGGTCCAGGTGCTTCAGCTTCTTCTGCAGCGTCGGACCGAGCTGCTCGAGCTTGGGGCCGATGATCGCCTGCAGCTTTGGGCCGAGCTGCTCGAGCTCCGGGCCCAGGTCCTCGAGCTCAACCTCGAGTGCCTTCAGATGCGGATCGAGCGCGCGCTCGATCTCGGGGCCGAGGTCTTCCAGGTGCGACTCGATGATCGCCTGCAGCTCTGGACCGAGCTGCTCGAGGCGTGGCTTCAGGTCTTGCTCGAGATGCGTGCCCAGCTTGCGCAGGCTCGGCTCGAGCGCTTGCTCGAGCTCTGGCCCGAGCTGCTCGAGCGCGGGGCCGAGCGATTCCTCGAGCTCCTTGCCGAGCGCCTCCATCTGCTGCTCGAACCCCCGCTGGTCGAAGTCGCGGCCCTCGCGCTTCTGCTTGGCCGCCTGCTTGCCCGGCTTCGGGCTCAGGTAGCCGAGGCGCCGCAGCCGAGCGTCGAGATCCGGCGCAACCACGTCCTCGCCGCCGCTGCCGAGCGCGATGGCGATGTCGATCGCCTCGCCCTTGCGCAGCGCGCGCAGCAAGAGCTCGCTGCCATCGCCGGCGTGGCGATCGGTCGCCTGGTGCAAGCGCGTGCGCGTCGCCGGCCGCCTGCCATCGATGTGCGTGATGACATCGAACCGTTCGAGCCCGGCGCGCGCGGCCGCACCGCGCGCAGCGACGTCGGTCACCAGCAGCACCTGGTCCGCCGCAACGTCGAGCTGCGCCGCCAGGTCCTCACCCACCTTCTCGGTGGTGATCTGCAGCAGCGCCTCGCGCTTGGGCGTGCGGTCCTCGATCGGCGCGCTCACGCCGCTCGAGGATGGCAAGAAGGTCGCGGCAGCTGCGAGCTGCACGCCCCACAATGCGCTGAGCGGGATCGCGGCGGTCAGCCGCCGCATCAGCCGCGGCACGGCACCCGTGACGTGATTCGAGCGAGCGAGCATTTCAATCCTCCTGCGAAGCTGGGATCGGGAACGAGACCAGTGGAGCAGCTGTGGGGCAATCGATCGCGTGGCAGCGGGACGGTGGCGCTCGCCGGCGTAGTCGAGCAAGGCGAGCGCATAGCTCCGGCGCTGGCCGCTGTGCGCCACCACGAGCTCGTCGCACGACAGCTCGCGCAGCGCGGCGACCTCGTGCGCCAGCCACCACGCCACCGGATGGAACCAGAACAGGATCGTGACCAGCGACTGCAGCAGCGCAACGTGCGCATCGCGGCGCTCGAGGTGCACGAGCTCGTGGCGCATCGCCCATTCGAGCGATTGCCGCGAGCCATGCGGCAGCGGCAGGAGCAGCACCGGCCGCCACAGGCCGAAGCATGCGGGCGAATCGAGCCCGCTCACGCCGAGCAGGCGCACCCGGTCGCGGAGCGGCGATGAGGCGGCGAGCTCCTGCCACAGCGCCAGCACCTGTGGGTCGGTGACGCTCTGGCCGAGCCGCAGCAGCCGCAGCGTGTGGCGCGAGCGCGCGAGCTCACGCACGAGCGCCAGCAGCGCTCCCGCCGCATAGAGGGACGCGAGCAGCGCGCTGAGGTGCGCGCGGCACCACCCGCGCCAGCCGGATGCCGCGATTGGCGCGGCTGCCGGCGGACCGGGGCGAGCGCGCTCGAGGGCAACGGCACGAGCGGCGGTGGCCGGCGGCAGGGACCGGCTGCGAGCGGGCGACGTGAGCGGCACCGCCGCGGGCGGTGCGCGCACGACCCCCATCACCAGCTGTTGCACGCCTTCCTGGTAGGCCGCGGTCTTGCCTTGCACCAGCCATTGCAGCACCGGCAGCACCAGCACGCTGATCAAGACCACGACCAGGGTGCGATAGCTCAGCACCGGATCGGCGCGCAGCACCCGGCGCAGCAACGCCGCCGCGAGACCAGCGAGCAGCAAGCCGCCCGAGCTCAATGCGAGGTGGCTCACGAGCGGGCTCATCGGTCCACGCTCCGTTCGTCGTGCAGCTCCTTGTCGATCAGCCGCCGCAGCGCCTCGAGGTCCTCGCGCCGCAGCGACTCGTGCTCGACCAGCTTGAGCAGCAGCGGATGCGCCTGGCCGTCGAACAGCCTGGCCACCAGGTCGTCCACCATCGTCGTCGAGACCTCGTCACGCGAGAGACGCGCGGTGAATTCGAACGCGCGGCCGGGACCCGGACGCGATCGCACCACGCCCTTGTCCTTCAAGATGGTGAGGATGGTCTGCACGGTGTTGTAGGCGAGCGATCTGCCGCGCACCTGATTGAGGCGCTCGACCACCTCGCGCACCGTGAGCGGCTCGCCGCCCGCCTCCCACACGACCTTCATGACGGCCACCTCGAGATTGGTGAGCACCGCCACCTTGCGCTGCTTTGCCATGACCGGCCCTCGTGACACCTAAGGTGTTAGGAGTCTACGGCGCAGCATCGGCATCCGTCACCTAAAAATTTAGGGGTCGGCGTCGATCGTGGCCGCGGTGGCGCCGCGCCGCGGCGCGCGCGCGCAACATCCTCTTGAATGCGCGGCAATTTCTTTGCGTACTGCGGGGCCGTTGATTGCGGCACCCCGCTCTCGAGGAGGCAGTGGCCATGGGACTGTTCGGCAAGTTGCGCGGCGAGTTCGTCGACATCATCGAGTGGCTCGATGACACCAACCAGACCCTGGTGTGGCGGTTCCCGCGCTATCAGAACGAGATCAAGAACGGCGCGCAGCTGATCGTGCGCCCGGGCCAGCTCGCCATGTTCGTCTCCGAGGGCCGGCTCGCCGACGTGTTCCAGCCGGGTCGCTACGAGCTGATCACCAACAACCTGCCGCTGCTCAGCACGCTGCAGGGCTGGAAGCACGGCTTCAACAGCCCGTTTCGCTCCGAGGTCTACTTCGTCAACACCCGCCAGGTGACCGACCTCAAGTGGGGCACGCCCAACCCGATCATGCTGCGCGATCCCGACTTCGGCCCGATCCGCCTGCGTGCGTTCGGCACCTACACGCTGAAGGCGGTCGACCCCAAGCGCCTGCTCACCGAGCTGGTCGGCACCGACGGCATGTTCGAGACCGAGGAGCTGAGCACGCTGATGCGCTCGGTGATCAACACCGCGATCGCCGACCTGCTCGGGCGCACGCAGATCGCCGCGCTCGATCTCGCGCGCAACTACCAGCGCCTTTCCGACGAGCTGCGCAAGGAGGTCGTGCAGCGCGTCGACGACGAGTACGGACTCGACGTGCCGCAGCTGTTCATCGTCAACATCTCGCTGCCGGAAGAGGTCGAGAAGGCGCTCGACACGCGCACCAGCATGGGTGTGCTGGGCGACCTCAGCAAGTTCCAGCAGTACCAGATGGGCAAGGCGATGACCGCGGCCGCGCAGAATCCCTCGGGCGGCGGCGCCGCGAGCGGCATGGGCATGGGGATGGGCTTCGCCCTGGCGCAGCAGATGACGCAGGCGCTGGGTCAGAGCGCGCCGAGCGTGGCGCCGCCGCCGCCGCCCGCGGGCACGGTGTGGCACGTGTGCGTGAACGAACAGACGATGGGTCCGGTGACCAGCGCGCAGATCGAGCAAGGCATCACTGCCGGACAGATCACCTCGAGCACGCTCGTGTGGACGCCGGGCATGCCGGGCTGGGCGCCGGCTGGCCAGGTGCCGGCATGGAAAGAGCGGTTCGCGGCGCCGCCGCCGCCGCCGGCCAAGTGATCGGGTCAGGATCCCCATGGCCGACACACCGTCACCCCCACCGCTGCCCGGCGCCGCCGCTCCTGGCGCGCCCCTGCCGGCAAGCGTCGGCACCACCACCGGCGCGGCGCCGGCAGACGACGAGGCGCACGGCCGCATGTTCCCGTGCGAAGGGTGCGGCGCCGACCTCAAGTTCGAGATCGGCGCGCAGCGCCTGCAGTGTCCGTTCTGCGGTTACGTGAAACAGCTGACCGCGAGCACCGAGCAGATCACCGAGCAAGACTTCCGCGCCGCGCTCAAGAAGCTCGCCGATCGCAAGCTCGATCAGTCGGATGCGGCCGCCGCGACCGCGACGCACGACGTGCGCTGCAGCGCGTGCGGCGCCACCGTGTTCTTCACCGGCACGCTCACCAGCAGCGAGTGCCCTACTGTCGCTGCCCGATCCAGCGCGATGGCGTGCACCAGTCACAGCGGCGCATTCCGGTGGACGCCGTGCTGCCGTTCCTGGTTCCCACGGAGGCCGCGACCGCGGCCTTGCGCTCCTGGGTTCGCTCGCGCTGGTTCCTGCCGCGCGACCTGCGCGCGCGCGGCATCGATGGCCAGCTGAACGGCATCTACACGCCGTACTACACGTACGACGCGCTGACGCTCAACCGCTACGCGGGCGAGCGCGGCGAGCACTACTACGTCACGGTCGGCGTGGGCAAGAACCAGCGGCGCGAGCGGCGCACGCGCTGGTATCCCGCGGCGGGCGCGTTCAATCGATTCTTCGACGACGTGCTGGTGGTGGCGAGCACCGGCCTGCCCGACGCACTGCTGCGCGCGCTCGAGCCGTGGCCGCTCGCCCAGATGATCCCGTTCAACCCGGAAGTGCTCGCCGGCTATCTCGCGCGCACCTACGACATCGACCTCGATCGAGGGTTCGTCGATGCCAAGGCGCGCATCGATGCCGCGGTGCGCGGCGAGGTGTGCCGCCGCATCGGTGGCGACGAGCAGCGCATCCACTCGATCAGGACCGAGCTCGGCGCGCTCACCTACAAGCACGTCCTGCTGCCGGTGTGGCTGCTGGCCTACCGCTACAAGAAGCGCTCCTACCAGATCGCGATCAACGCCGGCAGCGGCGAGGTGCAGGGCGAGCGACCGTACGACTGGCTGAAGATCGTGCTGCTGATGGTGCTGCTCGCGGCCATCGCCACGACGGTGATCGTGCTGGCGCGGTGACGCGTGCGAGCGTGGAGGTCGCGGTCATGCTGACGGTGCTGTTCTGCCTCGCGCTCGGTGGCGAGGGCTCGCGCTACCTCGAGGTCGCGCTCGATACGGCGCGCTGGCTCGAGAGCGCCGCCATCAAGACGCCCAACGGCCTCGCGTGGCCGGCCGATCCGCGCGATCCGACCAGCGTGCAGGCGTCTCTGTACACGGGTTCGTGCGGCGTGATCCTGTTCCTGCTCGAGCTGCATCACGCCACCGAGCAGGCGCATGCGCTCGAGCAGGCGCGTGCCGGCGCCGATCAGCTGATCGCCGGCCTGCAAGAGCCCGCGGCCGTCCACGACCTCGGCCTGTACACGGGCCTGGCGGGCGTCGCGTTCACGCTCGAGCAAGTGGCCGCGGCGACCCAGGCCGAGTGCTATCGAGTGGGCGCCGAGCGCGCGCGCGCCGCGCTGCGCGCCAGCGCACGCAGCGTCGACGGCGGCAGCGACTGGAACGACACCAGCGACGTGATCAGCGGCACCGCCGGCATCGGCCTCGCATTGCTGGCAGCGAACGACGCGGCCGACGTCGCGCTCGCGACCCGCGCTGGCAAGCGCCTGCTCGCGCTCGCGATCGCCGACGGCGCGAACCGGAAGTGGCGCATGGATCCGACCTTCGAGCGGCTGATGCCGAACTTCTCGCACGGCACCGCGGGCATCGCCTACTACCTCGCCTGCCTGCATGCCGCAACCCACGCGGGCGAGTTCCTGGACGGCGCGATCGCTGGCGCGCATTACCTGCAGGCAGTTGCCCGCACCGAGGGCGATCAGTGCTTAATCCTGCATCACGAGCCCCAGGAGGACGGCAAGAACCTGTTCTACCTCGGCTGGTGCCATGGACCGGTCGGTACGGCGCGGTTGTTCCAAAAGCTGTTCCAGATCACCGGCAGCGCCGAGTGGCTGAGCTGGGTGACGCGCTGCGCCAACGCCATCTTGATGAGCGGCATCCCCGACCAGCTCACGCCCGGGTTCTGGAACAACGTCGGCCAGTGCTGCGGCTCGGCCGGCATCGCCGAGTTCTTCCTCGAGCTGCATCGCCTCACGCGCGAGCCGCGCTACCTCGCGTTCGCGAAGCGCCTGACCGAGCAGCTGCTCGCCAAGGCGACGACCGACGCCGCAGGCACGCGCTGGGTGCAGGCCGAGCATCGACTCAAGCCCGACCTGCTCGTGGCGCAGACCGGCTACATGCAAGGCGCGGCGGGGATCGGCATGTGGCTCCTGCACCTCGACGAGTTCGAGCGCGGGACAGTGCCGCGCATTCGCCTGCCGGACTCGCCGTGGTAGCGGCGCGCGCATCGCGCCGCGCGTTTCATCTTTCCGCATGGCCGGCCGATAAGAGACAGCGTGGCGTTCCGTCTCACGCGTGAGCTCCTGTGGCTGGCCGATGGGTCTGATCCCGAACCCCTTCATCGTCGCGCTCCTCTCGAAGATCGCGCTCGCCACGCCGTGCGCGGACGATTTCAGCTACAGGAAGGCGCGCGAGCTGGCGCTGGGTGGCCAGCGCGCCGCGGCCATCGCCATGCTCGAGCAGCATCTGCTCGGTGCGCCCGACGACAGCGACGCGCGCGTGCTGCTGGGTTCGGTGCTGTCGGGAGTGGCCTACGAGGAGGCGCGCAGCCATCTGCAGATCGTGCTCGCGCACCACCCGCACCACGGCGATGCGCTACCTGCCCTGCTGAACGTCGAGCTGTGGTCCGGACTACCCCGAGCGCGCCGACGAGATCGCGCGCCAGGCGCTGCAGGATGATCCGCGCAGCACGAGCTTGCTGCTGGCGCGCGAAGGCGCTGCAGGCGATGGGCCGGGACGACGAGCTGCGCGGCGTGCTCGACCAGATCCTGCGGCTCGACGCCCACAACGACGAGGCCAGCGCGATGGCGGACCGCCTGGACGAACGATCTGCGCCGCTGGCAGGTCGGCACCAGCTACAGCTACGACTGGTTCAGCGACCAGCGCGACCCGTGGCACGAGGCCGCGCTCACGCTGAAGCGCACCACGCCGATCGGTCCAGTGATCGGCCGGGTCTCGTACGCGCATCGCTTCGCTCCAGCGACGAGCAGTACGATGCCGACTGCTACCCGAAGTTCCGGCCAGGAACCTACGCCTATCTCAACGCCGGCGTCGCCCGATCACGAGCTGTACCCGCGCTATCGCTACGGCGCCGATCTGTACCAGAGCATCGGCTGGGGGCTCGAGCCCTCGCTCGGGTTCCGCCATCTCGAGTTCGCGAGCTCGGTGAGCATCTACGTCGCGACCTTGACCAAGTACTGGGGCGACTGGGCGTTCATCGGCCGCGTGTACGTGACGCCCGGTTCGGCCGGCACCTCGCACTCGGGGCACCTCGCCGCCCGCCGCTACCTCGACGATGGCGTGAGCTACGTGGGGCTGCGCTATGGCCACGGCTCATCGGCCGAGGAGATCACCACGCTCGACGACACGACGATCCTCGACTCGGATGTGATCGCGGCAGATGCGCTGATCGAGCTCGGCGACCGCTGGGAGCTGAGCTTGCAAGCCAGCATCAGCCGCGAGGAGCGCATCTCGAGCAGCGACCTCTATCACTACCGCTCGGTGCCGGCATCGGCTTCCGGTTCTGAGCAGGAGCACGAAGCACGCCATGGACCTGAGGCTCTACCGCATGCTGCTCGCCACGCTCGCGCTCGCGCTGTTCTTCCACGTGCTGTTCGCGCCGCCGGCAGCGCCGACCGAACCGAGCAAGCACCGGCAACGCCATGTCGGCGGCCGACGCGCGCGCATCTTGCAGCGCAGCAACGGCCTGATGGCGCAAGGAAGCGCTACCAGGAAGCGCTCGCGCCCTCGCTCGAGCTGCAACGCGTTCCCGGCAACCACGTGTACCTCGAGCGCCTGGCCGAGATCTACGATCACCTCGGCCGCTTCGCCGAGGAAGCGGCGATGTGGGAGCAGTACCTGCTGCATGCGCCGACGCCGGTGGAGGCGTGCCCGCGCATCAGCGAGGCGTATCGCAAGCAGGAGCTTCCGAACGCTGGCTGGATGCCTGCCAGCGTTGCTGGGTGCTCGATCCCGAGAATCCGGACATGATCTTCTACCTCGCGTACGCGTGCGAGCGCAAACGGCCAGATGGAGCGTGCCAGGCAGCTGTACAAGGAGGGCTCGCGCGCGCGCCCGGTTACGACGACATGCGCTCGGGCTGGCGCGCATCGAGCTGCGGGACGGCGAGGTCGATCGTGCGCCTTCGTCATGGCTGCGGATCAGGTGCTGGCGAAGCTGCCCGACTACGTCGACGCGTTGCTGGTGAAGGCACGCCCGCCATCGTCAGGGCCGCAACAGCGAGGCGCGCGAGCTGCTCGAGCGCGGCGTGCGGCTCAGCCCCGAGCTACGCCGATTCCACCGTGCTCGCCAGCCTGGCCGAGGACGAGGGCAACCGCACCGAAGCGCTCGATCACTACGAGCGCGTGCTCGAGCTCGACCCCCGGGAGCGAGACGGCAAAGCAAGAGCATCGCGCTGCGCTGCTCGCGGAGCAACGCTGATGGCACGTCATCTCCTGTGGTCGGCAGGCCGGCTCGTGTTCCACGGCTTCTTCCTGCTCACGTCCGTGTTCGGCGTGCTCGCATACGTGCCGTTCACCTACCAGCAGGTGGTGCAGTTCTGCTGATCGGTGGGCTCACGGTTTGCGACCTACCATCATTTCCTGTACTGGCCCGCGGCGGCCTCCGGCGCGCTCACCTGCTCGAGGAGCGACGCCATCCGGCGACGCGGCGGCTCACGCTCTACCTGATCGGGCTGCTGGTGGCAGCCGGCATCACGCTGCTCTTCTACCCCGCGCTCGCGACCATCGACAACGGCCCGTCGAGCTTCCTGCTCGGGCTCGCAGCGTTGGTCCCGATCCTGTGGATCGCGCTCATCGATCACGTCAGGAACTTCCGCGCGGTGCGGTGGCAGGCGCTCGCCCAGGGACAGGACGGCCGCGCGTTCGTTGCCTGCGCGACCGCCGCCGTGCTGGTTGCACTGCTGTACGGCGGCATCTTCGCGATCCGGTTCGTGCTGCAGAACCTGATCGAGCTCGAAGGCGACCTCGGTGCGCACGACCGCATTCCTGTTCAGCCTCACATCGCACGTGTTGCTGTTCCTGGGCGCCTACCTGGTCATGAACTTCGCGCTCGCGCTGGCCGCGTATTTCCCGGTGTCGGTGAAGGCGCACTTCGTGCTGTGCAGCGTGCTGCTCGGGGCGCTCGTGATGGTGGTGCTGCGGTCGATCGTGCTCGGCGCGATCTCGTTCTCGGGGACGCTCGCCAGCAGCTGCGCCGCGGCGCTCGCCACGGCGCTGATCGCGATTTCGGCGCCGCGGTGCGTGCCGCGGCGCTGAGCAAGAGCGAGCCGGGGAGCGGCGTCGATGTGCTGCTCGCCCCGCTCTCGGTGACCGTGCGCTCCTGGCCGAAGCGCGCGGCAATGCTCGCGGGCATCGCCATCGCCGCCCATGTCGCCGCAGTACGAGCCGCGGCCATGGACTGGAACTACCTCGTGCAGAAGCTCGCCGCGCTCGTGGTGTGGACGCTGTTGCTCGCCAACGTGCACGCGATGATGCCGGCGGTGCGATTGCGCCGCCTGATCGCGCCTGGCCTGCTGTTCGCGCCGCTCGTGGTGCTCGGAGCCTATCGCACGCTCGAGGCCTCGCAACGGTCGGCGGCGACCGAGCTCGATCGCTACGCCGGCTACGACGTGTCCTACAAGCTGATCCGCGACGCGCTGGCTCAGCCCAGGAGCACCGACCCCGGCATCTACGACTTCCTGCAGCGCGTCACCAACATCGCGCGCGACATCGAGATCGCGCCGCTCGACGTGGAGCTGGTGCCGAGGTTGCAGGCGGGCGCCGGCGCGCGCCCCAACATCATCATCATCGTCATCGACAGCCTGCGGCGCGATTACCTCTCGGACTACGATGCACGGGTCACGTTCACCCCCAATCTCGCCCGGTTCGCCGCCGACAGCATCGTGTTCCGCAACGCGTTCACGCACTACGGCGCAACCGGTCTGTCGGAGCCGTCGATCTGGGTGGGAGGCATGTTCCCGCACAAGCAGTACATCACGCCGTTCTTCCCGATGAATGCGCTGCAGAAGCTGCTCGAGGCGGAGCACTACCAGTGCTTCATCAGCGTCGATACGATCCTGCGCAGCGTGGTGCAGCCGTCGGCAGCGATCGTCGAGCTGGACCAGGGCGTCCTGAACAAGGACTACGATCTGTGCCGCACGCTGGGCGAGCTCGAGCAGAAGCTCGCGGCGCGCGACCCGAGCCGGCCGTTCTTCGTCTACACGCAGCCGCAGAACATCCACATCTCGCGCATCACGCGCGAGGGCAGCAAGCCGATCGACGACCTGCCGTATCCGGGATTCTATGCACCCTACGCGTCGCGCTTGCGCCGCATGGACCGCGCGTTCGGCGAGTTCCTGGCGTTCCTGGAGGACCGCGGCCTGTACGATCAGTCGATCGTCGTGTTCACCGCCGATCACGGCGATTCGCTGGGCGAGGACGGGCGCTGGGGCCACGCCTACACGATCTACCCGGAAGTCGTGCGCATCCCGCTCATCGTGCACGTCCCGCAGGCGCTGCGTGCAGCACACGTGTTCGACGCCGACGACCTCGCGTTCTCGACCGACCTCACGCCCTCGCTCTACTACCTGCTCGGCCACCCGCCGACGCTCGACGCACCGATGTATGGCCGGCCGCTGTTCACCAGGACGCACGGCGAGCGCACCGCGCGCGAGCAGCCGGCCTACCTGCTCGCGTCGAGCTACGGTCCGGTCTACGGCATCCTGCGGGACCACGGTCGCGCGCTGTACATCGTCGACGCGGTCAACTACAAGGACTACGACTACGATCTCGCCGACCCCAGGCACGATCGCCGGCGCGACGTGAGTGCCGAATTGCGCGCCGAGCAGGTGAGCCTGATTCGCAAGCGAGTGGGCGAGATCCACGAGCTGTACCACGTCCCGCCGCTGCGCTGAGCGTGTGATCCACGTGCGTCGTTTCGACACGGTCGTTGACTCACCGCGAAACCGCGGCGCCGCGCCGCATCGTGCTTTTGACTTTCCCTGCCAGTGGCATACAGTTAGGCATCCCCCGCCCCATCTCCGGAAGAAGAACCCCATGTCGGCGTTGCCACCGGAACTCGCTGAGAATCTGGCTGGAAGGCGCTTCGCACTGCTTGGCTTTGCCGACGACGAGGCGAAGCGCATCAGCGCGGTGCTCGAGGACGGGCAAGCGTTCGTGCGCACGCTCGATCCGTCCGCGGCTGCGCCCGGCGCTCCGGCTCTCCGCGCCTTCGACATGCTGGTGCTGAGCGCGACTCCCGCTGCTGCGCAGTGCTCGCCGTGGTTGCAGCCGGAGCAGCTGGCGAACAGCACCAAGCCGCTGCTGTTGATCGGCCCGGCGAACGCGCTCGGGCAGCACCTGCTCCTGGCCCGCAATCCGGCGCTCGACTTCTTGCTCGTGCCCTGGCAGCCCGAGGAGTTCCTGCTGCGCGCGGCGCGCACGCTGGCAGCCGCCGGTGCCGCGCGCAACCCAGGGGAGGAAGCGACGAAGCAGGCGGTCGCCACGGTGGCGGTCGCCGACGACGACGCCACCACGGTGGCGCTGGTGAAGGCAACCATCGAGCGCCACGGCTTCAAGTGCCTCGCCGCCACCGACGGCGCGACGATGATGGAGACCATCCGCCGGACGCTGCCGAGCGCGGTCATCGTCGACGGCAACATGCCCAACATGGATGGCTTCGAGGTGCTGGCGGCGATGCGCGGCGATCCGCGGCTCAAGTCCATTCCGGTGCTGATGTTGACCGCGCTCAACGACGAGGCCGACGTGATGCGCGGCTTCGGCCTGGGCGCCGACGACTACGTGGTGAAGCCGTTCAACCCGATGGAGCTCGTGGCGCGATTGACGCGGCTGCTCCGCAGGCAATGACGGCGACTCGAGGTCTCGCCATGGCCACCACGACCGCGTCGCGCGGTGCTCCACCTGCAAGTCCATCGACCACGGTGCTGCGGCACTTCGGCGTGGCAAGCGATCACCACGGCCTCTCGATCGTGCTCAAGTCCCTGCTGGTCGCCGCCGTCCACATCGGCCTGGCGCTGTTCCTGCACCTGACGTACCTGCGCTCGCGCCTGCCCACGCCGACCCTGTCGCTGGTGGTGGCGTTCGCGCTGGTGCAGCTCGCGGCGATCGTCATGCTGCTGCTCGCGCTGCTGCTGCGCAAGCTGCACCGCGAGCTGCGCGAGCGGCGCATCGACCTGGTCCGGCCGGAGGTGTTCGAGTGCCTCGCCAGCCACAGCGCCGGTAGCGACCAGCGCGCCGAGATAGGCCGCCTGGCCCGGTTGCACATGGACGTGGTCGAGAGCTGCCTGGCCGAGATGCTGCCGTCGATCACCGGGTCGGGTCGCGCGCCGCTCTCGGAGCTCGCCATCGAGCTCGGCCTGGTGCGGCGCTGGCAGGCCGGCTGCCGCTCGCACGACGATCGGCGGCGCGCCGAGTCGGTCGCCAAGCTCGGCCAGATCGACGACGGCACGGCGCGCCGCACCCTGGTGACCGCGCTCGGTGACCGCAGCAACGCGGTGCGCCTCGAAGCCGCGCGCGTGCTGCTCAGGTCGGCCGGCACGAGCCAGCTCGAGCGCATCTTCGCGTTCGCGCTCGCCCAGCCGCTGTTCGTGCGCGCCATCCTCATCGAGGAGCTGCGCCCGCACGCGCTCACGCTCTGTGCCACGGCGGTCCAGGACGGGCTCCGTTCGCGCGACGTCCGCCGCGTGGTGCGCACGCTCGAGGTGATCGCCGCCTGGCACAAGGCGCTGCCGGTCGCCGGCCTCGACCGGCTGCTCGACCACGCGAACGTGCAGGTGCGCAGCCACGCGCTCGCGATCCTGCCTTACGTCTGCGGCGCCGACGACTTCGATGCCGCGATCATCGCCGCGCTCGGCGAAGCCAGCCCCGAGGTGCAGGCCGCGGCCGCATTCGCCGCCGGCCAGCTCACGATCGACGCGGCGTTGCCACAGCTCGAGCAGCTGCTGCACAGTCCGGACGAGCAGCCGGCACGCGCCGCCGCGACCGCGCTGGCGATCATCCCCGCGGGCCAGGCCGTCCTGGAGCGTGCCGTCCTGTCGACCAACCGCAGTGCGGCCGCGGTGGCGCTCGAGTCGCTCGAGCGCGCACGCACGGGTCGCCAAGAGAACCTGGTGCGGTGATGGACATCGCCGCGTGGTTCGCAACCGTGTTCGGCTTCATGGAGCACGTGATCATCTTCTACGTGGGCGCCATCAACTCGACGTACTTCCTGCTCACCACGCTCGGGTACTTCGCGCTGCGCCGCAGCCACGGCAACCTCTCGCGCTCCGAGAGGGACAGCCTGCTGCGGTCGTCGCTGGTGCCCGCGGTCTCGGTGCTGGCACCAGCCTACAACGAGTCGGCGACGGTCAAGGACAGCGTGCGCGCGCTGCTGCGGCTGCACTATCCGAACTACGAGGTGATCGTGATCAACGACGGCTCGAAGGACGCCACCATGCAGGTGCTGACCGAGGAGTTCCACCTGTACAAGTCGAGCCGCCGTCATGCCGGCAGCCTCGCCACCAAGCGCGTGCGCGCTGTCTACGAATCCCGCGATCCGATCCGCCTCGTGGTGATCGACAAGGAGAACGGCGGCAAGGCGGACGCGCTCAACGCCGGCCTGAATGCGGCGCGCTCGCCGCTGGTCGCGGCGATCGACTCGGACTCGCTGCTCGAGCCGGACGCGCTGCTGGCGGTGACGCGGCCGTTCCTGGAGGATCCGGAGCGTACCGTGGCCGCGGGCGGCATCGTGCGCGTGGTGAACGGCTGCGACGTGCAGCACGGCACCGTCACCCGCATTGCCGCGCCGCCAAGCTTGCTCGCGCGCTTCCAGGCAGTCGAGTACCTGCGCGCGTTCCTCGGCGGCCGCGTCGCGTTCAGCTTCATGAATGCGCTGATGCTGATCTCCGGTGCCTTCGGCTTGTTCCGTCGCGACGTGATCATGAAAGCGGGCGGCTTCCTCGCCACCACCGTCGGCGAGGACATGGAGCTGGTGGTGCGGCTGCATCGCTTGCTGCGCGAGCAGAAGCGGGACTACCGCATCGTGTTCGTCCCCGAGCCGATCTGCTGGACCGAGGTGCCGGAGCGGTGGCGCACGCTCTACCGGCAGCGCAACCGATGGCAGCGCGGCACGGTCGAGAGCCTCTGGCGCCATCGCCGGATGATGCTCAACCCCGATTACGGCATGGCCGGCCTTGCCGGCTTCCCGTACTTCGCACTGTTCGAGATGATCGGCCCCGCGATCGAGCTGCTGGGCTACGTGCTGACCGTGGCTGGCCTGGCGCTGCGCATCATCAGCTGGGATACGGCGATCGTGTTCTTCGCGATGTCGGTGCTGTTCGGCATCTTGCTCTCGATCAGCGCGATCACGCTCGAGGAGGCCACCACGCGCCGCTACCCTTCGCCCGCGGACGTGGCCAAGCTGTTCGTCGCCGCGGTGATCGAGAACCTGGGGTTTCGCCAGCTGCTCACCGTGTGGCGCACCAAGGGCCTGATCGATGCGCTGCGCAAGAAGCGCGGCTGGGGGCGATGGAGCGCATCGGCTTCGGCAGGCCGAAACCCACGCGCTGAGCCGCCGCAGGTGGAGCGCCGCGGCAACACCCGCTACACTCCGGTGACGGCGGACCGGTGCGCGGCTTGCGCCGCCGCCTGATCCGGGAGTTGGCACTCCGCTTGAACGCGACCTCGTGCGGCGAGAGCCTGCTCCCCGGTCGCCGCCGTGCGACCACGCGGACGCCGGGCAGCCAGTGCCAGCCAACCAGCAAAGGAGACCGACGTGACCACAACCCATTCGATGCGCGCCGCCGTCCTGGCTCTCTGCCCGATGCTCACCGCCGCCCCGCGGCGCGCGGCGGCAGTGCGGCGGGCAACGTGGTGATCTACTGCTCGCAGGATCAGGAGCACGCGGAAGCGATCCTGAAGGACTTCGAGCAGCAGACCGGCATCCACGTGCGCGCCGAGTTCGACATCGAGGCTGCGAAGTCGGTCGGGCTGACGCAGAAGATCTACGAGGAGCGCTCGCACCCGCGCGGCGACGTGTTCTGGAACAACGAGCCGCTCAACACCATCTTCCTCGCGCACGAGGGCGCGTTCGAAGCTACGTCTCGCCCAATGCCGCCTCCATCCCGGCGGAGTTCAAGGACGCTGCCGGGCTGTGGACCGGCTTCGCGGCGCGCGCGCGCATCCTGATCGTGAACGACGAGAAGCTGAAGCCCGCGGACCGGCCGAAGTCGTACCGCGACCTGATCGCGCCGAAGTACCGCGGCCAGTGCGTCATCGCCAAGCCGCTCGCCGGCACCACCGCCACGCACATGATCGCGCTGTTCCAGGTGCTGGGCGAGGAGCCGGCGCGCACCTTCCTCACGCAGCTCGCGAGCGACATCGGCATCGCACCAGGCAACGCGCACGTGATGCGCCAGGTGCGCGAGGGCGTGGCCGCCTGGGGGTTCACCGACACCGACGATTTCTGGGTCGCCAAGTCGGAGGGCGCCAAGGTGAGCGCCGTCTACCCCGATCAGGGCGAAGGCGAGATCGGCACGCTCGTCCTGCCCAACACCGTGGCGCTGATCAAGCACGCCCCGGATGCGGAGAACGGCAAGAGGCTGATCGACTACCTGCTGTCGGACGAGGTGGAGCAACGGCTCGCCGCGGGACGCTCGGCGCAGATCCCGTTGCATCCGGGCGTGGCGCGACCGGACCACGTGAAGGCACCAGGCAAGGACTTCCGCGCGATGAAGGTGGATTTCCAGGCGCTCGTGAGCGAACGCGCCCAGCGCCTCGACCAGCTCAAGGCCTGGTTCCTCAAGTGATCGGGTCCATGCGTGAGCTCGCCCGTCAGCTCGCGCCGGTCGCGCTGATCGCGGCGCTCGCCGCGCCGCTGTGCGCGCAAGCCACGCGGCCGTGGCGCCTCGGCGCCCTGCAGTGGCAAGAGTCGCCCAACCACCAGGCCCCGCTCGAGGGCAGGCAGGCGGCGCTGCGCGAGGCGGGCCGTCCGCACGAGCTGTTGCTGCGCCAGGCCCTTTCGGACCGCGAGCGCGCGCGCGCCGCGCTGCTCGATCTGCGCGCGCAGGCGGTCGATCTGATCATCGCGCTCGGCACCGAGGCGGCGCTGGTGGCCAGCGAGGTCGAGCACGAGATCCCGATCGTGTTCACGGCCGTCACCGATCCGGTGGCGACCGGCGTGGTCGCTTCGTGGCAGGGATCCGGACGCAATCTCGCCGGCAACAGCAACTGGATCGCACCCGAGATCTCGCTGCACGTGTTCACGCTCGCAGTGCCCGCACTGAAGCGCCTCGGCATCCTGCGTTCGACCAAGACCGGCAAGGTGAGCGCGGCCGAGCTCGAGGCGATGCGGCGCCGGCTCGCGCAGCCGAACGCTCCGGCGATCGAGATCGTGGCAGCGCAGGTGGAGAGCGAGATCGAGCTCGGCGACGCCACGCAGCGGCTGATCGATGCCGGCGTGCAAGCGGTGTGGGTGCCGATCGATTTCCTGGTCTACGAGCACCTGCCGCCGATCCTGGCCGTGACGCAAGCGCATCACATCCCGATCGTCTCGTCGTCGCTCGGCGCGGCGCGCTCGGGCGCGGTGGCGGGCATCGTGCGCGACTATCGCTTGCTCGGCGCGCAAGCCGCGGCGATCACGCTCGACATCCTGGAGCAACACCGCGACCCGGGCACGCTCGAGGTCGGCACCATGCACTCCTACGAGGTGGTCGTGAACATGGGCGCCGCGCGCCGCGCTCGCTACGAGCTGCCGCTCGCGCTGCTCGCCGCTGCGGACCAGATCCTCGAGGCGGAGCCGGAGGCCACGCATGGCCGCTGAGCGCGGTGGTCGCAGGCTGCCGCTGCCGCTCGCGCTCAAGCTCGGGCTGGCGCTGCTCGGCACCGCCCTCCTCACCTTGGCGGTCCTGTTCGGCAGCGCCGCGCCGCGCGTGAAGCGCGACTTCGTCGAGCGCAGCAATCGCCTGATCGAGCTCACCCAGGAAGCGATGCAAGACCTGGTGCAGACGAGCGCGCAGCAGAGCCGCGAGCTCTTGCTCGAGCTGCAGGCGCACGCCGCCGATGCACGCAGGCGGCGCCTGCTCGACCTGCCACTCTCGCTCTACGGCGCGGACACCGAGCGGGTGCGCCAGGCCGTGATCGCTTCCGATCAGCTCGAGGACGAGCGGCACCAGCGTCATGTCGAGCTCATCGAGCAGGAGATCCGCCGCCGCTGGCTGGCCCAGGTCGATGCGAGCCTCGCGCAGCTCGACGCAGCGCAGGCCAGCCTGGCGGCGAGCTTCGCCGCGGACGCGCGCCGCTCCTACCTTCTGTTCTGCGGTGCCGTGTTCGCCGCCCTGTGCCTGCTGCTCGGCGGCGGGCTGTATGCGACGATCATCCGGCCGGTGCGACGACTGCGCGCCGCGACCAACGCCGTGGCGCATGGATCGCTCGCGCCGCTCATGGTGCCGTCGGCCGCCGACGAGGTGGGCGACCTGGCGCGAGACTTCGCGGCGATGGCACAGGCGCTGCGCGCGAGCCGCGCGGCGATCGAGCAGCACAACGCCGCGCTCGCCACCTGGAACGAGCGGCTCGGCGCCGAGGTGGGCCGCAAGACCCAGCACCTCGAGGATGCGCTGCGCGATCTGCGGCGCGCGCAGGAGGACCTGATCAAGGTCGAGAAGATGGCCTCGATCGGCCGCCTGGCGGGCGGCGTCGCACACGAGTTCAACAACCTCATTGCCGGCATCCGCGGCTGCGCCGAAGACCTGCTCAGCGACGCGCGCGACGCCGGTCTGGTCGAGTCGCTGAACGTGATCCTGCGCGCGACGCAGCGCGGCTCGCGCATCACCGACGAGCTGCTGCGGTTCTCCGGCCCGCGCCCGGTGCGCCGCAAGCAGGTCGACGTGCTCGCGGTGCTGAACGACGCCGTCGCACTGGTCGAGGCGGACGCGCGCAAGCGCTCGATCACGATCGTGCGCGAGCTCGAGCAGCCGGCCGAGACCATCGCCGACGGCGACGCGCTGCACCAGGTGTTCCTGAACCTGCTCAGCAACGCCATCCAGGCGATGCCGCACGGCGGTGAGCTCAGGATCGCGTGCGGCGTGACCGACCAGGCGGTGAGCGTGCGCGTGGCCGACACCGGCATCGGCATCTCGCCGGACGATCTGCCCCGCCTGTTCGAGCCGTTCTTCAGCCGCCGGGAAGGCTGCGGCCGCCCGGGTGGAACCGGGCTCGGGCTCGCGGTGTCGTACGGCATCGTGCAGGCGCACGCGGGCAAGATCGAGGTCGCGAGCGAGCTCGGCCGCGGCAGCGCGTTCACGGTCGTGATCCCACGCACCAGCGCACTGCGCTAACCACCGCTACGATCGGGTAGCATCCCCCCGGGCCCAGGGTCCCTTGACGCTGCGAAAGCAGCTTGGCACTCGACTTGAGAGGGCCCGGCCTGACGACCGATGACCCAGTCCCATCCTGGTCCTATCATGGTGCCTCGCATGCCAACCATCGCCCGACCGTTGCTCCCGCTCACGCCCTGGCTCGCCGCCGCGCTCGCCTGCTCGGCGGCCGCGCCGCAATCCGCACCCACCACCACCACGATCGACGCCGGCAGCGACCCGGCGTCGTTTGACCTCGAGCGCATCACCACCCGCGTGCCGTTCCCGCGTGGCCTAGCGCTCGTGAACGACAAGCTGTTCGTGCTCTCGCGCGGGCGCGTGCGCGAGTCGGGCGGCGTGAGCCGCGACGTGCTGGACCAGGCCGGCACCATCTGGGAGGTCGATCCGCTGATCGGCCAGCCGCTTCACGGTCGGCCGAGCGAAGCGGTGCGCGCGAACGGCCGCACGTTTGCCGTGCCCACCGAGCCCCCGTTCCGGCTGTGGGATCGCAATGCCGAGCCGCCCACGGCGGATCGCCGCACCGACCGGCCGTACTGCAGCCTGCGCTATCACGAGCCGACCCACAGCTTCTACCTGTGCGCCTTCTCCGGCATCGACAAGCCCGAGCGCAAGGGCGAGAACCCGTTCAGCAAGAACCTGTCGGACGCGGTGCTGCGCTACGACACGCGCACCGCGAAGTGGTACGAGGTGGAGCGCCACGACATCGAGGCGGGCGGCAGCTATCCCCATCACGACCCGGCGGCGGCGCCGCCGCCGCACGGCTGGTTGAACGGCCCGGACAATTGCCTGGCGGTCAACGACTCCTTGTACGTCGTCGCCAAGGACAACAGCGTGCTGGTGCGCTACGACCTGAGCCGCCTGGTGGCGGATCCCGAAGCTCAACCGCCGCCGTCCCAGTTGGTGCTGGACGAGAACATCGAGCTGGTCGGCCTTGGCGCCCAGCGCCTGCTCGGTCACAGCATGCTGGCAGAGCACGATGGCTACCTGTACATTGGCTACCGGACCTCGTCGGTGATCGTGCGCATCAAGCTCGACGAGCGGGGCCTGCCGGTGCGCCCCATCACCGGCGAGCTGGTGGCACGCTTCGCGCCCTACGACGCGACCACGCGCACGTCGGCCAACCTCACCGACATGGTGTTCGATCGCCAAGGCAACCTGTACGTGGTCTCGGCCAAGCCATCACGCGTGCATCGCTTCAGGCCCGACCCGGACCACGTGTACGACGCGCGCGATCGCAGCCGCGCGGCGTGGCTCGACCTCGCTGCGCTCACCGGCAACGCCGAGATGAAGAGCGAGAACGTGCTGGTGGATGCCGAAGGACGCGTGTACGTCACGTCGGGCGATGCCTACGACTTCCAGTCGGGAGCCGGCGGCGTGGTGTATCGCGCCACGCCCAGGCGCAGCACCTTGTGAATCGAGTCTCGTGTGGAGTGACCAGCACATGCCCGAGCTGCTCGAGCCGAACACGGTGCAGGAAGCAAGCCAGACCAGGGCGCGCATCACCGTCGCCGACGACGAGGAGAGCATGCGCTTCTACCTCGCGCGCACGCTGCGCCGCCATGGCTTCGAGGTGGAGACCGCCGACGACGGTCGGCAGGTCATCGACCGGCTCGGCGCGGCGCCCCCGGATCTGTTCCTGATCGACCTGAAGATGCCGGGCGCCGACGGCATCGAGGTGACCACGCAGGTGCGCGCGCAGCATCCCGGCGCGCCGGTGATCCTGATGACCGCGTACGGCACGATCAGCTCCGCAGTGGAGGCCATGCGCCGCGGCGCGTTCGACTACATCACCAAGCCGTTCGCGATGGACGACCTGCTGGCGCTGCTCGAGCGGGCGCTGCAATCACGGCCCGCGGCGCCCGCGCCCGTGCGCGCCGCTCTCGACCAGCTGATCGGCGAGAGCCCGGCGATGCGCGAGGTGGCCGAGACGCTCGATCTCGTCAGCCGCTCGACCGCGACCGTGATGGTGGTCGGCGAATCGGGCACCGGCAAGGAGATCGTCGCGCGCACGATCCATCACCGCACGCACGACACGCGACACGGCGCGTTCGTGGCGGTCAACTGCGCGACGCTGCCCGACGGCTTGCTCGAGAACGAGCTGTTCGGCCACGAGCCCGGTGCGTTCACCGGCGCGACCGAGCGCAAGCGCGGTCTGATCGAGCGCGCGGATCGGGGCACGCTGTTCCTCGACCGGGTCACCGAGCATGAGCCGCTTCGGCCAGGCGAAGCTGCTGCGCTTCCTGCAGAGCGCGAGGTGATGCTGCTCGGTTCGGCCGAGGCGAAGAAGGTGAGCGTGCGGGTGATCGCCGCGAGCGGCGCGGATCTCGATCAGGCGGTCGAGACCGGTCGCTTGCGCGAGGACCTGGTCTGGCGTCTGAACGTGGTGCCGATCCGGCTGCCGCCGCTCTGCGCGCGGCCCGAGGACATCCCGCTGCTCGCGAGCCACTTCCTCAAGGTGATGGCGGCAGCGGCGCGCGCCCGCGTGCAAGGCTTCACCATCGACGCGATGCACGCGCTCGTGCAGCATGCGTGGCCCGGCAACGTGCGCGAGCTGCAGAATGTCGTCGAGCGCCTGATCGTGCTGTGCGGCGCCAAGGAGTCGATCGGCGTCGACGACCTGCCGGCAGCGATCCGCGGCGTGCGCGCGAGCGCAGCGCCGGGCGCGGCCGGACCCGCCGCGTACGTCGAGGCGCTGGCGCAGTTCGAGCGCCATTACCTGCGCGATCTGCTGCGGCAGACGCGCGGCAACGTCAGCAAGGCCGCTCATATCGCCGGCATCTCGCGCCCCAACTTGCATCGCAAGCTGAACGCGCTCGACCTCGAGGCGGACGAGTTCCGCGGCTGAGCGCGGCGGCCTGCGAGCGCACCGCCCCACCTGGGCGATGGCGGCTGGCATCCCGAGCGGTATGATCCGTCCACCCCGCACGCCGGCGGCACCGGCGCGGCAACGAGGAACGAATCATGCTCGCAGCGTGCCTGTGGTGCGCCCTGTCCGTAGCCCAGGACGCGCGGCCGCTCGCCGCGCACGTGGACTTGCGCGATGACCTCGCGCAGCACGGCATCGACGCCACGCGCGCCCAGGGGGCGCGCGGCACGTGCTCGGTGTTCACCGTGTGCCAGGCGCTCGAGTTCGCGCTCAACCGCGCGCGCGGCACCGAGCAGCGCTTGAGCGTCGAGTTCCTGAACTGGGCCGCGAACCAGGTGACCGGCGACCCGCGCGACGGCGACTTCTTCCACAACGTCATCGCCGGCTTCGAGCGCTTCGGTGCTTGCAGCGAGGGCGCCATGCCGTACCGCGATCGCTTCGCACCCGACCTGGAACCCACGGCGGCCGCGCGCGCGGAGGCGGCGCGTGCGCGCGACTTGCCGCTCGCAGTCCCCTGGATCCAGCCCTGGCAGAGCGGCCGTGCCGGCATCCCGGCCGAGTCGTTCGCGCGCATCAAGGCGACGCTCTCGAACGGCTGGCCGGTGGGCGCGGGATGCGCCCACAGCCGCCTGCTCGTGGGCTACCGCGATGACGCAGGGCAACCCGGCGGCGGTGTGTTCGAGACGCTGGACTCGGCGCTGGGCGGTAGCGGCGAGGTGAGCTACGCGTTCGTGCAGGAGCAGGTGCTGGACGCATTCTGGATCGAGGCATGCGCGCCGGCCATCACCGTGCACGTCGACCCGCGTGTCGAGCTGTTCGCGATCGTGTTCCGCATCGCCGGCAATCCGGAGTTCAACATGGACGTCGCGCAGTCGCCGTATGCGCACGACGTCGACGAGTGGTTCGGCTCGTTCAAGAGCCACGCGGCGGTGGCGATGGCGAAGCAGCTGCGCACACAGCAGGGCATCGCCTACAACGCCATACCCGACCTCGCCGTGCACCTCGGCGCGCTGCCCGACCTCGTGCCGCTGATGCCGCTTGATCCACGCCCGCCGCGCCTCGACGCACGCTGGACCCAGAGCTCGGCGACCAGCTTCCTCGCCGCTCTGCGCGCGCTCGCGCGCGACAGCAAGTGCACGAGCTTCTTCGCCGAGCACGCGACGCTGTACGAGGAGACCGCCGCGCGGCTCGAGTCTGCGATCGCCGAAACGCACATCGAGGACTGGGTGCGCGGCTTCTTTGGCCCGCGCGCCAGCAGCGCCTCGTTCCAGGTGATCGTCGGCCTGCTGAACGGCGGCGGCAACTTCGGCTGCGGCGTGAGCTATCCCGACGGCCGCCTCGAGCTGTCGCCGGTGGTGGGCGTCTGGCAGTGGGACGAAGACGGCATGCCACGGTTCGGCGACGAGCACGTGCCGACGTTGGTGCACGAGCTCACGCACAGCTTCGTGAACCCGTTGATCGAACGTCACGCGGAGAGCTTCGCCAGCGCTGGAGCAGCGCTGTTCGCCACGGTCGCCGAGGTGATGCGCAGCCAGGCCTACACGACCTGGCAGACCATGCTGCACGAGTCGCTGGTGCGCGCGTGCGTGGTGCGCTATCTCGCCGCGCATCAGGGCGACGCGGCGGCCAGGCGCCAGGAGAGCGAGGAGCTGAGCCGTGGCTTCCGCTGGGTGCCGGCTCTCGCGCAGTGCCTCGCACGCGAGTACGAGGCGGATCGCACGCAGTACCAGGACCTCGACCTGTTCGCGCCGCGCATTGCCGCGTTCTTCGATGCCTGGGCGAGCCGCGCGCCGCGGGCCGTCTCACCTTCGACCGGCCGATGAAGGACCGCTGCTGGTCGGTGCTGGGCGGCCCACCCGAGATGCGGAAGACCACTGGCCCACCGTCGTTCGACGCCGCACGCAGGGTCTTCACCCTGCCGGTACAGCTCGAGCCGGGCACCAGCGATCGCTTCGCGCCCGACAGCGGGCGCGATCGATGCGGACGCTGCGTCAGTTCCTGCGCGTGGTGAACGTCACCGTCAGCGGTGCGAGCGGCACGCCATCTGCTCGGGGATACGGCGACGCTCGGTGCTGACCATTTCGTCCGTCGCGACCGCACCAAGCTCGTCACCGCTACCTGTCCACCGCCTCAACGACCTCGGCGTCCGGGTGACCGTCGAACCGGCCGCCTGATCTCCATCAACCGTGGTTTCTATTGAGCAAGGCGAAGTGTTCCTGTCTTGTATGGCCCGTGGACGCTCGTGCCGTCGCCCACCACGCCGCCGTATGCGGGCGGCGCCATCGGCATCGTGGAGGACGCAACATCGCAATAACCTGCCTAATGACACCTACGGCGACAGGTTCGGCTTTCGCAACGCGCTCGGCGATCCCAACCAGGACGGCTATCCAGACCTGGTCGTCGGCTCGCCCTACAGCCTGGTGTCTCCCGGGAGTGAATCACATGGCGAGGCGTGGCGTCTACTGGGGGCCGTCGTTCGCCGCGTGGCTCGAGCTCGTGCTGCCATGTGGATCCCGCCACGTACTTACCCTTCGATCACCGACCGTCTCTGGGGATGGGACGTGGCGTGCGGCAACGTGGCCGACTGGGAGCGAGCCGCCAACGACGACATCATCGGCCGCCTACAACTCCGACAACTCAGGGTCCGTGGCAACCATGGATGGATTCTGCGTGTTCCGCGACTACATGGGAAGCCGCTCCCCGCGGCGCAGGTCGTGGACATCAGGAGACCGGGCGGAGACCGAGACCAATCAGATCTTCGGCGCTGCCATCAACCTCGGCAAGTACTACGGCAGCACCTATCTTGACATGGCGGTTGGCGCACCGTACGACGACAATACGATTCAGTACGGCGAAGTGCACGTCTTCCAGGGTGGCCCAGGCTTTCCTTCGAATGCGTACTCGTTCACCGTGACATCGATGGTTATCAGATCATGGACAAGTTTGATTCGACGTCGATTTCCTGGGCGATCAGAACGGCGACGGGTCGCTCCGAGCCTTCGTTGTGGGTGCACCCTGGTTTTTCCACCGGGTCTCCTGGCGGTCAGAACTATGGACCCGGTCGCGATCGTCCGCAGAAGCAACGGCGGCTCCTCGTACATCAACGATCCTAATCCCGGCGTGCTTGCCGTGTCCTGGTGGTACGGCTGGGGTTCGGCGCTCGCGGTGGTGATCGACGCCAACAGCCAGCTCGACCTCGCGATCGGCAACGCCCGGACGACCGATCTCACCCAGACCGAAGAAGCCGGGAAGTGCGCGTGGTGGTCTACCACTATTGATAGGCCAAGCCAAGGAGGAATCGACATGAAGACGCCTATCCTCGCTGTTGCGCTCGTGCTGCTGCTGGCCCCGGTGGGTTTCGGCCAAGCGCTGCGCTTCGACTTCCGGGGCGACCTGGCCTTCGACCGCTTCGGGCACGCCATTGCGAGCGGCGGCGACATCAACCGCGATGGGTTCGAGGACATCCTGGCTGGGGCGCCCGTGAACTCCAGCAGTTGCAACAGCGGCGGCTCTGGTCCGAGCGTTCCTTGGCAAGGACGGCGCAGTGCTCTTCACCGTGCACGGTCACTGCCTCGATGGCGAGACCAGCGGGCTGGGTTGGTCCGTGGCGAATGCCGGGGACGTGAACGAGGATGGCTGGCCAGACATGGTGGCCGGTGCGATCTTCGACGACCTCGTCGGCGGAGACTCGGGCAGCGCCAAGCTGTTCCTGGGTCCTTACGGCGCGCGGTGCGCTACACCTTCACGGGGACGTTCGGCGACCGGTCCCTGTTCGGATATCGTAGCCGGCGGCGCCGACCTGAACGGTGATGGCGTCCCCGACGTCATCATCGGCGCACCGGACGACAACTGCAGGCGGTGCCGCGGCGTGTTCCACTCGGGCAAGGATGGCAGCTTGATCCAGGCCATTCTCAGCGACGAGTTCCTGTACCTGATCCTGGGCCGAGCCGTGGCGCTCGCCGGCGACTGGAACCAGGATGGCGTCACGGACTTCGCGGTGGGGCGCGCCCTACTTTTCGGCCCCACGCCGGGCATCGTGCGCGTGTACTCGGGCAAGGGCCGCATGGTGCTCGCGACGTTGTCCGGCGAGTTCGCAGGCGATGCGTTCGGGGCCACGCTCGCGAACGCCGGTGATGTCAATGCCGACGGCCGAGACGACCCCATCGTCGGGGCATACGACTACGGGACGACACCCGGCAAGGCATTCGTGTCTCGGGCGGAAACGGAGCGTTGCTCTACGCGTTTCCGGAGACCAGCCGAAGGATTACTTCGGCTTGTCGGTCGGCGCGGCGCGCAACCGCGCCCTGCTGGGTGCGGGCGATGTCAACGGCGATGGCCATGCGGATCTACTGGTGGGCAACTGGGCCTACCAGATCTCGCTCGATACGTCCATCTGTACTCGGGCAAGACCGGCGCCTTGCTCTATCGTTTCTGGGGATGAGGCCAGTCTGGGTGGTGCTCGGCCTGTTCGTGGCCGGGCTTGGCGACCTCGATCATGACGGCCTGCAGGACTTCGCCATTGGCAATTATTTCGCAGACCAGGACCGCGGCCACGTGATGGTCCACCTCGGCAACGACCTCTTCCCTGTGCGCCAGGCCACGTTCGGTGGCGACCGCCACGATCACGCTCACGGTGCGCGAGATGACCGCCGGCGACCGCGCCCTGCTGGCCGTGACCGACGTCGACGGCAGCCCGGTCTTCCTGCCGGTCGCGACGGGCACCTTCGACGCCACCGGAACGTGGCAGGTGAGCGCGGTGGTGCCGCCCGGCTTCTCGGGTCTCACCGTCCTGCTGCGCGCCTATGCGATGGACGCCGCCGGCAAGCTGCGCGATTCTCTGGATGAGATCGTCCGCGTGCAGTGACCAGGAACGAGTGCCCGGCCGTCGCCGGCGCGCGGCGCGTGCTCGAGCAGTTCGCTGCCCCCTTGGTCGTGTGCTTGCCGGCGCGGCAGGCGGTGGTACGAGACGCACTCCAAGCAGCTCCGCGACCGGTTCGCACCAGCCAGCGCGAGAACCGCATCATGTCCGATCGCATCGTCGAGATCCTGAAGGCGAGCCTACCGATGCGGCTGCCGCGCTCACCCGATCCGCGCCGCCCCGCCCGCCCGGCCGGGCACGGGCTGGCACGGAACGATCCTTCACGAAATCTTCACCCGATTGGTATCGTGAGGTCGGGTTCGTGCTCTCCTCAGCTCGGCTTCCTAACCATCCAACACAACATGAGCCTGCGCCTGCGATTGACGCTCGCCATCCTGTCCGTGGTGGCGCTCATGGGGACCGTGGGCCTGGTCTCCTATCAGCTCAACCGCCGCATCCAGAGCGACGTCGGCCGGCTCGATCGCACGCGCGAGGTGAGCCTCGACTCGCCGGCGGTGGTCGGCCGGGCGCTCAGCATCGAGGGACGCTGGCAAGATGGCGAATTCGTCGCCGAGCGGGTCGAGCGGTTGGCGGCCAACCGGCGGCCGAAGCTGCGCGGCGCGCTCGCGTCGGTGGAGCTCGATCCGCCGGCCATCACGCTGTACGGCCAGCACATCGGCATCACCGCCGAGACCCAGTACGACGATGGTGCCGACCCATCGCGCGCGCGCCGCGAGCTGCAGCCAGGCGCAAGGGTCGAGGTCAGCTGCAAGATCGAGCCCGACGGCAGCTGGACGGCGCGCAAGATCGAGCAGCGCAACGTGAAGAAGAGCGACAAGGTCAAGGGCATGATCACGGCCGTCCTCCCCGGCACCGGCGCCGGTCGCACGCTGCACATCGACGGGTTGTCGATCCACGCGCCGCCGCAGCTCAGCGTCCACATCCCGCGCGGCCCGCTCTACCGGCTGCAATGTGCGACGCAGATGAGCCTCGCCGTGCAGGAATGCCTGACCGCGGCGAACGAGCTGCTGAAGGAACGCTACCGCGGCAACGAGCTCACGGCGCGCGGCGAGCTCGACGTAAGCGACCGGCATGGCATGGTGATCAAGGACGTGAAGGACCGCATCGTCGACGGCTGCACCGGCTTCGCCCAGTACCTGGCCGAGAGCCGCGACGCCGAGGCAGCGGAGCGGCTCCCCGTGGGAGAGCCGTCAGCGAGGAGCGAGCGCCTCGCGAGCTACCTGGCGCCGCTCGAGGACCGCCGCCTCGAACTCGAGCAGCGGGTCGGGCAATTCGTCAAGCTGAGCGACACCGACCTCGAGGCGGCCGAGCGCCACCTGAAGGAAGCGCTCGAGCCGTTCCTGCGCACCGAGGTGATGTCGCGCGTGCATGCGTACGCGCTGGCCACCGAGGAGGATCTGTCGGACGAGATGGCAGCGATCTCGTCGCGCTCGGATGCCGCCGCGCGGCTCGAGCTGGTGACCAACGGCGCCGGCTTCCTGCTGGCGCTCATGCTCGGCCTGATCGTGTCGCGCTCCATCGTCAAGCCGATCGGCGCGCTCGAGTCCGCGGCGCGGCGGATCGGCAGCGGCCAGCTCGACACGCGCGTGGCAGTGACCACTCAGGACGAGATCGGCGTGCTGGCCGCGACCTTCAACCGGATGGCCGAGGAGCTCGCGCAGTCCACCGTCTCGGTGACCAATCTGCGGCAGGTGCAGGACGAGCTGCGCACCTCGCTCCAGGAGAAGGACCTGCTGCTGCACGAGGTGCACCACCGGGTGAAGAACAACCTGCAGGTGATCTCGAGCCTGCTCGCCCTGCAGTCGCACTCGATCACGGACCCGATCGCGCTGGCGCGGTTCGAGGAATGCCAGGACCTGATCCAGGCGATCGTGTTCGCGCACGAGCAGCTGCATCGCAGCCAGGACCAGGGCCATGTCGACCTGCGCAGCTACCTCGAGCTGTTGACCAACACCCTCGAGCAGTCGCACACGGTCGGTCGCCACGGCATTCGCATGCGCGTGCAGGTGGATGAGCTCAGCCTCGACGTGGATCGCGCGCAGCTGTGTGGTCTGATCGTCAGCGAGCTGGTCACCAACTCGTTCAAGCATGCGTTCGGCAAGCGCGACGCGGGCGAGATCAAGGTCACGTGCAATGCCGGTGACGGCGCGCGCATCGTGCTCGAGGTGGCCGACGACGGCAGCGGCTTCGTGCACGACTTCACCCGCAGCAACGGCAACAGCATCGGCCTGTCGCTGGTGAGCTTGCTGACCGGCCAGCTGAACGGCCAGCTGTTGTTCGACGGGCGCCAGGGCGCCGCCTACCGCATCGAGTTCCCGCTGGAGGCAAGCTGACATGGTCGCAGAGCGCAAGGTCCTGATCGTCGAGGACGAGCACATCATCCAGGCGCACCTGCGCATGGCGCTGGACGAGCTCGGCTACACCGTGACCGGCACCGCGGCGACCGCGACCGAGGCGTTGCGGTCGGCGCGCAACGATGCCCCGCACCTGGTGCTCATGGACGTGAAGCTGGCCGCGGGCGACGATGGCATCGAGGTGGCGCGCGAGCTGCGCAAGCGCTACGACCCGGCGCTGGTGTTCCTCACCGCGTTCGGCGATGCGACCACGATCGCGCGCGCCCAGGAAGTGGGCGCCAACGGCTACCTGGTGAAGCCGTTCACCAAGCCGCAGATCCGCGCCACGGTGTCGACCGCGTTCAGCGAGCACCAGCGCATGCGGCAGGTGCGCGAGAGCCAGCGCGCGCTCGCCTCGGCCGTGGCCGGTGCCGGCGATGCAGTCATCGTCACCGACGTCGACGGCTTCGTGACCTTTCTCGATCAGAAGGCAGTGCAGCTCACCGGCTGGAGCCAGAGCGAGGCGCTGGATCGCCACGTGCTCGACATCGTGCGCCTGCGCAGCCTGCAGAGCCTGCTGGCTCAGGCGCTGTGCACCAGGGAGCCGGCGACCGCGCACGCACCGGTCGCGGCAACCCTGATCGCGCACAGCGGCGCGGAGCTCGAGATCGAGTGGCAGCTCAAGGACCTCACCGACACCGACGACTCGCGCCGCGGCATGGTGCTCCTGCTGCGCGAGCGCAACGCGCGCGAGCCGGCGCGCGTGCACGCCGCGCCGAGCGCGGCACGCCGGTTCGGCGCCGGCACGCGCATGGCGATCTTCTCCCACGACACCGTCGGCCTCGGCCACCTGCGGCGCTGCACCAACATCGCCCAGGCGCTCACCACCGCATATCCCGGCCTGTCGGCGCTGATGCTCACCGGCTCGCCGGCCGTGCACCGCTACACGCTGCCGCAAGGGGTCGACTACATCAAGCTGCCGGCCGTGCGCAAGGTCGCCGCCGAGCAGTACACCTCGCGCACGCTCGGCCTGTCCGGCGACGGCGTGCTCAAGCTGCGCTCGAACCTCGTCCTGCACACGCTGCAGGACTTCCGTCCCGACGTGCTGCTGGTCGACCACGCGCCGCTCGGCATGAAGGGCGAGCTGCTGGCAACGCTCGAGTGGCTCGCGCGGCACCAGCCTGGTTGCATCAAGCTGCTCGGCTTGCGCGACATCATCGACGACGCGCCGTACGTGAAGTCGCTGTGGCGCGAGCAGGACATGTACGGATTGCTGCGCAGGTTCTACGATCACATCCTCGTGTACGGCTGCCAGGACGTGTACGACACGGTGCGCGAGTACGACTTCCCGCCCGACCTGATCGCGCGGACCACGTTCTGCCACTACGTGCAGGAGCAGCCGTCGCCGCAGCTCGACGCCGAGGCGGCTGCCATCGCCACCGGCGGCAAGCCGCTGGTGGTGGTGACGATCGGCGGCGGCGACGGCGGCGAGGCGTTGATCTCCACCCACCTGGCGATGCTGCGCCGCCACGCGGCCGAGGTGGATTTCGCGACCATCGTGCTCACCGGCCCGTTCCTGTCCGCCGAGCTGCAGGCGCGGTTCGCCGAGGCGAGCGCAGGGCTGCCGGTCCAGCTCGTCGAGTTCGTCACGTCGACCAGCGCCTACCTGGCGCGCGCCGATCTGATCGTCTCGACGTGCGGCTACAACACGATGACGCAGACGCTCGCGCTGGGCAGGAAGGCGCTCGTGGTCCCGCGCGTGATGCATCGTCAGGAGCAGCTGGTGCGCGCGCGCCGCCTGGCCGAGCTCGGCCTGATCGAGTTCGCCCACCCCGACGCCCTCGATCCCGAGCAGCTGTATCGCTCGGTGCGCCGGCTGCTCGACGACGAGGCGCAGCCGATCCGCGCAGCGCGGCAGCAGCGCCGCATCGAGCTCGATGGCACTGACCAGGTCGCGCGGCTGTGCGGCCAGCTCACGCTCGCTTGAGGCGAGCGGCTCTGGCCGCGACCTGCCGTTCGTGCGCCCGCCGGGTCATGCTGCTGCTCCGGGTCACTGCGGCTCGTGCTCGCCGTCGATCCATGCGCGCAGCTCCGCTGCCCGCCCCTCGGGAATGCTCCAGTGGCATTGCCAGGCGCGGCGCAGCTCGGCGCGCGCATCCTGCATGCGGCCCTGCATGGCGAGCGCGATGGCGAGGTTGCCGTGCGCCGGCCCCCAGTCCGGCTTGATGCGCACCGCCGCGCGCAGGTTCTCGACCGCCTCGTCGAGACGGTGCATCTCGGCGAACGCGCATCCCAGCCCCGCGTACGCGACGTGGTTGTCCGGCGTGAGGTCGAGTGCGCGCCGGTACGCGGTGATGCTGTCCTTGCGGTAGCCGATCTGCTGCCACGTGCTCACCGACAGCGCAGCGATCGCGCCGGCGGCGATGGCGATGGCGATGCGCTCGGCTACGGGTCGGCGCGCTGCCAGCAGGTCGTTCGTCCCCCACACCAGCGCGATGCACAGGCCGATCGATGGCAGGTAAGTGTAGCGATCGGCATGCGCCTGGCTGCCCACCTGGATGATGCCGATGACCGGCACGAGCGTGCCGAGATACCAGAGCCAGCCGAACAGCAGGGCGCCAGTCGCGGCCGCCGGCGCGACGGCGATGCTGAACCCCGGCGAGCAGGATCGCTGCGCCCACGTAGCGCGCCACCGAGCAGGCGCTGTTCCAGGATGCGGATAGATGCCCGCCCACGCGCCTTGGCCCACAGCATCTGCTGCAGGTAGATCACGTAGGCGGTGAGCGCGTTGCCGATGCGCGCGGAGAGCGGGATCGCGCCGGTGCTCGCGACCGCGCCGCCGGCGCGCTGGGCGATCACCGTCACCACGCACGACGCCGCGGCGAGCACGATCAACGGCAGCTTCTCCTTCACCAGCGATCGCGGCCGCGCGGCGCGCGCGGGCGGCCAGTGGTCGAGGAGCAGCAGCGCGAACGGCAGGCTCACCAGCATCGGCTTCGCCATCAGGCCGAGCGCGTACAGGATCGCGACCAGGACGTAGCGCGCGTTGCTGGGCGCGCGCGCGTAGCGCACGTAGGCGAGCATGGTGGCGAGCCAGAACCATGCGCTCAGCACGTCCTTGCGCTCCGCCACCCACGCCGCTGACTCGACGCGCAGCGGATGCACTGCGAACAGGATGCTCGCGAGCGCGCTCTGCCACACCGCGCCGGTCGCCCACCGCAGCAGGACGAACAGCAGCACCACGTTCGCCGCGTGCCAGAGGACGCTGGTCGCGTGATGCCCGCAGGGATCGAGGCCGAACAGCGTCGTCGCTGGTGCGACCACCGGGTGAGCGGATGCCGGAGAAGTTCGCAGCGTAGGTCGACGTGAATGCCCAGAGAACGCTGTCGATCGTCAACCCCGAGGTCACGTGCGGGTTGCGCAGCACGTAGATGGCATCGTCGTCGTAGTAGCGCAGGAAATCGTTGCCGAGCGCGCGTGCGAACACCGCCAGCGTGATCGCCGCCAGCGAGAGCGCGAGCAGCACATCACGGCGCCCAGAATGCCGCGCGCCATGCGCGGCCTGCCGGCCGGCACCGCCAGCGCGCACGTGCCGCCGGGTACGCCTCATCTCCCATGCGAATCGCGCTTCCTGTTCTCGATCCGATCGGATAAAGCTCGCGAGCGCGCGCGATGGCGAGAAGCGCCCTGGAGCCTGTCATCGGCGGCCGGTCGTTGTGCCCGGGCCGCGCGCCATCGGTGCAGAAAGCGCCACCGCCAGGCGATCGCAGCGAGCGCGTGATCGAGCCCGACGGCGCGTGCTGCTCGCATGCGCGCGACACCGGGTGAGCCCCTGCGCACTGCCTCACGTTTGCACACTCTGATTTTGTGCTTGCGCTCACACCGGCGCCGCTTGCCAATGGGGCGCGTGCACGGTGGACGAGGGACCATCGATGCACCGCACGACCGCCTCTCAAGATAGACACCCGGGATGGAACATGCGTAGGGCACTCTGCTCCAGTGCCTTGCTCGCGCTCGTCGCATCGACCGCAGCAAGCGCGCCACGGTCGCTCCGGTCCACGTTCGCACCCAACCTCGGCCAGGCTCGCGCCGATTGCCGGTTCGTCTCTCAGCGCGCGGGCGCGGCGATCCTGCTGTCGCCGCATGCGATCACGCTGTGCCGCGCGCGCGGCAGGCCAGACGACGCGATCGAGCTCCAGCTCGCGAACGCTTCGAGCCACGTGTCCCTGGTGGGACAGTGCGAGCGCGCCGGGCGCATCAACTACCTGCGCGGCAGCGATTCCGCGCAGTGGCTGATCGGCGTGCCGTGCTACGACGAGGTGCACTACACTCAGGTCTATCCGGGCATCGACCTGGTGGTGCACGCTGCGACCGACGCGCTCGAGTACGACCTGATCGTCGCGCCCGGCACCAGCCCGGACGCGATCGCGATCGACTGCCGCGGCTTGAGGTCGCTCGCGATCGATGACCACGGCGACCTGATCATGACCACGGCGAGCGGTGTGCTGCGCCAGCGTCGGCCGCTCAGCTACCAGATCGTGCGCGGCGAACGGCGCGTGCTGCCAAGCCGCTTCCGCATGCTGGGGGCGGCGCGCTTCGGCTTCGCCGTCGACGGCCGCGATCCCGGCCAGCTGCTGATCATCGATCCCCTGCTCGAGTACTCGACGTTCCTGGGGGGCTCGGGCGAGGACCGCGCCGGCGCGGTCAGGGTGGATGCCGGGGGCGCCGCGTACGTCGCCGGTGTGACCGCCTCGCTCGATTTTCCGTTCACCGGCAGCGCCTTTCCCGACCCGCCAGGCTCCGGGCAGGACGTGTTCGTGGTGAAGCTCGCGCCATCCGGACAGGACGTGGTCTACGCCACCTACTTCGGCGGCGACGATGACGACACCGGTACCGACCTTGCGATCGATGCCGCCGGCAACGCGGTCGTGGTTGGCACCACCCGCTCGGCGGATTTTCCGACCACTCCAGGCGCCTACTCGCGCAGCCATCACGGCGACGGCGACGTGTTCGCATGCCGGCTCGATGCAACCGGCGTGGCCACGTACTCGACCCTGCTCGGCGGCAGCGGCGACGACTATGCCCTGGGAGTCGACCTCGATCCGAGCGGCAACGCCTGGCTCACGGGCGGCGTGCGATCGAGCGACTTCCCGGTCACCTCGAACGCGTTCGACAAGACGCGCAACGGCGACTATGACGTGTTCGTCGCCGAGCTCAGCGCCACCGGCCAGTCGCTGCTGTACTCGACCTTCGTCGGCGGCGGCTCGTTCGACGACGGCTTCGACCTCGCTTTCCATGGCAGCGATCAGGTCTACGTCACCGGCCGCACGCGCTCGAGCGATTTCCCCACCACCAGCGGCGCGTTCGATCGCTCCTATTCGAGCTCGCTCGACACGTTCGTGTTCCGCCTCGATGTCGGCGACCGCAACCTGGTCTATTCGACGTTCGTGTCGGCGCCGGTTCGCGACGAGGGGCACGCGATTGCCGTCGACGGCCAGGGCAATGCGTTCGTGACCGGCGAAGCCCGATCGGAGGATTTTCCGGTCACCGACGATGCGTACGACCGGAGCTTCAACCAGGGCTACGATGGGTTCGTGTTCAAGCTCAACCCTGCCGGCAGCGCGCTGATCTACTCGACCTTCATCGGCGGCATCATCAACGACGTCGCCTGGGACCTGGCCATCGATGACGACGGCAACGCCTATGTCACCGGCGTGACTGCATCGGCGATTTTCGAGCACCATCGGCGCCTACTGCACCACGTTCAATGGCTCGAGCGACGCATTCGTCTGCAAGCTCGACCCGACCGGCTCGAAGCTGCTCTATGCGACGTTCCTCGGCAAGAGCGGTCTGGACGAGGGCGTCGGCATCGCGCTCGACCCGCAGCGCATCGCCTACGTCACCGGCTCCACCTACTCGAAGTTCTTCCCCACCACGCCGCTCGCCTACGACGAGTCCTGGAACGGCGACTACGATGCGTTCGTCACCAAGCTCGAACTGCGATCATCGTGCGTCGCCACCAGCACGAGCTATGGTGCGGGCTGGCCTGGCACGAGCGGCATCCCCGCGCTGCAGTGCGAGGTGCCCGTGCTGTGCCGCACCATCGACCTCACCATCGGCAGCTCGTACGGTCACGCCACGCAGGCGGTGCTGGTCGCCGGCCTCGCGCAGGCGGACATCCCGACCGTGTTCGGCGGCACCTTGCTGCTCATCCCGAGCCTCGTGCTGCCGCTGCCGCTGCCGGGCGCGGGGATCACGCTGCCGGTCGCAGTGAACTGCGATCCCGCGCTGTGCGGCCTCGGCGTGTTCATGCAGGTCATGGAGCTCGACCCCGGCGCGAGCCGCGGCATCTCGTTCAGCGCCGGGCTCGCGCTCCTGCTGGGCAGCGAGTGATCGTCCGGGTCAGCGCCGGCAAACGATCGTGTCGCTAGCTCGCCCGCGGCTTGCGCAGGAACAGCCGGATCCAGCCGTGCTGCTCGTACTCGGGCGGCAGCTTCTGGCGCAGCGGCTTCTCGCTCGCGTCCTTGTCCTTGACCCGTGCCCGGCCGTACAGCCGATCGACCAGCGTGCGGTGGCGCGCCTCGATCGGGGAGAGCTCGCCGCGGATGCGAGCGTGCTCGGCACGCTCCTCGGCAGTCGGCTCGGTGCGATCGGGTTTCTGCGTCGCGTAGTCGCCGAGCAGGAGATCGGGCAGTCCGTCGCCGTTCCAGTCGGCCACGCACACCTTCGAGCGTATGCCCCGACGCGGCTCCTTCGCCGCGTCGCCCAACCTTGCCTCGCCCGGCGGCACCAGCTGCTCGGCCGGCCCGCACTGGTCCTGCGTGTTGGTCCCCGACCAGCCGAGGTTCAACACCTCGACGTCGCGGCCCGCGCTGCGCAGGCGCTGCTCGAGCACGCGCGGCCACGTGTCGGCCACGTCCACGATCGAGTCGCCGAACGTGAACGAGTCGCCGACCGCGAGGATGCGCACGCTGCCGGGCCGCTTCGGCGTGAACTCGCGGTCGCGAAAGCCCTGGGTGTTGCGGCGCACGTGCCGCTCGAGGAACGCCTGGTGCTGCGGGCTGGAAGCGAACCAGTTGCCGCCCGGTCCGCCCTGGCAGCGCAGCGCCACCTCGAGCCCGAGCAAGCAGAGGACGCACGCGGCGAGCACGAGCGATCGAGGACCACGACGCCGACCCGCACCGCACTCTAGCATCGTGCCGCTGATTCGGGAAAGATGGAAGCGGCGGCAGTGCCACAGCGCATGCGGAACTCGAGGTCGTGTCACCATGTCGCGATTGCATCTGATCGACGGCACGTTCGAGCTGTTCCGGGCGCACTACTCCCGGCGGCCGCCGCACGCGATCGAGGACGGCCGCGACGTGAAGGCAACCGTCGGCGTGGTGTCGTCGATGCTCGCGCTGCTGGCCGATGCCGAGGAGCGGCCCACGCACCTCGCGATCGCCTTCGATAATCCGATCCGATCGTTCCGCAACCGGCTGTTCGCGGGTTACAAGACCGAGGCCGGCGTGCCCGCAGAGCTGCTCGCGCAGTTCGATCTGGTCGAGGACGCGGCGCGCGCGCTCGGGCTCCTGGTGTGGTCGATGGACGAGTGGGAAGCGGATGATGCGCTCGCCACTGCCGCAGCGCGCTGGGGAAGGGACTTCGAACAGGTGCGCATCCTCACGCCCGACAAGGACCTCGGCCAGTGCCTGGTCGGCGATCACGTCGTGCAGGTGGATCGCATCCGCCGCAAGGTCATCGACGAGCCGGCGCTGGTCCTGCGCCGCGGCGTTCGGCCCCGGAGCATCCCCGACCTGCTCGCGCTCACCGGCGACGACGCCGACGGCATTCCGGGTCTGTCGGGGTTCGGCGAGGCGACCGCGGCCGCCTTGCTGTCGCAGTACCCGCACCTCGAGGACATCCCGCGCGACCCGAGCCAGTGGAGCCGGCGCATCCGCTTCCGCCCGGTGCTCGCCGCAACTCTGTTCGCGCGGTTCGCAGACGCGCTCCTGTACCGGCAGCTCGCGACGCTGGTCGAGGACGTGCCGCTCGCAGCATCGCTCGACGACCTGCAGTGGCGCGGCGCGCCGCGCGGCGAGTTCCTCGAGTGGTGCGATCGCATGCGCGTGCACGAGCTGCGCGAGCAACCCTCACGCTGGCGCTGATGGCGGTGGGACGAGCGCGGGCCGCGCTGCTGGCGGCGATGGCGTCATTCTGAGAAGTCCGCCGCGGTGCCGGGCGCATTTGCGCGCCGGGCGCGGAAGAGTCCCCATGCGCGCGGCCGCGGCCGACGAGCTGGCCATCCCCGTCCCCGCCGGCGGCACGGAACCACGCCGCCACGCGTCGCGTCTGACCGCGCGGCACGCGCCTCGCTCGCGTGCGCACGGCCAGAGGACCACCGACATGAGCCTCGGAAGACGCATCTGCGAGATCCGCCAAGCGAAGAGCATCAGCCAGGCGGCGGTCGCCCGGCGCGCGGGCCTGGCGGCCGCATACCTCTCGCGCATCGAGAACGATCACATCGAGCCGTCGTTCAAGACGCTGCATCGCATCGCCGCGGCGCTGCGCGTGAGCCTCACCGACTTGTTCGGCTACGACCAGCAGAAGAAGTTCAAGGAGCACTGCCCGGTGAGCCTGAGCGGCAACTGCGTTGGCCAGCGCATCTACCAGCCCCACGCCGACCGCACCACGACGCACCCGGAGAGCTACACCCCGCGCCAGATCCAGCTGTTGCAGTTCGCCAACTACCTCGTGCTGTTCGGCAACAAGCGCGTGCTCGACACGCTCGAGACGACGTTCCTGGCGTTCTTGCGCGCGCCATCGCTGAAGAAGAACCGCGCATGGCTGCAGAAGCTGCGCGAGCCTGATCAACCGTAGCGCGGCAACGCCCCTCGCTCTGCCGGACGCGCGACACCTTGACAAGAACCCTGGCTCTGGTGATAAAGGTCGCGGAGGTCAAACAATAGGGAGGATCGAGCCATGATGCCAGCCTGCCTGCGTCTGCCTGCGTCTGCCTGCGTCTGCCTGCGTCTGCCTGATCTCCTTCGCTTTTGCTGCCCGCGCGCAGACGATCGAGAACATCACACCCCTCTCGCCTGAGATTGGCGCTGCGTTCGGTGCCGCCGTCGCAGCAGGACGCCTCATCACGCCGCCCAACAAGGATTGGATCCTCGTCGGCTCGCCGCGCGCTACAGCAAGCGGAGCGACCGAAGCGGGCGCCGTCGACTTCGTTCCCTCCATGATCAGTCCAACCACCCAGCAGTTCCGAATGACCGCACCAGGCTCGGAGATCCAGGCATATGCTCACTTCGGCCAGGCGATCGCCGTGGCGTACATCGACAGCGACCCTTATCTGGATGTCGTGATCGCTGCGCCGCAGCAAGACGTCGGAACACGAATCCATCAGGGACGGGTGTACATCTTCTGGGGACCCTGGAACGCTCTCGCACCCATCCCGTACGCCTCCTACACAGTTCTCGATGTCGAGTCGGGCGACGTGGATAGCGGGACCAACCATGGAGGCAAGTTCGGCTCCAGCATCTCCATCGGCCCACTCGATGACCAAGGTGGACCCGACATCGCCGTCGGCGCTCCGTATGCCGACGACGTGTCGATCTCACCATCAATGCAGGAAGCGGGCGCCGTCGACCTGTTTCTAAACCCGCCAAAGGCACCCGGTTCCTTGTTCCGGCACACCCACCTCTACCAGCAGCCAGGCCAGCGAGATGCTCACAACAATTTCGGCTGGGCCCTGGCGATCGGAGAGTTCGGCAATTCTGCGGGCGCGCCAGTCCTGGGCGACGTCGTGATCGGCGCGCCCGGGACTCTTCGGGCCGCAGCGTCCCGCTGCAGCAGGCTGGTGATGTACAGGTGAACTGGCCAGGTTGCCACGCAGCATGCCTGGGACAACTCTGCCGGGAGCTGGGACTATGCCGGTGGCAGCTACTTCGTCGTGGGCGGACGCCTCGGTAGCTCGATCGCTGTTGGTGACTACAACGCAGATGGACTGACTGACCTGGCGGTCGGCTCACCAGGCTACGTCTTGATTGATGGCGCGACGAGCAACGTGGAGGGATTCGTGAACGTCGCACGTGGGTTGGCACCCGCGGGATTCACGTGGAATGTGTTCGACACCATCCTGCTCTCTCAGGAAGGGTACCCATCGCAGGTCGGTGCCGGCTTTGGGTTCTCCGTGCTTTGGGCCGACACCGACAACTCTGGTTATCTCGACCTCGTCGTCGGCGCACCGCGTCATGACGTGGCGATCGCTGGTTCCGAGGAAGGCAAATACTGCCTGTTTCGCGCGAGCACCGGCCAGGCCAGCACGTGGCCGTTCGTCACCTTTGCCGATCCAACCCCGAACCCGGACGAGCGCTTCGGCGCCGCGCTCTCGAAAGGTGACCGCTGGGGATCGCTGTTCCAAAGGGATGACATCGTCGTCGGCGCCTTCAATGCCCTCATCCCCGAGTCAGGATTCACCGGAGAGGCATTCGTTTACCGCAACTGAGGAACTACCGTGGACGCTCTTCCATTTCTGATCCTGCTTCAGCTGGGCTCTGGTGGCCACGGAACCGCCCGTGAATGGACGGCGCTCGAGCAGTTCCGTGATCCTTCGACGTACGGGCAATCGAGCCCGGCACTGGGTGTCGACGATCGAGGGCGCCGACACGTCGCTTACACGGGCGCTGACCCATCGTGTTATCCCTCCAACTTCTGCGGGGTCTACTACCAATGCAGCAGCGACGGCAACACGTGGACCTCGGCGGTGCGAATTGCCGGGTCCGAAACCGTTGGGCTGTTCGTACAGCCGGAGGTCGAGGGAGCCGTCGGTGGGCGCGCATACATCGCTTGGTTTGGGGACCAGGGGCTCACGATCACCTGGACCGACGACCTGGGCCAGTCGTTTGCGCCGCTAATCACACCAGACGCTTCGGCCCCTGGGGCCATTACCAACTTCGCGATGCACATCGATCCCGCCGGCCAACTGCATTTCGCCTGGACCTCGGGAACCAGCTTCTACTATCTCCACTCTAGCTGGCCAGCGACACGTGGCGCCAACCAGGCGCTCCCTCTTGACCCGGTATTCCCGAAGGCCGAGCGACTGACCCTCGAGGATGGGACCATCGACCTGAGCCCGACCGTTGCCGTGGACCAGCTAGGATACGTCTCGCTGGCTTGGATACGACGCGACCAGACGCTGGGTTTCACTCGTGCACTGCGTGGGCAATCGTTTCCACCCTCGATCACGCTAGACGTGGCCTACAGTGTGCAAGTCGTGGTGTCGCACGAGGGAGTCATCACGGTGCTCTACTGGAAGGACACGGGCTCCTACCTGCACATCTATACCCTGCTCTCGTTCGATGGCGGCACGAGCTTCGAGGGCCCGTTCGAGCAGAACCCCACCGATGGGGGGCTCGGCTGGAGGAAGTGCATCCGGAGCGGCGACCATGGCACAGTGTACGCCATGTGGCTCGAGAAATGGAAACAGAAAGGCTCCATTGGGCACCTGACCTATGCGGAATCACATGACTATGGAGAGCACTTCGACTTCAAGGTACTGGTCTACGACAACCGCAACTACCCTGGTGCCAACGATGCGATGCTAGTCGTAACCCCCGATTTCAAGTGCGCGGTCGAGACGAACTATAGGTATTGTGAGTCGTGGTGAGGCACATCCTCGGCGGGCCGCTGGATCGTGCATGCCAGCTGAACGCGAGCGCGCGCGCAGCGCGGTGCCGGGCGGATCTGCGCGCCGGGATCGTTGAGGCTCACTGTTCATTCCCGAGTCGGGATTCACCGGCGAGGTGTTCGTATATCGCAATTGAGGTACTGTCATGGAAGCCATTGCGATCTCGTTCGTGATCGGCCTGCTCCTGTCCCCGGGTGACCACGGAGCCACCCGCGAGTGGACGACGCTCGAGGAGTTCCTCGATCCTTCGGCCTACGGACAATCGAGTCCAGCGCTGGGCGTCGACGATCAAGGCCGTCGCCACGTGGCGTACACCGGAGCGGATCCCTCGTGCTCCCCGTCCAACTTCTGCGGCGTCTACTACCAATCCAGCCTCGACGGCAAGGCCTGGGGCCCCGCCGTGCGCATTCCTGGATCCGAGAGCGCGGCGCTCTTCACGATGCCAGAAGTCGAGGGAACCGTGGGCGGCCGCGCCTACATTGCCTGGTTCGGCAGCCACGGGCTCACGATCACGTGGACGGACGACGTGGGTCAGACGTTCGCACCGCTCGTGACGCCAGACCCTTCCGCGCCCGGTCCCTCCACGTACTTCGCCATGCACATCGACCCGGACCACCAGCTGCACTTTGCCTGGGCATCGGGCACGAGCTTCTTCTATCTCCACTCGGTCTGGCCCGAGACGCATGGCGCAACTCAGGCCAGCCCGGGAGATCCGGTCTTCTCGAAGGCCGAGCGGCTCGTCCTGGAAGAAGGGACCACGAACTGGAGCCCGACGGTCGCCGTCGATCAGCTCGGCTTCGTCTCGCTGGCCTGGATCCGGAGCGATCAGACGCTGGGATTCACGCGCACGCTGCGAGGGCAACCCTTTCCACCGTCAATCACTCTGGACGTGGCCTACAGCGTGCAACTATCCGTTTCGGACGAAGGTGTCATCACCCTGTTGTACTGGAAAGACACGGGTCCCTACCTGCACATCTACACCCTGGTTTCCTTCGACGGTGGCTCGAGCTTCGCGGGCCCGTTCGAGCAGAACCCAACGGACGGAGGCCTGCACTGGAGGAAATGCATCCGGAGCGGCGAGCATGGCACGGTGTACGCCATGTGGTTCGAGAAGTGGAAACAGAAGGGTTCCATTGCTCACTTGACCTACGCGGAATCGCACGACTATGGCCAGCATTTCCCCTTCAAGGTGCTGGTCTACGACAATCGGAATTACCCAGGCGCGAGCGACGTCATGCTGGTAGCAACTCCCGAGTTCCGGTGTGCCGTGGAGGCGAACTACCGATACTGTGAATCGCGCTGAGGCCCGCCGCGCCAGAGTCGCGGCCCTCGTTCTGAGAGGTCGGCTCCCAGCTGCAGAAGCTGCGCGAGCCTGATCAACCGTAGCGTGGCAACGCCCCTCGCTCTGCCGGACGCGCGGCCATGCACTCGATCTCGACCAGCCAGCCGGGGCGGCACACCGGCGCGTGCACCATCACCCGCGGCACGGGGCGAGTCAGGAACTCGCTGAGGCGCTGCTCGACCACCGCCGCGTCGGCAGCGTCGCGCAGGTACACGATCATCATGGTCAGGTCGTCGAACCGGGCGCCGGCGTTCTGCAGCAAGCACTCGATGTTCTCGAGCGTGCGGTGCGTCTGCTTGACGACGTCGCCGGGATGCAGGATCTGTCCCCTGTGATCGATGCTGGCGGTGCCGGAGATGAAGATGTGGCTGCGGTCGTCGTAGAGGACCTTGGTGCCGCGCTCGAACGTCACCTGGTACTCGCTGGTGGGATTGAGGTGATCGCGCGCCTCGATGCGGATGATCTGCTCGCGCCGCAGGCCCACCACCGCCAGCGCGTCGAGCGACACCAGCGCCCCGGGCGCGTGCGAGGCGCCCTCGATGCCAGTGCTCGCCACGAACCGGGTGGCGGGCGTGAGGCCGGCGTCGCGGAACAGATCGCGCCGCGCGGCGACCATGTGAGCGTAGTGATTGTCGATGTCGCGCACGAACACCCAGGTGCGGAGCAGGCCGTCGAGCAGGCTCGCGCCGTGCGCGGCGAGCACCT